>JAJZRG010000002.1 GCA_021802825.1 Chloroflexota bacterium
CGAGTCGCTCAGCAGATCAAGCGCAGCCCGGTAGTCCCCGGCGCCCAGGACGTCGTCGATTGCCCCTGCGACCTGATGGGCCGCTTCGTCGCCTCTGCCCGCGAGGACATATTGACGAGCGGCAACGCGCCAGTCCTCGCCTCGGAAGTAGCTGGCAACTGCGGCATGCATCTCGCGGACGCGTCGCTTGCCGCGCGTCTGTTCGAGGTGCGCGTACAGGAACTCACGGACGAGTGGCGCGAAGTTCCAGCGGTCCATCCCCGGGGCCCGGTGCAGCAGGCCAAGGCTCTCGCTGCTCCTGAGAAGGCCCTCGACTCCGTCGTCGCCTCCGACAACGACCGTTGCCGCCGGGATCGTGACCTCGTCGAGGATCGAGACCTGCGCGAGGAAGTCGGCCAGGTCCGCGGGCGCCTCGGAGAGAACCTCCTCGGCAAGGAAGTCGTAGAGATCGCCATCGGTGGCGCTCAGCTGGGCGACAAGGGCGCGCGGGTCGGGCTGTGGGTGCTCCTCGAGGCGGGCGCGGACGAGGCTCAGGAGGGCTGCCCAACCCTCCGTGCGCGCGACCAGGTCAACCGTCACGTCGTGGTCGAGCGGGATGCCGTAGGCGTCTCGGAACAGCGCCTCGGTCTCCGGGACGTCGAAGCGGAGCTGGTCGCCCTCGATGCGCTGGATCGCATTGCGGCCCTTGAGGCGGACGGGTGGCAGCGCCGGGGCCGACCGCGCGGCGATGATGATGGAGAAGCCGTTGCCGGTCGCCTCGAGCAGGGCGGCCACAATCGGGTCGGTCTCGTCGCTGCCCTCGATCGCCTGGTAGTCGTCGAGGATCAGCGAGAAGCCGTGCGGGCTGGTCGCGCCGAAGCTCGCCATGTCGCCCGCGAGTGCCTCGACAACCTCGTCCTTGGTAGGCCCGCCGGGGCCGAGGGCGCACAGCAGCCGGTAGGTGCTGGAGGCGAAGTCAGGATCGACCTTCCGGCCGCCGGCCACGAGATGCCGGATCATCGTGAGCCAGTCTCGGTCGTCGCGCTCGAGGCGGTACCAGGAGGTGTTGCGGGGCGTCTGGCTCGACCAGTCGCTCAGGAAGGTGGTCTTGCCGAAACCCGTGTCGCCGACGACGAGGGCAACGCGGCCGCGGGCGGCTCTGTCCACCCAGGCGTTGAGCCGTCGCCTGGAGAGGGTGTCGGGCCGGACGTAGGGCGGCTCAATCTTGTCGGCCCGGACCGGCAGGACGCTCACCGGCCGGACTCCGTATGGCGGGAAGAGGACTGGCACGACAGACAGACCCGGTCCCACCGCGACCAGCTCATGCGCCTCGTGCCCTCGGGACGCGGACGGGGCCGACCAGGGAGTGCTGGACGCGGTCGTTGTGCCGTCGTTGGGCGGAGACGATACGGAGCCCGTCAACGGGGCGTCAACTCGCGGCCCCGCAGGTGCGTGCTCGGTCGGGTTGTGACGGCTCTGACCCCGCGTCGAGCCATCGGTGGTGGTCGGCATGCGCGGCATCTTGGCGCTGCCGGCTCAACGCGGACTTATCTGCCGATACGCGGAGGGTTGCGTTGATGCTGCCCCGGCGACTGGAGCGGCTTCGGCCGCCTGGCCAGCGTGGTCAGCCCTCGTATTCGAACCCGATCTTGAGCTCGACCTGGTACTCGACGATCTCGTTGTCCTCCACCTTGGCGGAGGACTTGACGACCTCGACCGTCCGGATATTGCGCACGGTCTTGGATGCAGTGGCCACGGCCTGGCGCGCCGCGTCGCTCCACGACCGGGAACTGGTCCCGACCATCTCGCGGATGATGATGACGCCCACGAAGCTCCTCCTATCGGACGCCGTCAGGATAGGCGCCCCGGGGGTTTGCCCGCTCCCGTGGACGCGCCGCGCTTCCCGTCAGCCGTCGCCCCCGTTTCAGGGCTGCGCGACTGACTCCGCGCGCACCCGGTCGAAACAGGTGCTGCAGTAGACCGGCCGGTCGTTGCGCGGCAGGAAGGGGACCATCGCTTGGCCGCCGCAGCCGTTGCACACGGCGACGTGATACTCCCGGCCGCCACCCGGCGCCGCCCTTGCCCGCTTGGCTACGGCGCGGCAGGCGGGGCAGCGCTGGGGCTCGTTGACGAGGCCCTTGCTGGCGAAGAAGGCCTGCTCGCCCGAGGAGAACACGAACGTCTCCCGGCAGTCGCGACACGTCAGCGTCCGGTCCTGCAGCACCTTGGCGCCCTCCCTGCGCAGCCCTGGCCCGGCCGACGACGGGGCGAGCGCTGCGGGACGGGCGATCGGCGCGACGGCGGTCGGTTGGGGTCCTCCCCGACTGCCCGGACAATACGCGGATTGTCAAGGCCCAAAGCCCAGTCGCGTTGGCCTACTCCGTCTCAGCCGACGGCCTCGTACCGCTCGCCGGCGTAGTTGACGAACCGCGTCTGGGCCTTCTTGAACCACAGGTCGATCTCGCCAGTGGGGCCGTTGCGGTGCTTGGCGAGCTTGAGCTTTACGACCTCGCCGTCCGTCTGCTGGTCGTCCGAACCCCGCTCCTTCTCGCGGTACAGGAACATCACCAGGTCCGCGTCCTGCTCGATCGACCCCGACTCCCGCAGGTCCGAGAGCCTGGGCTCCTTGGACTCGCGCATCTCGGGCTGGCGCGAGAGCTGGCTGAGCGCGAGGACGGGGACCTTGAGCTCGCGGGCGAGGGCCTTGAGCCCCCGGCTGATCTCGCCGACCTCCTGCACGCGGTTCGCGTCCTTGGTGGTGATCGACGACTGCATCAGCTGGAGGTAGTCCACGACGACGAGGTCGAGGCCGTTCTCCGCCTGGAGGCGGCGGGCCTTCGTCCGCAGCTCCATCGTGCTGATGTTGGGCGTGTCGTCGATGTAGACCGGGGCCTCCGACAGGGCGTTCATCGCCGGTGCGATCCTGGCGAAGTCCATCTCCTCGAGGAAGCCGGAGCGCAGTCGCTGGGAGTCGATGCTCGACACGGACGAGAGCAGGCGCAGCACGAGCTGCTCCTTGCTCATCTCGAGGCTGAAGATGCCCACGCTCTTCTTGTCTCGGACCGCAGCGTGCTCTGCGATGTTGAGCGCGAAGCTGGTCTTGCCGACCGACGGGCGGGCGGCGAGGATCACGAGGTCGCTGGGCTGGAGGCCCGTGGTCAGCGCGTCGAGGTCCCCGAACCCCGTCCGAATGCCGCTGATCTCGCCGCGGTGCGCGTGCAGGTAGTCCAGCCGGTCGTAGGCGTCGTGGAGCAGGCTGCGCAGGACCGAGAAGCCGGCCGAGACGCGCCGCTCGCTGACCGCGAACAGCTCCGCCTCCGCCCGGTCGATGGCCTCGCTGACCTCGGCGGGGTCCTCGTAGCCGATGCCCGCGATCTTGCCCGCGGCGCTGATGAGGTTGCGCAGGACCGCCTTGCGCTCAACGATCCGCGCGTACTGGGCTGCGTGCACGGCGGTGGGCGTCTGGTTCGACAACGTGCCGAGATAGGTGCGCCCGCCGATCGATTCGAGGTCTCCGCTGCGCTCCAGCCACTCCGAGACCGTGACGATGTCGATGGGTTCCCGCCGCTCCGACAGGTCCAGCATGGCTGCGTAGACCCGAGCGTGCGCCTGCCGGTAGAAGTCCTCCGGCTTGAGGAAGTCCGCGATCTCGATGATGGCGTCCCGGTCGATCAGGACGGCGCCCAGCACGGACTGCTCTGCCTCGATGGATTGCGGCGGAAGGCGATCGATCATGTGGTCCTGATTCTTGGCGGGCGGTGTGACAGGTTGAGTGTCACGGGCTGGCCGAGTCGGCCGCTAGGGCGTTATCCCCGAGCCAGGTCGCGAAGTTCGCCGCCCTGTGGATTGCCTGTGGACGACGTCGAGCGGGCTGCGCCTGTAGGATGCCGCCATGGCCGACGTGCGGGTGGTCCCGTTCCTGGTGTCCGAGCTGCGCCTCGACCCCGAGGAACGGTTGACTTTGGGGCGCGAGTGGTGGCCGTCCTACGCTCATGCGGTGATCCACCGTGATGGCGTCTTCCTGTTCGACAACGGCGCCGGTCTCGGCAACGCGGAGATTGACGAGATGTTCACGCCCCGCGTCGTACCGCTCGACGACGCGCTCGCTGCTCAGGGCATCGCGCTCGCCGACGTGACCGGGGTAGCCAACTGCCACCTACATTTCGACCACGCCGGGCAGAACGGGCGGCTCGGGGGAGGCGTGCCGATCTTCGTCCAGCGCGCCGAGTGGGAGATGGTCCACGAGCCCGACTACACCGTTCCCGAGTGGGTCGACGTGCCGGGGCTCAGGTACGAGGTCATCGACGGGGAGCTCGAGGTGGCCCCGGGGCTGCGCCTGATCCCGACTCCGGGACACACGCGCGGCCACCAGTCGCTGTGCATTGACACGCCGCAGGGAACGGTGGTGCTGGCGGGCCAGGCCCTCCAGTCGCGACGCGAGTGGGAAGGTGCCACCGACACCGTCGGGTCGGGGGCCCCAGGCGCTCGTGACCCGCGCTACCCCGAGTCCGTGGAGCGCCTTCGCGCCCTCGACCCAATTCGCGTCCATTTCGCCCACGACCCGGAGGTCTGGACGCGGGCCGGCGCGGTCAGTCCAGGCGGCGGATGACGCCGATCAGCTTCCCCTGGATCCGCACCGACGGGTAGAACTGGGGCGCGTAGTTCTGGTTGGCCGGCTGCAGGCGCACGCGGTCCTTCTCCCGGAAGAAGCGCTTGAGGGTGACGGCGTTCTCCTCCACCTGGGCGACCACGATGTCGCCGTCACGGGCCGTCTCCTGCGGGCGGATGACCACGTAGTCCCCGTCCGCGATGTGCGCGTCGATCATGGAGTCGCCACGGACCCGGAGGACGTAGGCGTCCCCGCCGGCCGCGAGCACGTCCGGGACGGCGAGCGTCTCCGAAGCGTCCTGGTACGCCTCGATGGGCCCGCCGGCCGCGATCTCGCCGATGACTGCGAGGTTGAACGACTCACTGGGCATGGACTGGGGCGTGAGCTCGCTCGACAGGCCGAGCGTCAGCGCCGCCGTTGGGGTGAGCCGGATGGCGCGCGACTGCGCGGCGCCGCGCTCCAGGTAGCCGTCCCGCTCCAGGATCTGGAGGTGATGGTGGACGGCCGACGTGGAGGCGAGGCCCACGGCCTTCGCGATCTCGCGAACGGACGGCGGGTAGCCGCGCGCGCGGATCGTGGCGGCGATCACGTCCAAGATCTTGCGTTTGCGTTCGGCGTCGTGACGGGTCACCGGGCGTCTCCTTCGAGGTGACGCCACTATACAGAACGTACGTTCGATGTCAACTGGTCGCCGCAACGGCCCACCGCGAGGCCGGCGCCGCCGAGCCAAGCCGGCATCACCTCCCCACCGCCTCGGCTAGCGTGTCCATCTCGACGGGGCCGAGCCCCACCCGCCGCGCCGGCGTCTCCCACGCCTTGACGGCCGTCATGACCTCGTCTGCGATGTCGGACGCCCGCTGCTCGGACAGGCGGTAGAACGCGGCCGTGCTCATGACGAGGTCGATGTCTCCGGTGTGATCGGCGTCGTCGATCGCGAGGGCATGCTCGGGGATCTCGGGCATCGGATTGAGGTCGAACGCCGGCGCCAGGCGCCAGCCGTGCGGGGTCCTGATGAAGCCGTGATTGCGGAGGTGGTCATCACGATGCGCGACGGCGACGTTGAACACCACGCGGCGGAACATGTCAGCGAGCATCCCGTTGATGGCACCCGACTCCCCGTGGTCCGCGATCGCGAGGGCGATGTCGAGATAACTGGCCTCCTCCATGTCTCGGCGCGAGAGGAGCGTCATGGACGATGCGTAGAGGCGCCGGGTTGATCCGATCCGGTCGAACCGCTTGGCGGCGAACGAATGGCGGGCGCCGCCGATGCTGAGGAGCCGATGCTCTGGCACATCGATCCCGGCCGCAGCGGCGATCTCGTTCAGCACGTACTCGCATGCGGCCATGTCGCGCTGGTCAGTCCGCGAGGGGAACTTCGCGATCCAGAGCGACCCGTCGGGGTCCACGTAGCTTGCCTTCGGGCGAGCGCCACCCAACGAGCTGCCCGGGGCGAGCAGGAGGGCCAGGCTCTCGGCCTCCCGGCTCGCGTCCCTGGGGCGCTCGATCTCCTGCGCGGCGGCGAGAATCTCGGGCAGGCGCGTCATCGGCGGCACGCCGTCGTTCACGACGAGGTATGAACCGCCGGGCGCGCGGAAGCGCAGCGCGCCCATCCGCGAGACGTCCGAGATCCTGAGGAGGTAGTCCCATTCGTCGAGGGTCCGCCGCGGGCGGCGCTCGGTCCGCGCGAGGTGCGCCTCGTGCCGGGCGAGCAGCGTCCGGCCCCAGCGATCGGTTGCCGCGTCGGTGAAGATGCGGTCGATCTTCCCGTCGCGCGGCCACTGGTCACCAGCGAAGAGCCCGTGCAGGGGGTCTATCGCGAACGCGTCACGCCGTGCGAGCCAGTCGTCGCTGTAGGCGAAGCCGACGAGCGAGCCACCCGGGGCGCGCGTTCTCCGAAGCGTGCCGATGGTCACCGGTCCGCCAAGTTCTGCCGCGTCGAGCTCGACGGAGACCGCGTCGAGTTCGGCGCCGATCATGACGCGCTCCTTCTCGGCCGGTAGGTCGGCTTGACCGCCGCATCCGCGAGCTGCCTGCCGAGTTCGTCGTCGGCCGCGATCGCCGCGATGTCCTCCTCTAGGCCGAGTACCCCGAGCGCGCGGACGAGAACTCCGAAGCCGACCGACAGGTTGCCCTGCTCGAGCCGGTGCAGGGTGACGCGCGTCACCCCCATCCGCTCGGCCATCCGGTCCGCGGTCATGCGGCGGCGCAGCCGGGCGAGGCGGATTCGCTCGCCGAGGTCGGCCGCGAGCCTGGTGTAGCGCGGGTACGGCGGGAGGGACCGGTTGCTCATGGATAATAGACTATTCAACTTTTAGTGTGTTGTCCATCCTATTATCCAACACGACGTTCGGAGCATGGCCGGCCCGGCAAGATCAGCGAGGGTTCCCCACACCCGGTGGGCGCAGTTTGGCGACACGCGCGAGCACGCGAGAGAGCGGTGCTACCATCCCTACTCCCCGGTCCCGCGCTGCGGCGCCGCGGGTTCGGTTCGAGGAGCAGGGTGGCTCGATCATCGCGGACGGACCGCGAAACCCACGGCGTGAGCGGGACAGGCGACCATCGGGGTATCGGCGCTCGGCGCCTACTCGGCTGGGCGGCGCTGCTGCCGATCGCGAGTCGCGCGCCCCAGTACGGTCACCTCCTCCTGGACCTTGTCCGGGACGAGCGGATCCCGCTCGCGCGCAAGGCGGGCCTCGCCGCTGCCGTGGGCTATCTCGTCGTCGGTCGAGACCTCGTCCCCGACGGCCTGCCGATCATCGGCGGCCTCGATGACGTGATCGTCATCGTGCTGGCCATCGACCTGTTCCTCGACGGCGTCCCCGACGAGGTCCTCGACGAGAAGCTGGACGCGCTCGGGGTGGATCGTCGGGCCTTCGAGGAGGATGTCCGCCGCATCCGCCGCTTCACGCCGGCTCCGCTCCGGCGTATCGTTCGCCGCCTGCCCGACGCCCTGACGTTCGCGGGCGACGCACTGCATCACAGCCAGCTCGGGCCCAGGCTCCGAGGCTGGATCAACAAGGAGGGTTCAATCGCGTGAAGGTGATCCTGACGAAGGACGTCCCGAAGCTCGGCAAGACGGGCGAGATGAAGACAGTCGCGGACGGGTACGCCCAGAACTTCCTCATCCCGCAGAAGGTCGCCGTGCCTGCGTCCGGCGGCGCCTTCCGCGCGTACCAGCACGACATCGCCAGCCGTGAGGACAAGCGGAAGCGCGAGCGCGAGGAGGCCGAGATCGCGGCCACCCGCATCGGCTCCACCACGCTCACCATGGGCGTCAAGGTGGGCGAGGGCGGCAAGCTCTACGGCTCCATCAACACCCAGGACATCGCCGAGGCGCTCGGTCGCCGCGGCATCGTCGTGGACAAGCACAAGATCGAGCTCGACCAGCCGATCAAGTCGCTGGGCACCTACAAGGTCGCCGTGAAGGTGCTCGCGGGCATGACCCCCGAGGTCACGATCGTCGTCGAGCCCAAGGGCTGACGGCCTGCGGGCGACAGGCCCGCGCCAGGCAACTCGCCGCGCCCCGGTGGTCCGCCGCCGGGGCGTTTCGATTCGTTGAACCCCGTCGCGCCGCGCGGTCGCGCTCGTCTCGGGGGGCCCAGATTCACGGGTAGCGGACGCCCGTATACTCCGGCCGTGATCCGCAGGCAGCAGTCTCACGTGGTGTCGCGCGAGGCGTGGGCGGACGCCATCCTGCCGACGCTGTGGATGCGGATCGTCGTGCTGGCGTTCGCCGTCCTGGCGGTGGTCGTCCTCCGGCCCGACGCGATGGGGGCTTCCCCCATCCTCGGGATTTGGGACCGATGGGATGCGCCCCACTTCTTCGAGGTCGCGGCGCACGGGTATGGGCCTCCCTCGGACCCGGCGCGGATTGTGTTGTTCCCCGGCTACCCGCTCGCTGTCGCCATCGGGTCGCTGGTCGCGCCGCCGCTCGTGGCCGGGATGGTTATCTCGCTGCTGGCCACGATGGGCGCGGCTGTCGGCCTCCACCGACTGGTCCGCCTCGACGACTCCCGGCCCGCTGGACGGGCGGCCGTCGTGGCCATGCTGGTCTTCCCGACGGCGTTCGCCTTCGTCGCGCCGTACTCGGAGGCGCTGTTCCTCGCCTTCGCGGTGTGGTCGTATGTCCAAGCGCGGCGGGGCGACTGGCGCGGCGCGGGGATCCTCGGCGCGCTGGCGGCCGCGACGCGGCTGCAGGGCGTCTTCCTTCTGCCCGCACTCGCCCTCGAGTACTGGCTGCAGCGCCGGCGAATCGGTCTTGACTTCGGGTGGGTCCTCGTGATCGCCTCTGGACTCGCGGCCTATCTCGCGATCAATGTCGTCTGGTTCGGCGACCCCATGTACTTCGTGGGGGTTCAGCGCAGCACGTTCCAGGTCGTCAACGTCATGCCCTGGCAGGCTCTTCAGGCCCTTTGGTCCGGCCTCACCACCTATCCGCCGAGCGAGTTCTGGGCCACGGTCTACCTCGCGCCTGCGGTCGCGCTGCTCACCCTCGCCGGCGCCACCGTGTGGAGCGTCGCGAGCCCGCGCTCGCGGCCGGGGTACGCGGTGTACACCGCCGTCAGCCTGCTCTCGTTCGCCTCGCTCAGTTGGCCCATCAGCGTGCCGCGCTACGTGCTCGGCGTATTCCCCGTGTTCCTGGCGGCTGGTGCCGCCTCACGGCGCACGAGCGGGCTTGTGGTGGTGGCCTCCACCCTGCTCCTGGGGCTATGCACCACGCTGTTCGTCATCGGCCACTGGGCGTTCTGACCGGCGCGCGAGCGGTGGCCGGCGATCCCGAGCCGACTCGCGACGGGGTGGTGTCACGCCAGAGGGGACAATCAGGCGCGTGACCGCCCGCACGATCCTGCACGTGGACCTCGACGCGTTCTTCGCGGCCGTGGAGCAGCGCGACCGGCCCGAGCTCCGCGGCAAGCCGGTCATCGTCGGCGGCGGCGGGCCCAACGACCGGGGCGTGGTCAGCACGGCGAGCTATGAGGCGCGCAAGTTCGGCGTCCACTCGGCGATGCCGCTGCGCACGGCTGGGCGCCTCTGCCCCCAGGGCATCTTCGTGCCGGTTGACGGGCGCAAGTACCAGGAGGAGAGCCGCCGAGTCATGGCGATCCTCAACAGGTTCACGCCCCAGGTGCAGCCCGTCTCGATCGACGAGGCGTTCCTGGACGTCACGGCGTCGCGCGCGCTGTTCGGCGACGGCGAGGCGATCGGGCGGCTGATCAAGAGCGCCGTCCACGACGAGACCGGCCTGACGATCTCGGTGGGCGTGGCGACGACGAAGCTGGTGGCGAAGGTGGCGTCGGACCTGCGCAAGCCCGACGGCCTGGTGGTCGTGCCGCCGGGCGAGGAGGCTGCCTTCCTCGCGCCGCTTCCGATCTCGAGGCTGTGGGGCGTGGGCGAGAAGACCGCCACCGCGCTGGGTGAGTACGGCGTGCGGACGATCGGCGACCTGGCCTCGCTCCCGTCGGACGCGCTCGAGCGCCGGCTGGGCAAGCACGGCGCGTCGCTCGTGGAGCGCGCGCACGGGATCGATCCGGATCCCGTGGCCGGCGGCGAGGCGGCCAAGTCGATCGGCCACGAGCACACCTTCGACCGCGACACGGCCGACCGCGACGTGCTGGAGCGGACGCTCCTGGGCATGGCCGATGGGGTTGCGGGGCGCCTGCGCTCGTCGGGCCTCCGAGCCGTGACGATCACGCTCAAGCTGCGCGACTCGGGCTTCCACACCATCACCCGCCAGACGAGCCTCGAGGTTCCGGCAGACCTCACCGAACCCATCTTCGAGGCCGCGCTGACGCTCCTCCGGCGTGAGCTGCACGGCCAGCGGATCCGGCTGGTGGGCGTGACCGCGTCCAACTTCCGCGATCGGGAGCAGCTGGCGATGTTCGACCGCCAGGAGGATCCGCGGCGAGTGGCCGCTGCGGCCGCGCTCGACAGGATCCGCGGCAAGTACGGCAGTCACGCCGTCACGCGCGCGCGGCTCGTGCGCAGCGCGCTGCCGGCGCCCTTCGAGCGCGACCCGATGAAACCCGTGGACGTGGCCGACGACGAGCCGGACGCGGCACGTCGGCGCGAGCGCCGTGACACCGAACCTGTCACAGACCTCGACGAGGATACGTTCGACGTCACTTGACATCGAACACTTGTTCGGTCTAGAGTCTGGAAGTACGAACATCCGTTCGCATCCGGAAGTGCCCCCGGGTGACGACGACCCCGCCGAACGTCAAGGAGACATCGACATGGCGATGGTTCGCGTCGCACCGGTTCCGGTCCAGGTGCGCACCAATCGGTTCAACGGCCTGCCCAACGAGATCACCTGGGGCGGCGACCGCCTCCGGATCACGCGCCTCGTTGCGATCCGCGACGAGCGCTCCGCATACCCGGCCATCACGGGGCCGCGCACGGTCTACGAGGTGGACACCGCCACCCTGCGGCTCGGCCTGACGTTCGCGCACCGCTCGCGCCGCTGGGCCATCGAGGCGCTGGACGGGTTCGACCAGGCCGCCTGAGCGGCACGACACACGCGGGGCCGAGACTCCTCATCGCGGCTCCACGTTCAACTGCGGGGCGGGCGCTACCCGCGCTCGCCCCGTGGGCCATCCCTCGCCCGTCCGGCGGTGTCGCGCGGTGGGTGGCCACAGACGCCAACCCGTTCATACAATCGCCGGGTGGATACCAACGTGCGCTTTCGCGACCTGACGGTCGACCAGTTCGTCTCGCTCCTGGCCTCGGCGCAGCCCGTGCCTGGCGGAGGGTCCGCGGCGGCGGTCGCCGGCAGCCTGGGCGGCGCACTCGTGGCGATGGTCGCCTCGCTGTCCGCGGGCCGGCCGAAGTTCGCCGAGCACGAGGAACTCCTGAGGGACGCGAAGGCCACGGGCGAGGCGCTCGCTGACCGGCTCCTGACCCTCGCCGACGAGGATGCCGCGGCGTTCGCGGGCTTCGGGACGGCGATGAGGCTGCCGCGCGACACTGAGGCCGAGAAGGCTGCCCGAGCGAAGGCGCTCCAGCAGGCTGCCCGAGCCGCCACCGACGCGCCCTTCCGCACGGTCCAGGCCTGCCTTCAGGTGGCGCTCACCGCCGAGTCGATCGCCGGGCGGAGCAACAAGAACGCCTCCTCGGACCTCGAGGTCGGGGGGCTGATGGCCCTGGCCGCCGCCCAGGCCGCCGCCGCCAACGTGTTCATCAACGTGCCTGCGATGGGCGACGACCCGACGGCGCAGAACATGCTCGACCGCACCGAGGCGATGGTTGACGACATCGAGCGCCTCGCGTCGCGGATCCGCGAGATCGTGCGCGGGGGCGAGACCCGTCCGCCCCTCGCTGGTGGGATGGCCTGAGGGTCGCGGGGCGGGGAGCGCGGCAGGGCGCCCGCGGCGCGGGCACGAGCCACGGGGGCACGGGCGCTCGGCTCCGCCGTCCGATCCGCGGCGACGGGCGAGGGCTCAGCGGACTGCGATGACCGAGTCGAGGAACGCGCTGCCCGTCTCGCCGCCCACGAGGTACGCCGTGCTGCCCACGACCGCGACTGCGGCGTCGGCGACGGCCCTCGGCAACCGCCCGACGGCCGTGGTGTGGCCGGTGGCGGGGTCGAAGGCGAGGATCGCCGCGCTCGGCCGGCCGCCGCGCATGCCGCCCGCGATCAGGAGGCGCCCGCCGAGGCTGAACGCTGAGGCCTCGGTGAGTGCGTAGGGCAGTCGGGCCACCAGCCGGGCACTGCCCGTCGTCGTGTCGAGCACCTGGATCGCGTTCGAGGGTCCCGCGGCCGTCGCGCCTCCGAACAGGTACACGCTCCTCCCCGCGAGGGCAACGCCGGGGTAACGGACGGCGAACGGCAGGCGTGCGAAGACCGTGAACCGCGCGCCGTCGCGGGTCATGAGCACGGCAGGGTCGGCCAGCCCGCCGCGACCGCCGGCCACCACCAGCACCTCGTCGCCCACGGAGACCGCCGCGCCGTCGGCCCGCGGCGAGGGCAGGGCGCCGGCCACCGAGGCCGAAGCGCTCGCGCCCGACAGCGACACGTCCTGGACGACCGCGCTCGCGAGCGTGCGCCCGCCACCCACCACGAGCCAGCCGTGGCCGAGGGGCGCCCCCGACGCGTCGTGGACCGCAGCCGCCAATCGCCCGATCTGCGTCACGGCGCCCGTAGCGGGATCGAGCCGCAGGACGGCCGACGTCGTCCCGCTCGGGTCGATGCCCCCCAGCACCAGCACCTCGCCGCCGCTCGGCACCGCCACGGCGCGGCTGAGTGGTGAGGGCAGGCGACCGCCGAGGAACGACGCGGTCACGCCCGCGCCACCTGGCGTGGTGCCCGCGCTGGCAGGCGCGCTTGGGGTGCCGGGGGAACCGCCCGAGGCCGACGACGCGGAGCCGCCGGGCCCAGACGGGCCGGCCGCACCCAGGCTCGGGCCGACGGCACCCGACGCCGCGGCTCCGGACGGGGAGGGCGACGCATCGCCGCACGCGGCGGCGACCAGCGTGACGAAGAGTCCGGCCGCGAGCCAGCCGCCGACGCGTCGGCCCCCGCGAACGGCCCCGCGTCGGCCCGGCCCCCGAAGCGGGGGGTGCCGAACCGCCCCAATCGGCCTGGTGTCCGCGGGGATCAGCCGTGCCCGCGAGTCCCGCGCCGCCCGCCCGACGCCCTCAGAAGGCCGCATTCGCGGGGATCGGCTGGTGCCCGTCCGGGTCGGACAGGTAACCCGGAGCCGTCCCGGAGGCGTCTGTGTGGCCGTACTGCCAGACGATCTTCATCGTCGTGGGATCGAGCACGATCATCCGGTCCCGGGCGTCGTCGTTGATCACGATGTCGCCGTTCGGCAGCGGCGTGCCCAGGCTCGGGTGGTCCATCCGGCCGGGCCCCGAGGTCGGCGCGTAGCGCCACAGCAGCTGGCCCTTGGGCGTGACCGCCACGACGGCGCCGGGGGTGCTGTAGTCCACGACGATCACGTTGCCCTGGCTGTCGAACTGGGCGTCCGACGGGTACTGGACCGGGACGTGGATGTCGAACAGCACCCGGCCGGTGGGCGAGAGGCGCACGACCCTCGAGCCGTGGATCTCGGTGATGAGCAGGCCGCCGTCCGGGAGCGGGGTGTCGCCGTTGGGGTCGCCGTAGGTCATCGGGGCGTTGTCGGTGCAGTGGCCCGTCTGGCCGCGCATCGACACGATGTGCTTGTCGGGCGCGATCTCGAGCACCCGGCAGTTGACGATGTCGGCGACCACGATGTCGCCGTTTGCGAGCGGGTAGGCGTCGTCGGGGTTGTGGAGGTAGCCGAGCTTCCCGCTCGCGACGCCCGGGTGCCCGTACTGCCAGACCACCTTGCGGGTGCGGATGTCGATCCGGTAGATGACCTGGTTGTACTCGTCGTTGGCGACGATCGTCTGGCCGTCGGGCGCCACGAACGCGTCGTCGGCCGCGAACTTGACGCCGGGCGGCAGCGAGCCCCTCGCGGGGAACTGCCAGAAGACGTGGCCCGCGTTGTCCACCGCCAGGATCCGGCCGTTGCCGCGATCCGCGATGAGCAGGCCGTGGGCGAACGGGCCGGGCCCGCCGAGTGGACCGGGCGACGAACTCGTGCCCGGGTCGGGGCTGCCTGGGACCGAGGCCGCAGGTCCCGTGCCGCCGTTGGCGAGCGGGGAGGCCTCGCTCGGCGGTGACCCGAGGTCGCGGCCAGATGGGGCCGTGCCCTGGAACGCGAACATGGTGGCACCCGCGGCCGTCAGGACGGCGGCCAGCGCCACGAGCGCGAGGATCCACAGGCCGAGCCGCCGCCGCTGCGGCGGACGCACGGGGCGGACATGACGGTGGGGGACGCTGGAGCTCATGGCCCCCGACCCTAACAGCCACCGTGGGGCCGTTCCCGCAACGTTGCGAAAGGTTTACCCGCTCACCACCTGCTCACAGGAAGCAGCGCCCGGAGCCCCTCAGGCGGTGAAGGAGAAGCCGGTGCCGAGGACGGCCGTGACGACGACGGCGAGCGCGGCTATGACGCCGAGAAGGCCCGCGCCCCACATCTTCCAGTCGATGGGACCGAGGGCATCGGCTGCGTGGCCGTGGTCGTCGTGGCCGTGTGCGGCCCCGCTGGCGGCGGTGCCGTGGGCGTCGTGATCGGTGCTGCTCATCGTGCGTGTCGTCTGAACCTCCGGGCACATTCTCGCATCCCCGCTCGGCCTAGACTTCGTTCCGATGCTCACCCTCGTCCTCACCCGCCACGGCCTGACCGACCGCTCGCGACCCGAGCAGCACCTCGGCCAGAAGATCGACATCTCCATCAACGAGGCGGGCCGGCGCCAGGCCGAGGCGCTCCGACGGCGCCTGGCTCCCGTCGCGTTCGAGCGCGTCATCACCAGCTCGCTCTTCCGGGCCCGCGAGACGGCCGAGATCGTGGCGGGCGGGGTGCCGATCGAGGTGGACCCGCGCCTGCGCGAGATGGACTACGGCGCCTGGGAGGGCCGGACCTACGCGCAGATCGACGAGACGGACCGCGCCTACCGAAGCGAGTGGGTGGAGCGGCCGGACGCGCTCCGCTGCCCCGGCGGCGAGTCGGGCGAGGACGTCGCCAATCGGGTGACCTCGTTCCTCGAGGACCTGCTCGACGAGCACCGGCGCTGGATGGCCCGGACGTCGTTCCGCGCCGCGACGGCGACTGGCGGTCCCCTGAGCGCGGCGGGCACGGACCACCGCATCCTGGCCGTCGCGCACGGGACGCTCAACCGTGTCTTCCTGTGTGTCGCGCTCGACGCCGACCTCCGCCGGTTCCGGCAGCGGTTCATCCAGAGCCAGTGCAACCTGACGGCGATCGCCTTCGCCGACGACGCCGGGCCCCGCGAGGGCACGCTGCTCGTCTCGAACGACACCTCGCACCTGCGCGGCGCGAAGGATGTGCCATGGGGCTAGAGGGTCAGGCCTGCCGGTCCGCGCCCCGGGCGGCTGGCAGCGCCCCGGGCGCCTGACGCGCTCAGCCTGCGGTGGCGTCCGCGTCCTTCTTCTTCGGCCAGCCGGGGCGCCCGATGCGGAGCCAGACCAGCAGCACGAAGCCCGCCACGACCAGCACGGCGATCAGCAGGTCGAACGGCTGGAGGGCCTTGCGGATGTCCTTCCAGTTGCCGCCCAGCACGGTCCCCGCGTACACGAGCGCGATGGACCAGGGCACGGCGCCGGCCGTGGAGTAGGCGATGAACTTGGGCAGCGGCATGCGCGTGACACCGGCCGGGAACGAGATGAACGTCCGCACGATCGGCAGCAGACGGCCGAAGAAGACCGTCGCGGCGCCGTGGTCGGCGAAGAAGCGGTCGGCGATCTCGATCTCGTGCTCGCGGATCAGCAGGTACTTCCCGTACCGCTGGAGGAACGGGCGCCCGCCGTACGCCCCGATCGCGTACGCGACGAGCGAGCCGATCGTGTTGCCCAGGGTTGCCACGACCACCACGACCCAGAAGCCCCATGGCCCCCTCGTCAGCGGCTCGACCTGCGTCGGGTCGGAGACCATCCAGCCCGCCATGGGCAGGATCAGCTCCGACGGGAGGGGGATCATCGCGGACTCGATGCCCATCGCCAGCATCACGCCCAGGTAGCCGACAGCCCCGTAGAGGCTAGTGAGGAACGGGATGGCCATGGTGTCGATGAACGCGAGCACGGAAAGCGTGGCTCCTCGGGGAACGCCGGCGTGCGGGCGTCCGGCACGGACCGCAGGATAGCCGACTATCCTCGGCACGGTGAGCGAACCCCACTTCCACCCGATCCGGGGGGCCGACGCCTCCGACCTTGTCGTGCTGACCGGCGCCGACCTCACGGTGGCCGACGTGGAGGCCGTCGCGCGCCACGGCACCCGCGTCGCGCTCGACGTCCACGCCCGCGAGCGGATGGGCGAGGCCCGCGCAGTCATCGACACGCTGGTGGCCCATGGCGAGGTCGTCTACGGTGTCACTACCGGCTTCGGCGACCTGGCCACGACGTTCATCCCCCCGGCCGACACCGCCCGGCTCCAGGAGAACCTGATTGCATCGCACGCGGCGGGCGTGGGCCGCCCGTTCCCGCGCGAGGTGATCCGGGCGATGCTCCTGCTGCGCGCCAACACGCTGGCGCTGGGGCATTCGGGCGCGCGCCCGGAGCTGGTGGACCGCCTGTGCCGGTTCCTGGAGCTGGGGATCCACCCCGTGGTGCCGGAGCAGGGGAGCGTGGGCGCGTCGGGCGACCTGGCGCCCTTGGCGCACCTGGCTCTGCCGATCGTCGGGCGGGGCGAGGTGGAGCTGGGCGGCAGCGTGCTGCCGTCGCTGGTCGCCCTGCGCGAGGTGGGCCTTGAGCCGATGGAGCTGGCCCCGAAGGAAGGCCTCGCGCTGCTCAACGGCACCCAGCTCATGTCGTCGCTCGGAGCCCTGCTGCTCGCGGACGCAGACCGGCTGACGCGGACGGCGTCGGTGGCGGCCGCGATGACGCTCGAGGCGATGCTGGGGACCGAGGTGGCGTTCGCCGCGCCGTACCAGCTGGCGCGGCCCCACCCGGGCCAGATCGCCGTCGCGGCCGAGGTCCGGCACCTGCTCCGAGGGTCCGGGTTCCAGGCCTCCCACCACGGCTCCTCGCACAAGGTCCAGGACCCGTACTCGCTGCGCTGTGTGCCACAGGTCCACGGGGCCGTCCGGGACGCGCTCGATCACCTGCGGCGGGTGCTCGACATCGAGCTCAACTCGGCTACCGACAACCCGCTCGTGTTCCCGTCGGGCGGCGAGGTGCCGAAGGACGCGCTGGCCACGGGCGGCGGACTCGTCATCAGCGGCGGCAACTTCCACGGCGAGCCGATCGCGCTGGCGCTGGACTTCGCGAAGCTGGCGCTCGCTGAGCTGGGCTCGATCTCTGAGCGGCGGACGGCTCTGATGCTCGACCCCCGGCTCAACGGCGGGCTGCCGGCCTTCCTCACGCCCGACCCCGGCCGCAACAGCGGGCTGATGATCGTCCAGTACACGGCGGCGGCCCTGGCGTCGGAGAACAAGGTCCTCGCCCACCCCTCGTCGGTGGACTCGATCCCGACGTCCGCGAACCAGGAGGACCACGTATCGATGGGCGCCGGGGCGGCGCGACACGCTCGGACCGTGCTGGCCCACGTGGAGCAGATCGTCGCGATCGAGGTGCTCGCCGCGGCGCAGGCGCTGGAGCTCCGGCGGGCCGCGATGGGCGACGCCGCGCCGCAGCCGGGCGTGGGCGTGGCCGAGGCGCTTGCGCTGGTGCGCGCGGTCGTGCCGCCGCTCGTCGTCGACCGGGAGCCCGGTCCCGACATGGCGGCGGCGCTGCGCGTGGTCCGCTCCGGGGCGCTGGCGGCGCTGGTCGGCTAGGCGTCGTCGCGGCAGCCGCCTGGCGTCCTACACTCCCGCCATGGCCATCCGCATCGTGGACGTGACCGACGACGCGACCTTCGCGCTCGTGCCGCCCTGCGCGGACCCGGGGTTCGACCACCGCTCCTGCGACTACTGGGAGGACGCCGATCGGGGCTCGAAGGCGGCCCGGCTCAGCTGGCTGAGCGCCGCACCGGCCGCCCCTGCCGCCAAGCCGAAGCCGCGCAACCCGTTCGCCGCCGCCGACGGGCCTGTGTTCAACCCGTTTGCCTCGGCGTCGCGGGGGCCGGCCTTCAACCCATTCGCGAGCGACGATGACGCCCCCGCGCCCAACCCCTTCGCCCCGCCGCCCAAGGCGGGCCCTGCGGTCGGCGGGGACGCCCCGCCGAAGCTCCGGCTCCTCGCCCGCGGACTCACGGTCTTCGGCTCCTACGCCAAGGTGCTGCTCGACGACGACGAGCCCGCGGCGTTTGTCCAGTTCGGCCCGCTGTCGGCCTACCCGCGGGCCATGCGGACCCGCGACCTGTACCCGAAGCTGCCGGCCTCGCCGCTTCCCGCGGTGATCACCTGCATCGCCGCCACGGCCGCCGCCCGGGAGCGCCGGTTCGCCGCCCAGCTGATCGAGGCGGTCTGCGACGATCTGGCCGGCCGGGGGTTCTCGGCGGTCGAGGCCTACCCGGAGGTGGGCGCCAAGCCGAACGCGACGAGCGCGGCGCAGCCGGGCTTCTGGACGAAGCTCGGGTTCGTCATCGCGGCGCCGGACGAGCGGTTCCCGGTCCTGCGGCGGGATCTCGCGTGAGGGTGGGCCTCGCCGCCGCCCTCGGCGCGCTCGGCGCAGCCCTCCTGCTCGGCGGCTGCGGCGCACGGGACGCCTCGCTGGTGCCGATGCCCCTCCCGGTCGCCGGTACCCCGGCGCCCCCGACGGTGCCCCCGACGGTGCCCCCGACGAGCCCGGCCCCCACGCTCCCCATGCCGTCGGGCGCCTCGGTGGCCCTGGACCCCGGCCTGCTGGCGCTCCTGCCCTCGTCTGTCGGCGGGGCCCCCGTCAGCGAGGAGCCGACGTCCTTCGGCCAGGCGATCAAGGATGCGTCGTTCGTGTCCAGCATCGACCGCGCCGCCTTCCCGATCGCGGTCTCGGGCGCTGACTGGGCGTCTGGCGTCTTGGCCCATGTCCGGCCCGGCCTCTACTCGGACAAGATGTTCGCGGACTGGCGCGCCAGCTATGACCAGGGGGCCTGTGCGCAGTCGAGCGGCGTCCTCGCCCGGGCCGAGCAGACGCTCGGCGGCCGCACCACCTACGTGACCACGTGCGGTGGCGGCCTCCGCGCCTACCACACCCACCTCGCCAGCCGCGACGTGATCGTCTCGCTGCTCTCGACCGGCGCGCAGGACTTCGGGGCGCGGTTGATGGCCGGCATCGGCGGCTGAGCCCGGGTCCGGCGGACGCGGCGGCGTCGATTGAGCCCAGCCGGGGCGCTAGACTCCGGCGCCATGAGCACCGAGACAACCGGCACCGCCCCCTCCGGCCCGCGCCCCGTCCGCGCCCCGCGCGGCACCACCCTCTCCACCCGCGGCTGGCAGCAGGAGGCGGCGCTGCGGATGCTCATGAACAACCTCGACCCCGAGGTGGCCGAGGACCCCGACGCGCTGGTCGTGTACGGCGGCACCGGGCGCGCCGCGCGCAGCTGGGAGGCGTTCGACGCCATCGTCCGCGAGCTGCGCCGGCTGGCCGACGACGAGACGCTCCTGGTCCAGAGCGGCAAGCCCGTGGCCGTGTTCCGGACGCACGAGTGGGCGCCGCGCGTGCTGATCGCCAACTCGAACCTGGTCGGCAAGTGGGCCAACTGGGAGCACTTCCGCGAGCTCGAGCGGAAGGGCCTGATGATGTACGGCCAGATGACCGCCGGCTCCTGGATCTACATCGGGACGCAGGGGATCCTCCAGGGCACCTACGAGACGTTCGCGGAGCTCGCGCGCCAGCACTTCGGCGGCACGCTGCGCGGCACCGTGACGCTCACCGCCGGCCTGGGCGGGATGGGCGGGGCCCAGCCGCTGGCGGTGACGATGAACGGGGGCGCGTGCATCGCGATCGAGGTCGACGAGCGGCGCGCCGCCCGGCGCCACGAGATCGGCTACGTCGACTGGCTGACCCGGGACCCCGACGAGGCGCTCCGGCTCGCCCGCGGGGCCGCCGCCGGGGGCCGCGCGCTCTCGATAGCGCTGGTGGGCAACGCCGCCGAGGTCGAGCCCGCCTGGGCGAGGGCGGGCGAGCGGTTCGACGTGGTCACCGACCAGACATCCGCGCACGACGCCCTGGCCGGCTACGTCCCGGCCGAGATCTCGCTCGCCGACGCCGCCGTCCTGCGGGAGACGCAGCCCGACGTGTACGAGGCGCGGTCCAGGGCCTCGATGGCGGCCCACGTGCGGGCGATCCTCGCGTTCAGGGCGGCGGGCGCGGTCGCCTTCGACTACGGCAACAACCTGCGCGCCCAGGCCAGGGAGGCGGGCGTGGCCGACGCGTTCGCCTACCCGGGCTTCGTGCCCGCGTTCATCCGGCCCCAGTTCTGCGAGGGGCGCGGGCCGTTCCGCTGGGCGGCGCTCTCCGGCGACCCGGGGGACATCCTGCGCACGGACCGCGCGATCCTCGAGCTCTTCCCGGACGACGAGGGCCTCCGCCGCTGGATCGAGATGGCCGAGGCCCGGGTGCCGTTCCAGGGCCTGCCGGCGCGGATCTGCTGGCTGGGCTACGGGGAGCGGCACAGGGCCGGCCTCGCCTTCAACGAGCTCGTGCGCTCCGGCGAGGTCAGGGCGCCCATCGTCATCGGGCGCGACCACCTCGACGCGGGCTCGGTCGCGAGCCCCAACCGCGAGACGGAGGCGATGGCCGACGGCTCCGACGCGGTGGCCGACTGGCCGCTGCTCAACGCGCTCGTGAACACCGCCGCCGGGGCGACCTGGGTGTCGATCCACCACGGCGGCGGCGTGGGCATCGGGTACAGCCAGCACGCGGGCATGGTGGTGGTGGCCGACGGCACGGAGCTGGCAGCCCGGAAGCTCGAGCGGGTGCTGACGACGGATCCCGGCATGGGCGTCGTGCGGCACGTCGACGCGGGCTACGGGCGCGCGGTCGAGGTGGCCCGCGAGCGGGGCATCCGCATCCCGATGCTGGGCGACTGAGCGAGGTCTTGGGCGCCTGAGCAAGCCGGGTCGTCTCGGGCCCGCCTGCGCTCAGCGAGCGAGGGGTCAGCGACGACGCAGGTACGCGAGCGACATCGTTCGCAGACTGTACCTGTCCCGTCGCCGGAGGCGCATCGAGCAGCCGGATCGCGGGCGTGCCGGGCGCTGCATCGCCGGCCCGCGACCGAGCACGCGGACCTGTAGCATCGGCGCCATGCTGGTCGAAAGCGTCCCCAATGTCTCCGAGGGCCGTCGTCTCGACGTCGTCGAGCGGCTGGCCGGCGCACTCGTTTCCGTCCCCGGCGTCTACCTGCTCGACCGCACCTCTGACGCCAGCCACAACCGCTCCGTGTTCACGGTCGCCGGCGAGCACGAGGCGGTCACAGCCGGGCTCGAGCGCATGGTTGCCTCGGCCATCGACGAGATCGACATGGACGGGCAGTTCGGCGAGCACCCCCGGATCGGCGCCGTGGACGTGGTGCCCTTCGTCCCCCTCGGTGACACGACCCTCGACGCCTGCGTCGAGCTGGCCCGCAGCTTCGGCCAGCGCATCGCGACGCACTACCAGCTGCCGGTCTACCTGTACGCGGCGGCGGCAACACGGGCGGACCGCGTGAAGCTGGCCGACGTCCGGCGGGGCCAGTACGAGGGGCTCAAGGTCGAGATCGGCCAGAACGGCCGTCAGCCCGACTTCGGCCCTGCGCGGACACATCCCCGCGCCGGCGCCGTCGCTGTCGGCGCCCGGCCGTTCCTCATCGCCTGGAACATCAACCTCGAGTCGTCTGACGTGGAGCTGGCCAAGCGCATCGCCCGCCGGGTCCGCGAGTCGGGCGGCGGCCTCCCCCGCCTCCAGGCGAACGGCTTCCGGGTCGAGGAGCCCGAGCGCGGCCACCCGGTCCGCGCCCAGGTCTCGATGAACCTGCTCGACTTCCGCGTGACACCGCTGTGGCGCGTGTGGGAGGCCGTCGCGGAGCTGGCCGCCGAGGACGGCGTGGCGCTCGCGGAGTCCGAGCTGATCGGCCTCGCGCCGCTCGCCGCCCTGACCGCCGTCGCCGACCACGCCGGCACCTCGGAGGACGCGCCGGTCGAGACCCGCCTCGCCGCGGCCGCCGAGGCCATCCGGCTGCGCGACTTCTCCCCTCTGATGGCCCTCGAGCTGCGACTCGCCGACGCCCGCCGCCGCACGTGAGCCTGCGGCTGATCGAGGGCGGCCGGAGCCAGAGCGCCGCCCCCGGGCTCCTGATCCACGGCGCCTCGCAGATCGCCACCCTTGCCGGCGGGCTCCACCGCGGCCCGACCCAGGGCGAGCTCGGGCTCCTCGACGCGGAGGCCGTCGGCGGCCCGGGGTCCCCCGCGGCGCCTGCCATCGCCTGTTGGGAGGGCCGGGTCGTCGGCGTCGGACGGCGCGACGAGGTCGAAGCGCGGCTCGAGGCCAGCGGCTACAGCCTCTCCCGCTTCGCCCGCCTCGACGCCGACGGTGGCGTCCTCACCCCCGGGCTCGTGGACCCGCACACGCACCTGTTGTTCGCCGGCACGCGCGAGCGTGAGCTGGTGCTCCGCCAGCAGGGGGCGGGCTACCTGGACATCCTCCAGGCAGGCGGCGGGATCCTGTCCACGGTGGCGGCGACCCGGGCCGCGGACGAGGAGACGCTGGCCGCGCACGGCCGCCGCTGGCTCGACGAGATGCTCCGCCACGGCGTCACCACGGTGGAGGCGAAGTCCGGCTACGGCCTCGACCTGCCGACCGAGCTTCGGCTCCTCGAAGTCGCCCACCAGCTTGGGCTCGAGGGTCCGGTCGAGGTCGTGCCGACCTTCCTGGGCGCCCACGCCGTCCCGGGGGAGTACCGCTCCCGGCCGGACGGCACCGAGGCCTACGTGCGCCACGTCATCGAGGACCAACTGCCGGGGGTCGCCGCGCAGGGCCGCGCCCGGTCGTGCGACGTGTTCTGCGAGCGCGGCGTGTTCAGCGCGGACCACAGCCGGCGCATCCTCCGCGCTGCGATGGGCTTCGGCATGGCCGTCCGGCTCCACGCCGACGAGCTGGCCCCCTCGGGCGGCGCCGAGCTGGCGGCGGAGCTCGGGGCGCTGTCCGCGGACCACCTCCACGTCCCGTCCGACGAGGGCCTGGCGGCGCTGGCGGAGGCCGCGACTAGCGCCCACCCCACGGTCGCGACGCTGCTCCCCGCCACGACCTGGTTCCTCATGGCCGAGGAGGCGGCACCGGCCCGCCGGTTCATCGATGCTGGCGTCCCGGTGGCGCTGGGCACGGACTTCAACCCGGGGACCTCGCCCACGCCCAACCTGCCGTTGGTCATGACCATCGCCTGCCTTGAGATGGGCCTCTCCCCCTCGGAGGCCCTGGCCGCCGTGACGGTCAACGCCGCGCACGCCGTCGGCGTCGCCCGCGATGTGGGATCGCTCGAGCCCGGGAAGCAGGCCGACATCGTCGTGTGGCGGGCGCGCGATGTCGGCGAGCTGCCGTACTGGGTCGGCGCGGACCTAGTGGCGGTGGTCGTGAAGCGCGGCCGCGTCGTGTACCGCCCGGGCACCTGACGGAGCAGAGGCGGCGCGCCTCAGGCCGCCACGAGCCCGACCGCGAGCAGCTCCTGCGCGCGGCGGTGGGTCACGATCGCGCCCGGCCGCAGCCTCGTTCTCCGCGCAAGTGCGCCGCCGTCGCACCCGCGACGGCCAGCATCCCCCACCCAAGCGGCGTCTCGGCGTCAGGCCTTGCCGCGCGACTCCAAGAGCACCGTGGTGGTCTCGCTGGGCAGGCCCGACATCGAGACCGAGAGCTTGGGCTGCACAGCCGGCTGGGCGCCGCCCATCTCGTGGAGGAACTGTTTCATCGCCTCGTCGCAGTCTGACTCCACCTCGCAGACCGGCATCGGCACCACGATCTTGGGCTCCAGCTGGGCGATGAGCGCCGCAGCCGTCGCGGCGGACAGGGCCCCGCCCACGGGCACGCACGCGATGTCCACGGGCCCGACGTCGGCGAGCTTCTCCTGCGTCAGCTCGTGCCCGATGTCCCCAAGGTGGATGGTGTGGAGCCCGTCGAGCTCCGTCACGAACGCGGTCTGCTTGCCGCGCTTGGCTCCACGCTCGCCGTCGCGGTACGTGCGCACCCCGGTGATCAGGGCGTCGTGGACCTCGTACTCGCCGGGCCCGTCCAGAACGAACGCGGGCTCGAGGCTGGTCGGGATGGCGGTGCCGCCGTCGCGGGACACCTTGATGGGCTTCTTGCCCAGACCCGCGTCATCGGGATGGCTGAAGGTGATGACGTCGGCGACCATGCCGCGTCCGGTCGGGCCGACGATTGAGGGGTAGGGATCGTTGACGACGACGGCGTCGCGGCCCTTGAGCCGAATGCAGGTTCGTCCGTACCAAGTGAGCTCCATCCGGGGATTCTGGCACAGGTCACTCACCCCGGGCTTTGCGCTTGCGCTCCTGCGACCGCCCAGAAAGGGAAGGACCGGAGATGCCTGCCCAATTGGCATCTCCGGTCCCGAGGGAGGGAGGATGGAACCTGAGGGGGTGTTCCGAGAAGAACCATAGGACGGGGCCGATTCAGGGGCGAGACGGCGAACGGTTAAGAAAGGAACATTCGGAGCGCGCCGCCGCGCCGACCGAGGGTGGCATGATCCCCGCCATGACGCATCGATCGCCCCAAGCGGCCGGCATCGCCGCGCTCCTCTCGCTCGCCCTCGTGGCCGGCTGCGGCAGCGCGCCGTCGCCCTCGGCGGCGCCATCCGCTGGCAGCCCGCAGCCGAGCGCCACCTCGGCCCCGTCCGCCGTCGCCTCGGGCGACGGGTCCCCGTCGGTCTCGGGCTCACCGTCCGCCTCCGGCTCGGCCGCCGTCAGCTGCTCCGACGCCAAGGCGACCGCCAGCTTCTCGCCGCAGCCCATCGGGGCCGACAACCCGAATGCGGCGCTGCTGGACACGATCGAGGGATCGGTCCAGGCGATACGCGGCCTCACCGCCACGAAGCCGGTGCCGCGCAACACGCTCGACCAGGCAGGGCTGTGCGCGTTCCTGCGCCAGGCGATGGACCGCGAGAACCCGCCCGAGCTTGTGGCGGCCACGGAGCGCCTCTACCAGCAGCTCGGCCTGCTCGAGCCCGGCGTCTCGCTCCAGAAGCTCTACCTGGACCTGATGGGCAGCCAGGTCGTCGGGTTCTATGACCCCACGACCAAGCAGATGTACGTGATCTCGAGCACGGGGACGATCGGCGCGATGGAGCAGATCACGTACGCCCATGAGTTCGACCACGCGCTCCAGGACCAGGCGTTCGGCCTCAAGGCGATCACGGGCGACGCGAAGGACCAGAGCGACCGGACGCTGGCCCGCACGGCGCTGGTGGAGGGCGACGCCACGCTGCTGATGAGCCTGTGGGCCCAGAAGAACCTCTCGCCGGCCGAGCTCGTCCAGGTCGCGGGTGCGGCCGATCCCGCGTCGCAGGCCGCCCTCAACGCCGCCCCGCCGATCCTGCGCCAGACGCTCCTGTGGCCATACACGGCGGGCCTGTCCGTGGCTCTGGGCGCGTACCAGACGAGCGCCAGCTTCGCCGGCGTTGACGCCCTGTGGAAGAGCCCGCCCGACACGACCGAGCAGGTGCTCCACTCGGACAAGCTGGCGACCCGCGAGCCGGCCGTGGCGGTGGCGTTCCCCGCCGATTTCGCCAAGCGGCTGGGCCCGGGCTGGAAGGTCGCCCTCCAGGACACGCTCGGCGAGGTCGAGCTGAACATCCTGATGCAGACCGGCGACCCGAACGCCGGAACCGACCCAGCGGCCGGATGGGGCGGCGACCGCGTCGCGCTGGTGGAGGGCCCCGGGGGGGCCATCGGCGCCGTTGTGGACACGACGTGGGACGCGGAGGCCGCCGCGGGTAACGCGTTCGCCGAGCTGCACAAGCTGGAGTCGAAGCTCAAGGCGGCCGGCAAGCGGGCTGCCGTGCTTCAGCCGTCGGCCACCCGGGTCGTGCTCGTCTCGGCCGAATCCGACGCCACCCTGGGCGCCATCGCGAACGTGCTCGGCCTGGCGGGCTAGGACTCAGGCCCCAACGAGCGAGCCCGGCCGGCAGCTACATCGACTCGGGCGCGGAGATCCCCAGCAGGCCCAGAGCATTGGCCAGCGTCGTCTTGGTGGCCAATGCCAATGCCAGCCGCAGCGCCGACCGCTCGGGCTCCGCCTCGTCCACCACCCGCGCGTCGCGGTAGAACGCGTGGAACTGCGTCGCGAGCTCGGTCGCGTAGGCGGTGATGCCCTGGGTCTCCTCGGCCACCACCGCGTCCTCGACCACCTCGGGCAGCCGTGACACGACGCGCGCCAGCGCGGACTCGGGCTGGCCCGCGAGGAGCCCCTCGATGGATGCCGCCGGCGCCAGCCCCGCCGCCTCGGCCTTGCGCAGGATCGACGCGATCCGCGCGTGGGCGTACTGCACGTAGTAGACAGGGTTCTCAGCCGATTGCCTCTTGGCGAGCTCGATGTCGAAATCGATCTCCACGTGCGCTGCGCGCGAGGCGAAGAACCAGCGGGCGGCGTCCGTGCCGACGGCGTCGAGCAGGTCGTCGAGCGTCACGAACGTCCCCGCCCGCTTCGACATCGACACCTCGACGCCGTCCGCGACGAAGCGGACCCAGCCGATCAGCAGGACCTGGTAGTGCTGGGGGTCGTAGCCCATCGCCTGGGCCGCGTTCTTGTTCCGGGCCACGGTCCCGTGGTGGTCCACGCCCCAGATGTAGATCAGGTGGTCGAAGCCGCGGCTGAACTTCTCGGTGACGTAGCCGATGTCGGCCGCGAAGTACGTTGGCCGCCCGTCGGAGCGGTAGATCACGCGGTCCTTGTCGTCGCCGTACGCGGTGGAGCGGAACCAGGTGGCGCCGTCCTGCTCGTAGACCTCGCCGGCCTCCCGTAGGCGTGCCACCGCGCGCTCGACCCAGCCCTCGTCGTGGAGCGACGCCTCGCTCTTCCAGACGTCGAAGTGGACGCCGAGCCGCGCGAGCGACGCCTCGATCATCGCGCGGACCTGCTTCGATGCCCAGCTGCCGAGGACCGCGTCCTCCTGCGCACCGTCCGCGGTTGCCGCCGCCCAGACGTCGTCGGGCACGGCGGCGGCGAGCTGCTCGACGTAGGCGCCCTTGTAGCCGTCCTCGGGCACCGGCTGGCCGCGCCTGCGAGCGGCGACCGACGCGCCGAGGTGGTTGATCTGGGCGCCCGAGTCGTTGAAGTAGTACTCGCGCGTCACCTGTTGCCCACCCGCCTCAAGGACGCGGCAGAGCAGGTCGCCCACGAAGGCGCCGCGCGCATTGCCCACGGTCAGCGGTCCCGTCGGGTTGGCGGACACGAACTCGACGTTCACCTTGCGCGGGTTGACCGCGGGGATGCGGCCCCAGGCCGCCGGGGCCGCCAGCACGCCCGCCACCAGCGCTTCGTACGCGGCGTCAGCCACCCCCAGGTTGAGGAACCCGGGGCGCGCGACGTCAACCGACGTGAACAGGGCCGCGTCCGGGCCGGAGCGCAGGGCCGACGCGAGCGCCTCCGCGATGTCGAGTGGCGAGCGGCGCAGCGGCCGGGCCAGCTTCAGCGCGAGGTTGGTCGTGAAGTCGCCGAACGTCTCGTTGGTTGGGCGCTCCACCTCGATCGCTGGGGCCGTCGCCGGGTCCTCGGTGGCGGGCAGGGCTCCTGCCGCGACCGCCGCGCTCCAGGCCTGCTCGATCGCTGCGCGGACGCCGGCCCGGATGGCGGCGGGGGCGACGGGATCGGCGGCGCTGGACACGGGTGCTCCTGCTGGCGGTTGGGGACAGGTCTCCATCGTAGCGGCTCTGGGGTCTCCGACAGGACGAGCGTCTCGTGCCTCCTTGTCTGTGATGGGACCCGCGGTCAAGCACGAGTCCGACATGGGTGGGCAACTCGGGTCGTCCAGGACGTGGGCGACACGCCGGAGTCGGGGTCAGGGTGGTGCGCCGGCAGCGCGAGCGAGGACCAACGACCTTGACGCCGGCGAGGAGCGGCGCAGGCTTGGGGCCCGACCGAGTGGCGTCCGATCCACCTCATCGGCGCGCCTCCCTGGTCGTTGCCGATGCGGTCCGGTGCGCAGGGTCGCCCCTGCCTTGTCTGGGTCCGCGGGTCGAGCTGACCCGACGACATCGTGGCCGATGAGGTGAGTCCCGATGGCGCCCTGTTCGCGGGAGCGTTTGCGCTCATGGTGCGCGCGTGCACCGACAAGACGGCCAAGGTACCGCAGCGGACCCTCGACGAGTCATTTTCTGTACTGGTGCGGGGAAGTATTGTGCAGTACCTTTTGCGAACTCTGGGTAGTACCTTTGGGGAGCGTCGCGCGTTTGGGGAGCGCTTGGCCCCCGGCACACATCATGGCCCCCGAGACCCGGGCGGGGCGCACAGAGCCTGACTGCGTCTCGTCCGTCCCCTCCTCGGGGAGACGGCAGGGTCGCCGCCAAGCCGCGAGGCCGCAGCCGGGACGAGGGGGACCCGATTGGGGAGAACGTTGCGGCGGGGCGCACAGGGAGTGGTCCAGCGTCTTGTGCCGCTAGGCATCGACAGGGAGAACTTGGGGACTATGAGCTACAAGACCAGAACCGCGGGATGGCTGGCGGTCGTCGGCCTCCTCGCTACAGCGCTGATCGCACCAGCCGCCTTCGCTGCAGGTGGCCCGGGCTCGGACAACGGATATGTTCCGGCCAGCGGCGACACGTCAAACACCGGCGGTATCACGCCGACCATGGGCAGCGCGATCATGCATTGCTCGGGTACGACCGTGAGCGACCTTCAGGGCTCCTTCTCGATCCCAACGACAGGCGGTGCGGGCGCATACGTCATCATCTACCTGGTCCCGAACAATGGCTCGAACGCGTCTCCGCTCGGCAATGTCATCAAGAACGAGGTCAAGGTCAGCATCGACGGCAAGACCGGGACCATCCCCTACACGCTGACGATCACGGCGCCATTCACGGAGACCACCGGTGGCATCCTCGCGGTCTTCGCGAAGGACGTGAACGGCACGATCTACACGAGC
Organism: Chloroflexota bacterium; assembly: GCA_021802825.1. GTDB lineage: Bacteria > Chloroflexota > Limnocylindria > Limnocylindrales > CSP1-4 > CAIXZV01. The sequence continues at coordinate 29,110 of JAJZRG010000002.1, forward strand.
AAGTCCAACTCGCTGAACTGCACCGAGGCGACGCCGACGCCCACCCCCACGCCGACCCCCACGCCGACGCCGACCCCCACGCCGACGCCGACCCCCACGCCGACGCCGACGCCGACCCCCACGCCGACGCCGACCCCCACGCCGACGCCGACCCCCACGCCGACGCCGACCCCCACGCCGACGCCGACCCCCACGCCGACGCCGGCCCCCACGCCGACGCCGACCCCCGTGCCGGAGGTGACGCCCGCGCCCACGCCCGTGGGCAGCGTCCTCGCCGAGACGGGTGCGCCGCAGATCACCCCGCCGCCCACGGATGCGCTTGGCACAACCAGTGGCACGGGCGGCAACGCCCTTCCGATGGTGCTCGCCGCGATTTCGGTCCTGCTGCTCGCGGTCCTGGCGGCGAAGCCGGCGCGGAAGCGCTCGCGCGGCTAGCGGCCCGGCCCCGCGAGGGCCTTTCATAGAACCGGACGAGAGCCGGGGCCTTCGGGCTCTGGCTCTCGTCGTTATCGGCGATGCGCGCGGTCGGCTTGTTGACGGCGCGAACCGGGCACTCGCCGCGGCAACGGGCAGGACTGGGCCTTGCGGGTCCGGCTCATCTGCTCGCGTTCCATGGTGGCGGCCACTGCCAGACCCATTGCCCAGCTGCGATGGCCACGACGGCCGGCCGGTCCTCCGATACCACACAGTCGAAGAACAACCGCTGCGGTTTCAACGAGGATCCATCGTGCCTCCCGGACCCGCCCCCGCTCGTGGCGGCGCACTGCCCTTGGGCACGGGAGTACTGGGCGCTCCGTCCTAGGACTACGGTGCACGGTGGCACCGGTTTCGCCCGGCCGCCCGACCCGGCGTTCAGGTTCGGTGGCGTCGTGGGCGGTTAGGGGAGAACCGCGAGTACTAGACGCCGATGACCCGACAGCGAATGATCTAGGCACCGCCTTCAGGCAGCGGGTCCGGTCGAATGGCCGGAGGTACCAGGACTCCACCACCGCTATTCGGGGACCACGACAATGACTCGCTCCACCGCCCCTCGCGCCGTCGGCTGGCTCGCCGCCGCGGGCCTCCTCGCGTCCGCCGTCATCTCGCCGACAACCGCGATTGCCGCGACGGTCATCCCAGTCGAGGGCTCGGGCAACATCACCGCCTGCCCTCAGGGCTACGCGACGATCGGCATCGCCGGCCCCAGCGTTGGCACGACTACCGACCAGGGCAGCTCGGGCGGCGTCACCGTTGACGTGACCTACTCGAACAGCCAGACGACCATTGCCTTCACCGTTACTGGTGGCGCGGTCAACATCGCCTACGTCAAGGGCGGCGACGCGTACAACGTGTACAACTACGGCTCCGCCGGCACCACCGGCGACACGGGCCTGGTCTCCCCGCTGAACGGCGGGCAAAACGTCCCGATCGTCAGCCACAGCGTGTTCTGTGCGACTGCCGGGACGTCGACCCCCACGCCCACGCCGACGCCGACCCCCACGCCGACGCCGACCCCCACGCCGACTCCGACCCCCACGCCGACTCCGACCCCCACGCCCACGCCGACTCCGACCCCCACGCCGACCCCCACGCCGACGCCCGTGACGGAGGTGACCCCCACGCCGACGCCGACGTCTGCCGCGACCACGACGTCAGATCCTTCCGGATCCGTCCTGAGCGAGACGGGTGCTCCCGATGTCACCCCGCCGCCGACCGACACCATGGGCGGCACAGGCACCCCGGCCAATGGCAGCTGGCACCTCACCATCCTGGCCATCGCGGGCCTGCTCAGCGTCATCTTGGTCCTGACTCCCGCGACCGCCCGCAAGCGTCGCTGACGGCGTCCCACAGCTCACCCCGACGCAGGTCGAACGCACCGGGATCGGAGCCTCAGGGCATCAATCCCGGTGTACCTCGACCTCACCGCCCCACCCGCCCCGACTGAGGAGCGACAAACCATGCAGCGACCGACGATCCGCCTCGCGGGCCGCCTGGCCCTCGCCGGCACGCTCTTCGTGGCACTCCTAGCTCCGGCCGTGGTGTTCGCCGCGGACCCGACGGCTGAGGCCCCGGCCGCCCCGCAGGCCAGCCAGCCCGCCGACCCGGTGGCCACGCCCTCGGCATCGGACCAGGTGATCTCGATCGACCCGACCTTCATCACGCCGACCGCCTCCCCGGAGGGGGCCGTGCTCAGCTCCACCGGCCGACCGCAGCAGACGCTTCCCGCGACGGATGCCGTCGGCGGGACCAGTTCCACCAGCGCCAACCCGCAGGGCCTGCTGGTCCTGCTGCTCGCGCTGGCCACCATCAGCCTGGCCGTCGCATCCCTGCCTGAGGTGCGACGCCGGTAGGAGAGTCGCTGTCCCCGAAGGCGACCATCGGCCGGGATGCGCAGCGCATCCCGGCCGATGCCTGCAGGGAGCTACAGGGCGAGGGCTGTTCCGGGCCAGACGAACTCGGCCGGGCCGTCCCATCGGGCGCGGACCGCGGCGAGGGTGGCCTCGAGATCGCGTCCCGCCAGGACGTGGGTCAGCAGGACTCGGCTCGGTCTGGCCGTGGCGGCCAGATCCGCAATCGCCGGGCCGTCGAGGTGCAGGACGCCGGCAGGCACCGGCCCGGGCCCGAAGGTGACCTCGGTCAGAAGCGTGTCACCGGGTCGGATGAGCGGCGCCAGCTCGGGACCGTTGCCGCAGTCGCCGCTGTACACAATCCCGGGGCCGTCGTCCGGGGCGACCCGAATCGCGTAACTCTCCGCAGTGTGCGGCACGAGTCGGCCCTCCACCATGAGCGAGCCGATGCGGCGCGTCTCGGTCCCCAGGGCCTCGAAGTCCAGCGCGGCCTCCGCGAAGCCGGGCTCCGCATGCAGTGCATCAAGCCGTGCCGCCAGGTCCCGTGGGCCGATGACGCGCGCCCGGCGCCGCGGCTCGAACTCGTAGCGGAGGTAGTGGCGCAGCGGCACGAGGTCGATGAAGTGGTCGGGGTGCAGGTGGCTCACGACCACGGCATCGAGGGCCGTCGGGTGCACGTGCGCAAAGATGCGCGAGAACACGCCCTGGCCCAGGTCGAGGAGAAGGTTCGTCCCCTTGTGGCTCACGAGGTAGGCAGAGCCGGCCGCGTCATGGCGATCCGTGTACGCGGGTCCGGCCCCCAGTACGGTCAGGCGCATGTGCGGAGCTGGATCACCGCAGGATCGTAGCGTTCGGCCGAGCCCCGCGGTCGGCGTGCGCGCGAGCTCGGAGTCGGGCGACCCGTGGCGCGCGTCAGCGGGGCGTCGGCGCCAGGGTTAGGGGGCGGATGGCTAGGCGGATGGCGCCGGGGAGGGCTCAGCGCTGCTGTCGGTCGCCAGGAGGACGCGGGAGGGAGCGACGCGCGGCGCGCGGCTCGTCTTCGCGGTCGGGGTCGGAGTCGCCGCCGGGACTGGCGTTGGTGTCGGGACTGGCGTTGGGGTCGGTGTCGGAGTCGCCGCCGGGACTGGCGTCGAGGTCGGGTCCGGCTTGGGCGTCGGGCCCGGCTTGGGTGTCGGCGCAAGCTTCTGCGTGCGATCCTGCGCCTTCGGCGTGGCGACGGCCGGCTCCGTAGGGGCGAGTGACGCGAGAGGCGTCGGGACCGGCGTTGCGGGCGGATGGCCGGCGCCGTTGCCCCCGGCATTGCCGTTGCCCCCGGCATTGCCGTTGCCCCCGGCATTGCCGCTGCCTGGGTTGCCCGAATCGCCATCGCCTTCAACCTGGCCGTTGCCCTTGCCACCGCTCGCGGTCAGCGTCTGGATCGCCTTGTCGCTGTTGGCCAGGGCCTCGTTCAGTCCCGGCAGGGCGTTGGCGTTCGCGCGCTCGATGAGCAGGAGGAGCACATCGCGATGCTGCTGCATGGCGAGCAGCGCCTGGGCAATGCCCGGCCCGGTCGTCTGGGCCAATGTCGTCGCGTCAACCGAGTAGGCGTTGAGCGCAGCGGTCAGCGCGGCCTGGTCGCCTCGGGTCCCGGCGTCGTACGCCTCGGCGAGACGAACCTGGGCGTTGGCGATCTCGGCCTGGAGGCGAGCTGCGGGATCGGTTGGCAGCGTGACGTCCTCGAGGGCGATCCGCGCGCCGTACAACGGCCCGCCGGCTCGCGATGCCGCGAAGACAGAGGTGCCGAGCAGCAGCCCGGCGAACACGGCCGCGGAGGCGACCAGCGAGACTCGGCGCAGGGTCCAGCCGGAGAAGGGGAGCGCCCAGCGACCGATGGCGAGGCGGACATGGCGATCAGGAAGCCTGCGCTCCGATTCGGACTGGATCCGCGAGCGCCACGCGGCCTCCATCACGGCCGCCCGAGCACGGCGAGCCTGCGCGGCACTGGGCTCCAAGCGAAGCCGAGCGTAGCGTGCCAGCGTCCGCTCGAGCGGTTCGCCCGCCTGCGGCTCGATCGCCTCCATCGTCTCCCAGTCTCCCGGCTCGTGACCGCTCATCGCGTGGTCCCCGACACTTCGGGCAGGTCGTCCGCTGCCATGCCAAGGTCGCGTCGCAGGGCCGCGATGGCCCGGAACTGAAGGCCCCGAACGGTGCCTTCCTGCCGGCCCATGACCTCCGCCGCCTCCTTCGCGGACAGACCGGCGAAGAAGCGCAACTCGATCGCCTCGCGCTGCTCCGGCGTGAGCCGGCGCAGCGCATGCGCCACGCTGTCCATCTCCTGGCGGAGGACCGCCAGGTCGTCTGGGCTCGCGTCCTCGCTCGAGCGCTCCGTCACGATGTCGAGCGTGGCGTGCTCGCGACGCGTCCTGACGTGATCGATGACCACATTCCTGGCCAGCCGGAAGAGCCAGCCCCCGAAGGGGATGCCCCGCGCCTCATAGCGCGGGAGCGCCTCCAGGGCCTTGACGAAGACGAGCTGCGCAAGGTCCTCCGCGTCGCTCGGGCGGCCGACGCGGGCGGCGACGAACCGGTGGACCGGAACGTAGTAGCGATCAAACAGGGCCCCGAACGCGTCGGGGTCACCTGCTGCGGCGGCTTCTACTAGTCGGTCAATCGCCCCGTCGTCGATGCTCATAACGATGCGCCGTCCCCGATGTTAGGCCTCCGGTGCGCCGCAGCGACGCACCGGAGGCGCATCGTACGACTTACCGGCCCGTTGCGACATTAGAGGGGTCGTTGACGGCGGAGATGTCGAGCGAGATGGAGAAAGTCCTGCCGTCCGCGCCGGACTTGGCCCGGTGGCGCGACGGTTCCCCGGGGACGAACACGGTCGCTACGCCCCCTCAGTTGGCCCCGGCGGCATCGGCACCCAAACGCGGTCGCCGCCACGCCGGAACGCGAGCGCCTCCACTCCGGCGCTCGCGGCAAGACGGTACGCGACGTCCAGCGCGTACGCGAACCACCCCAAACGGTGGGTGTCGGAGCCGATGGTCACGGCGCGCCCCCCCAGTTCGAGGTAGCGGGCCACGATCGGGGCGGCCGGGTAGGTCTCGCGCGGCAGCTGGCGGAGCCCCGAGGCGTTCACCTCCAGGGCGGTCCCGGAGTCAACGAGTGCCGCGAGTGCAGGCTCGTACAGTTCCGGCTGGGCGGCGAACTGCTCGGGCAGGACGTGGGGGGCGAGGTACCGCTTCACCACGTCGATGTGGCCAAGCGTGTCGAACAGGCCCGACCGTGCCGCGGCCACGACCTCGTCGAAGTACGGCGCCGTTGCCTGGGCGAGGGTCTTGCCCGCCAGGAACGCTGCCACGTTGGCCGGCTCGTAGACCGACCCCGGGCCGCTGTGGACGCTGCCGATCGTGAAGTCGTGCGGGTGCCGGCGGAGCCACCCGCGGATCTCATCCTCGTAGCGGCGCTCGTAGGTCAGCTCGATGCCGAACCGCACGGCGAGCCCGTGCTCCGCCCATCGCTCGGCCGCCTGGCGCACATCGCGCTCGCGGTCCTCGAACGAGGAGAAGGCATAGGCCGGGGCGAAGGGGTCGAAGTCCACGTGGTCCGTGATCGCGAGCTCGGCGATCCCGCGCTCGACCGCCAGGGCGCAGTAGGCGTCGAGCAGCGCGTCGGGCGCGGCGTCGGGCGAGCGCACGGTGTGCATGTGGCTGTCGAGCGGGAGATCGTGCGCATTGCCCATCCCCGCGGCGACGCCGGCCTCGTAGATCTCGAGCTCGGCCTCACGCCGCGACCAGCGCCCGCTCACTGGCGCCGGAGCCAGGGTGGCCCTCCCGCCGGGCGGTCCGCCGGGCGCGTCTCCGGCCGCGGCGGATGCGTTCGCCTCGGCCGCCTCGGTCACCTCGGTCGCCTCAGCCACGGATCACCCCGAGCTCGTGGCCCACCCGGTCGAACGCGGCCAGCGCCTGGTCGAGCATCTCGTCGGTGTGGGCGGCGGTCACGATCGTGCGGATCCGAGCGCGGTCCAGGGCCACCGTCGGGAAGACCACGGACGTCCCGAACACGCCCTCCTCGAACAGCCGGTTGCTGAACCGGATCGTCGTCTCGCTGTCGCCCAGGATGACGGGCGTGATCGGCGTCTCCGAGCGTCCGGTGTCGAAGCCGAGGCGCGACAGCTCCGCCTTGAAGCGCCGCGTGTTCGCCCACAGGCGCTCGATCAGCTCGGGCTCCTCCTGCATGATCCGGATGGCCTCGAGGCAGGCGGCGGCGACGGCGGGCGGGTGGCTCGTGGAGAAGAGGAACGGCCGCGCGCGCTGGATCAGGATGTCGCGCAGGCTCTGCGACCCGGCCACGTACCCGCCCAGCACGCCCACCGCCTTGCTCAGCGTGCCCACCTGGATGGCCACGCGCCCCTCCAGGCCGAAGTGGCTGACGGAGCCCCGCCCGTCCTTGCCGAGCACGCCCGAGGCGTGGGCGTCGTCCACGAACACCGCGGCGCCGTACTCCTCGGCGACCTCGACGATCGCCGGCAGGGGGGCGATGTCGCCGTCCATAGAGAACACGCCGTCGGTGGCGATCAGGATCAGCCGGTACGGCTCGCCCTGGCCGTCGCGCCCCCTGCGGACGGCCTCCGCCAGGACCTCGCGAAGCGACGCCGGGTCGGCGTGCTTGTAGACGACGCGCGGCGCCTTCGACAGCCGCATCCCGTCGATGATCGAGGCGTGGTTCAGCTCGTCGGACACGATCAGGTCGGTCTCGCCGGTGATCGTGGGGATGACGCCGGTGTTGGCCGTGAAGCCGCTCTGGAACGTGAGGACGGCCCGGGTGTGCTTGAAGCGCGCCAGCTCCGCCTCGAGCTCCTCGTGGAGCGTCATCGTGCCGGCGATGGTCCGCACGGCCCCGGAGCCGGCGCCGAACCGCTCCACGGCCTCGATGGCCGCTCGCTTCATCCGCGGGTGGTGCGTGAGGCCCAGGTAGTCGTTCGAGGACAGGCTGATCACCTGCCGGCCGTCGAGCGAGACGATGGGCCCCTGCGCGGAGCTCATCACGCGCAGCGGCCGGTAGAGGTGCCGCTCGCGGAGCGCGCCCAGCTCGTCGCCCAGGAAGGCGAGCGGGTCGGGTCGGGAGGGGATGCCCACGATGGCCTCCTTGCGGCTCACGCCGTCCAGTCGAGGATGACCTTGCCCGAGTCGCCCGAGCGCGCGGTCGCGAACGCAGCCTCGTGGTCGCGGAACCCGAACCGGTGGGTGATCGCGGGCTTGATGTCCAGGCCCGACTGGAGCATCACCGTCATCTTGTACCAGGTCTCGTACATCTCCCGGCCGTAGATGCCCCGGACCGTCAGCAGCTTGAACACGATCTCGTTCACGTCGAGGCTGATGTCCTGGGTGGGGATGCCCAGGATCGCGATGGATCCGCCGTGGGCCATGTTGTCCATCGCGGCGCGGATGGCGGCGGGCGCGCCCGACATCTCCAGCGCCACGTCGAAGCCCTCGACCATGCCCAGCTTGCGCTGGACGTCGGCGAGATCGCGCTCCCGCGGGTCCACGGCGATCGTGGCTCCCATGCGCACCGCGAGGTCGCGGCGAACGGGGTTGGGCTCCGAGACCACGATGAATCTGGCGCCCGCGTGGCGGGCGACGGCCGTCGCCATCAGCCCGATCGGCCCGGCGCCCGTGATCAGCACGTCCTCGCCTAGGACGGGGAACGCCAGCGCCGTGTGGACCGCGTTCCCGAACGGGTCGAAGATCGCCGCGACGTCCTCGTCCACGCCCGGCCAGTGGTGCCAGATGTTGGTCATCGGGAGTGAGACGTACTGGGCGAAGCAGCCGTCGCGTCCCACGCCCAGGCCCACCGTGTACGCGCACAGGTGCCGCCGCCCGGCCATGCAATGGCGGCAGCGCCCGCAGGTCACATGCCCCTCGCCCGACACGATGTCCCCAGGCCCGAAGTCGTTGACGTTCGAGCCCACCTCGACGATCTCGCCCACGAACTCGTGACCGGCCACGAGCGGCGGCTTTATGGTCTTCTGCGCCCACGCGTCCCAGGACTCGATGTGCAGGTCGGTGCCGCAGATGCCGGTCTTGTGGACGCGGATCAGCACGTCGTTGATGCCGATGAGGGGGTCGGCGACCTCGGTCAGCGAGAGCCCGGGCCCGGGAGCGGTCTTGACGAGGGCGAGCATGCGCGCCTCCAGTGCGTCGGCGGGCCGTCGCCCGCCTCCGGTCTCTTGCCTCAGGCCCCGCGCCGCGGGTCCTCGGTCCAGTCAACAATGGGGTTCTCAACACTGCCGATCCCCTCGACCTCGCAGCGCACGCGGTCGCCGGGGCGAAGGAAGATGGGCGGGTTCCGGAAGACGCCCACCCCGGCCGGCGTGCCGGTGATGAGCAGGTCGCCAGCCTCGAGCGTGATCTCCTGGCTGACCAGGCTCACGAGGTGCGGCACGTCGAACAGCAGGTCCCGGGTGTTGCCGTCCTGCATCAGCGTCTCCTCGCCGTCGCGGATGAGCCACGAGCGGAGCCGGAGGCCATGCGCAGGATCAACCTCGTCGGGCGTCACGAGCGCCGGACCGACGGGCAGGAAGGTGTCGCTGCCCTTGGCGCGCAGCCACTGGCCGTCGCCCTTCTGGCCCTCGGCGAGCGCCTGCTGGTTGCCCTGCCAGTCGCGGGCCGAGACGTCGTTGACGACCACGTATCCCGCGACGTGGCCCATCGCGTCCTCGCGCGCCACGCGCCTCGCCCGACGGCCGATGACCACCCCCAGCTCCACCTCGAGGTCGAGCGCGTGGGTGCCGGGCGGCTGCACGATCGATTCGCCGTCGGCGATGATCGTGTTCGGGAACTTGGCGAACATCACGGGCCGGTCCGCGATCTCGCGGCCGCCCTCGCGCACGTGGTCGGCGTAGTTGCGCCCGATGCACACGATCTTCTCGGGCAGCCAGACCGCCGGCAGCGGCCGTCGCGAGTCGGGGTCGCGTCGCCTCGCCTTCGCTTTCACCGCCCGCTGGACGGTGCGCTCGAGCGCCTCACGCCAACCCGGCACGGTCACCTGGTTGCCGGGAAAGAACATGGTCTGCGACCAGGGCGCCCTGCGCGGCTCGAACTTGGCGAGCTGACCGCCGGTGAGCAGCTCCCCGTTGACCAGGACGCCGACCCGCGGCATTCCCACCCGGTCGGCGTGCGCGTACAGCCGCATGGCGACTCCTCAGCTGCCCGACGCGCTGGGCGCGGGCGATGACGATGCCGTCGGGGGCGCGGACGGCGCGGAACACTGCGGCTCGGGCGGGGCGACCAGCTTGCCGCCGCTCGACACACGCTCGGCATACCGCAGGAAGAACTGGTCGATGGCCTGGGTGTCCAGACGGTCGAGGTACAGGGCCCGGTCCCAGACCAAGGCCGCGTATCGGGTGGGCATCTGGTCGAACCGCGCGATCACCGGGCTCACGTCACCCGGCGGGAGGCCGCAGACGGCACTCTTGGGGAACTGGTCGTAGAACGTCTGCAGGGCGGCGAGAGAGGTCGTGTCGCAGTCGCCCTTGTCGCAGGAGTAGAGCAGGACCAGCCCGCCGTGCTCGAGGTTGTGGATCCAGCCCTCGGGGAGCGCCTGATCGTTGGGGCCGTAGACCTTGGGCTGAATGGGGCCATCGTTCGGATCGTTGATGTGCTTGCCCGACGCCGGTGGGCAGGTCGCGTACCGCACCTTCTCCGAGCGCGCAACGTGCTCACTGCCCTGGTCGGGCTGCACCTGACCGAGCTCGCCCGGCGCTGGCGACTGGACGCTGTCGATCGCTGTGCAGGAGTACGCCGGTGCGGCCGTCTGCGTGGCGACCACGAGGCCGACGGCCGAGATGACCACCACGACGAAGACGACCAGTAACGGCTTGCGGAGCCGGTCGATCAGCGTGGGCGTCGCGGGCTGCGGCGGGCGATGGCGCTGGGTCTCCCGGCGCCCGGCACGGGTCGTGCCCGACGGGCCGTGCGATGCCGGCCTGCCCGCGCCCGCGGCTGAGGGTTCGGCGCCGTCCTTCCCCGACGCGACGCCGTTGCCGGACGCGGCTGCGCCCGGCGCGCCGGGGGGCTTCTGGCCTCGTGACTGGCGGGCTGGTTGGTGGCCGGACGCGGGCCGTCGATTGCGGTCGCTCACGCGTTGGTGCTCCGTGCGGGTGCGGGGCGCGGGGGACGGATCGCGCCAGCGGATCGCGCCGGCCCAGGGGACCGGTGCCGTCCCCCGAAGCGTAGCGCGGCCGGCCTGCAGCGTCCGCGCGCTGTGCCCGCCGCGGCTGGCGCGAGGGAGGCGCCCGGTCAGGGCTCGTTGAGCCAGTCGCGAACCGAGGGGCGGCTGAGGCCCCAGAACAGCGCGATGGCGAGCACGGTCGCGAACAGAGCGAGCAGCGGCTGGGCGCCCAGCAGCCCGAGGACGATGGCGGGCAGGGTCAGGGTCGAGAGCAGGCGGGCCATCACGAGCGACGCCTCCTTGCGTTGGAGGACGAGCGTCGTGGTGAAAATCGTGAAGGCGAGCAGGCACATGACCACCACGCCGAGCGGCGACACGGAGGCGTTGACGGCCTGGTCGATCACCGCCCGAAGCGAGATGCCGATGATCGCCAGGATGAGGAACGCATAGCCGAGGAAGACACGGACGCCGGCCGGCATCGCGAGGAAGTCGCGGAGCATGGCGCGATCATGCCAGCCCTCGGCGTTGAGCGGGACGCGTCGTGCAGCGTCTGGCGCTGGATGACGCGGCGCCGCTGATGCGAGCGCTGTGGACAAGTCCCTTGACACCTGCCTGCGCGTTTACTAATCTCCCCTAAACCGGTTTGCTAAACCGGTTTTGTAAACCGGTTTGTGAAATCACGCTCCGGTGAGGTCGCTCGCGTTCGCGGCTGGTGGGCCGCTGGCGCAAGGGATCGCGCTGGGTGATCGTGGTAGCGAGGAGAGCGTGGAGGAGCGGACGCCGCGCCGGCCGAGGATTGCCGATGTCGCTCGCGAGGCGGGCGTCTCGAAGACCGCCGTGTCGTTCGCGTTCAACAGCCCCGATCGGCTCGCGCCGGAGACGGCCAGCCGGATTCGCGAGGTCGCGGATTCGCTCGGCTACCGGCCGCACCCGGTGGCGCGGATGCTCTCCCAGCGCCAGACCCACACGATCGGCGTGCTGACGCCGCAGGCGCTGTCGGTCATCTTCTCCAACCCGTTCTTCGGCGCGTTCAGCGAGGGCGTCGCCCTGGCCGCCGAGCAGGAGGGGTACGCGCTCCACTTCATCAGCCCGCTGCACGGCTCACTGTCGCGCGCCATGGACCACGCCACGGTGGACGGGGTGGTGGTCGTGGGCCTGTCCGCGGGCCACCCCGAGGTGGAGCAGATCCGGGCCGCCGGCGTGCCGCTGGTCATGGTGGACTCGAGCGCACTCCCGGACCAGCCCGGCGTGGTGATCGACGACGAGGGCGGCGCGCGAGCCGCCGCCGAGCACCTGGTCTCGCTGGGCCACCGCGACATCCTGATCATCGGCGTCGAGCCGCCGGCACCAGCCCTGGAGCTCGATCCCGAGGGCGTCATGGGGCGCCGCCTCCGCGGCTACCAGACCGGCCTCGCGGCCAAGGGGATCAAGCTTGACCCGTCCTCGGTCGTGGTGGAGCCGGCCAGCATCGAGGGCGGCCTCGTGGCCCTCCACCGCGCGTGGGGCAGCGGTCTGCGCCCGACCGGGGTGCTGGTCATGTCGGATGCGATGGCCATCGGCGTCCTGCGGGCCGCGCGCGAGCTCGGCCTCCGGGTGCCCGAGGACGTCTCCGTCGTCGGCTATGACGACATCGACGTGAGCCAGCACGTGAACCCTCCCCTGACCACGGTGCACCAGCCGATCCGCCGCAAGGGCGAGAGCGCGGTGCGCCTCCTGCTGTCCGTCGTCCAACGACGCGACCACGACCCCCAGCAGCTCCGCCTCGAGACCCGGCTCATCGTCCGGGCATCGACCGGGCCGGCGCCGCGCAGGCGGCAGGAGGTGGACCGGGTCCGAGGCTGACACGTCGATCGGCGGCGAGCGGGCCATGCGCCCGCCGGCTGCTGCAACCCCAAGGTCGTGGCATGTCGGACGCCGTATTGGCGACCGAACAACGGATCCAGGCCAACCCGAGCGCCGGCAAGGAGCCGGTAACGTGGCTGGTCAGGCATACATGGAGGAGTAGAACCCAGTGAAGATCAACTCACGAGTCGCGTCGCTCGCCGGCGTGGTGGCGATTGTCGCGGCCGCGTGCGGCGGCACCACCGCGAGCCCCTCCGCGTCAGCGGCGGCACCGGCCGCCAGCTCAGCCGCCCCGGCGGCCAGCTCCGCAGCCCCCGACGCCTCGTCCTCGGCCGCGGCGTCCGGCGGCCTCTCGGGCACCATCACACTCTGGCACTCGTACGGCTCCGGCGGCGGTGAGGGCACCGCGTTCCTCAAGGCCCTCGACGCGGTCAAGGCCGCCAACCCGGGCCTGACGGTCAATGTCGCTGAGCAGCCATTCGACCAGCTGTTCAAGAAGTGGGAGACCGACGTCGCCGCTGGTGGCATCTCGGCCGACATGTTCATCGCCCCGAACGACAACCTCGGCTCCGAGGCCCGCTCGGGCGTCCTCGCCGACCTCACGAGCGCCCTCCAGGGCAAGCTCGACGGCTTCAGCCCCGTGGCGGTTGCCGGCTCGCAGGTCGATGGCAAGTTCTACATGGTCCCCGAGTCCCTCAAGGCCGTCGCCCTGTGGTACGACAAGTCCAAGGTGACCACGGTCCCCGCGACGACCGCCGACCTGCTCACCGCCGTCAAGGGCGGCCTCAAGCTCGGCCTCAACCAGAACGCATACCACATGTTCGGCTTCACGGGCGCCTTCGGCGGCAAGCTGATGGACGACTCCGGCAAGTGCATCGCCGACCAGGGCAACGGCTTCTCCGACGCCTTCAAGTACTTCCAGGACCTCAAGGCGGCCGGCGCGAAGTACTACACCAACGGCGACAACCTCAAGCAGGACTTCCAGACCGGCAAGCTGGACGCCGTCATCGACGGCCCGTGGCAGACCGCTGACTTCACCAAGGCCCTCGGCGACAAGCTCGCCGTCGCCCCGATGCCCTCCGGCCCCGGCGGCAAGGCCGACCCCCTCACGGGAACCGACGGCTGGTATATCAACCCCAACGGGAAGAACATCGACCTTGCCGTCAAGCTCGCGCTCGCGCTCGTCGGCACGTCCAGCGAGCAGATCATGACCGACGGCGCCGGCCACGTCCCGGCGGCCCCCGGCGTGACCATCTCGAGCGATATCGTCAAGGGCTTCGCGAGCGCGGCGGCTGACGGGCTCCCGCGCCCGCAGAGCGCTGCGTTCGGCAACTACTGGACGCCGTTCGGCGACGCGGTCAACGCGGTTGTCGAGAAGGCTGCCGACCCGGTGGCCACCGTGGCCAACGCGTGCAAGCTGATGAACCAGGCCAACAAGATCCAGTAAGCGACTAGCACGAGCATCGGGGGTCGCCCTCGGGCGACCCCCGCTCGCCCTCGGCACGCGCCAGCGCACGATCTCTGACGCGAGCCGAGGTCGAGGGTCGGTCCCCTCACGGCTGGAAGAAGAGGACGGTTCCACGCCATGACCAGCGTCGCGCTATCGAGCCCGATCCGCAGAACAGGCCGACGGAGGCGCAACGTGGCGCCGTATCTGTACCTGTTGCCGGCATTCCTCGTGATGGCCTTCATCACCTTCTACCCGCTGGCGTTCCAGGTCTGGATGTCGTTCACGGACTTCGCCCAGGTGAACTTCAACGTCCGGCTGCACGTCGCGCCCCACTTCGTCGGCCTCGAGAACTACATCGACATCGCCGAGTCGAAGCTCGCCATCCCGAACTTCGAGTTCCCTCGGCTGGTGCTGTTCAACCTGTGGTGGGCGCTGTCCAACGTGATCGTCCACGTGGTGCTGGGCGTCGGCGTGGCGGTCGTCCTCAACGCCAAGGGCCTGTGGTTCAAGGGCATCTACCGCGCGCTGTACATCCTCCCGGTCGTGATCCCGCAGATCATCGTGGCCACCGTGTGGCGCAACATGTTCGACACCGATTCCGGCGCGGTGAACTTCGTGATCCAGGGCATCGGTGGCATCTTCGGCCTGCCGGCGGATACCCCGGCGTTCCACCTCGACTGGCTCCATCAGGTCAACGACCCGATCTCGTTCATCCCGCTGCCGCTCGCGTACTTCGCGATGCTAACGGCGAACACTTGGCTCGGCTGGCCGCTCAACTCCGTGGTGGCGACGGGCGCGCTCCAGAGCATCCCGGGCGAGCTGTACGAGGCCGCGGAGATGGACGGGGCCAGCCCCTGGCAGAAGTTCCGGAACGTGACGGTTCCGTTCCTGCGCCCGGCGATGCTCCCCTATGCCATCTACGGCTTCGTGATCACGTTCAACCTGTTCTTCCTGCCGTACTTCATGACCGGCGGCTCGCCGTTCGGCCGGACCGAGATCCTGGTCACGCAGGCGTACCGCCTCGCGTACGAGCAGAACCTCTACGGGGTCGCCGCCGCGTTCTGCGTCTATCTGTTCTTCCTGCTCCTGGCCGTGACGCTGGTGACGAACCGCCTCGCCCAGGCGACCAAGAGCTACGCCGACTAGGCGGGCGGGAGAGGAGCCACACCGATGACTGCCGTCTTCAGACCCGCGCCAATCGGCAAGCCCCGACGGACGCGCGCAAACAGCAGCCGCCAGGAGCGGACGCTTCCCCTGCGCCAGCAGCTGATCCTCCAGGTCGCCTGCCTGTTCATCGCCCTCACGGTGCTGTTCCCGATCATCTGGGTCGTGTCGATGTCGATCGACCCCCGGAACATCTCCCGGCCCGACGCGCTCACCCTGATCCCGCCCGGCGCATCGCTCCAGGCCTACGAGAAGGTCGTCACCCGTCCGACGAGCAACGACATCAGCTTCCTCGGACTGCTCGCCAACAGCCTCAAGATCGCCGTCGGGTCGTCCGTCGTGTCCGTCGGCCTGGGCGTCCTGGCCGCGTACGCCTTCTCGCGGCTTCGGTTCCGGGGACGCGAGGCGATGATGATCGGCATCCTCGGCGTCCTGATGCTCCCGTCCGTCGCCACGATCATCCCGCTGTTCATCTTCCTCAACCAGTTCAGGGTCGACTTCGCCGGCCTGTCGTTCAACCTGCGTGCGTCGCTGCTGGGCGTGACGATGACGATCGTGGCCAGCCAGCTGCCGTTCGCGATCTGGAACCTCAAAGGCTATCTGGACACCGTGCCCAGGGATCTGGAGGAGGCCGCGGCCGTGGACGGCGCGTCGCAGTTCCAGATCTTCCGCAAGGTGGTCCTGCCGCTATCCATCCCGGCCATCGCAGTGACCGCGTTCCTGGGCTTTCTGGGCGGCTGGAGCGAGTACCTAACGACGTACATGTTCATCGGCCAGAACATCCCGGACTGGACGCTCTCGATCGCGCTCAACAGCCTCGTCGGGCAGTACGCACGGACGACGTCGTGGTCCGAGTTCGCCGCGTTCGCGATCCTGTTCGCGCTGCCCGTGTCGGCCGTGTTCTTCGTCTTCCAGCGCTACCTCGTCGGCGGGCTGGCCGTCGGCGGGGTCAAGGGATAGGGATCGGGCGGCGCCCTACTCCTCCGGGGCGCCGCCTGCACCCCGCCCCCCGTCGTTCGCGTCGGGCGGCGCGACGGTATCGGCCCGCCAGAGGAACCACGGGCGCGCCCAGACGAGCGCCAGCACGACCGTCACGTCGATCAGGCCGGTCACGAGACCCGCCGACGTGCCCGACGTGAGCTCGAGGAACCCCGCGATCGCGGCGACGTTGACCGTCACCAGCCACGCATGCCCGAAACGGACGAGCACGCCGAGCGCGGTGGTCGCGATGCCGATGGCGAGGGCGAGCAGCGCGAGCGGCTCGATCCCCGGGGTTCGGTCGCCGATCCGCCCCACGACATCGATCGAGGCGATCGTCGACAGGACGCCGTTCACGACCAGGAAGGCGGCCGCGAGCTCGACCACGACCGGGCGCGCCGGCCGAACCCGAACGGCGGCCTCGTCGGGATCGCGTCGTCGCGTCACGGAGCGCGCTCGAGCGCGATCAGCGCCGCACTCCGCGGCGGGAGGGTAGCGAATGGCTTCCAAGCAGCGAGACCGCCGGCCGGTGTGACGACTGGGGCTGTGGGCGCGGTGGGGCTCGCACCAAAGCCTGTCCCGAGCAGCGCCGTCGCGGTCTGCGCCCCGCACAGTGGCCCCGTCGCGAGCGAGAGCCCGTAGTCGCTGACGGTCCGGTCGCTCACGTTCGCGACCAGCAGCACGCTCCGGCCCCCAGACGTTCGCAGGATCCCCGTCACCGGCTCGGCGCCCCCGTCAACGACCGCCGTCGCGCCGGCACGGAGCGCGGGCTGCGCTTCATGCAGGCGGATGAGGTCTCGGTAGAGCGAGAGGAGCGAATTCGGGTCGCCCGTCTCCGCGGCCACGTTGACGGTGGACCAGTCGCTGCCGAGCGACTCCCAGGGCACCGTGGTGCTGAAGCCGCCATACGGCCCGTCGCCGGTCCACTGCATCGGCCGGCGGATCATCGGGTCGGGCTTCTGGCCCTGCATGCCGATCTCCTCTCCGTAGTAGAGGAACGGCACGCCGGGCTCGGCGAACAGCAGCATGGCCGCGAGGCGGGCGGAGGCGCTGTCGGCGTTGACCTGGCTCATCACCCGGTCCTGATCGTGGTTGGCGAGGAAGATGCCCGACTGTAGCGGGGGCCATGCCGTCTGCGTGTCGCCCAGCGCCGTCAGGAGTGGCGCGACGCGCTGGTTCCGGATCGCGGACAGGGTCCCTGATTGCAGCGCGAAGTTGAACGTGAGGTCCGTGCTGCGCGGCACGTACCCGCCCGCGATCTGCGGCACGTCCCACACCTCGCCGATGGTCATCGCCCCGGGCTCGTCGGCCTTCGCCTGCTGCTGGAACCGGGCGAGCCAGTCCAAGGTTGCCCGGGTGTTCGCCTGCTTCTGCCCGTCCTCGACGAGGTACTTCGCCGCGTCGAGCCGGAATCCGTCCACGCCAACGTCCGCCAGCCAGTGCTTGGCGACCGCGTCCATCTGCGCCGCCACCGCCGGGTTCGCCAGGTTCAGGTCCGGCATGTGCTCCGAGAAGATCCCGTAGTACCAGCGGTCCTGATTGCCCAGCTGGTGCCACGCGATCTGGTTGTCGGGCCCGAAGTAGCCCGGGTTCGTCTTCGACCAGATGTACCAGTCGGCGTAGGGTCCCTTGCCGATTGCCGAGGCGACGAACCACGGGTTCTGGTCGGACGTGTGGTTGAGCGTCAGGTCCAGGATCACCTTGATGCCGCGCCTGTGGGCCGCGGCGAGGAAGGCGGCGAAGTCGGCGGAGGTGCCATAGTCGGCCTCGACCTTGGTGTAGTCGATGACGTCGTAGCCGTGGTAGCTGGGGGAGTCGAAGATCGGCATCAGCCAGATCCCGGTCACGCCCAGGTCGTTCGTGGTCGCCGGCTTGCCGTCGTTGAGGTAGTCGAGCTTCGCGGTCAGGCCCCTGAAGTCGCCGATGCCGTCCCCGTTGCCGTCCGCGAAGCTGCGCACGAAGACCTCGTACCAGACGCGGTCGTTCCAGTCGTAGGTCCTGGGAGCTGTCGCCGGCGTGCAGGTTGCGGTCGCTGCTGACGGGACGCCCGAGGCCGAAGCCTGCGAGGCGAGCGAGGACGCCGGGGGCGGCGCCGTGGCTGCCGGGATGGAGGGGGTGCTCGGTGTCGGCCGGGTCGTCGGTGTCCCGCAGCCCGCGACCAGCAGGGCAGCCAGGAGCAGGGGGCGGAGTCGGCCGGCGGCAAGCACGCCGACAGTCTATCGGCCACACCCTAGACTCTCGGGATGCCGATCGATACGCCCGACTGGGTCCGCGACGCCGTCTTCTACCAGATCTTCCCCGACCGCTTCGCGCGCTCCGGCCGCGTCCCCGCGCCGGGCCCGCTCGAAACCTGGGACCACGCCCCAACCCCGCACGGGTTCAAGGGCGGCGACCTGCTGGGGATCGCCGAGCGGCTCCCGTACCTCGCCGACCTTGGCGTCACGGCGCTGTACTTGACGCCCATCTTCGCGTCGGCCTCGAACCACCGCTACCACACCTACGACTACCTCGCGGTGGATCCGATCCTCGGTGGCAACCTCGCACTGCGGGTGCTGCTCGACGAGGCCCACGGCCGCGGGATGCGGGTCGTGCTCGACGGGGTGTTCAACCACACCGGGCGCGGCTTCTGGCCGTTCCACCACGTGCTCGAGAACGGCGCCGGCTCGCCGTACGTGGACTGGTTCCACTTCCACCCCGCTGCGCTTCACGGCAAGCGCCCGCTCCGGCCCTACCCGTGGCACGGCGACGGCGACCACTGGCCGGTGGACCCCGCCGACGAGCCCACATCCGACGCGAAGGGCGACGAGTCGTTCCGGCGGCTGGGGTACCGGGCGTGGTGGGGCCTGCCCGCGCTGCCCAAGCTCAACACGGACAACCCGCAGGTCCGCGAACACCTCATGACCGTGGCCGAGCACTGGCTCCAGTTCGGCATCGACGGCTGGCGACTGGACGTCCCGATGGAGATCCACACCCCGGGCTTCTGGGAGGAGTTCCGGCGGCGGGTCCGGGCCGTCAACCCCGAGGCGTACATCGTGGGCGAGATCTGGCACGAGTGCGCCGACTGGCTGGCGGGCGACCGGTTCGACGCGGTCATGAACTACCCGCTCGCGTTCGCGATCCTCGGGTTCGCCGCGCAGGGCCACCTTGACCGCGCGGTTGTCGGCCGGCAGGGCGAGTACGCGCGCGGCACGGTGGTCCGCGACGGGGCGGGCCTGGGCCAGGAGCTGGAGCGGCTCATGGCGCTCTACGACCCCGCGGTCACCCACGTCCAGCTCAACCTCCTCGACAGCCACGATTCCCCGCGCTTCCGGACGCTCGCCGGCCGCGATACCGGGGCCTGGCGGCTGGCGACCCTGCTCCTGGCCACGCTGCCGGGCGCGCCCTGCATCTACTACGGCGACGAGGTGGGCGTTGAGGGCGACCAGGATCCCGACTGCCGCCGCTCGTTCCCCTGGGACGAGGCGCGATGGGACCGCGACGGGCTGGCCTGGACGAAGGCGGTGCTCGCGATGCGGCACGGCTCGCCGGCGTTGCGGCGCGGGTCGTTCCGGGTGGCCGGCGCCGCGGGCCTGTCGATGGGCTTCGTCCGGGCTGGCGACGGGGGCGACCTGGCCGTGGTCGCGGTCAATGCGGGTGACGAGGCGGTGTCGCTCCAGCTGACGGTGCCGGAGGCGGCGGGCCGGGTGCTCGAGGGCGTGCCGCTGCCCGGGACCGTGCCGGCGTCCGTCAC
Source organism: Chloroflexota bacterium (assembly GCA_021802825.1). Taxonomy (GTDB): domain Bacteria; phylum Chloroflexota; class Limnocylindria; order Limnocylindrales; family CSP1-4; genus CAIXZV01. The sequence continues at coordinate 48,755 of JAJZRG010000002.1, forward strand.
GGTGTCGGCCGACGGTACGCTCGCCGTCGCGGTCCCCGCGCGCACGGGCGCAGTGCTGCGGTCGGCTCGCTAGGGCCAGGGATCCGCGATGCTCCGCCCGCGACGTGTCAGCGCCCGCATGCCGCCCGCACCCACTCCGCGTATGCTCGACTCACGTGGCTGACCTTCCGTTCAACCTCCCCGAACCGCTGGCCCAACGTCTCCGAGCGGCCGCCGATGCCGAGGGCAAGATCGTCCGGGCGCTCGACGCGCTGGGACCCCTCGGCGGCCGTGACGTGGCGCTCCTCGGTGTGCCTGAGGGGCCCCTGCGCGAGTCCCTCGTCGCCACCGGGCTGCGCGCTCACCACCTGGCGGCCCCTCCACGGGCCGCAGGCGGCGGGAGCGCCGGCCGTCACCTTGGCCTCGACCTCCCGGACGCCAGCGTCGACGCCGTCGTGGCGCTGTGGGACGGCTTTCAGGGTGTCAACGAGGCAGAGCTGGCCGAGGCGGACCGCGTGCTCCGGCCCGAGGGTCGGCTGCTCGTGGTCCACGACTACGGCCGGGACGAGGTGTCCTCGCTGGTGGGGGATTCCGGCCCCCAGTACCGTGAGTGGAGCCATCGCGGCGGGCCCTTCCTCCGGGGCGGCGGGTTCAAGATCCGCGTCCTCCACTGCTTCTGGACCTTCCCGTCGGTCGGGGACGGCCAGGCGTTCCTCGAGGAGGCGTTCGGGGAGCGGGGGCGTGCCCTCGGCGCCGCGATGAAGCGGCCGCGGGTGTCGTGGAACGTCGCCGTCTATCATCGCTGGCGCGGGGGCCTGGCGCCGGAGGGCACGCCCGTGGACGAGGCCGGGGCCGGTGGCCACTGAGGCGCCGGCGCCGAGGCCGTCCGAGGCAGGCTCCCCGCCCTGCCCGAGGTTCACACCGCCGCGACCGAGCCCTGCTACGCTCGGCGCATGAGCCGCAACCAGCGCGCAACTGCGCGCGCGCCGCGACCCCGAGCCCAGGGCGGCGGCCAACCCGGCGCCAGCGGACCCCACGTCGGGCCGCTGCGCCTCACGCCGCTGCGCGTCACCCTGGCCGTCGCGCTGGCTGGTGGGATCGGGTTCCTGGCCTGGTCGGTCTTCGTGCGTGACGCGAACCAGGCCTACCAAGTCCCGATGATGGCGACGGGCTTCTTCGTGTGCGGCATCGTGCTCGCGATCGTCGCCGTCATGTCGCTGGGCAAGGTCATCAGCGCGGGCCGCGAGGGCCGCGACGGGACCGCCGTCCTCACGGCACTGGCCGGCGGGCTGATGGCGGCGGTCGCCATGCTCCTGCTCGCCGGAGCTGTCATCATGAGCCTCATCTGGACGGGCACGAAGGCGAGTTAGAGCCTCGGCGGATGGCCGTTTGGTACACTCGGCCGGCCCTTCCGGGGTCGCGTGCCCCCATCGTCTAGAGGCCTAGGACGCCGCCCTTTCAAGGCGGAGATCACCGGTTCGAATCCGGTTGGGGGTACCAGAGCGTCCGCCCAGGTCACCGCCCGCGCGGTGCCGTTCCGCGCCTGCGGCGTGCGGTATCCTGCGGGGCGATGGAGATCATGGGCGTGACGATCCGAACGATCGTCAGCGACAACATCGCGATCCGCTGCGACGGCTGCCTCGAGGTCATCCCCGGCACGCCGTGGCGCGTGAGCCTGCTCGACGTTGTGGCGCCCGAGGTGCCCGCGGGGTGGACCGAGACGGCGCCGGTGAACCCGGGGCCGCACCAGTTCCACGCGGACCCGGCGTGCGTCCGGCGCTGGATGGCGGAGCGCGGTTACCGGATCTGCCGCCGCGGCACCGTGCGCGAGATCATGCGCCCGGTGGCGCTCCCAACCAACCCGCCGTCCCTCGGGCTGTGCGACGGCGTGCACCGCGACGACCACGAGTTCGTCCCGGCCTGAGCGTCCGGGCACGCGGTCGGACAGAGCCTCGCTCATCGTCCCGCAGGCCCTCGAATCGAGTGCTACACTCGCGGCCGCATATGCCTCCGGCGTACCCAGATTTGCCGACATTTGATCGTGGCTGCGGACGGAGCACCGTGCGTCCCACCGGGAGAGAGCGTGGCAACTGATCGGCAGCCGCCCCCAGAGCGCCCCCAGCCCGATCGGCTCCCCCTCGGGGCGGCGAGCCGCCTCCTCGGCGTTGACCCCGACACGCTGCGGCGCTGGGCCGACGAGGGGCGCGTGCCGGCGTTCACCACGCCCGGCGGGCACCGCCGGTTCGAGCGCAAGGCCCTCGAGCGCCTGATGGCGGCGCGGCGAACCGGGCCTGACAACGGGCTCGCCTCGCTGGGCTCGAATGCCGAGCGCCTGTCCGCAGCCTATCGCCGACGGTACAGCGAGCAGCACGGGGCCGGGCTCGACCCGCGCACCCGGGTCCCGGCCGCAGACCGCGAGTCCTTCCGCGAGGTGGGCCGCCAGCTGGTGGACGCGCTCGTCCGCCATCTCGACGAGACGGGGCAGGCACGGGCGCTCGCGGAGCGCGAGGCGATCGACCTCGCGGGGCACATCGGGGAGCGCCTGGGCCTGTACGGCGTGCCCCTCGCCGATGCGGTCGCGATGTTCATCTCCGCGCGCCGCCCGTTCATCTCCGAGCTGGGCCTGGTCGCCCGGCGCCGGGGCGTGGACGCGGCTCGGGTCGGCGAGCTGTTCGACGCCTCCACCGCGCTGCTCGACCGGTTGCTGCTCGCCTTCGTCTCCGGCCACGAGGTTGTCGCGCGTGAAGCGGCCGCGTCGCGGCGCCGTGCCAACGCCGGCCTCGGGCGCGGGGAGCCGGTGGGCACGTCCGGACCAGTCCGAGGCCAGCCCCGCCTCGTCATGCCGAGCGACGAACCGCGCCCGCCGGTGCCGATGAGGCCAGCGGCGGCGAGCGGTCCTGGGCGACCCGCATCGGCCCCGAATCCGGGCGGGCCAGCCGGAACCGGCAGCACGATCCTCCGCGGCGAGCGCAAGATGCAGCCGGGCAGCGAAGCACCCGGGGCCGGCGCTGGACGCTCGCCCAGCGGACACGAGCCAACTGACGAGCGGAGAGCAGAGCGGTGAGCGTGGCGGTTCCGGGCCTGACGGCGATCCTCGCCGCGGTGTTCACGGTCCTCCTGGTGGACCAGTGGCGCGAACGCCGCCACGGCTTCCAGCTGGCATGGGCGGTCGGGACGCTGTGCTACACGCTCGGCTCTGGCGCCGAGGCACTGGCCGCCGCCAACGGCTGGAGCGAGCCCCTGTACCGGACCTGGTACCTCGCTGGCGGGCTCCTGACCGCTGGCTGGCTTGGCCTCGGGACCGCGTTCCTGCTCGCCCGCACCCGCTTCGGCTACGCCTACGGCGCCCTGCTGCTGTTCGCGGGCTTCATCGCCCTCGTGAGCGCCATCAGCCCCAAGAACGCCGGCGCCGGCCCGCTGCCGTTCGTGTACGCGGTGGGCACGCTCGGGACGAGCGTCGCCGTGTTCGCGATGTCGTACTTCGCGAGCGACCGGTGGGCAAGGCTCGTGGCCGCCTTCGTGGTCGTGCTGTCGGTTGCGGGGATCGCGGTCACCATCGCCATGCCGGCGCTGCCAGCCCCCGGGTACCTCCTCAACGCCGCCGGGCAGCCCGTCGGCGACGCGATGCCGCCCTACCTGCGCCTGATCGCGCCCGTGATGAACATCTCCGGCGGCGGGGCGCTGATGCTCGGCGCGGTCTTCTCGGCTTACGTGTTCATGCCCAAGCGCCGCGTCCTGCCGTATTCGCTCGATCCCACGCAGCCCGGCGACCAGTTTCTGTTCAATCTGCTGATCGCGGTGCCCGCGATCGCGGTGAACCTGGTGGCATCGCTGCCGGGCGCCGTCCGCGAGTTCCTCGCCGGCCGCCTCCACTCGCGGGTGCCCGCGACGCTGCTCATCGCGGCCGGGGCGCTCGTGCCGCTCGTGACCGACTCCCTCAGCGTTGCGGGTTCGACGGGCATCCTCGCGCTCGGCAAGCTGGTCGGCATCGTGCTCCTGTTCGCGGGGTTCCTCGTCTCGACCGAGGTCTTCCGTGAGGTCCGCATCCCGTTCACGTCGGTCCGCTTCGGGACCCCGGGCCGCGAGCGTGCCCGGCGCCGGGACGCCGTTGCGAGCGCCGCCGCAGGCGAGGCGCTCCTCGGATCGGCCGCCCCTGGGTCCCGGGCCGCGAGCCCGTCGGCCGGCCCGACGAGCTCCGACCTGCGCTGACCGGCGGCGCCCGCCCCACCCCGCCGAGCCCACCCGGGCCCTCGCGCCGCCCGTCGCGCGTATCCTGTTGCCGATGAGCAGCGACGGCGATACGCGATGAGCAGTGACGAGGTCGAGAGGTCGGTGCAGGACGCCGCCGAGCCCATCAAGGTCCTGATCGTCGATGACCACACGGTCGTCCGACGCGGCCTCCGGGGCTTCTTCGACCTGCTCGACGACATCGAGGTCGTGGGCGAGGCCGAGGACGGCCGTCGCGCCGTAGCGCTGGTCGATGAGGTCCGGCCCGACGTCGTCCTGATGGACATCGTGATGCCGACGATGGACGGGATCGCCGCGATCGGCGAGATCAAGGCCCGCCATCCCGATGTCGAGATCGTGGCGCTGACGAGCTTCATCGAGGAGGACCGCGTGACCGCGGCCCTCGAGGCGGGCGCGACCGGGTACCTGCTCAAGGACGCCGAGGCCGATGACCTGGCCACTGCCATCCGGCGCGCCCAGGCCGGGGAGGTGCACCTCGACCCCCAGGTCGCGCGGCTGCTCGCTCGGCGCGTGCGCAACCCGCAGCCCGACCACGAGCCGCTCACCGAGCGCGAGCGCGAGGTTCTGCGGCTCGTCGCCAAGGGGCACTCGAACCGCGAGATCGGGGCTCTCCTCGACATCACCGAGCGGACCGCGCGGACCCACGTGTCGAACATCCTGGGCAAGCTTGCCCTGGCGAGCCGGACTCAAGCCGCGCTGTGGGCGATCGAGCACAAGGCGGTCTAGTCGTGGCGCCGGTGGCGGTCGGGGGCAGCACGGCTGCGCGAGGGACCGTCGGCCATACAGGGCGGGCGTGGACGGCGGCCGGTCCCGAGGATGCACCGGCCATCGTCTTCATCCACGGTACCCGCCTGAGCCGTGCCCAATGGTCGGCGCAGATGCGGCTGCTGGCGCCCCGCTTCCGGTGCATCGCGGTGGACCTGCCGGGCCATGGCGCCCTGGCCGACCAGACGTTCGCGCTCGAGGCCGCCGCAGACCTCGTGGCGGCCGCGATCCAGGCCGAGGCGGCCAGCGGGCGTGCGATCCTCGTGGGCCTGTCACTGGGCGGCTACGTCGCGATCGACACGGCGCACCGCCATCCCGAGCGTGTCGCGGGCCTCGTGCTGTCGGGCTGCTCTGCCGAGCCCACCGGGCCGGGCGCGCTGCCGTTCCTGGCGCTGGCCTGGGTCCTCGAGCATGTTCCGCTCCGCCCGCTCACCGTCGCCAACCGCTGGTACTTCCGCCTGCGCTACCCGGCCCGGGTGGCGGACCCCATCATCGAGGGTGGCTTCTGGGCGGCCGGCGGAGCGCAGGCGCTGCGGGCGCTCGTGGCGACCCGGTTCCTCGACCGCGCGGCCTGGCTGTGGACCCCGGTCCTGGTGGTGAACGGCGCGCTGGACCCGGTGTTCGGCCCCGGCGGCGCAGCGCTGGCCTCCTCGTGCCGGTCCGGGCGCCACGCGGTCGTCCGGCGGGCGATGCACCTCGTCCCGCTCGACCGGCCGCGGGCATTCAGCCGGCTGGTGGCCCGCTTCGCCGATGAGGTCGAACGGTCGCGCTGATCCGCGAGGCGGGCGCCGTCCGTCCGCTGCCGCCGGGGCGGGAGCGGCGGGGACGCCCGGGGTCACGGGTATACTGGGCCCGCCAGCGCCATTGCCCGGAGGATGAATGCGCGTCCGCAAAGCCGTGTTTCCCGCGGCCGGCTGGGGAACCCGCTTCCTGCCGGCGACCAAGGCGCAGCCCAAGGAGATGCTGCCACTGGTTGACAAGCCGGTCATCCAGTACGCCGTCGAAGAGGCGGTCGCCGCCGGCATCGAGCAGGTGATCATCGTCACCTCCAGCCAGAAGCGCGCGATCGAAGACCACTTCGACCTCAACTACGAACTCGAGCACCTGCTCGAGGAGAAGGGTGACATCGAGCACCTTCGGCAGGTGCGCCACATCAGCGACCTCGCCCAGATCGCCTACATCCGCCAGAAGGAGCAGCTGGGCCTGGGGCATGCCGTGCTGATGGCGAAGGACCTGATCGGCCACGAGCCATTCGCGGTCATCCTGCCCGACGACGTGGTGGTCGCCGACCGGCCGTGCATCGGCCAGCTGATCCACGCCTACCACCAGCACCACGGCTCCGTGGTCGCGGTCATGGAGGTCTCCGACGAGGACACCAGCCGATACGGCGTCATCGGCGGCGAGCAGGTGGGCGGCGGCTCCGAGGGGGACCGCACCTACCGGGTGACCGAGCTCGTCGAGAAGCCCGCGCCCGGCACCGCCCCGTCCAACCTCGCGGTGATCGGGCGGTATGTGCTCACCCCCAAGATCTTCGACAAGCTGGAACAGACGCAGCGCGGTGCCGGGGGCGAGATCCAGCTGACGGACGCGATCCACGCCCTCATGGACGAGCAGAGCGTCTTCGGCTACGCGTTCGAGGGGCGCCGATTTGACGCCGGCACCACGATGGGCTGGCTTCAGGCGTCTGTCGAGCTGGCACTCGCGCGTCCCGAGTTTGGCGCTGAGTTCCGTTCCTTCCTCCGCTCGCTGGACATCTGACCGGCCCGCCCTGGCCCAGGTCACATCAGGAGACCGTCACCCGTGACCGAGATCGGCAGCATCCTTGGCGGCCGCTACCGCCTCCTGGAGCTCCTGGGCCAGGGCGGCATGGCCACGATCTACCGCGCCCGCGACGCCCAGCTGGAGCGCGACGTGGCCGTGAAGCTGCTGCGGCCGGAGTTCGGCCAGGACCCGGACTTCCTCGCCCGGTTCCGCGACGAGGCTCGCGCCGCGGCATCGCTCAGCCACCCGAACATCGTGGCCGTCTTCGACTTCGGCGAGGACGAGCGCGACCCGTACATCGTCATGGAGCTGGTCGACGGCCAGGACCTTGCGGCGATCCTGCGCGAGAACGGGCCGCTGGCCCCGCGACAGGCCGCGCGCATCGCTGCCGACGTGGCCAAGGCGCTCCACGCTGCCCACGGGCGCGGGATCGTCCACCGCGACGTGAAGCCGTCGAACATCCTGATCAGCCGCGACGGGCGCGTGAAGGTGGCCGACTTCGGGATCGCGCGAGCGCTCGACGACGCCCAGGTGACGCTGCCCGGCGTCACGATGGGCTCAGTGCACTACTTCGCGCCCGAGCAGGCGCGCGGCGAGATGGCGACCGGGGCGTCGGACATCTACGCGCTCGGCATCGTGCTGTTCGAGATGCTCACCGGGCAGCGGCCGTTCTCGGGCGACGGCGCCGCCGCCGTCGCGCTGGCGCGCCTGACCACCACCCCGCCGCGCCCCTCGGCCCTGCGGCCGTCGGTGCCGCTGGCTCTCGACGCGATTGTCCTGCGGGCGATGGCCCTCAATCCCGCTGACCGCTACTCGTCCGCCGCGTCGATGGCCGGCGCGCTCGACGGGTTCCTTGCCGACGGCGGTGCCAGCGCCGCGACAGGTGCCGCCGCAGGGGGCGCGGCGATGATGGCGACCGCGGCGGCCCGGCCCGCCGTGAACTACCCGCCCGATGCATACGCGCGCTCCACCTCGCCCGCGCCCGTCTCCATGCGCAGCACGCCGCCACCGCCTCCGGGGTCCGGGCCGGCCCCAACCGCCCCGACCACGGTGCCCGCCTACTACGACGAGCCCGACGAACAGGGGAGCGGGCCGTGGGCATGGATCGCGGGCCTGCTGGGGCTCGGCATCCTCATCCTGGTCGCCTTCCTGATGTTCCGCATGATCTCCGGGGGCAACGTCGCCTCGACATCCGCGCCCAGCGCCAGCGCCTCGGGCGCCGTAGTTGTCGTCCCCAACTTCGTCAACATGCTGTACGCCGACGCGTCAGCGAAGGCAGCGGCAGCCGGGCTCGCAACCGTGCGCAGCGCCACCCAGCCCTCCTCGAGCGCCGCGGTCGACACCGTCCTCTCGCAGGACCCCCCCGCGGGGCAGAGCGTGGCCGCGGGCACGAAGGTCAACCTGACCGTCGCCGTCGGCCCGTCCGCCGTGCCGGTGCCCGACCTGCGCAACCTCACGCTCGGCGACGCGGCCAATACGCTCGCGACTGCAGGCCTGAAGCTGGGCAGTGGCACCGACGCGTACGACCCGACGGTGCCCGCCGGCTCGATCATCTCGCAGGATCCGGGCCCGGGCGTGCAGGTGGCGCCCGGCTTCGCGGTCGACTACACGATCTCCAAGGGCCCGGAGCCAACCCCCACGCCCACGCCCGTCCCCACGCCCACACCGACCCCCACGCCGACGCCGACGCCCACGCCGACACCGGTCCCCACGCCCGCTCCCACGCCCGCTCCCACGCCCGCTCCAGTCCCCACGCCGACGCCCACACCAGTACCAACGCCGGCCCCGTCGGCCTCCGCTCCGCAGGCGTCATAGCGCGCGATCGGCCGACGGATGAGGGCCACAGCGACCGCATCGGACACCGAGGCCGGCGTCGTCACGGTGGCGGACACCGTCCGCACCGCCCGCAGTTAGGCCGGGTCGTGGGCCTGGGACCTGGTGGCTCAGGCTTCGTGGTCGCCCCAGAGGGACCAGCGGGCCGGTGTCGACGCGCCGCCCGGGGGCACGCTCGTGGCCGACCCCGAGACAGGGCCAGGCCCGGCCCGAAGCTCGTCAACGGGAACGAACGTTCGTCGCGGCCGTTCCTCCGGGTCGGCGCGGCCGCGAGTCGTGGCGGCGCCTGAGTCGCGCACTGACGGCGCGCCGCCCGTCGCAGCCATGGCCTCCCAGCACGGGCGCACCTCCGTCCCCCGCAGCGCCAAGCGTTGCGAGCTCTTCCCGCACAGCCCCAGACCCCCCGCCACGCCGCGCTGGTAGTGCCGGCAGGCGCAGCAGGTGGTGGTGGACCGTCGGCAGAGCCAGCAGCGCGAGCTCTCCGGCTGCGGAGTGGCGCAGTGCGGGCAACGCCAGAGCGGCATACGCAGATCGTAGCTGCGCCGACGGCGGCTGTCGATGGCATTTCCGCAAGGGTCGAACGCCGGTTCGACTCGGTCGGCTTCGCGCCGTGCGCAACAACGAGGACGGCCGGCGGCGGAGCGACCTGCCTCGGGCTTCCCGGCTACTGGACCTGGAGCGCCACGTGGTCCGTCGTGGTCTGGGTCCCATTGGGCATCGTGATGAGCACGTCAGCGACCCCGAGGCCGGTCATCGTCCCCTTCGGGATCGCCACCGTGTACGTCGCCCTGCCGCTTGCGTTGGTCGGGATCAGCGCGGAGACGAACGGCTGGACCTGAGGCACGGTCACCGTGAACAGCGCGGTTGCGCCGGACACGGGCCGCCCATCGGCGCCGATCACCACCGCCGTGAAGGTCACGCTGGTGGGAAGCCGCTTGCGGTCGAAGGTGTAGACCGTGCTCGAGAGCCTCACCCCCAGCTTGCCGGACCCGCGCGTCACGGTGATCTGGGCTGTGTTCCCGTTGCCGGCCGGATCGGTGACCGTGACGGTCAGGCCGTTCGGGCCCGAGGCGATCGTGATGGGGATCGAGAACAGGCCCGTGTCGTCGGCGGTGGCCGTGGCCGTGGCGTTGTTCGCGTCGTCCTTGATCTGGACCTCGCTCGCGGGCTGCGTCTTCCCCTTGACCGTGACGGACGTCCCAGCGACCGAGGCGCCGTCCTTGGGCGAGGTGATCGTGATCTTGGGTCTGGTCACATCGAGCGTGATCGTCACCGGCTGCGACGCGGCGCTCTCGATGCCTCCCGGCGCCGAGATGGTGGCGGTGAACGTGTTGAGGCCCTTGGCCAGGGTCAGCGACGGAAACACGAGCGTCGAGGTTCCCTTCACCGGCGCCTCGGCGACGAGCGCCGGCTGGGCGTTGGGGAGTGTGACATACAGCCGGCACGAGTAGCCGCTCAAGCCGACGATCGCGGTTGGGAGGCGCACCGTGAGGTCCGCGCTCGCGACGTTGGTGGTGGGCTGGTCGGGCGGGTCGATCACCGGCGCATCGCTCGCCACGCCACTGGCACCGGGGCTGGGCGAGCCCGTGATGTGGATCATCGAGCCGACCATCTGGCCGAAGCTTCCGACGAGTGACGAGACCGCTGGCCCGATGACGCCGAGGCCGATCATCAGGCACAGCCACCCGAGGACCAGGATGCCGCCGGCCATCGTCAGCTTGACCGGGAGCGGCAGCCCGCCGCGGCGCTTGAGGTCGTGATGTCGCGAGAGGCGGCTGGGTGATGGCGTCCCGGGACGCAGGCGGCCGCGCGTCGGACCGGGGGACGAGGGTCGGGGGCGGACCTGCGAGGGCCGGCCCCCACGCCGGGCTTCCATCGCGTCGATTGTCGCACGAAGCGGGTCACCCAGATCGCGGCGCGGGTGGGCCTGCCGCCTGCGCAACCCGCGGTGGTACGCTGCGAACTGCGCAGAGCACGGGGGAGGTCGAGCCCGCGCAAGGGATGAGGGACAGGGTTGGAGTCACGTGACCGGCGGCCGACGCGGCCGGCCCCAAGCGATCGTGGCGCGTGGAGCCACGGGCCAATCGCCCGTGCGCACATGCGTCCTTCGATCGCGTCCGCGACCCCTTCCGAGGGGGCGAGCTCCGTCCCGCCAGCGCCGGGACCGGCGCCGTTCTCCCGTCGCCCATTCCCGCCCCTCCCGCCGCGCGCCGCCGCCCGGCTCCCGATGGGCCGGCCGGCCGGACCGCCCCCAAGGCCCACCATGGCCGCAGCCCTGGTGCCGCCGCCCGGAATGAGGGCATCGTTGTCGCCAACTCGGACCGGCTTCGGGCTGCCGAGCCTCCGCCGGAACGTCTGCCCGCACTTCTTCATGACCGGCTCGCGGGGGGCCATCCCGATCCAGGCCCCCCACCTGCTCAAGGGCCTGCTGCGGCAGCCGGCCAACGTGTCGCGCTGCCAGCTGCGAGGCGGCGTCCACCTCGACGAGGGCTACGTCAACGACGTGTGTCTCACGCCCAGGTTCAACCAGTGCGTCTTCTACGAGGACGAGCTGACCCGGGAGTGAGCACAGGACGAGCAGGCCGGGGAATGGGCAGTGACGACCTTACGTACGGGGAGGCCCTCGCCGCCCTCGAGGCACGAGGCCGCTTCGGCATCCGGTTGGGCCTGGGCCGAGTCCGCGCGCTGCTGAGCGCCATGGGCGACCCGCAGGCGAGCGTGCGCGGCGCGCTGGTGGCCGGCACGAATGGGAAGGGCAGCGTCATCGCGCTCGCGGGCTCTGCCTTGCGCGCCGCCGGGTATCGCGTCGGCGAGACGCCCAAGCCGCACTTGGTGACGTACCGCGAGCGGATCGTGGTGGACGGCCGGCCGATCCCCGCAGACGACTTCGCACAGCTGGTGACGGCCGTTATAGCGGTCGCCGACGACGCGACGCGGGGCCTCGGCCGGGCCACCGAGTTCGAACTCCTGACGGCGGCGATGTTCCGCCACTTCGCGACGAGCCGGCTCGACCTCGCGCTCGTCGAGGTGGGCCTGGGCGGCCGGCTCGATGCGACGAACGCTTGGGACGGCGGCGTGGCCGCGCTGACGAACGTGGCGCTCGACCACACCGAGTACCTCGGGCCGACGATCGGCGCCATCGCCCGCGAGAAGGCGCAGATTGTCAAGCGCGGCGACGTCGCGGTGACGGGAGCCGAAGGCGAGGCGCTGACGATCCTCCGGCGCCGCTGCGGCCGGCTCGGCGTGCCTGTGACGGTTGCCCCGCCGGCGCCGGTGCTCGGCTGGACGCGCGACACGCTGACCGTGGACCTGCCGCGCCTCGGCGCCGCGGAGATTGGGCTGCGTGGCCGGCACCAGGCGGCGAACGCCTCGGTGGCTGACGCGCTGCTCGACGCGCTCGGCGTGGCGGGGATCGCGACGGTCCCCGACGGCGCCCGCCGTCGCGGGTATCGCGAGGCCCGTTGGCCGGGGCGCCTCGAGTTGCTCGACATGCCGAACCCGCGCGGCGCCGGGACCCGCGAGGTGCTGCTCGATGGGGCGCACAACCCCGCCGGGGCGGCCGCACTCGCTGTTGCGCTGGACGACCTGCGGCCGCTGCTGGCCGGCGGGACCGCGACACCGCCGACGCCGCTGGCGCTGGTGTGGGCCGCGATGGCCGACAAGGACGTGGCCGGGACGATCGCCGAGATCGCCCGGTCGGAGGCCGTGCGAGGAGCGACGGTTGTCTGCACCGCCCCCGCCCTTCCGCGAGCCCTCGCGCCCGATGCACTCGCCGCGGCCTGGTCGCGCGCCGGGGTCCCCGGGCTGGCCGTGCGCACGGCGCCCAGCCCGGAGGCGGCACTGGACGACGTGCTGGCGCTGGGTGACGGGCCGGTGGTGGTGGCGGGCTCGCTGCACCTCGTCGGGGTCGTGCGGTCGCGGCTCGTGGACGACCCCCTGCTCAGGGACCCGGTGGCGGCATGACCCACGACCGCGGCCCTCAGCCGTCCCGCCGCCCGCCCGGACCCGCCGACCGCGACCTTCCCTTGGGGCGGAGCGTCGTCGAGGCGCGTCCCGACCTGGGCGGCGGCGCGGCCACGCCCTCGTTCGCGCTCCCGCCCGACGCGTCGCCCGGCCTGCCCGGCGCCCCCGCCCCGCTCGTCATCGGCCCCCGCACGTTCGCCTGGGGCCAGCGCACGTACGTCATGGGCATCCTCAACGTGACGCCGGATTCGTTCTCGGGCGACGGCCTGCTGGCGGCGCCTGGCGATCCCGTCCCCGACCCCGTCGAGGCGGCCGTGGGCCGGGCGCGCCAGATGGTCGAGGATGGCGCCGACATCCTCGACATCGGCGGGGCCTCATCGCGTCCCGGCCACACGCCGCTGCGCCCCGAGGAGGAGACCGCCCGAGTCATCCCGGTCATCCGCGCGGTCGCGGCGGCCCTGCCCGGCACGCCGATCTCGATCGACACCACCAGCCCCGGCGTTGCGGCCGCGGCGGTGGCCGCGGGCGCGCACCTGCTCAACGACGTCTGGGGCGTGGCCGACGAGCCGGCGATGGTCGGCGCGGCCGCCGAGCTGGGCGTTCCGATCGTTCTGATGCACAACCGCAGCGAGCCGCGCTATCGGGACCTCCTGGCGGAAGTGGTGACCGACCTGTGGCGGGCGATCGAGCGGGCGCTGGACGCGGGCGTGCCGTGGGACCGGGTGATCGTGGACCCGGGCTTCGGCTTTGGCAAGACGCCCGACCACAACCTCGCCCTCCTGGCAGGCCTCGGCTCGCTGCGCGTGCTGGGCCGGCCCATCCTGCTGGGCACATCGCGCAAGTCCACCCTGGGCAAGGTGCTGGACCTGCCCCCGGACCAGCGGGTCGAGGCCACCGCCGCGACAGCCGTCCTTGGCATCGCGGCCGGCGCCGCCGACATCATTCGCGTCCACGACGTGCGGGAGAACGTGCGCGCTGCCCGCATCGCCGATGCCGTCGTCCGCGACTGGCGGCCGGACAGCTGGGCGGAATCGCCCAGATGAGCGATCGGATCCTGATCGAGGGGATGGTCTTCGAGGGCACGCACGGCGTCTACCCCGAGGAGCAGGTAACACCGCAGCCGTTCGAGGTGGACGTGGAGCTGGCGCTCAACCTCCAGCCTGCGGGCATGTCCGACGACCTCGCGCTCACCGTGGACTACGGGCGCGTGTTGGACGTCTGCCGCCAGATCGTGGAATCAACGCGGTTCAACCTCATCGAGGCCCTCGCCGAGGCCATCGCCGAAGAGCTGCTGACCGGCTTCCGCGCCATCGACTCGGTCACCGTGCGCATCCGCAAGCCCAAGGTGCAGCTGGGCGGGACGTTCCGCAGCGTGGGCGTCGAGATCCGGCGCCGCCATCGCTCGGCGTGACGGGCCGCCTCCTCGCCTCGCGGCGACGCGCCGGCATCCCGGGCTGACAAGCCGGCCCCTCGGCGTGGCGAGCGGGCCTACGGCACGCTGTCCGGGCGGACTCCGAGCGTCAGCGGGATCGTGAGGGTCTGCCCGCCGCGGATGACCGTGAGCTGCACCACGTCGTTGGGGGCGAACTGGACGAGGAGCAGGTTGAGCGGGTGCTCCTGGTCGATGGCGATGCCGTTGATGGCCGTGATGATGTCGAGGTCCTTGAGCCCCGCCGCCGCTGCCGGGCTGTTGGGCAGGATCGCCGAGCCGCCCCCGGTGTCGTGGTTGATCACCAGCGCGCCGTTGTCCACGGACAGCTTCTCGTCCTGCTTGACCTTCTGGTCAATCGCCTCGAAGTAGACGCCAATCCACGGACGTACGAGCTTCTCGCCCTTCACGGCCTGCTGCATGATCGGCTTGGCGATGTCGATCGGGATCGCGAACCCGATCCCGTTGGACCCGTCGGCGATGGCGGTGTTGATGCCCACCACGTTGCCGTCGGCGTCAGCCAGCGGCCCCCCGGAGTTGCCCGGGTTGATCGCGGCGTCCGTCTGGATGAGGTTGCTGATGGTGGTCCCGTCGCTCGTGATGATCCGTCGCCCCTTGCCCGAGACGATGCCACTGGTCACCGAGAACGAGTAGGTGCCGAGCGGGCTGCCGACGGCGACGACGAGCTGGCCCACCTTGAGCCCATCGGAGCTGCCGAGGCTGGCCGCGGGCAGGCCCTTCGCGTCAACCTTGACGATCGCGAGGTCGGTGAGGGTGTCCACGCCGTACAGCGTCCCGGAGAACGTCCGGCCGTCCTTCAGCTCCACGGTCAGCGTGTCCGCGCCCGTGACCACGTGGTGGTTGGTGAGGATCCAGCCGTTGCTGTCGTAGATGATCCCGGAGCCGATGCCCTCGGTCTGGCTGCCGCTGAACGGGTCGCTCGATGTGGGCTTGGTGGTGATCTTGACGACCGAGGGGCTGACCCTCGCCGACGACGTGATGACGGCCGCTGAGCCGTCATCCAGGCCTGCGGTCGTCTGGGTCGGTGTCTGGCTGCGTGCGGCCACATTCGCGGCGGCGGGAGCGGCCGACGGCTGGTTGAACGCCCCCGAGAGGTCAAGGGCGAGGACCGTCCCCGATGACGCGAGGACGGCCGAGAGCAGGGCGACGGTCGCGACGGTGCCGACGCCGGGGCCCGACGGGCGACGCGCGGCGCTGGGGGCAGGGTCGAAGGCGGACCGCGCCGCACGGGAGCGAGTCACCCCGACCGGCTCCTCGCCGGCGCCGACGACGCCCCAGGACGCCGTCGCGGAGGAGGCGGGCGCGCCCCAGGCGGCAGCGCTCTGGCGCTCGGGCCGGCTCGACGCGGGGCCGGCGGGTGCGGTCGCCGCCGCGGGTGCGGTCGCCGCCGCGGGCGCCGGGGCGGAGAATGAGGCCGGCGTAAACGAGCCCGTACCGGGCGCGCCCCTGGCGGGGGCCCCTTGCTGCGTGCTCTCGGGCGGCTGCCAGCTCTGGCCCCAGCCGGAACCCGCGGGTCGCGGCTCCGCGCCGGCCCACGCCCAGCGGGTGTCGGGGCGCGGCTCGGGGGCGGGTGCGAAACGCGGCACCTCGACCTGATGCGTGTCGTCAAGCGGATGGGAGCCCCCGTCCGGTGTGGACGGAGGCCGGTGGCCGGGGTCCTGGGTCATCGCGCGATGGTCTTCCGTCCTGGTTCCGGCGCTGCCTTCCGGGTGTCGCGCCGTCGTGGTTCGTGGGGTGCCGCTCATAGAGTGGCGGAGGCGAGTTCAGGCGCGTGGTGCACCCGGTGAAGAATCATCCATCTTCCGGCGAGAATCCGCTGTGGGCGACCCGGGCCGCTCGGTCGGCGCGTCGGGATCCCGCGGCAGCGTCACCACGAACCGCGACCCGTGCCCGACGCGGCTCTCCACCTCGATCGTTCCGCAGTGCATGTCCACGATCGACTTCACGATCGAGAGGCCGAGCCCCGACCCCGTCCCGCGCGCCTCGTTCGCCTGCGCGCCGCGGTAGAAGCGCTCGAAGATGTGCGGCAGCTCGTCGGGGTGGATCCCGACGCCCGTGTCGCTCACCTCGATCCGGGCGCCGCCTTCGGGCGTGCTGGTGAGTCCCACGTGGACCTCGCCGCCGCGCCCCGTGAACTTGAGCGCGTTGCCCACCAAGTTGCCCACCACCTGCCCGAGCCGCGGGCCGTCGTGGCTGATCCGCACTGGCCGGTCGGGGAGCGTCGCGGTGAGAACGATCCCCTTGCGGTCGGCCGTCGTCTGATGCTGATCCACCGCGGACTCGATCGTGCCCCGCACGTCGTCCGGCCGGAGGTCCAGCAGCACGAGGCCCGAGTCGAGCTTCGAGAGGTCGAGCAGGTTCTGGGCCAGCCAGTCGAGCCGGTCGAGCTGGGAGGCGGACGACTCGAGGAACTCCGAGCGGGCCGCGTCGTCCCTGCCGGCCGGCCCCTGCAGCAGCTCGATGAACGTGTGCATCGCCGCGATGGGCGTGCGCAGCTCGTGCGACACGTCGGCCAGGAAGTCGCGGCTGCGGTCGCGGTCCCGCCGGATGATCTCGACGGACTCCTGGAGCCGTGTCGCCATGGTGTTGAACTGCTCGGTCAGGGCCTGGAGCTCCTCGGAGCCCGACTCAGCCTCCATGACCGCGCGGGCGGAGAGGTCCCCCTCGGCGACCCGGCGCGACGCCTCGGTCAGCCGGACCACCGGCGAGGCGAAGCGGTGGGCGACGAAGGACGCCACGAGGATGGCGACGAACACTGCGACCAGCGCCATGACCAGCAGCAGCCCGGTGATCGCGCCCAGCGTCGAGGCCCGACTGGTGTTCGGGTTCGACAGCGTCACCTCGATGCCCCAGGGCTGGATCGGATGGGACTGCGCAACCGACGACTTCGCCGGCGTGATGGCCGGGTCCGGCGCCTGCCCGCGGGTCAGCGTGCCACTCCACTTGACGGGGTAGGAGAGGGTGGGCTCAGGATCAGTCTCCCACTTGCCGTCGGTCTCCTGGTGCGCCATGCCGAACACCACGAGCATGTCAGCCTGGGCGACCTCGCCCGAGATGATCGAAAGGAGGTGCCCCTGCATCAGCCTCGCGACCTTGGGGTTGAGGACCGCGGTCCCGTCCACGTTGGCCACGACGGGCTCGGACCCGACGTCCGCGGCGATGAACTGGGCGAGCACCGTGGCCGTCGCCATGGCGTGGACGCGGAGCGACTGCTCCTCCTGCTGGCGGAAGAAGTCGTCGAGCCGGTTGATGATCACCGGCGTCGTCAGGCCGAGCGTGACGACCACGACGGCGACGAACGCGATGGTCAGGCGGCTCTGGAACGAGTGGGGGACCGACGGCCTCGGCGTCCGCACCTCCCAACGTCGGGTCTCCGTTGCAGCGGGCGGGCCAGCGGCGGCCCCCCCCGGGCCCGGCGGGCCGCCTTCGGAGGCGCCGTTGCCCGAGCCTGCGTCAGTGTGGGGTGTCTGCGAACCGCCGGACGAGCGGTGCCCCGCCACGTCAGTGCTCGGCGAACTGATACCCGGCGCCCCGGACGGTGAGCACGAACCTGGGCAGCGACGGGTCGTCCTCGATCTTCTCGCGCAGGTGGCTCACGTGGACGTTGATCGTCTTCTCGTCCTGGTCGAGCGCCTCGTAGTCGCGCAGCAGCTCCAGCAGCTCGCGGCGGCTGAACACCCGGCCCGGGCGGCTTGCGAGGTGGCGCAGGATCTCGAACTCCGTGGCGGTGAGCGCGATCCGCCGATTGCCGCGCTGGACGCGCCGCCGCTCGAGGTCGATGACGAGGTCGTCGTGGCGGATGACGCGGCCGCCCGAGGCGTTGGCGAGGTCGCCGTACGCGCGGCGAAGGAGTGCCCTGATCCTGCTCATCAGCTCGCGCAGCGCGAATGGCTTGGTCACGTAGTCGTCGGCGCCGAGCTCCAGGCCCACGACCTTGTCGAACTCGTCACCGCGCGCGGTCAGGAACAGCACCGGCGCCTTCGATCCGCCAGCCCGCAGGCGGCGCAGCACCTCGAAGCCGTCCATCCCGGGGAGGCGGACGTCGAGCAGGATGAGGTCCGGCGCCTGATTGCTGGCGAAGTCCAAGCCCTCCTCCCCGGAGCGGGCGACGGTGACCTCGTACCCCTCCTGCTGGAGGGCGTACTGGATCCCTCGCGCAACGGCGAACTCGTCTTCGACGATCAGGACTGTGGAGGCCACGGCCGGGATGCTACACCGGCCAACCCGCCCGTCGCACGTCAAGACTCGCCCGTCGCACGTCCAAAGTGCCCCGATCGGCGTGCTGACGGGCACGGGTGGACCGTGGGTGCTAGGCTCGGTCACAAGGGGGATTGACGGGCGCGTCCGTCTCCCCGGCATACCGCGGTCCCGATGCTGTCGGGCTCGCCAGCGAGGAGGACCAGACTGTGTCCGACCGACCCCGCCTCGAGGCGACATCCCGAGCCGAATCCGGCAAGAGCGCAGCCGCCCGGCTCCGTCGCGAGGGTCGGCTCCCCGCTGTGCTCTTCGGCCACGGGATCGACAGCCAGTCCCTCTCCGTGGACGCGCATGAGCTCGCCCGTCTCCGCCGGCACGCGGGCGCGACCACGCTCGTGGACCTCACCGTGGACGGCAGCGCTTCGCGCGCGGTCCTGGTCCACGGCGTCCAGATCCACAAGGTGACGCACGAGCCGGTGCACGTGGACCTGTTCGCGGTGCAGATGACCGAAGAGCTCACCGCCGAGGTGCCGCTCGTCCCGCAGGGTGTCGCGCCCGCGGCCGAGAACGGTGGGACCCTCGTGCACCCCGTGTCGTCCGTGAAGGTCCGGGCGCTCCCGGAGGCGCTGCCCGAGTCGATCCACTACGACCTGAGCTCGCTGACCGATTTCGACAAGGTGATCACCGTCGGCGACCTGGTGGTGCCGCCCGGCGTCACGATCCACGCCGAGCCGACCGAGCTGATCGCCCGCGTGCTCGCGCCGCGCGTCGAGGAGGCGCCGGCTGGTGCCGAGGCACCCGCCGAGGCCCCCGCCGAGGCTGAGGAGCCGCCCGCCGGCGATGCCTGAGGCGGGTTCGATCCACGGCTGACGAGCGAGACGCCCGGAACGCGGCACCCGGTGTCTCGGGGCACCCTGCGGGTGTCAGGACCGCCGGACGCCGCTCGCGTAAACGATCGGGAGGTCGAGGCGCAGGTCTGCGGGCGTGAGGCGCCCAAGTCGCTCGAGCAGATCGGCGGTGACGGCTTCGCGGACGCGGGGCTCGAGGCCCAGCATCAGGTCGCCATCGTCGAAGCGCGTGACGAACGCGGCGTAGGCCTCGGGCGTGAACTGGTGCACGAGCCTGTCGGCGCGCGCCGTCACGTCCGACAGCCCGGCGGCGCGCAGCTGATTCGCCGCCGCCTCGGGCGAGGCGAGCTCGTCATGGCCGCCGCCTGGCTCGCGCTCCACCCCGGCCGCGTCGAGCGCAGCCTCCCACGCGGCGTCCGCCGCGAACGGCAGCTCGCCGGCCAGCCAGCTCACATACGCCAGCCGCCCGCCCCGCCGGAGCACCCTCCGCATCTCGCGGAGCGCCCGGGGCCTCGACGGTACCAGCTGGAGCACGAAGGCCGACAGCGCCACGTCGAACGACCGGTCGGGGAACGGCAGCCGGTCGGCGGGCGCCTTCGTCAGGCGCACCCGCCCGCCCGCTGGCCCCGCCTCGGCGACCGTCCGGGCCGCCAGGGCCAACATGCCCGCCGAGAGGTCGGTCGCCTCCAGCTGGGCGCTCGGCCAGCGCGCCGCAGCTGCCACGGCCATGGCGCCTGTCCCGCAGCCCACGTCCACGATCCGGCACTGGCCGGCGTCCGCGATGTTGGCCACTTCGTCGAGCAGCCGCAGGGTGGCCGGGCGGTGGACCGGCGACCAGTAGGTCGCATAGCCCTCCGCAATGCTGTCATATCGGGTTTCCTGGCCTGTCATGCCCCTCATCGTGCCATGTCCTTATCGGGTCCTATGGCCCCCCGGGCCGTGGCTCGCAGCCGCTGGCCGTCGCCAAGCGCGTTTGCCATGCTGGTGGTGCTGGCAGACACGGGCCGCGAGACGGCCGCGCTGGGTGCGACCTCGCCGCCCGAAAGGAGCCCTCGTATGAAGAAGATCCTCCTCGCCTACGACGGAGGGGAGCCGGCGCAGAAGGCGCTGCTGCAGACCATCGAGCTCGCGAAGCTGTTCGACGCCGAGGTCGGCGTGATCAGCGTCGTGCCGGTGCACCCCGGCCGCACGCCGATCGACCCGTGGGACGACCGTACCGTGCACGCGGAGGAGCTGCTCGAGGCGCGCAAGCAGCTCCACGAGGCGGGCATCGAGGCGACGCTCATCGAGCCCGGCGGCGACCCCGCCAAGACCATCGAGCGCATCGCCGAGGAGCGCGACTTCGACACGATCGTCCTCGGGTCGCGTGGTCTGGGGACCGTCGCCCGCGCCCTCCAGGGAAGCGTTTCGGAGCACGTCGCCGCCAATGCCCGCGCAACGGTCGTCGTCGCCCGTTGATGCCCGGCCCCCAGTGCGACGAATTGCCCTCGCCGCCGCCCCCGCTGACCTCGGGGACGGCGGCATGTCCACGCCCAAGACCGGAGCTGCCTCGATGACCCTCAACCCGCCGAGTGCGCCGCCTGGCGCGCGCACGTCGCGTCGCGCCTTCGATTCGCTCCGGACAGGAGCCGGATCGATCCCGGTCGCAGAGCGCGGGCTGACCCTGCTCGCGGACCGCGTGCTCAACAAGGACGCGGCCTTCACCGAGGCCGAGCGCGACGCGCTGGGCCTGCGCGGCCTGCTGCCGCCGCGGGTCGTGGACATCGAGACGCAGGTCAAGCTGGAGCTGGAGCACGTCCGGCGCAAGGGCGACGACCTCGAGCGGTACATCGGGCTGGCGGCGCTCCAGGACCGCAACGAGACCCTGTTCCACCGCGTCCTGCTCGACCACCTCGAGGAGCTCCTGCCCATCGTTTACACGCCCACCGTGGGACGGGCGTGCCAGGAGTTCAGCCACCACTTCCGGCGCCCGCGCGGGGTGTGGATCACGCCCGACGACATCGACCGCATGCCGGAGATCCTGCGCAACGCCGCCCGGGACGAGATCCGGCTCATCGTCGTGACCGACAACGAGCGGATCCTGGGCCTGGGCGACCAGGGCGCTGGCGGCATGGGAATCCCGGTCGGCAAGCTCGCCATCTACTCCGCCGCGGCCGGGCTCCACCCCGCCAACACGCTGCCGGTATCGCTCGACGTCGGCACCGACCGGGCGGAGCTCCTGGGCGACCCGCTGTACGTGGGCTGGCGGCACCCGCGCCTCCGCGGCGCGGCCTACGACGAGGTGGTCGAGGCGTTCGTCGCCGGTGTGCGCGAGGTCCACCCGCGGGCCGTCCTCCAGTGGGAGGACTTCAAGCAGCACAACGCCATCCGGCTCCTCGAGCGCTACCGCCAGTGGGTCTGCTCCTTCAACGACGACATCCAGGGCACGGCGGCCATCTCGGTGGCCGCGATGCTCTCGGCCCTGCGCGGCGGGGGCAAGACGCTGGCCGAGGCGCGGATCGTGCTGGCCGGCGCCGGCGCGGCGGGCACGGGCATCGCGCGCCTCGTGCGCCTGGCGATGGTCGAGGAGGGCCTGACGCGCGAGGAGGCCCGGGACCGCCTGGCGGTCCTCGATTCGCATGGCCTGCTCGTTCAGGGCCGCCCCGGCCTCGACGAGGACAAGCTTGACGCCGCCCTGCCCCGCGATGCCGTGGCGGGCCTGGGTCTGGACCCGGACGGCCCCCACGACCTGCTCGAGGTGGTCACGGCCTTCCGCCCTGACATCCTGCTCGGGACGACCGGCCACGGGGGCACCTTCACCGAGGCCGTCATCCGGGCCATGGCCGAGGCGACCGAGCGGCCCGTCATCCTCCCCATGTCGAACCCCACGGCCGCGACAGAGGCCCGCCCTGCGGACATCATGGCCTGGACGAACGGATGTGCCGTCGTCGCAACCGGGAGCCCGTTCCCGCCGGTCGAGTTCGGCGGCCGCTCGATCCGCATCCCGCAGGCCAACAACGCCTACGTGTTCCCGGGCATCGGCCTTGCGGCCATCGTGTCCGAGGCGCGGATCCTGCCCGAGTCGGCGTTCCTCGTGGCCGCCCGGCGGCTCGCAGACCTCGCCACCCCGGAGGCGCTCGCCCGTGGCGAGCTCTTCCCGCCCATCGCCGACCTGCGCCACGTGGCGCGCGAGCTCGCGATCGTCGTGGTCGCGCACCTCGGCAGCCTCGGCGTGGGGCGGCGCTTCGCGCCCGAGGCCATCCCGGCGGCCGTCAGCGCGGCGATGTGGCGACCCAATTACGTCCAGTACGAGGCTGGCTGAACGGGCACGATGCCGGCTCACCTGGCCACCCGCCCAGCCGTGTTGGGCCCCGCGCTCGCGACCAGGTGGGCGGGTGGTACGGACACCAGGGTCGCCGAGCACTCTGCTCAGGCGTGTTCAGGAAATCGGGCGGCCGCAGCGAGGGCTCGCAACCACGGTGGCCGTCATGGAACATTGACCGGCAGCGGGCGCGCGACGCCATCGCGGCGTGGCAGGCGGGTTCCGTCAGGCCCTGAGCTCGGCGCTTCGTCGACGCTCATCCCCTGATACGGAACGGCCGGGGCGCATCGCGCTCGTCCCGGCCGCTCCGCGATTCTGGTGCAGCGGACCTCAGGGCTGGGGCGGGGTGTCCGTGCCTGTCCAGCCGGGGATCGGCCCGCCGCCCCCGCCGGGCAGGTTCGGCATCCGGGCGAACCGACGGCCAATCTTCCACACGGCGAACAGCGCGATCAGCCCGACGGCGAGGAAGGGCAGCCACACGATCACGAACCAGATCGCGCCGCTGACGATCCTCTGGCCCACGCTGATCATTGTGGCGGTCGCGCCGTCGACGTCGGTCGCCGGATCCCAGCCCTTGGCGGCCTCCTTGACCTGCGCCACCTCGAGCCCGAACGTCGTGACGAGCGTCCCGTACTGGACCTGGTTCACCAGGCGGGCGCGCTGGGCGTCGAGCTCCTCGATCTGGCCCCGGACGTCGGTCAGCTGCTGCTGGACCTGGAGCAGGTCCGACACGTTGGCCGCGCCCTCGGCGATCTTCTGGAGGGCCGCCTCGGACGCGCGCAGGTTGGCGATCCGCGCCTCGAGGTCGACGATCTGGCCGCCGATCTCGGTCGCCTGCGTCTGCTCGGCGACGACCTTGCTCGCGACGCTGCGGATGGTGGTCACGGTGTCGTCCCACTTGGCCGCGGGGATCCGGTACGTGATTGTGGCGGTGGGCTTGTCGGCGTTGTTGGACTCCTGAGAGGCGCCGACAAAGCCGCCGACCGCCGTCACGGCCGCCTTGGCCTTGGCCGCCGCCTGGGCGACGTCCGTGACGACGAGCTGGAGCGATCCCGTGTAGACAACCTTGAGGCCGGTGTCGATGGGAGCCTGGCCGCCGGGTTGCGAGTCGTTGCCGACGGGAGCCCCTGCGCTCGGCGCAGCCGAGGCAGCCGGGGCGGGCGCGAGGTTGCCCTCGCCGCCCGTCGCGCCCTGCGGCTCGCCGTTCCCGACCGCCGCGAGCGGCGACGATGCACTGCCTGCGCAGGCAGCGAGGGTGACAGTTGCGATGGCGATCATCGTGAAGCGGGAGAGGCTCCCGCGTCCGTGCAGGCTGCGCATGGCTTCCCCTTCCTGGGCCGCCGTCTTGGCGGCGCAACGGGGACGCCGGACTCGGTCGGCTGGTTCCGCCTCCTCGTCTGACAGCAGCGCAACGGCCGGCTGGGTCGGAGGGCGCGTGTCGGGCCCCTCGACGGGCACGCTATCGTCGGGGCATGCGTCTGCCGTTCGAGCCCCCCGTCGAGCCCATGCTGGCCAAGGCCGCGTCCGCCCTCCCCGACGGGGAGGGCTGGCTGTACGAGCCCAAGTGGGACGGGTTCCGCGCCCTCGTCTTTCGCGACGGCGACGAGACGTTTCTCCAGAGCCGCGACCTCAAGCCGCTCGACCGCTACTTCCCCGAACTCGCGGAGCCCCTCCGCGCGCAGCTCCCGGAGCGGTGCGTGCTCGACGGGGAGGTGGTGATCGCGAGGGGCGGGGCGCTGGACTTCGAGGCGCTGCTGCTGCGGATCCACCCTGCCGCGTCGCGCGTGCGCATGCTGGCGGCCGAGACGCCGGCCTCGTTCGTGGCGTGGGACCTGCTGGCGGTGGGCGACGACGACCTGCGCGCCGTGCCCCAGGGCGAGCGGCGGGCGCGGCTCGAGGCCGTCCTCGGAACCGCCGCTCCGCCGGTCCACCTCACCCCCGCGACGCGTGATCGAGCACTGGCCGCCGACTGGTTCAACCACTTCGAGGGCGCGGGTCTGGACGGCGTGGTCGCCAAGCGGCTCGACGGGACCTATCAGCCCGGGAAGCGGGCGATGGTCAAGGTCAAGCACGAGCGGACGGCGGACTGTGTCGTGGCCGGGTTCCGGTGGCACAAGAACGGTCCGGGGACGCACGTCGGCTCGCTGCTGCTGGGCCTGTTCGACGACCAGGGCAGGCTCCACCACGTCGGCATCACCTCGTCGTTCACCTGGGAGCGGCGAGCGGCGCTGGTGGACGAGCTGGCGCCGCTCCGCGAGGGCGCGCTCGAGGGCCACCCGTGGCACGAGTGGGCGGACTGGGCGGCCTTGGGCGAGGCGGACGCGTCGGGCCAGCGGATGCCGGGCGCCACGTCGCGTTGGAACCGTGGCAAGGACCTCTCCTGGGAGCCGCTCCGCTGCGAGCGCGTGGCCGAGGTTGCCTATGACCACCTCCAGGGCGACCGCTTCCGCCACGCCACCACGTTCCGGCGCTGGCGCCCCGACAAGGCCCCCGAGAACTGCCGCTACGACCAGCTCGAGGAGACCGCGCCGTACGAGCTGGCGCGGATCTTCGGCGGCTAGCGGAGCCCGCGGGTTTGCGCCTCCGCCCCCCACGCCGCCTCGGCCCGCGAGCAAACCGCATGAGATACTCCGGTCCGTGGACCTCGACCTCCCCGCCGAGCACGCGCTCCTCCGCCAGACCGTCCGCGCCTACCTGGCGGACGAGGTCGCCCCGATTGTGGACCGCCACGAGCGCGAGCGTCGCTTCCCGATCGAGGTGGTCCGGCAGGTCGGCGAGATGGGCTGGCTGGGCATCCCGGTCCCGGAGCGCTGGGGCGGCGCCGGCATGGACACGCTCGCCTATGCCGTGGCCGTGGAGGAGATCGCCCGGGTCTGGGGCTCGCTGGCGCTCATCGTGGCCGCGCACACGTCGCTCGCCTGCGGTGGGCTGATGCTCGACGGGACAGACGAGCAGCGCGACACGTTCCTCACGCCGATGGCCAGCGGCCGGGTCATCGGCGGCTACGGCCTGACCGAACCCGGCGCGGGGTCGGACGCCGGCGGCACGAGGACGACCGCGCGTCGCGACGGCGACTCATGGGTCATCGACGGGGCCAAGCGGTTCATCACCAACGCCGGACAGGCCGGCACCTACGTCGTGGCGGCACGGACCGGGACCACCGCGCAGGGACGGGCGGAGGTCGGCGCATTCATCGTCCCGGCCGACTCGCCCGGCTTCTCGGTGGGGCGGCTCGAGGAGAAGCTCGGCCTCCACGCCTCCGCAACCGGTGAGCTCCACTTCGACGGGGTGCGCGTCCCGGCGGGCAACGTCCTGGGCGACCCGGCCGGCGGTTTTCGCCTGTTCCTGCGCATCCTCGACGGCGGCCGCATCTCGATCGGCGCGCTGGCCCTGGGCCTCGCGCAGGCCGCGCTCGACGCCGCGATCCCCTACGTCCGCGAGCGCAAGCAGTTCGGCCGACCGATCGGCAGCTTCGAGGCGGTCGCCTTCCGGATTGCCGACATGGCGACCGAGATCGAGGCGGCGCGCGCGATGGTGTGGCGGGCGGCCTGGCTGCGGGACCGGGGCCGCGAGTTCGGCCTCGCGGCAGCGCAGGCGAAGCTGTTCGCCTCGGAGGTGGCCTCGCGGGCGACCAACGCCGCGCTGCTGAGCCACGGCGGCTACGGCTACGTCGACGACTACCCGGTCGGGCGCTACCTGCGCGACGCGAAGCTGACCGAGATCGGCGAGGGGACCAGCGACATCCAGCGGCTCGTGATCGCGCGACAGATCCTGGACCTCCGGGTTTCCTAGGTGGGCGTGCTCGAGTCGCGGCTCGACCCCGCGTCGCCGGAGGCGCGCGCGAACGAGACCTCGATGCGCGGGCTCGTCGAGGAGCTGCGGGCCCGGACTGCGGCCGTGGCCGGGCGTGGCGCGGCGGGCGACGACGAGGCGATCGAGCGCCACCGCTCGCGCGGCAAGCTGCCGGTGGGGGAGCGGATCGAGCGGCTGCTGGACCCCGGCGCGGCCTTCCTCGAGCTGTCAGCGCTCGCCGCCGGCGGGATGCACGAGGACGCGGCCCCGGGCGCCGGGATCGTCACCGGCATCGGGCCCGTGGAGGGCCGGCTGTGCGTGATCGTCGCCAACGACGCCACGGTGAAGGGCGGCAGCTACCTGCCCGAGACCGTCAAGAAGCACCTGCGCGCGCAGGAGATCGCCCTCGAGAACCGGCTGCCGTGCCTGTACCTCGTGGACTCGGGGGGCGCCTACCTGCCGCTCCAGGCCGAGGTGTTCCCCGACCGGGACCACTTCGGGCGGATCTTCTACAACCAGGCGCGGATGTCGGCAGCGGGCATTCCCCAGGTGGCCCTGGTGATGGGCTCCTGCACCGCGGGCGGGGCGTACATCCCCGCGATGAGCGACGAGACGGTGATCGTCCGCGGGACGGGGACGATCTTCCTGGGCGGGCCGCCGCTCGTGCAGGCCGCCACCGGCGAGGTGGTCAGCGCCGACGATCTGGGCGGCTCGGCCGTGCACACGCGGGTCAGCGGCGTGGCCGACCACGAGGCGCTCGACGACGAGCACGCCCTCGCGATCGCCAGATCCATCGTCCGCCACCTGGGCCACCGCCCCGTCGCGCTCCCCTGGGAGCGGCTCGCCCCCCGCCTACCGGCGGTGGCCGCGCTGGGCGCCGAAGGCTCGGCCGCCTCGCTGTACGCGTGCGTCTCTGCGGACGCGCGTCGCTCGGTGGACGTCCGCGAGGTCGTCGCCCGCCTCGTCGACGGGTCCGAGCTTCACGAGTTCAAGCCCGAGTACGGCGAGACGCTCGTCTGTGGGTTCGCGCACCTCGACGGCTGGCCCGTCGCGATTCTCGCCAACAACGGGATCCTGTTCTCGTCGTCTGCGCTCAAGGGCGCGCACTTCATCGAGCTCGCCGCCCAGCGCCGCGTGCCCCTGGTGTTCCTCCAGAACATCGCCGGGTTCATGGTGGGCCGCGAGGCGGAGGCGGGCGGGATCGCCAAGGACGGCGCGAAGCTGGTGACCGCCGTGGCCAGCGCGGA
This sequence comes from Chloroflexota bacterium, assembly GCA_021802825.1. Classification (GTDB taxonomy): domain Bacteria; phylum Chloroflexota; class Limnocylindria; order Limnocylindrales; family CSP1-4; genus CAIXZV01. The sequence goes on from JAJZRG010000002.1 coordinate 76,139, forward strand.
GGTGCCGAAGCTGACCGTGCTGATCGGCGGGTCGTTCGGCGCGGGCAACTACGCGATGGCGGGGCGGGCGTACGGGCCGCGATTCCTGTGGACATGGCCGAACGCGCGGATCTCGGTCATGGGCGGGCGCCAGGCGGCGCGCGTCCTCTCGACCGTGCGGGCGGCCTCGCTGCCGGGCGGCGTGTGGCCATCCGATGCCGAGCGGGAGGCGTTCGAGGCGCCGATCCTCGAGCGCTACGAGGCGGAGGGCAACCCCTACTACGCGACGGCCCGGCTGTGGGACGACGGGATCATCGACCCGCTCAACACGCGGCGCGTGCTCTCGATGGGGATCGAGGCGGCCCTCGAGGCGCCCATCCCGGAGACGCGGTTCGGGGTGTTCCGGATGTGAGCGGCTTGGAGGCGGCCTCGCCGGCACCGCTTCGCGTCGAGCGCACCGGCCCCGACGGCGTCGTCGCCCGGGTGGTGCTGGCCCGCCCGGGGCGGCGCAACGCGCTCGACGCCGGGCTGATCGCCGCGCTGGGCGAGACCTTCTGGTCACTGGCCGACGAGCCAGCCTCGAGTCTCCGCGTCGTCGTGCTGGCGGGCGAGGGACGGGCGTTCTGCGCGGGCGGGGACATCGCGTGGATGCGGGCCGCGATGGCCCTGTCGCCCGAGGAGAACGTCGAGGACGCGCTGGGCCTGGCGGACACGCTCGCCGCGATCGACGCCTGCCCGGTGCCGGTCGTGGTGCGGGCGCAGGGCGCGGCGCTGGGCGGCGGCGCCGGGCTGTGCGCGGTCGCGGACGTGGTGGTGTCCGAGGCGGCGACGAGGTTCGGCTTCCCCGAGGTGCGCCTGGGGCTGGTGGGCGCGACGATCGCTCCGTTCGTGGTGCGGCGCATCGGCGAGGGGGCCACGCGGGCGCTGTTCGCGACCGGCGAGCGGATCGACGCGGCGGAGGCGCGACGCATCGGGCTCGTCCATCACGTGGCCGACGGGGAGGCCGCGCTCGACGCGGCGGTGGACGGGGTGGTGGGCGACATCCTGGAGGGCGGACCCGAGGCGGTGCGGGCTGCCAAGGCCCTGGCTCGCGAGGTGGCGGCGGCCGTGGGCGGCGGGCAGGAGGCGATGCTCCGGCTGGGGATGCGGACCGCCGAGCTGCTGGCGGCGCGGCGCGCCTCGGCCGAGGCGGCGGAGGGCCTGGCCGCGTTCGACCAGCGCCGTCGCCCGGCGTGGGCGCCGCCTGAGGACCCCGCGTGAGGCGGCTGTTCATCGCGAATCGGGGCGAGATCGCGCGCCGGATCGCGACGACCGCGGTTCGCGTCGGCATCGAGCCCGTCGTGCCGCCGGTTGACGGGCCGGGCGCAGTGGACCTGCTCGACCCCGCCGCCGTCGTCGCCGCCGCGCGGGGCGCGCTGGCGGACGCCGTGCACCCGGGCTACGGGTTCCTTGCCGAGAGCCCCGACCTCGCGCTGGACGTCATCGCCGCCGGCCTGACATGGGTCGGCCCGTCGCCTGAGGCCATCCGCTCGCTGGGCGACAAGGCCGCGGCGCGCGCCATCTCCCGGAGCGTGGACGTGCCCGTGGCGGCTGGCGAGGAGCCGGCGGACCAGTCGGACGGATCCCTCGCGACGGCGGCGGCCCGCATCGGCTACCCGGTGCTCGTGAAGCCCGTGGCGGGCGGGGGCGGGAAGGGGATCCGGGTCGTCGCCACGGGCGCGGAGCTCGGCGCGGCGCTGGCGGCCGCCCGGCGCGAGGCAGCGCGCGCGTTCGGCGACGAGCGGCTGCTGCTGGAGCGCTATGTCCGCGACGCCCGCCATGTCGAGGTGCAGGTCCTGGGCGACCTCCACGGCGCGCTGGTCCACCTCGGCGACCGCGACTGCTCGCTCCAGCGCCGCCACCAGAAGCTGCTCGAGGAGGCGCCCGCGCCGGGCCTGCCGCAAGAGCTCCGGACGGCGCTCTGGGCGGCGGCCGTTCGGGTGGCGTCCGCCGTCGGCTATGCGAACGCCGGCACCTGCGAGTTCCTGGTGGGCGGCGACGGGTCCTTCGTGTTCCTCGAGATGAACGCGCGGCTCCAGGTGGAGCACCCCGTCACGGAGCTTGTGCTGGCCCGGGACCTCGTCGCCGACCAGCTCGCGATCGCAGGCGGGGCGCGCCTCGAGGAGCTCGGGCTGACGCAGCCGGCGATCGAGGAGCGGCTGGCGGCCGGATGGCATGCGGTCGAGGTCCGCCTCAACGCCGAGGACCCGGCGCGCGGGTTCCTGCCCTCGGCCGGGCGGGTTGCCGCCGTCCGCTGGCCGGACGAGGCCACCGCCTTCGGGCCGGTGGGCGAGGCCGGCGTGCGCGTGGACGCGGGCGTGGCCGAGGGCGACGAGGTGGGCGGGCGGTTCGACCCGCTGCTGGCGAAGGTCATCGCGGTGGGCGCGGACCGGCGGGCGGCGCTGGCGCGGCTGGGCGAGGCGCTCGACCAGACCGAGGTCCTCGGCCTGGCCACGAACCTCGCGTTCCTGCGCCGTCTGGCACGGCTGCCGGTCGTGCTCGACGGGCGGGCCCGCATCGAGACGGTCGAGGCGGACGAGGCCGTCGCCGCAGCGGCACGGGGCGATGCCGGCTCGGCGCCGCCCGATCGGGCCTGGCAGGCGGCGGCTCGGGCACTGGCGGGGTTGACCGGGCCAGCCGGCGCCTGGGGCGGCGGCTGGCGCTCGAGTGCCCCGGCCGTCCTCCGGCTGGTCGCGGTGTGGGCCGATGGAACCGTGGAGCGCTCGGTGGCGATTCAAGACGGGTCAGCGCCGGATGCGGACCCGCCCATCGCGCTCGACGGCCCCGTCGCTCACGTGTCGGTTGACGGCGCGAGCGTGGCGTTCGCGCTGGCGCCCCCGCCCGACCTCGCCGCGGCCCGAGAGCGAGCGGCGGCGTCATCGTCAGGCGCCGCGGCCGCCCCCGGCATGGTCCACTCCCCGATGCCCGGCATGGTCGTCGCGGTCCACGTCGAGCGGGGCGCGGTCCTCGCCGGCGGGGACCCGATCGCCACGGTCGAGGCGATGAAGATGGAGCACGTCGTGCGGGCGCCCGGGGTGGCGCGCGTGGAGGCCGTGCTGGTGCGCCAGGGCGAGCAGGTGGAGCGCGGGCGCGTGCTCGCGAGGCTCGGCGCACTGCCGGCGGCGGGGCAGCCGTGAGCCGCGGTCGCGTCCGCGTCTACGAGGTCGGCCCGCGCGACGGCCTCCAGAACGAGACGCGGGTCATCGCGACTGACGACAAGCGCCGGTTCATCGAGACGCTCGTCGCCGCCGGCCTGCGCGAGGTCGAGGCCACCAGCTTCGTCCGGCCCGACCGCGTCCCGCAGCTCGCCGACGCCGATTCGCTGCTGCCCTCCCTGCCCCGCGCCCAGGGTGTGCGCTACCCGGTGCTCGTCGCCAATCGCGCCGGCATGGACCGCGCCGCAGCTGCTGGCGCCGACGCGATCGCCGTCTTCACCGCGGCCACCGACGGCTTCGCCCGACACAACATCGGCGTGGACGTGGCGGCGTCGCTGGCCGCCTTCGCGCCGCTGCTGGGGGAGGCGAGGTCTCGAGGGTGGTGGCGCCGCGGGTACGTGTCAACCGCGTTCGGCTGCCCGTACGACGGGCGCGTGGACGCCCTCCGGCCCGTCCAGGTTGCCCGGCGCCTTCTGGAGCTCGGCGCGGACGAGGTGTGCTTCGGCGACACGATCGGCGTCGGCGTGCCCTCCCAGGTGGCCGAGGTGACCGGCCTCGCGCTCGACGCCGGCATCCCGGTCGAGCGGATCGCGTACCACTTCCACGACACGCGCGGGACGGCCCTCGCCAACGTCTCGGCGGCCCTGGCAGCAGGCGTGCGGACGTTCGACGCCTCGACGGGCGGCACGGGCGGCTGCCCGTACGCCCCGGGCGCTGCGGGCAACCTCGCGACCGAGGACCTCGTCTACCTGCTCGACGGCGAGGGCTTCGAGCACGGCGTGGCGCTTGACGGCGTGCTCGAAGCGGCACGGCTGGTGTCCCGGCTCCTGGGCCGGCCGCTCGCCTCGAAGGTGGGGCAGGCGGGGGGCTGGCGGCCGGCCAAGGAGCCCTAGCCTCGCGCCCTGCACGTCACCGCCTCGCCACCCCGTCGTCAGGGCCGCGACGTCAGCGCACAGCCTCAGCGCCCGGCCGCGGCGTGCAGGGCGGCCATGGCGCGATCGGCCGACGCGCCGGGGTCCGTCAGTACGACGCGGTCGAGGAGGGCGGCTGCGATCGAGCGCGCCTGGGGGGCCGACCCGAGGCGCGAGAGCAGGTCGAGGATCGCGGCGCTCGAAGCGTAGAGGCGGTCGGACGGCACGCTCAGGGTCGCCATGTCCACGCGGTAGATCCGCGCGACGAGCGGCGTGCCGCTGCCGGGCGGCGACTCGATGGTCGTCGCGAGCGAGATCCCAGAGGCCCGGGCCAGCCAGTCCACCATCGAGGGCGTGGCCGTGTCGATGCCCGTCACGTACGCAATTGCGGCCGGCCTTGCCAGGGACAGGTTCCGGGAGATGAGGGAGGCCGTGAACACGAGCGCCCCGTCCTGGCGCGGGTGGCGGTCCATCACCACTAGGTCCGTGACCGGCTGGCGGCTCACGAGAACGCCCAGCGGCGCGCTCGCCGAGTACGTCCCGATCGTCGCCTGGAGGTGGCGGAGCCGGAATCGACCGCCCAGCACCAAGGCGGTCTCGTTGGCCTGAACCGAGCCGAACATCACGGTCGAGCCGGCGGGGAGGTTGGCGTCGAGCCAGGACGCCACGTCGTTCGCCAGCGCCAGCCGCGACGTGTTCGACTTCCCGAGCGCCACGCGCGCCGAGACGGCCCCAAGCGTGCCCAGGGAGAGGACGGCGACGAGGAGCACCGCCAGAACCCGCCCATCACGCATCGCCTCGAGCGCGCGCAAACCCCTCCCGGGGCCGCGGCGTCCCGCGGCGGCAGCCTCCAGCCAGGCGCCGATCCGTTGCCGCGCGGGGACCGAGGCGAGCAGGGCGCCTGCGCCGCCGCCGGCGGCGATCGCGATGGCCACGCCCCGGATGGACTTCGACCAGGACGTCGCGATCCCGCCCGAGGCGAGGTGAAGGTCGAGGGCAAGCGCGACGCTGGCGCCGACGGCCGCGCCCGCGACCAGCATGGCCCGGTCGTGGCCTCGGAGGCGCTCGGCCACGAGCATCCAGCCGCCGGCCCCGAAGGCCACCAGGATCGCAAGCTCCGCGATGTCGTTGCGTGGCGGCTCGCCGAGCACGGCGACCAGGAACACCCAGGTCGATCCCGTCGCGAGTGCCGTCAGCAGCTCGACGGGGCGGTCGTTGCCGCGGACGACGGCGGGCAGCAGCGCGAGGCCGCCAACACCGGCGACCGCGACCGGCCACAGGTCCGAGGCCCAGGCGCGGATCCAGCGGGCGACGTTGGGGAAGTCGAGGAGCGGCCGGCCCGCCTGCACCTCGGAGCGGGAGAAGGCGACCAGGAAGGCGATCATCCAGGCGGCGGTGAGCACCGTCGCCAGGAGATGCGCCACCCGTCGGTCGCCGAGGCGCCGGTCGGCGGCGGCGGTGGCCCGGCGGGCCCGTGCCACCAGGCCCGACGCGGCGACGCCGGGGCCCGTCTCGCGCGATCCTGCCCCTCCGAGGCCCGCCTCACCAACGCCGGCCTCGCCATCCCCCACCTCGTGCCGGCCGAGCCAGCCGACAGCCAGCAGGGCGGCCCCGAGAGCCAGCAGCACGACCGCCAGCGGGAGCATCGCGCTCGACGGCAGCCCAAGCGCGAACACCTTGCCCGTTTTGGCCGCATACCAGGCGAACCACCAGGACACGAGCGGCACCACGAGCAGCACCACGAGCCCAGCCACGCGCGCGATCCGGTCCGCGGGCCGCCGCGTGGCGATGGCGGCGAAGAACGGGGCCGCCAGCAGGACGAGCGAGGCCTCCTTGGTCAGGAAGGCCCATGCGAACAGTGTGCCGGCGAGGATTCCGCGACGGACGAGCCCGCTCTCGATCGCGGACCACGCGACGGCGAGGTAGAGCAGCGCGAGCACGCCCTCGGGCACGTCGAGGCGCGCCGTTCGAGCGAGCCCGAACAGGCCAAGCCAGTCGGCGAGGACCACCACGGTCAGCAGCGCGGCCAGGCGGCCGAAGCGCAACGCGAACCGAGCCGCGAGCAGCAGGACCCCGGTGGCCGCAACCGCGTTGAGGAGGTAGCCCCAGGTCCAGGCGTCGAGTCCGAGGGCCACCGCCGGCGCCGCGAACAGCATCGGCCAGAAGGGGGCGTGCGGGAGGAAGGCATCGCCGAAGGCAGTCAGCGGCCCGCGGCCGGCGAGCGCGTTCTGCCCGATCGCGAGGTACTTCGCCTCGTCGAACGACGGGTACGGATGCGGCAGCAGGAACGAGAGGAGCCCGTAGACGCTGGCGATGGCAATGACCGCGAGCAGCATCGGCTCGCGGAGCCAGCCACGGCCGGTGTCGGAGGCGTGGCCGCAGCGGTCGGCAGGCGCGGGGGCAGCGGTGACGCTCACGTAACCCTCGATAGGTGTGGGTGGGTGCGAGCGTACAGCGCTCCCGCTCCGATGGCCGGGCGATGGCCCGCTGGGCCAGTGCGGCTCGGCCTCCGGGTCCCGCGGCCGCCCAAGGTGGACTGCGGCTCGTCGGGGGCGGTCGGTCTCGGGCAGCGTCACGTCTGGCTCCGCGGCCTGCTCGTGGTCCTGGCGTCTGTCGACCTCGCGACGCGGTCAGCCCGAGGGAACCGGGCGCGGACTCGTCACTTGGTGACCGTGGTCACGACGAGCGCGATCGCAGCGACGCCCATGAGCGCCGTCGTTACCCAGCCGATGACATTGAGCCAATGCCCGTTCGTCCGGTCGCCCATCACCTTGCGGTTGTTCGCGACGGCCATGACCAGGATCAGGAGCGGCGGCGCCAGGAGGCCGTTGATGACGGCCGTGATGACCAGGGCGTCGATCGGGTTGATGCCGACGAAGTTGATGACCGCTCCCACCGCCGTTGCGACGGCGATGACGGCGTAGAACTGGGGCGCCTCAGCCGGATGCCGGTCGAGCCCGGACTTCCACCCGAACGCCTCCGAGACGCCGTAGGCAGCGGCGCCGGTGAGGACCGGAATCGCGAGGACGCCCGCGCCGATGAGCCCCACGGCGAGCAGCGCCGCCGCGGCATCACCGGCAATGGGGCGAAGTGCCTGGGCCGCCTCCGTGGCGGAGCCGATGTCGGTCTTCCCGTGGACGAACAGGGTCGCCGCGGTGGCCATGATGATGAAGTACGCCACGATCTCGGAGAACACCATGCCGGCCAAGGTGTCCCACAGCGCGTACTTGAGCTCCTTGCTCGTGGCTCCCTTGCGCTGCCACAGGCGATGGCGACCCATGCCCACCTCGACTTCGACCTCGTGGCTCGCCTGCCAGAAGAAGAGGTACGGCGAGACCGTCGTGCCCAGCAGGGCGACGAGCATCGCGATGAACCCGGCGTCGGGGCGGATCGTGGGGAGGAGCGTGCCGCGCAGCACGTCGGCGACCTGTGGGCGGGCGAGCAGCGCCGATCCGATGTACGCGACCAGCGCCAGGGTGAGCCACTTGAAGGTGCGCTCGATCAGCGCGTACGAGCCGAACGCCTGGACCACGAGGATCCCGAGGGCGACGGGAACGACGAAGATGGCCGGGGGGATCGGGACGATCAGCCCGATCGCCGCCGCGACCGCACCGATATCGGCGCCGGCGTTGATCGTGTTCGCCGCGACCATCGCCAGGACGGCGGGGTACAGGACGGCCCGCGGGTAGTGCTCACGGAGGACGCCGGCGAGGCCCTTCCCGCTCACCATCCCGATCTTGGCGCAGATGTACTGGACGGCCGACATCATCGGCAGCATCGCCAGGGTGGTCCACAGGGTCGCGTAGCCGTAGGTCGCGCCGGCCTGCGCGTAGGTCCCGATGCCCGAGGGATCGTCGTCCGACGCGCCGGTGATGAAGCCCGGTCCAAGGATCGTCAGGGCCCTGCGCAGCGGGTTGCGCTCGCGCCCCAGCTTCGCCACCAGCGGGTTCGGCGGCCGACGACGCGCAGCCAGTGGCCCCGCGACGATCTCGGTGCCCGGGGCGACGCCGTCCCCCGTCTCGGCCTCCCTGACCACCAGCTGGGAGTCCGCCCCACGCACGGCGTGTCGCGTGCGGGGTGCTCGCGCAGTTGCGTCCTTCTCTGGCATCCCGCGACGATGGGGGCGGAGGCATGCCTCGGACGGGTGCTGGGGTGCCCGTTCCTACGCGTTTCCCTATCAACGTTGGCGCGATCAACGGTGGCGCTCTCGTCCGGCTGGCCCCGTGAGGCGATCCGGCCCGCAGCCCCGGCGATGACTGGTGGCCTGCTGGGACCACGGTGTCGCCGCTCCGCCTACCGCTGTTTCGATGCTGAGCGCTGCGCCCCGCCGGCCTCCCAGGCGGCGCGCTCCTGCGGGGTCACGCCGGCGAACGGGTCGTAGTCCGGGTCGAGGGGTTCCTGGAGCGGCCGAAGCGACTCCGGGACGTGCGTGAGGTTGACCCGCAGCCGGTACCACAGCGAGGAGCGGCCGCGCATGCCGTCGGTCAGGACATCCGCGGGCTCGAGGTGGGCTGCCGCCTCGGGATGACGTGCCTTCCAACGCTCGAAGCCGGCCTGAACCTCGGCCTTGGACGCGGCGCGGGCGATCTCGATGACCGGGATGGCCGATCGGCGCCGCCCGGTCGGCGTCGGACGCGTGCCGGCCCAGTCCTGCGCCAGTCCCGCGTTCCGGTCGCCGGCGGCCACGGCCTTCGCCCGCGCCTCGGCCACCTCGGGCGGCGGCCCGCCGTCCTTGCCGCGGCCCGCGTACTCCGAATCGGCTCGCCGCTTGCGCGACGGCTGGACGCGCGGCGGCTCGCCCTCCTGCTTCGCGTAGTTGGGCGGCCACGGAGCGTCGCCCAGACCCTCAGCCTCGTGGCGGGCGGAGAGCTCCAGGAGCGCCTCGAGCGAGCCGACGGCCGCGTCGATCCCGGCACCGGCGTCACCACGCTCGGCGTAGATCGTGGGCACCGTCGCCAGCGTGAACGCCTCGGGCTCGACCGACGGCACCTCCTCCCAGCGCAGCGGGAACGAGACGCGCGCATCGGGCAGCGGCCGCACCGAGTACGCCGACGCCACGGTACGGTCCTTGGCGTTCTGGTTGTAGTCGAGGAACACGCCGTGGCGCTCCTCCTTCCACCACTTCGAGGTGGCGATCCCGGGCGCGCGCCGCTCGACGTCGCGCGCCAGCGCCAGGGCCGCCCGCCGGACCTCTGGGTAGGTCCAGCGTGGCTCGATCCGCACGTTGATGTGGATTCCCCTCGAGCCCGACGTCTTCGGCCAGCCCGCCAGCCCCACGTCGGCCAGCGCCTCGCGAACCACCATCGCCACGTCGCGGATCTGGGACCAGGGCACGCCGGGGACGGGGTCGAGGTCAACGCGCAACTCGTCGGGGTGCTCGAGGTCCTCGGCGCGGACCGGGTGCGGGTTGAGGTCCAGGCAGCCGAGGTTGGCCACCCAGGCCAGACCAGCGGCATCGTCGACGACCACTTCGTCGGCCGTGCGGCCCGACGGGAAGGTCAGCGTCGCGGTGCGGATCCAGTCCGGGCGGTTGTCCGGCGCGCGCTTCTGGAAGAACGGCTCCGCCTCGGCGCCGTCCACGAAGCGCTTGAGCGCCATCGGGCGGCCGCGAACCCCCACGAGCGCGCCCTCCGCGACGGCGAGGAAGTAGCGCACGAGGTCGAGCTTGGTGTGTCCGGCGCGCGGGAAGTACACCTTGTCCGGGTTGGTGACGGTGACCTCGCGGCCGCCGACCTCGAGGACCTCCTTGCGGGGCGCCATGCGCCAATGCTCCCACGAAAGGCGATCGTCGTGCAGGGACCAGCCTGGCATGCCAGACCTGGCGTCGCCCCGATGCCGATGTGTCGGCTGATAGGCGGCCGCCCCGGGCCTTGCCTTGCCACGCGTAACCCAGCAGGTACCACCGTGCGGCCGAGCCGCTCATCTTGTTGCCTGCTGGGTTACGCAACTTGCCTGCTGGGTTACGCAACGACCGTCGATCGGGCGTCCGAGCCCTCAGACCGGTCGGAACGCATCCCGCCCCGCAACGAACCGACACCCGTGTCGCAGAAGTGTTACCTCGCAGGATCCGGGCCGCCCACGCAAGGGCCAGGCAGCGGCCCAGTGCGGGATCACGGTCGTCGACACCTCTCGGGTGTTCAGCGGGGCCAATGGCACACGGGACGCGGAGGCCGCGGGCGACCTGCTTTCCGACGAGACGCACCTGACCGGCCAGGGCGTCGACCGGCTCGTGGGGCTTGTTCGTCGCCTCCGGGCTTGCGCCCGCCCGATAGCGGGCCAGGACGGCAGGCCGCCGACCGCGCGGAGCTGCTGCGGTGGCTCGGGCGCTCCGGCACCGTTGGCGTCGAGGCCAAGCGCACGGTCGGGACGCTTCCCGCCGGCCTGACACGATGTCGCCCGTCGGTCGTCTTCCAGTCGGCGGGAGGCTCTGACGCGCGGCCCAAACCACGTGCCGCCGGGACCGCGCCGAGCCACTGGCGAGACCGACCTGCCAAGACAGCGTCCCGGGAGGTTGCACATGCGCCGTCTGTTGGCGCTCCTCGCCGCCAGCGCCATCGTGCTGACGATGATGGTCCCGGTCGCATCCGCTCAGGGAGGCCCGGAGACCACCGGCTGGACCGTGCAGTCGGTGACCATCGACAAGATGGGCATCCTGGACATCCGTGGCTACTTCTATTGCCAGAACATGCCTGACGGGATGTGGGTCCACCAAGACGGGCAGGTCGTCCAGTCCATCGGCCGGAAGACCCTGATCGCGGGCGGCATCGGCGCCGACTACCAGTGCGCCAACGGCCCGACCTTCTTCGACACCCGCGTCCAGGCCTACAACGGCACCTTCGGGACCGGCTGGGCGACCGTCCAGCTCGGGTCGCGCGTGTGGTGGTGCTGGGATCCCAATGACCAGAACACCTGCGGAGATCTCTGGCTCGGCGGGACCGAGGCCTACGTCAAGGTTGTGAAGAAGTAGGCGGGGGCCGTCCCCGGCTCTGACCGATGCGCCTCGGCCGCCCGCCGTCGAGCGGCCGAGGCCGCTCACCCCCGACGGATCGACCCGGCGCCCCGGGTGCCGCTCGCCCGGAACTCAGGCCGGCGCCCCGGGTGGTGCCGCTCGCCCGGACCTCAGGCCGGGGCGGGCAGGAAGCTGGTCACCACCAGGATCACGGACAGCAGGATCAGCAGCCCGGTCGACACCCATCCGATCGTGCGCAGGAACGGGCCGCTCGCCAGCGGGCCCATCAGCTCCTTGTCGGTCGCGAGGAGCATCACGAACACGAGCACGAACGGCAGGAGCAGCGCGTTGAGCACCTGCGCCGAGAACATCACGGTGATCAGCGGCAGCCCCGGGATCATGACGAACAGCGCCGCGAACCCGATGAAGAACGCGAGCAGGCCGTAGAACGCGGGGGCCTCCCGCCAGTTCCAGTTCACGCCTGTCTCCCAGCCGAACGCCTCGCAGGTGGTGTAGGCGCTCGACATGGGGACCACGCCCAGGCCAAGGAACGACGCGCCCAGCAGCCCGAACGCGAACAGCGCGGACGCGGCCTGCCCCGCGAGCGGTGCCAGCGCCTGGGCTGCGTCGGCGGCCGTGTTGATCTTGGTGCCCGAGGCGTACAGAGTCGCTGCGCACGCGACGACGATGAAGCCCGCGATGACGTTGGTGATCAGCGCGCCCGCGAAGACGTCGACGCGGCTTGCCTTGAGGTCCTCGGGCCGCAGGCCTTTGTCGGCCACGTAGCTCTGGATGAACGCCTGGCCCCAGGGTGTGATGGTCGTGCCGACTGTGCCGACGACCGCCAGCCAGTAGACCGGCGACGACGAGAGGTGCGGCCCCACCAGGTTGGCCGCGGCCCGGGCCCAGTCGGGGTTCGAGGCGGCGGCCGAGTAGATGTAGGCGCCCGAGACAAGCACGCCGACGCCGACGAACAGGTACTGCACGCGGCTGTAGGAGCCGAGCGCGATGAACCCGACGACCACGAACGCAGCGACGGCCGCGCTGATCTGCGTTGGCACGCCGAAGATCCCGAGCGCCGAGCCGATGCCGGCGAACTCGGCCACGATGGATCCGAGGTTTGCGGTGAGCATCAACAGCGCGGCGAACACAGTCCACCGGACGCCCCAGCGCTCGCGGATGAGGCTGATCAGCCCCTTGCCGGTCGCGAGGCCGAGCCGTGCGCCCACCTCCTGGGTGAAGAACAGGACGATCTGGCTGGCGAGGATCACCCACAGGAGCGTGTAGCCGAAGTTCGCGCCCGCCAGAGAGTAGGTGGTGATGCCGCCCGCGTCGTTGTCGGCGAAGCCCGAGACCAGCCCAGGCCCGAGGACCGCGAGCGCCGCGATCAGCCGGACGCGCCAGTGCGGCAGTCGCGGGAACGGGCGGACGACCCGCGGACGACCCCGGCGCTGGCTTCGCCCGACCGTGTCCGCGGGCCGCGGCTCGGAGCGATGGGGGAGCCCGACCACGCCCTACCCCAGCCTGCTGAACACGCGGGGGAGCCGCTTCTTCCAGGCGGTCGGGATGACGGTGTCGAGCGCGTCGTCCACCGTGACGATGCCCATCATGACCCCGTCGTCGTCCACCACCGGGACGGCGAGCAGGTTGTAATGCGCGACGACCTCGGCCACCTCGTCCTGGTCGGCGTTGACGTTCACCGCCTTCGGCTCGCGGATCATGACCTCGGGGACCGGCGTCTCGGGACGGGCGACGATGAGGTCGCGCAGCGAGATCACGCCGGTGAGGCGCCCCTCCTCGTCGAGCACGTAGACGTAGTAGATCGTCTCGGCGTCGGGCTCCAGCTCGCGCAGCCGGTCGATGGCGCCGCCCGCCGTCAGCCGCTCCTCCACGGCAATGAACTCGGTGGTCATCAGGCCGCCCGCCGAGTCCTCGTCGTAGCCCAGGAGCTCCTGGACCTCCTCGGCCTCCTCGCGCTCCATGTGGGCGAGGATCTCGTCGCGGGTCTCCTGGTCTAGGTCCGCCACTAGGTCGGCGGCGTCGTCGGGGCTCATCTCCTCGAGGATGTCCGCCGCGCGCTCCGGCGTCAGGTCCTCCATGACGTCCACCTGGGTCTCTGGCTCCATCTCCTCGACCACGTCGGCCAGGGCCTCGTCGTTGAGGGCGGCCAGGACGCCGGCCCGGTCGCGCGGGGCCAGGTCCTCGATGATCGAGGCGAGGTCCGCCGGGTGGAGCTCGGCGAGCTTGGCGTGCGGCACGCGCAGCCGCACCGACGCGATCGTCGAGTCGAGGGGGTCCACGTCCTCCCAGTCGATGTAGCGCTCGGGGATCGAGGACTTGACGTTCCTCGCCAGCCTCCGGAGCGGGCCCTCGACGCCCAGCCGGCGGAGCAGCCCGGCCGCGCCCACGTCCACCGCGACCAGCCGCAGCCGGCCCTCGACGTTGTCGAGGCTGACGTCGTTGACGCGGATGACCTTGCGCCCCTCGATGTCCACGATCTGCTTGTCGAGCAGATTCGCCTTGAGCAGGATCTCGTTCTCCCGCTGGCGGAACTTGCCGATGTCGATCGTGCGGACGCGGAGCCGGGCGCCCTGCTCGTCGAGGGCGTCGACGTCGGACCACGGGATGAAGATGCGGCGGCCGTCGGTTCGCACGACCAGCCCGGTGACAGGCGGGTACTTGCCCCCGATGGCGACGATCAGGTCGGCGATCGTGCCGAGGGGCTCACCGGAGGGGTCGCGCACCGGCAGGCCGATGCAGCGGCTCAGGAAGCGCATCGTGGCCACCTTGCTCTGACGGGGCCCTCCGCCAGCGGTGGCCGGGCCGGCGCGGGGCCGGCGGGCCGTCAGGAGGCGGGGAGGACCTTGCGGGCGCCGGCGCGCTGGCCGGCTGGACTAGGTCCGTTCTCCACGGGGGAGGAAATCCTCTTGCGGCGCTAATCACACCCCGCGCTGGGACGGCGGCGGGGATAGGCGGAGCGTAGCCCGGGCGCCGGGGTCGGGTCAAACACGATCGTCCCCGATCTCCGTTGCAGCGCCGTTCCATGAGTCAGCTCCGACTCATCTCGCGGCTCTCTGGAGCACCAGCGTCCTCCCAGAAGGCCGGTTTCGGCCGTCAGGCACGCTGGTTGAGGCTCGAAGTGAGTCGGTGGTGACTCGCGGCTCGGGGCGCGCCCGGGCAGCGCGATCCGCAGCGCGATCCGCAGCGCCGTTCCATGAGTCAGCTCCGACTCATCTCGCGGCTCTCTGGAGCACCAGCGTCCTCCCAGAAGGCCGGTTTCGGCCGTCAGGCACGCTGGTTGAGGCTCGAAGTGAGTCGGTGGTGACTCGCGGCTCGGGGCGCGCCCGGGCAGCGCGATCGGGCAGCGCGATCCGCCGGCGAGTCCGCCGACCCTGCGCATCCTGCGCGCGTCCTCGTACCATCGCACCATGCGCACGATGCGAGTGGCCCTCGTTCAGGTCGAGGCGCGCGACGACGTCGCGGACAATCTCTCGCGCGCGGCCGCGATGGCCGCCGAGGCCGCGGTGGACAGCGACCTCGTGATCCTCCCCGAGTACGTCCAGTTCCGGGGCTCGGCCGCCGGCTTCCGCGCCTCTGCCGCGCCCATCCCGGGGCCCACGACTGCGCCTTTCGAGGAGGTCGCGCGCGAGCACGCCTGTTGGGTCCTCGCGGGATCCCACGCCGAGGCCTCAGGCGACCCGGATCGCCCGTACAACACCGCCGTCCTGTTCGACCGCACGGGCGCCCTCGCCGCCACGTACCGCAAGCTGCACCTGTTCGACGTGGCGGTGGACGACGGGCCGGCCGACAACGAATCCGCGAGGGTGACGCCCGGCGATCGTGCCGTGGTGGCGAGCGTGGATGGCGTCGGGCTGGGCCTGTCGATCTGCTACGACCTGCGTTTCCCCGAGCTCTACCGGGCGCTCGCCGTGGCGGGCGCGAAGCTGCTCGCGGTGCCGGCGGTGTTCACCGAGCGCACGGGCCGAGACCACTGGGAGGTGCTCCTCCGCGCCCGGGCCATCGAGAATGGCGCGTGGGTCCTCGCGGCGGCGGCCTGCGGGCCGGGCGGGCCTCGCGCGATCCCGGCCTGGGGCCACTCGATGGTCGTGGACCCCTGGGGGCGTGTCATCGCGTCGGCGGGCGTGAGCGAGGCGATCGTCCGCGCGGAGATCGACCTCGGCCTGGTCGACGCTGCCCGGCGCCAGATCCCGGTGCTCGCCAACCGGCGCCCCGAGGCACTGCCACCGGCCCGCGAGGTGGAGCTCCGCGGGAGCTGAGCGCCGGAGGCCCTGCGCTCGGCTGGCCGCTGCGGCCGGCTGCTCGCCCGGCGAGCGAACGGAGCGCGCCAGCGTTCGGCCTGCTCGCCGGGCGGACGGCCCTGCACAGCGCACCGGTCCTGTGGCTCGCCACGCGAGGCGCTGGACCGCACCCGCGGTGAATGCGCTCGCCCAGCGGAGGAAGGCCGCGGGCGTTCAGCGCGTCAGGCAGAGGCAGAGGGCGTCGGGGCAGCGCTCGAGTCCAAGACGGGCGGAGCGGGCGAGACCGAGGGACTGGGCGAGCTCACCCGAGCAGTCGTCGCATCAGGCGACGGCTCAGCTGATGGCTCCGCTGTCGGACCGGGTGTCGGGGTGGGCTCAGCGGTTTGCTCGGGTGCAGCGGTGTCTACAGGCGGCGCGGGACCCGTTGCGACTGGGCTCGCGGGCAGCGGTGCCGCCGGAATGTCCGTCGGCCCATTGAACGCCTCGCACGCCTCGAACACGTCCTTGCTCGTCCCGTAGCAGGCATCCGTCCCGTCGCCGCCGTCGATCAGGTCGCGGCCGTTACCGCCCTCGACGACATCGCCATCGCCGCCCCCATGCAGCGTGTCGTTCCCCTCGCCGCCGAGCAGGACGTCGCGGCCGTTGCCGCCCACCAGCGTGTCGGTGCCGGGGCCGCCCACCAGGCAGTCCTTGCCGTTGCCGCCGTAGATCGTGTCGTCGCCCCCGAGGCCGAACACGAGCGCGCCCCCATTGCCGGCGTGAATGACGTCGTTGCCATCGGTGCCCACGATCACCTGGGAGAACGTCATGCCCGCGCACTCGGGCGGCGTCGGCGGGACGACAGGCGTCGGCGTGGGAGTTGGGCCACCGATCGTGCCCGTGATCGAGCCGGACACGGAATCCGTGAAGTAGGCCGTCGTGTCAGTGACGCGATGGGCTATCTGCACCGCAACGAGGACGGCGATGCAGGAGATCCAGAGGGCGATGACACGACGACGAGTCATGGCAGGTCTTGGCCCAGAGTCGTGGCCGCCTGTTTCGAGGCGGGCTTCCCCTCGGTGAGTTCCCAGACCACCGCGAGGCCGACGAGCAGGACGAGCAGCGCTGCCACGCCGAACGGGTTTCGCAGGAAGACCACCGCATACCCGCCGAAGGGGACGGAGAACGCAACCCGACCGGCGATCATGCTCGGCTGGATGTAGCCGATGTCACTGCTCGGGTTGGCATCGCCCTTGGTTGAGATCCCTTCCTTGCTGATTTCGACGATGCGGTGCGTCGCCGTGTAGCCGGAGGTCGGGTGGAACGTGATGACGTCGCCGACCTCGTATGCGGTCGCGGCCGTGACCGGTATGTCCACGACGAGTGCACCGGTGTTGAAGGTCGGCGACATCGAGCCCGAGTCGACGGCGTAGATCCGAACGCCGTTCGACCAGGCGTAGGCGCCGCTGCCCACAACCGTCACGAGGGCCACTAGGGCGATCAGTCCGACGATGCGCCTAAGGTTCATGGGGACTTTCTCTGATGACCGGGTGGGCGAGGCAGGCTCGCCCACCCGGCTGGACTTCCCCGTCCTACTGGTTGGAGGAAGGGCCGTACGGGGTTAGGTTCAGCGGGGTGATGGCATTCGCCCCGTTGAACGGGCTGGTCGGGTCAACGCCATTCTGGAAGGCCGCCACCTTGAACAGGAGCGGGCCGGGGGTGATGGGGTAGGTATCGTTGGGGCCGGCGGGGTCCCCGGGCACCCGGAGGATGTCGTTCTCCGCGGGGTTGAAGAGCGCCTCGCCCTGGTGGTCGGTCATGCATGCGTTATACGTGAACGACATGTTGAAGCTGAAGGTTGCACCTGCGGCGAGGGTCCCGAGATTGACCGCGTGCGGAAGATAGTTGACCGGGATGCGCGGCACCGTGCTGCAGGAGCCGCTCATAAAAGAGCCGGGGATGGCCGCGCCCGCCACGCCGGGGTTGACGGCGACGTACTTGTTGCTGAGGTTGTCGTAGACGAGTGAGCCAACCGTGAACTTGCCGTACTGGCCGAGGTTGTTGACGGCGCTCCACATGCTGTTCGAGTTGTCGAACACGAGCCAGATGGCTTCGGGGTTCGTGGTCGGGTTCGTGACCGTGATGGTGGCCGTCTTGGGCGTGCCCGGCAGGATGCCGCTGAAGTCGAAGGCGACGTTGGCGGGATCGCCGGCGCTTGTCGCGCCGCTGCCCACAACCGAGATTGCGACCGTCCCGTTATTGCCGGCGATCTGCCCCGCATGGCCATCCGTGAAGTAGGCGCCGGTGGTGGCAACAACGCCGCCGAGGAGTGCTGCTGTGGCGACGACTGTCGTCGCGAGGGCCCCAATGCGCGCGAACTTGCGCTTGTTCATGCTCTGCTCCCTCCAAAGGGGTGGGTGATCGACATCGCCCCGGCACAGGAGCGATGGCTGGTCGCGACTCCGCGCTAGGCGTTCCCTCCTCCGCCGCCGCCGCCGGCTGGGCGCCGGTGCGTGTCCGTGTAGCCGGGGAAGTACCGCGTCGCGAGGACGCGGAGTCGCACTACCCGGGATGCACCGAGATCGGTTGGAGCGAGCGCCTGCGTTGCGACGTGAGTCCCACGGCAGGGCGCCCGACGATGGATCAACCGTCGCGCACATCGCTAGGGCCGCCATCAGGGGAACCCCCGACCCGGGTACGGGTTCCGCCCTCCGTACACTGGTGACGCCTGTCACCAGCTTGGGGCGATCACCAGCCCGCCCTGGAGATCATCCACGTAGCGGCGAACCCGTAGACAGGTACGTATTCTCCCGATGGCGACCGGAGGCCGCTCGGCCTACCGTCCGG
The DNA here is from genome assembly GCA_021802825.1 of Chloroflexota bacterium. GTDB lineage: Bacteria > Chloroflexota > Limnocylindria > Limnocylindrales > CSP1-4 > CAIXZV01. The sequence goes on from JAJZRG010000002.1 coordinate 94,257, forward strand.
GGATGGAGCAGCTCGACAGGCCCGCGGCCGCAGTCGGCGAAGCGGACGATGCGATCGAGGGCCAGCCCGCGGTCCGAGATGCCGACGCGATCCTCGCGCGCGCCGCGAGCGACCAGGCGGCCGCGAGCGCCGCGCGTGACCGCTACCGGACGCAGGCGATGCCGGTGCTCGAACCCGACGCGCGCATCGCGCCGCTGCTCGTCCGAGACGAGCAGGTCGTCGCCCTGAGGCGTGGCGCGGTCTTCGATCGTCGCCAGCACGGGCGTGGCTCGGGTGTCCCCGCCGGCATTGCGGGCGCTCTCTACCTGACTGCACGTCGACTCGTTCTCGTCGGCCGAGTGACCCTATCGGTCGACCTGACCGTCATCGAGGAGGTGGGGTTGTCAGGGGGGCGCGTCGTGCTCGTCTTACGCGACGGCACGAGCGTCCTGGTGGAGGTCGCGCAGCCTCGACTGCTCCGGGTCGAGATCGCTGCTGCGCGCGCGTCCGCCAAGGTCTGACCGCTCGAGGTCTGAGCTTCCAAGGCTCAGTCGGAACTCAGCCCGGCTCGCGGTAGTGCTGCGCGGCCTCGGCTCGATTCCGGGTGCCGAGCTTGCGCAGGATGCTCCCCACGTGCGTCTCGACGGTGCGCGGCGAGATCGTGAGCGCCTCGCCGATCTCGCGGTCGGTGAGGCCGTCGGCGAGGAGGCGAAGGACCTCCAGCTCGCGCGGGCTCAGCGACGCGAGCGCTGGGTCGTCGGTCGTCGCCGAGCGCCGCGACGCCTCGACGAACCGGTGGACGAGGCGTGCGGCGAGCCTCCGCGGCATCGCCAGCTCGCCGGTGTTGGCGCTGCGCACGGCGCGAAGCAGTGCGTCGGGTGCCAGCTCTTTGGTCAAGTAGCCGGCCGCCCCATGGCGCATGGCGTTGACGAGGTGGTGGTCGGCGCTCGACACCGTGAGCATTACGATGCGGGTGTCTGGGAGCCGCGGCGCCAGTTCGCGTACCAGGTCCACGCCGTCCATGCCCGGCAGGTCGATGTCGACGAGGAGCACGTCGGGGCGCACGTGAGGTGCCAGCTGCAGCGCCTCCTCCGCCGTCGCTGCCTCGGCCACCATCTCGACATCGGGAGCGGTGATCGCCTGACGCACGGCAGCCCGCACGAGCGCGTGGTCGTCGACCAACATCACGCGCAGGCGGGCGGAGCGCGGGGCCGGGATCACAAAGCGCCTGCGCGCACCGGCGCGGGGACGGGCGAGACCGGCACGAGGAGGCTGACGCGCGTCCCGTCGCTCGGCTGCGATTCGATGCGCAGCTCGCCGCCCATCAGGGCGGCACGCTCCCGCATGCTGGCCAGGCCGAAGGCTGACGGACCGACCGTGTCGGGGTCGAACCCCCGGCCGTTGTCCGCGACGACGACGACGAGCCGTCCGTCATCCACGGCGACCTTCACTCGCACGACGGTCGCATCGGCATGGCGTCGGACGTTGCTGAGGGCCTCCTGCATGATCCGGAGGGCCTCGGCATAGGCCCGCGGCGACAGCTCGGGGAGATCCGGCTGGCATTCCAGCTCGGCGCGCAGGCCGAACCGGTCGGCGAACTCGTCGATTGAGCGGGACATCAGCTCGCACAGCGACCCGACCGGCTCGCCGGACAGCCGCAGGGCGGCCACGGCCTGCTGCGCCTCCGCGAGCCCGGTGTCGACCGCGTCTCCCACCTCGCCCGCGAGGGCGCGACCCTCCGCGCCGAGGTCCGGCAGCCCGGCCAGCCGTCTGATCTTGAGCTTCGCGAGCCACAGGTCCTGCGCGAGGCCGTCGTGCAACTCGCGGGCGAGGCGGGCGCGCTCCTCGAGTCCAGCGCGTTCCAGTTCCACAACCCGAAGCCGGGCAAGCTCGTCGTTGGCGGCCTGGAGCCTTGACAGCGCAGCTCTGGCCTCGGCCTGGATGCCGAGCAGAAGGATCACGTCGAAGCTGAGCCGGAGCAGATCCCCGGCCGACACGAGCCCCGTGTAGGCTCCAGGGTAGATCGCGGTGTCCACCTGCGCGAACGCAGCGAAGACCAGACCGACGGCGAGGTACCCCTCACTGACCGACCGGTCACGGCGATGCAGTCGCCGTGCGGCCCCGGCCGCCCACAGGAACAACGCCGCGCCCAGGATCTGGACCGCGGCGCCCAAGGGCATCGGCCTGGGCAGGAGCGAGCTGACGTCGGCTGGGTTGCCTGACAGCCCGGGCGCGTCGAGTGAGCCCAGGGATGGCAGCCGGTCCGCCCCAACCTGTACGAGGGCGAACATGATCACGACTGCCAATCCCGACCCGACCACGATGGCTCCCGCATGGTTGAGACGCCACGCGCGGAGCGAACCGATGCCGCCCAGCACCATGAGCGCCGCCGCGAACACCCGGGCGACCGAGAAGTCGTACAGGGGCGCCTGACCGGGTGCAGCCAGCGTCATCCCGGCCTGACGGTCAAGGCCGGTGATCATGAGGGTCACGGCCGACCCGTTCGCGATCGCGAGCACCAGGAACGCCGCGGCCCGCAAGGGTGCCACGCGCTCCCCCCGTTGGCGATAGCTGACCCACTCCAGAGCGGCCACGGCGAGGGTCACGACGGTCGTGAGGGTACTCAGCACGAGGTCCAGTGGCGTCGCGAGGAAGCGCACCCGGAGCACGGGGATCGCGACGGACCCCGACACGCCGACCGCAAGGACGGCCACCACGACGATCAGGACGCCGTCGAGGGACATCGCGCGCTGTCGGAAGGGGACGAGAGGAGGCGGCGCCGGGCTGCCGATCGAAGGTCCTCCCTCCCATTCGCCGCTCTGCCACGTGGCGCTGAGCCGTCGAACCCGCTCGCGCCGGGTCCCACGCCGCGCTGATCGAGCCTTTGACCCATTCCCGTCGGTCATGCCCGGCCAGAAGGCCTTGGGCATACCGAAGGGGCGGTCGTCGCCGCGGCCAAGGTACTCCTTTGTGGGCGCCTAGTGTGGGTGCCGTGTGCCTTCGCCCGCCCTGGCTTGCCGGTGCGAGTTGGGGCGCGCGGGAGCCGAGGCGAGCATCGGTCAACGGGGCGGCATCGGCGAAAGCGCGGCCTAATGGCGACGTGGCCGCGCGCTAAGCGCCCCTCGCCACCATGCCGCCCATGGACGAGCGAGATCGACGACGAGCCAACCGGCGGCGACGGGCCGGCAAGGACTATCCGGCCGAGGACCTCGGCAACGGCGTGGAGGTGGCGACGGCCGAATCGGTGATGCGCGCTGTGGGCTCCCTGCCAAGGGACCTCGGCTGGGACGAGCTGGCGCCATCGGTGATCCCGGTGCTGCCCCGGCGACGCCCGATGCCGCAGGCGACGGGCGAGCCGTTCCGCGTCACGCTGCCACCGGGCATCTCGACCGGCTTCGGGATCGACATCGGGCCGGCATTCCTGATGGTGGGCACGCAGCTGATGGCGAGTTGGCCGATCGAGTCCGTCGACCTCGTCGCGCGGGCGCTCTCGAACCTGCGTGATCGCATGCGTCCGGTCCGCGCCCGCGACCTCCTCGCGATGCAGATCGACGGCACGCCGGTGCGCGTGCTCCAGACGGGCCTCGGCTGCGCCTCCGCGCTCGTCCTGCTGCCCGACGAGATCCGCCGCGTCTTCGGCCCGCGGGCCCAGTGCCTGCTCACGCCGATGCGCGACCTGGTGGTCTCGGTCCCGCCCGCCACGGACCGCGGGTTCGCCGCGTGGCTCAACGAGGAGCTCGCCACGATGGACCCGAACGGGCTCGCGCTCGACGCCTTCGTGTTCGACGGCGACCTCCTCCGCTACGAGCGGCTGCCGCAACCGGGCCCCGCCCAGCGCTGACGCCGCCTGACGCCGCATCCGCCTGACGCCGCCTCCGCCGCGCGCGGGGGCCGAGCAGCGGCGACCGGGCTGGCACACACTTCGGGCGACGGCTGCGCGCGTGCAATTGGAGCGCACCGCGAAGGGGAGAACCACGCATGCTGAACGCGCTCATCCTGCTGCTCGGGATCGTGATCCTGGTCGCCAGTATCGGCTTCGGGATCCTGCTGCCAGCCGCCCGCACGGCCGGGGTGGCCAGCCCGCGCAACGTCACGCCCGGCAAGGTCGCGCCCGTGCGCGGCCGGCATGTCGCCCTCGGCGTGCTCGGGTCGTTCATCGGCGGGCTGCTGGTGATCGTCGGGGCGGCGGCGCCGTTCGTCGAGGTCCCGGCGGGCAACGTGGGCGTGCTGATGAACTTCGGCCAGGTGCAGGCCGGCACGCTCGAGCCCGGGCTGCACATCGTCACGCCGATCGTCCAGCACGTCGCCTACGTGGACACCCGTGTCCAGCCGCACCAGTTCCAGGAGATCGACGCCGCGTCCAAGGAGTACCAGACGGTCAAGCTGACGGGCACGATGAACTACCACGTGGACGGCCAGTACGCGTCCGACCTCTACCAGCGGGTGGGCACCGACTTCGCGTCCAAGGTGATCGACCCCGCGTTCAACGACTACATCAAGGCCGTCGTGCCAACCTACACGGTGGACAGCATCCTGGGGGCCCGGGACGAGATCCGATCGAAGGCGAAGGAGGCGCTCGCCGTCAACCTCGCCCAGTACCACATCATCGTGGACGACATCTACATCGCCAACATCTCGTTCAGCGATTCCTTCCAGCAGGCGATCGAGCAGAAGCAGGTCGCCCAGCAGCAGGTCCAGACCGAGCAGCAGGTGCTCGCGCAGAAGCAGATCCAGGCGCAGCAGGCGGTCGTCGCGGCTCAGGGCCAGGCGGACGCGCAGGTCGCGCTGGCCAAGGGCCAGGCGCAGTCGAACGACCTCGTCAACTCGTCGCTGTCGGACAAGGTGCTCCAGTATCAGCTGATCAACAAGCTGTCGGACAAGATCAACGTGATGCTCGTGCCGTCGGGCAACGGGTTCATCCTCGACCTCAAGAGCCTCACGGGGAGCAGCCCCTCGCCATCCGCCGCTCCGTAGCGGGTGAGCGGCCAGGAAGTGCCCTCCCGATGCGGGCGAGGCCCGAGACCGGCCCGGGCGGCGGGCATCGGACGCAGGCCGAAACGGCGGCGCCAGCGCGACACCCAATGGGCTCTGGGTGCCTCGGGGGTATGCAGGTGGCCCGTCCGGCAACGCGCCACCTACAGTTCGACCCGTCCTGAGGGCCGGTCCTGCGCCCCGGGCTGAGCCGCCCGAGACGCAGCACCCGTCCGCGCCCGCACGGCTGGCGCGGCTGCCCGACACTTGGCGCATGCCTCCAACAGCACGGGCCCGCGCCTCTTGACCCCGGCACCCGCCCGCCGCCGCCGGCTCGGCAGCCTCCTCGTGGACTCCACGCCGCTCCGGCTCGACCGCGACTTCCGCCTGCTCTGGACCGGCCAGGCCATCACGACCGTCGGCCGGATGATCACCTCGGTCGTCCTCCCGTACCAGGTGTACGTCCTCACCGGCGACCTGCTGATACTCGGCGCGCTGTCGCTCGTCCAGCTCGTGCCGATCCTGGCCTTTGCCCTGGGCGGGGGAGCCATCGCCGACGCCGTGGACCGCAGGCGCCTGCTGCTGGTCACCCAGCTGGGCCTCGCCGCCTCGAGTGTCGCGCTCGTCCTGCTGGCGACGTTGCCGGCACCGCCGATCCTGGGCATCTTCGCCGCGGCGTTCGCCCAGGCCGGGTTCGGCGCCGTGGATCAGCCCGCCCGAGCGTCGGCGCTCCCTCGGCTCGTCCCGCCCGAGCGCCTGCCGGCCGCGATCTCGCTCAGCCAGATCGTGTTCAACGGGGCCGCGGTCATCGGCCCCGCGCTCGGCGGCGTGCTGCTTTCGCTGACCAGCGTGGCAGCGTGCTACTTCGTCGATGTGGTGACGTTCGCGGCGGCCATCACCGCTGTCCTCCTGATCCAGCCGATCCCGCCCCACCCCTCTGCGGTGCGCCCGAGCCTGCGGGCCGTCAAGGAGGGGCTCAGGTTCGCGCGCCGCCGCCGGCCCGTCCTCGCGACGTTCATCGTGGACATCAACGCCATGGTCTTTGGCTCGCCCCGCTCGCTGTTCGCCCCGCTCGCGCTCGACGTGTTCCGTGTCGGGCCGGCGGGTGTCGGGCTCATGTCCGCGGCCGCCGGCCTGGGCGGGTTCGTGGCGTCCATCCTCTCGGGCTGGACCGCCCATGTTCGGCGACCCGGTCTCGCGGTGCTGGTCGCGGTGGGGTTCTGGAGCCTCGGCATCGTGGGCTTTGGCCTCGCCACGTTCAGCTTCCCGCTCGCGCTGCTGTTCCTCGCCATCGCGGCGGGCGCCGACGTGTTCAGCGCCGTCCTCCGCAGCTCGATCGTCCAGCTGCTCACCCCCGACGCGCTCCGCGGCCGGGTCTCGTCGATCCACATCCTCGTGGTGACCGGCGGCCCGCGGATCGGCGACGCGGAGGCGAGCGCTGCGGCGGCCCTGCTGGGCACCCAGCTGTCCGTGGTGACCGGCGGCCTGCTCTCGCTCGTGGGCGTGGTGCTTCTCCGCTTCGCGATGCCGGAGTTCGCCTGGCTCGACATGGCCGACGCCACCGCAGCGGCCGCGCAGGAGGAGGCGGGCCACGAGGCGGACGACCGTGCCCACGAGGCGCGGGCTGCCAGGGCGGCGAGCGAGGCGCTGCGGGAGCTCGAGGAGGTCGAGTAGCCGCGGTCCGCGTTCCGATCTCGCCGGGTCGGTCCGTGCGGCCGTCAAGGCGATCAACGCGGCGCGCATGGCGCTGGCCGGCGACGGCGCACCACGTCTCGCTCGAGGCGGCGATCGCGACGATGTGCCAGACGGGCGCCGACATGCACTGCAAGCACAAGGAGACGTCGAGCGGCGGCCTGGCCCTCAACGCGATCGAGTGCTGGGGGTCGGCCGGCGGCCGCGCCGATAAGCGGTCGCCCGGCCAGTGCTCGCCCGGCTAGTGCTCGGTCGCCACCAGTCCCGTGGAATCGGACCCGTCGAAGTCGGGGTCCGACCGCCACACGGCCGCGATCGCCGAGCCCACTGCACCCACGGCCAGCACCAGCCCCGGCAGCAGCAGCGGAAGGATCGCGGTGGGCGCCGACTGGTCCGCGCGCCCGCCCGGGGGCGTCCCCAGCGCCAGGCCGGTCGCCGCGAGCCCCACACCCACCGCGAACACCACGGCTCGGCGCGTTCGGCCGGGATGGCGGCGCATGACCGCCAGGGCTCTGTCGATGACGTCGGGCTCGACGTCATCACGACCATACCGATCCCATAGCCGGGCCCCGCTGCCGCCCGCGCCCACGACAATCGCGAGGCCGAGGAGCAGGAGCGGCAGGTTCACCACGAGCCCGAGCGGCGAGTTGCCACCGTTCCAGCTGGGATCGTGCGAGCCGACGACGAACGCGGCCGCGGCCACCAGCACGCCGAGCGCCATGGTGGCGACGTGCGCGATGACGAGCGGCCGGACGGAGCGATGCCAGACCTTCGGCCGGCGGACGGGCTGCGAGCGGTACAGCCCCACCCAAGCGCTGACGATCCAGGCCAGGAACGCGAGGACCAGCAGCAACAGCAGGAGGGGGATCAGCACGATCAGCTTGCCCCAGTCGGGCGTGATGACCGGCGCGAGCAGGAACAGGACGCCGTTCCAGAAGCTGTCCAGCGGGCTCATCAGGCTGCCTCGGGGTCCATTTCGAGATTGCGGAAGACCGTGGTGCCCGCGAATAGCACGAGGCCGATGGGCACCGACACCAGGATCGTGATCAGGATGCCGTCCACCAGCCCGGGCCGGGGTGTCACGATGAGGCCGAGGCTGCCCGACCTGTGGATGCTGCAGGCGAACACGCTCGCGACCGGCGAGTCGGCCGCGATCGTCAGGGCCATGCCCGGCTTGACCGACCAGCCGCCGATCGTGTGGGTGACCACGTCGTCGTTGACCAGGACCAGCCGGTCGCCCTGGGTCAGGGAGATCTGCGAGGGGATGGCGCTCGGTTTGCCGGCCGCGAGCAGGGCCGCGGTGCCCCGCGGGATGGTGAGCTGCACATCGCGCGGCGGCGCCACCACCTCGGCGCCGAACGAGGTCCAGGCGACGGCCACCAGCATGGCGCCCATCACGAACCCCGACACCAGCGACCCGGCGAGCACGCGTCCCGAGAACCAGCCGGGGAGCCGGTGCCGGAGGCCTCGGGCGACCCGGGCGGGGGCGAGGTGCAGCTCGGCTGCGGTCACAGCAGGTAGAGCATCGGGAACACGATCGCGAGCCACATCACGTCAACGAACGTCCAGTACCGGACGACCGCCGTGATGCCCCAGTGGTCACCGGGCCCGAACTGGCCCCTGCGCAGCAGGTTCGCGGCGAGCAGCAGCCCGATGAGCCCCGTGACCAGGTGGAACACGTGGAGCCCGGTCATCGAGAAGAACGCCGTGCCGAACGGCGAGTTCTGGCTGAACTCCGCGGTCCGCCACTCGACGGCCACCCCGCCGATGAACACGATGCCCAGCAGGCTCGCCAGTAGCAGCGCGGTCATCGCGCGGCGCCGATTTCCCCGCTCGATCGCGCCCGTGGCCTGGTAGCCCAGCCAGGACGAGGCCAGCAGGATGACCGTCAGGACGAGGCCGAGCCCGATGTTGACCTCGCCCTTGTCCGGCCCGTTGAAGCCGTTGAGGTAGAGCCGCGCCGCCGCCATCGCGAAGAACAGCATCGACTCCGAGGCCATGAACAGCCACAGCCCCATCCGGTTGATGCCGGCGCGGTCGTGCTCCTCCTCGTGGTGCGCGACGTGGGACTCCTCGTGGTGCGCGACGCGGAGCTCGTGCTCCTCGGCGGCCAGCGGCATGGTCGTCACGCCGTCACCTCCTCATCCGATGCGCCGGCCAGACCGAACACCGCGTGGGGACGGCCACCGGTGCCGTAGCCGTACGGCGAGCCGACCACGATCGGCGTGGACGGGAAGTTCTCCACTGGCGGCGGCGAGGACACGAGCCACTCCAGGGTCCGCGCCTTCCACGGGTTGGCCTCGGCACGGGCCGCCCTCTTGGACAGCAGCGACCAGAGCACGTTGATCACGAACACGAGGAAACTCGAGCCCAGGATCCAGGCCGAGATCGAGATGAACAGGTTCACGTTCGCGAGGTCGTTCTGGTACGTCGCGATGCGCCGGTTCATCCCGTGCAGCCCGGCCCAGAACATGGGCAGGAATGTCAGGTTGAAGAAGATGAACATGATCCAGAAGTTGATCTTGCCCAGCCGCTCGGAGAGCATCCGGCCGGTCATCTTCGGGAACCAGAAGTAGAAGGCCGCGAACAGGGCGAAGATCTCGCCGCCGATGATCGTGTAGTGGAAGTGGGCCACCACGAAGTAGGTGTCGTGGAGGCTGACGTCGGTCGGCACGTCGGCGAGGAAGATCCCGGTCACGCCGCCGATCACGAAGTTGAACACGAAGCCGAGCGCGAACAGCATCGGCGTGGTCAGCCACAGGCGGCCCATCCAGATCGTGCCCAGCGCGGACAGGAAGATCAGGCCGGTGGGGATCGAGATCAGCTCGGTGGTCACGAGGAAGGGGCCGAGCAGCGCGTTGGGCATGCCCGACACGAACATGTGGTGCGCCCAGACGATGCCCGACAGGCCCACGATGCCGATGAACGCGGCCACGGCCCACCGGTAGGCGAACAGCGGCTTGCGCGACAGGTGGGCGAGCACCTCGAGCGCCATCCCGAAGCCCGGCAGGACGAAGATGTACACCGCGGGGTGCGAGTAGAACCAGAAGGTGTGCTCGTAGAGGAGCGGCGCGCCGCCCTGCCCCACGAAGAAGCCGGTGCCCGCGATCCTGTCCAGCAGGACCATCGTCAGGCTGGCGGCGAAGAACTGGGTGAAGAACGTCGCGAGGATGGCGGCCGAGAACACCGACCACACGAAGATCGGCACGCGGCCCCAGCTCATGCCCGGGGCGCGCATCTTGACGATCGTGACGATGAAGTTGATGCCGCCGAGGATCGACGAGAGCCCGAACACGATGATGGCCAGGTTGAACATGATCTGGCCCGAGGCGTTCTTGACCGACAGCGGCGGGTAGGCCGTCCAGCCGGAGTCCCAGCCGCCCAGCAGCTGCGAGAGGAACAGGCTCACGATGACGATGGGCACGAGCCAGAAGCTGAGCGAGTTGAGGCGCGGGAACGCCATGTCGCGCGCGCCGATCATGATCGGCACGAAGTAGTTCCCGAACGAGCCCATCACCGAGGCCACGGCGACCGACACCATCGCGATGCCGTGGAAGCTCATGATCCGGTTGTAGGTGTCCGGCGAGAGGAGCGTGTTGCCCGGCTGCGATAGCTGGGCGCGCATGGTCATGGCGCCCAGGCCGGCGATCAGCAGCACCACGATGAAGGTGGCGAGGTACTGGATGCCGATGACCTTGTGGTCCTCGCTGACCGTGAGATAGCGGCGCCAGTCGGTGGGGACGCCCTTGATCTGGTAGCCCAGCCAGCCCCTGACCGTGGACTCCCAGAAGCCCACGCCCAGCAGCCAGCCGAGGGCGGCGACGATGAAGGCGACGGTGACGATCTGTTCGGTCGAGGGTATGGTGCCGTTCGCGGACGGCGTGCGGTCGAAGGGGTCCACGCCCATGGCCGAGCGGATCGCGATCGCGATGCCGGCCCCGATCAGGCCCCCGATCACCGCGAACAGGAGACCCCGGAGGATCGGGAAGAACCCGCGGATCGCGGACGGGCGGCGGGTGGCCGGCGGGGTGCCGGCGGCAGCAATGGTCATCGTCACTTCACCGTCAGGGTGCCGGTCATGGTGGTCGGGTGCGCCTGGCACAGGAACGGGTAGGTCCCGGCCGGGAGCGCGGGGACGTCAACCGTCATCGTTGCGGGGCCCGGCTTGAAGTCCGTCGCGTAGGTCTTGCCGTCCGCGGTGACCGCGAGGTTGTGCACCGTCCCGGGGTCGTCGTTCGTGAACGTGAAGGTGATCGGGGTGCCGGCCTTCGCGTCGAGCGTCTTGGTGGCGAAGCCGTCGGTGGCGGCGCCAGCAGTCGCCTCGATCGCCACAGGCTGGCCGCCGCCCGAGGGGCCGCTGGGCTGGCCGCCGCCATTGGCCGCCAGCCATGTCGCGAACTCGGCGTCCGTGACCACCTTGACCGGCATCTGCATGGTGGCGTGGTTGAGACCGCACAGCTGCGAGCACTGGAGGCGGAGCCCGCTGTCAGTGCCGTAGTCGCCGGTGGCGGTGGGGGTGAAGGACATGTAGGTCGTGAGGCCGGGGACGGCGTCGATGCGCATCCGGAAGGCCGGGACCCAGACGGAGTGGATGACGTCGATGGACGTGATCTCGAAGCCGATCTTGCGGTTCACCGGCAGCACGAGCTCGCTGTTGCTCTTCGCGCCAGTCTGCGGGTACTGCACGCTCCAGCGCCACTGCTGGCCCTGGATGCGGACGATGACGTCCGGCTGCGCGTCGAGGTGGACGACCTTGGGGAGTTCGGTCAGGCCTGGGTAGACCATCACGCCCAGCGCCATCGCCGAGGTGACCACGAACCACGCGAGCGGCAGCCGGCCGCGGCCGGAGAGCGGAACGCCGTCGCCCTCGGGTTGGCCCTTGTGCCGGAACGCGAACACGCTGTAGCCGAGGATCGCGATGACGAAGGTGAACACGGGCACGGACATGATGAGCAGCGTCCGGAACGTGTCGTCGATCATCTGACCCTTGTCAGAAAACGTCCCCGGCTCGAAGGCGACCTGAGCCAGGATCAGACCCGCGAAGGTCAAGACCAGCCAGACCAGGCCAACGATCGCGATATGGCGCCTCACGAGCGCACGACCTCCTCAGGAGCCCGCCCAGGGCTCATCGCATAGACGGGAACCAAGGCCGCCCTTCCCTCGTTCGGCCACTGGGCCCGGAGACACGAACCGCCCATGCCTTGCGGCGTGACCAAACGGCCCGCCGGGATATTACCTCCGGCCCCCGCAATATGGGCAAGAGGCCACCCGACTCCGACGCTGCATCGGTTGATCAGGCGCGCTCTTGGCTGTCGCTGCGTGAGGCGCACCTCGCCGCCAGCCCCCCGGGGATGACCGCGGGCGGCGGCGCCTTGAGCGCGGCGATCGTGCCGCGGCGATCGTGCCGTTGCCCGCATCGCTGGGGCTCGCGATGCGGTCCGGAACCCCTGGATCGGTCGCTGTGTCGCCGCAGCGGCCGACGACGAGTCGGCCGCTGCTCAGATGGGGCGCTGCTCGAGGCGATGGCCGTACCGCCTGGCGGGACGGATGGCCCCTCTCCCTCGAGTACGTTCCTGGGCCCGAGCAGCCACGGCCTGCCGGGCTCGAGCGGCCCCGCAGGCCCACGGCTCCGAGGTCCGCTACCCCGGCGGCCCGCGCAGCGATGTGGTCAGCCGGCCTGGGGTGCCGCAGGCGGCTCGTCGTGCGCCTCGCCAGGCGTCGGGGTGGAGTCGACGGGCACGGGCGCAGGGGCTGGGGGAGCCGGCTGTGCCTCGACAGGCGCGGGGGCCAGCGTGACAGGCGCGGCAGCGACGGGCGGCGGCGGGGGTTCTGTGGGCGCAGGAGCAGGAGGCGCGGCCTGCGGGGCGGGCACGGGCGCCGCCTGCTGCGGGGCAGGCGCGGGTGCGACCGGCGCGGCCTGTTGCGGGGCGGGCGCGGGACCGGCCGGCGGAGCGGGCGGCGTGTCGTCGCCCGAGGCGGCCTTCCGGAACTCGCGAATGCTCTTGCCAATCGCTCCCCCGACCTCGGGCAGCTTGCCCGGCCCGACGACGATCAGCGCGATCACCAGGATCAATGCGATGTGGAGCGGTGAGAACTCGCCCATGAGAACTCCTTCTGCCGCGCCTCCGGTGTCGTGCGGCAGGCTGCCGTGCACGCGCAGGATACTGACCGAGCGCCGGGCGTGCCCGGTCCACCCGTCCCGACCGGCCGTGCCGATGGGCAGCCGATGGGTAGCGGGTTAGCCCGACGCTGGCACGGTTGGGCCGTCGGCGCGTCATCCAGGCTGCCGGGGCGTGCGTGGCGACGCGCAGCGGGGAGTGCGGCGTCCGGACGGGCAACGAGCGCACTGGGCGTGTGCAACGCTTGGCGTGTTGCGGGCGGCAGCGAGCACTGGTCGCAGGGCCAGCGCTCGGGACCGGCGCTGCGATGCGAAGGAGGCCGGGGATGGCGGAGGCGCAGCAGAGCCGCGCGGCCAGGTCCCGCGGGACCGCCGGGTCGCGCGCCACGGCGAGGTCGTGGAGCCGCGGACGGATCGGCAGTGCCCTGACTCTCGGCCTCACCGTGGCGCTTCTCGCGGCTGGCGCCGCCTTCGCCGGGCTCCGCGTCGTGCTGCCCGGCGAGCCCGCCGGCATCTCCTCGGACGCATGGCGGTGGACGAGTCAGGGGGTGGCGGTCGTCCCCATCGGTGACGCAGGACCCTTCCGGGCTGGCGACGTGGTGACCGCCATCGACGGGCGCCCGCTCGCAGCGCGTCCCGCCGCCGTGCTCGTGCCACCCCTCGTCGATCCGGTGCCGGGCAGGCTCGAGTTCGAGGTCCAGCGGCGCGGCGGCGCGGTGTCCCTCTCGGCCGCCATCGTCCCGCAGCCGATCGGCGGGTTCCTCCTCGCCGGCCTGCCGCTGCTGGGGTTCACGCTTGTCCAGGGGTTCGTGGCCGCGCTCGCCTGGCTCCGACGCCCGGTCGAGGCGTGGCGGCGCGGGTTCCTCATCGGCTCGGCAGCGAACATCACGAGCGCGCTCATCTGGGAGCTCGGGCTGCGGCCCTCCGATCTCGTCCGAGCCGAGCCGGCATTCGGCGTGTACGTCCTGACCTTGCCGATGCACCTGCTGTTCTGGTCGTCGGTGGTCCACGTGCTGGTGTCCTGGCCACGACGCTGGGAGGCGGTCTCCGGGCGGCGCTGGGCCGTCGCCGCGGTCTACCTCGTCCCCCAGGCTTCGCTCCTGGTCGGCATGGCCCTGACCCGCGCGCAGAGCGCCAACGCGCTCGCGTGGTTCGCGACCTGGGACGACATCCTCGCCGTCGTCGTGCTCGCGATGATCGGGCTCGTCCTCGTCGCGATCGGGCGCGCCTACCTGCGCACGTCGGCCCGGCACGACATCTGGCTGCGCGTGGTCGCGGCGGCCTGCGTGGCAGTTGCGCTCGCTGTGGGCGGGCTCACGGAGCTGCCGCTGCTGTTCACCGGCCAGGCGCTGGTTGGGCGCTCCGCCGTCGCCGCCCTGGGACTGCCGCTCGCGGTGGTCCTCATCGTCGGGACGCTGCGCAGCCACATGTTCGAGGTGGACGTCCTGCTGGCGTCGCGCCGCCGCCTCGTGGTGGCCCGCGAGGAGGAGCGCAGGCGGATCCGCCGCGATCTCCACGACGGGATCGGGCCGATGCTGGCCGCGATGACCCTCAAGGTGGACCTCGCCCGGGACGTGCTCCACGCGGATCCCGATGCAGCTGACGACGCCCTCGCGGCACTCAAGCGAGACACCCAGGAGGCGGTCGCCGAGATTCGCCGGCTGACGCGCGAGCTGCGGCCGCCTGCGCTCGATGAGCTGGGAGTCGTTGAGGCGATCCGGCACGGCGCCTCAGACCTTGCCGGGGGCGCCGAGGGGGAGCGCGTCGCGATCGAGGTTGGGTGCGCCGGCCCATTGCCGCCCCTTGACGCCGCGGTGGAGGCCGCCGCCTACCGCATCGCCGTCGAGGCGATGACCAACGTCGTTCGGCATGCGCGGGCGCGTCGTTGCCGGGTCCGCCTGAGCGCCAACGGCGTGCTGGTGGTCGAGGTGGCCGACGACGGGGAGGGCTTCGCGTCAGGCCGCGGGGCAGGCGTCGGGATGACCTCGATGCGCGAGCGCTGCGCCGAGCTGGGCGGGTCGTTTGGGGTGGACCGGACGGCCGACGGCTGGACGGTCGTCCGCGCGACGCTGCCGGTGACCGGCTGACCCTGCCCGTAACCAGATAGGCGAGCTCGAGCGCGGGCCCGCGCTCGGCGAGCGGCGGGAGCCGGATGCCCTCTCGCGGGTGTCAGGCAGAGCCGAGGCCGGCGTCGCGGGCGCGCACGATCGCCTGGGCGCGGTCTGCCACCTGAAGCTTGTTGAGGATGCTCGAGACGTGGTTGCGCACGGTCTTGTCTGAGAGCCCGAACTGCTGGGCGATCGCTTGGTTGAGATCGCCGCGCGCCAGCCGCTCGAGGATCTCGCGCTCCCGCTCGGTGAGCTCCGGGAAGGCCGCCGCGGCGACCGTGGGCATGTGGCCGGTGAAGAACGCCATGACCCGACGCGCAATGGCGGCGCCGAAGATGACCTCGCCGTGGGCGACCGCGCGGAGGGCCGTGAGCAGTTCGTCGCGGTCGGCGCCCTTGAGCAGGTACCCCCGGGCGCCCGCCCGCATCGCCGCGAAGATCGAGTCGTCATCCTCGAGCATCGACACCACGACCACGCGGACGCCGGGATCGGCGGCGACGATCCTCCGGGTCGCCTCGATGCCGCTCATGCCCGGCAGCCGCAGGTCCATGAGCACCAGGTCTGGACGGTGCGCGGCGACCATGTCGAGCGCCGTCTCGGCGTCGGGCGCCTCGCTGACCGATTCGAAGTCGCGGGTGGCGGCCAGCGCCAGGCGCAGCCCCTCGCGATACATCGGGTGGTCGTCCACCACGATGACGCGCAGGCGACGGGCCGTGTCGCCGGGCGACGTCGGGACCGAGTCATCCATGTCCCCTCCGAGGCTGGCGCGCTGATGGTAGGCGCGCGCCGCTGGCGCGTCCCGGCCGTTTCGCACGCCGTGTCGTCCGCTCGTCGGCTGCCTCTCGGGCGAACTTCCCCTGCACCTTCCCGACCCCGCGGGACACCGTCCCCATGCACCCGGGACACCCGGCGCCGTACACCTTCGCTGTGCCTCGGGACCCCTCCCTTGGGGCCCGAGCAGAGTCGCAAGGAGCCCACCGTGGCCGCCAATGCCAGCCCCCGCGAGACCGGCGACCCGGCCGTTGGCCGGCTGACCCCGGTCTGGGACGCCAGCGTCGCCTACGACGCCTATCGCGACCGCCTGTTCGCGAGCGTCGTCCGCTCCACTCGTGACGAGGAGCTCGCCGCCGACATCGTCCAGGAGGCCTTCCTGGAGCTCGTCCGCGCCGGCCGGCGCGGCGACCTGCCCCAGAACGAGCTCGCATGGCTGCACCGCGTCGCAGCCAACCGCGTCATCGACTGGTCGCGCAAGCGGGCGCGCTGGGCGGGCCACCTCCGGCCCTCCGAGGACACCGAGGAGGCGCCCGAGTCGGCCATCCTGCGCCGCGAGGACCAGTGCGCCCTCCACGCCGTGCTCGACACACTGCCGAGCACGACCCGACGCGCGCTGCTGCTTGAGGGAGAGGGCTACCAGCCGGCCGAGATTGCGGGGATGATCGGCAGGACCCGGCAGGCAACGCGCACACTGCTGTGTCGGGCACGGCGTCGCCTCCGTGACAGCCTCGTGGCCCAGCCAGCGTGACCATCCGAAGGCCGGCATCAGTCCGAGAGGAGAGGGAGGTTCGACCGTGACCGCCGAGGTGGCCATCCCCGGATCGCCCGCCGTGGGCATTGCCCGCCCGACGACCCGCCTCTCGGCGGGCTCGCTCGTCCGGATCAGCCTCTACTGGCTCGGCCTGTCGTCGGTGTTCATCGGGCTCAACCAGATCCTCGACGGCCGTATGGCGACCGGTGCGCTCGGGCCCGACGCGCAGCGCGAAGTGGGCGGGACGCTGTTCCGGCTCACCGTGGCGGGCTCGGTCATCGCCGCCCTCGTCCAGCCCACCATCGGCACCCTGTCGGACTACACGGCCTCGCGCTGGGGCCGGCGCAAGCCCTACATCGTGATCGGCTCGACTCTCGACCTCGTGTTCCTCGCGGGGATCGCGTTCTCGAACGACCTGGTCGCGATCGCCGCGTTCATCATGATGCTGCAGGTCTCGGCCAACTTCGCTCAGGGGCCGTTCCAGGGCTACATCCCCGACCTCGTCCCGGCCGAGCAGACCGGCATCGCCTCATCGCTGGTCGGCCTGTTCAGCGTGCTCGGGCAGGTCTGCGGCTTCGGCATCGCGGCGGCCGCGCTCGCGACGGACTCGTTCGCCTTGGGTACCCTGGCCCTGGGCCTGCTCGAGTTCGCGATGATGTTCTCGGTGGTCGTGCGCGTGCCCGACGGCCCGCCGGCCCGCGACCGCATGGGGCGCTCTTGGGTCACGGTCGCCCGCGAGGCGTGGGGGTCGGACATCCTGCGCCAGCGCAACTTCCTGCTGATCGTCGCCTCCCGGCTCCTCATCCTGATGGGCGGGACCATGCTGATCAACTTCTCGCCCCTGTTCCTGATGCGGACGCTGGGCATCGACCAGCACGCCACCTTCGCCCCGAACCTAGCGCTCATCGCGGCCGTCGTTGTGGGCAACGCCATCGCGGTCATCCCGGCCGGGCGGGTCGGCGACCGGATCGGCCGGCGCCCGGTGGTCTGGGCCGCCTGTGTGATGGCCGCGGCGGGCATGGCGCTGTGCGCCACGGCGACGGGCAACGGCAGCCTGCCGCTCCAGGTCGTGCTCGGTGCCGGGCTGTTCGGCACCGGCATGGGCTCGTTCCTGTCCGTGGACTGGGCGCTCCTGACCTCGGTCGTGCCGGGCGCCGCCGGCGGGCGGTACATGGGCATCAGCAACGTCGCCACCGCGATGGCCGGCGTGTTCAGCATCGCAACCGGCGGCCCGCTGCTCGACGCCGTGGACGCTGCGACGTTCGGCAATGGTGCGCGCGCGGCGTTCGCCCTCGCGGTCGGCTACCTGATCCTCGGCATGTTGCCACTGATCTGGGTCAGGGAGCCGCCGCGGGGCAAGCCCGGCCCGAGCGCCGTCGCGGCCGCGGCGTAGGGGCTGGCCAGGCCGCCCGGCTAGCCGCGGTCGTTCACCGCCGGCTGGCCCGGTGGTCGCGCGCCCGCACCCGACTTGGCGGGTTGGGAGCCCGGCGCCCACGGCGTGCCCAGTCTGGGCAGGAGCCAGCGGTCGACGCCGTAGTAGCCGGCCACCTTCCACGCCATCATCACGCCCACGCCGAGCGCGAACATGACGGGATTGGTCGACGCGGTACCTGCGAGCAGGTACGACATGTTCATGAACGAGCCGAAGAACGCGGCGAGACCGGTCAGGGCACCCACGATGAGTCCGATGCCCACCAGCAGCTCGCCGAACGCGATCAGCGGCGCGAACCAGGTGTAGTGGCCGCCGTTGAGCAGGAAGCTCAGGAAGTCGCGGTACCAGTCGTAGGTGATCGGGCCCTTGCCCGTGTCGGACACGGCAATCGCCGCGGTCCAATAGCCCTTCAGGGCGGAGCCCCCGTCGATCCAGCCGGGGCTGGTGAGCTTGTGGAGACCGGCCTCCAGCCAGGTGAAGCCGAGGAACACCCGGATCGGGAGCCAGACCAGGCCGGCCCGCGAATTGCCGAACAGGAAGCGCGAGAAGTCGGGCCCCTCGATCTCGACGTTCCCCGACCGCGGGTCCCGGCGGGCGTCGAGGTAGAGCACGACGACGAGAGCGAGCGCGAGGACCCAGAACGCGAGCGACACGATCGGCGTCAGACTGTCCGGAACGCTGACCCAAGGATTGACCATCCAGACCAGCAGGACGGTCGCGACGGCGCCTATGGCGACCGCCAGCGAGCGAGAGCGGGACATGACGTCCTCCCGTCCCAAGCGCCGATCGCGAGCCACGCCGGTGGGACGATGCTGGCGCGGGTCGGCCGCGGGAGTCGCGCGGGAACCCGCGCGAACGCCGTGCGACCCAATTCTAGTCGGCCCGGTGATACAGCGCGGGGCCACCCGGGGTGCCCGAGATGCGATCCCGCGTGAAAGCGCGGCACGAGTCGTTGCGGCCGGGTGCTTCGCGGTTGCGCTCCTGCGCGCCCAGAGGCCCGGCCACCCGCGCCCGGCCGCCTGCTCGTCAGGGAACTCAGCTGGCCGTGGGCTTGCCCTTGGTGTGGCCAAGGAACCAGCGCATGCACTTGTGCCCGAAGTCGGCCTTCGGCCCGAACATGAGGGGACAGGCGCCAGCGATCACGGTCAGGCCAGCGGCGCGGCCGGCCTCCACCGCGGCCTCATCGACGCTGCCGCCGCCGAACGAGCGGTGCATCCACACCCGGCGCACGCCCAGCTTGACGCAGTCGTCCACGACCGCCCCCGTGACGCTGGGGTTGGTCGCGATCACGACCCCGTCCACGCCGCCCGGCACGTCGGCGAGGCTGGGGTAGCAGGGGTCGCCCTCGACCGTGTCGGCATTGGGGTTGACTGCGAACACCTCGTAGCCGCGCTGCTTGAGGCTCTTGTAGACGAAGTTGCCCCCATGGCCGCCGGCATCGCGCGAGACGCCGGCGACGGCGATGCGCCGCTGGGCGAGGAAGTCAGCCGCGGCTTCGGCTACGGTGGTCATGCTGCTCCATCCCTCCCGGCGGTCCTGCGCCGCCACGTCGGTGCCACGGTAGGGGACTCCCTGCCGGCGGCGACAGGGCCGGTGGTCCCGGTCGCGCAGGCGTTCGTGGCCCCAGGCGCTCGCCTCGGCCGAATGCCAGGACCCCGGAAGACGCGTCGCGAGGATGGAGCCCGCGATCACCAGCGCGAACCACCGGCCATCGTCGGCCCGATCTCCGGGTCCGCCCCCGGCAGGCGTGCGAGACGCGCGATCAGCGCAGCCAGGCCGGGGAGCCCTCCTCGAGCCCCGGCAGGGCGGCGAGGTAGCGCATCACCGGCAGGGACGCCGCGAGGTCCGCCGCGACCCGCTCGGGCAGGTCCCTCGCGAGGACGTCGGTGTCGCTCAGCGGGTGGCCGAACACCACATCCTTGAGCCTGAGGAGTTCAATGTCGGGGTCGACGGGATCGAAGCCGGTTGGGGCGCGCTTGAGTTTCGCGTCCGCTTCGAGGGCGCCGTATGCGGCGACGAACGCGGGGTCGTCGATTGCGGCATGGACCCCGTCGCGATCGCTTACCACCGCATGGCGCCAGGCTGCGAGGCGCGCCGGGGACGGGTGGTACATGCCGCCGCCCGTGAAGGATTCACCGGGCGCGAGGTGGAGGTAGCCTCCGACGCCACCGCCCTCGCCGGTCCACGGGAAGCTGGCGCCGAGATTCGTCTTGTAGGGCGCCTTGTCCTTGGTGAATCGGACGTCGCGGTAGATGCGGAACGGCGAGCGCTCGTCCGCGCGCATGGGGATCCCGCGAGCCGCGAACTCCTCACCCAGCGCCAGGCAGAAGCGCTGGAGCGGATCCTTGAGCAGCTCCTCGTATCGGGCCTTGCGGGGCGTGAACCAGGCCCGGTCGTTGTTGAGCCCGAGCTCGACGAGGAAGTCAAGCGCCTGTGGGCGAAAGCCCTCGAAGCCCGAAGTCATCGGCGGTCCTCCCGCTGCCTTGCCGGCGCGTGCCAGCGATCAGCCGACGATGGCCCGCACCGCTGATGCCAGGCTCTTGGTCAGTCGGGCTTCCTGTAGGCGACCGCGATGCCGCCGACCTTGGCCTCCAGGCTCTGGAGCTGCTTGACCTGCTCGTCTGAGAGCGGGGCAGGCGCCAGCGGCAACGAGGCGGGAACGTCGCGCCGCGGGTCGCCTGGGGCGTAGACGACCACGAAGTCGGCGCCGATGGCTTGTTCGGTCTCCTCGACGAGCGCGAGGCGGGCCGGGTCGAGCCTGGCCCAAGTCCATGTCTGTCCGGTCATCTGAACCTCCGTCACGTGGGCGGGATGATGGTACGACTGCGGCGCAACGGGGCGGCCGATGCTGTGGAGCATCGTTCGGGCAGCGGTCGCAGTCCCCGGTCAGCCTGCCGTCGGGGCTGGCTCGACCAGCCGCCGGTCGGGGTCTCGTGCTCGCGGCTGCCGTTCCGGCCGGGCTAGGTCGCCAACACAGAACGCGGCCACGGGCGAGCCGGCGAAGGCGTTGGCCCCACCGCGTCACTGCTGGCGAGGGCCACCGCCCACGGCGCTCCTCGTGAGAGGGGGCTACCCTGACCCGCGGGAGACGAGTCCCCCCACCGCCCGGAGGTGCTTCATGCGTCGCCCGTGCCGCTTCAGCCTGTTCGTCCCGCGAGACGGGGTCATCGACCTCGTCGCGGTCGATGACCCCGTCGAAGGGTGCGCCCTCGCCGCGGACGTGCTGCCGGCCTTCCCGGGCCTGCGGGCAGGATGCCCGAGATGAGCCCCGCAGGCGAGGCGTCAATGGTCGAGCCCCAGCAGGACACAGCCCTGGCCGCGGACACGCCGCCCCTTGCCGCCGCGCTCCTCAGGCTGCTGCGGGCGATGCGCGAGGCGCCGGACGAGGTGTCGCTCCTCGCGCGGGCCGGCGGCCGACGAGGTTGTCGGGCGCGCCTCCTGAGCCTGCGCCATGGACCTAGCGCGCCGCGATCGCGTCAGGCGGCCGCCACATCAACTTCGACCGCCACCTCGGTGCCGTCGCCGGGCGCCCGGCGCAGCCACGGGCTCGTCTCGAGCTTCACCGCGAGCCGCGAGAGGTAGCTCGTGAGGACCGCGGCCGCGGCCATCGCCGCGACCACCTGCCACAGGCCGAGCGCCCGAAAGCCCACCAGGCCCGCGCCCCACCCCACGAGCACCCAGTGCGTGAAGTACATGGCGATGACGCGATCGCTCCAGCCGTACACGACGGTCAGCCGGCGGTCGATAGCATCGAATCGCGTGATCGCATCGCACAGGGCCAGCCAGACGAGGATCACGCCCATGATGGCGACGGGGAAGGCAGGCGGCTGACGCCAGTAGGTGTAGACGTCGAAGCCCGGGTGCGTGAGGCGGATCAGCGCGCCGCCGACGAGCAGGAGGCCGATGCCGACCGCCGCCCCGCGACGGAACAGGCGTGTCCGGTCGGTCGTCCGCGCGATCGCCCTGCCGAAGACGGCGCCGGCCAGGGGGTACACCAGCCACGGCACGAGCGCGTAGTAGACGTTGGGCGCTGAGCCCAGGATCGGCGTCAGCGGGGCGTCGAGCAGCGGCGTGCCGAACACGATCGTGCGCAGCCACGGCGCCGCGAGCACCAGCACCCCGCCGAGCACGAGCCACCACGCGTTGGGCTGGCTCCGCGTGCGCAGGAGCGCGATCGTCACGAGCGACAGCCCGACAACGTGGTGCAGGTCGACGGTCGTGGCCAGCCACCACGGCGTGTACGGCGCGATCTGCTCGGGCGTCACCACGCCGAGCGCCGTCCCCAGCGAGCCCGGGATGACACCGCGCAGGACGTTGAGCACGTAGCCGAGGAACAGGAGCCACAGGCCGCGGGTGACGAGCGTGGACGCACGTGCCTGGCGCGCCGCACCGAGCGAGGCGCCCATCAGGAACACGAACACGGGTGCCGCGGTGGGACCCGCGGCATAGCTGATCGCCTCGCCGATGGGCGTGGTCCAGGTCTCCGGGCTGCCCCAGTGCCACAGAATGTGGACGAGGATCATGAAGAAGACCGCGAGGCCCGCAGCGAGGTCGAACGCCCGGACGCGCTCCCGCCCGACAAGCCCCGTGACGGCGTTGAGCTCCCCCGCGCCAGCGTCCATCACACAACTCTAGCGGCGCTCCGGGCAGCGCTTTGAGTCGCTGCGGACTCGAATGCCGCGTTGCCGAGCGTGGCTGCCGCCCGGAGGCGGCGGTTCGGGGCGCCGCGCGTGCCCGCCTGTCCCGATTCTGATGCCCACCTGACTTGGCGGGGCCGCAGCGTCGCGGGGCCGCAGCGTCGCCGATCGGAGCCTTCGCCCCCCGATCCACCTCGGTCATTCGTGGCGCCGCGGCTCCCCGGGCTCGCGGTGCTCGCGATCCTGGCGCCAGCATGGGCGACGCGCACGTTCTGCTCGTACCAGCAATCGGTCTCAGCGCCGATCCCGTCCTGGGCGCGCTCCGCCTACAGCACCAGCCAGTCGCGGATCTGGTTGGCCGGCAGGCAGGCGTGGGCCGGGATGATGAGTGCGAGGTCGCCGACGCGAAGCTGGGCGAGGATGTCCGGCGAGCATCGGAGGACGCCGTGCTCCTGGGAGATGCCGCGGACGAAGCCGTCATCGACCGGCACCAGGCGCCATCCGTCCGACCCGACCACCGCCAGTCGGCCGAAGTTGCGAACGTCGCCCGGGCCGGGCGCGGTGTCGAGCGAGAGCTGGACGGACCCGCCGTGGATCACGGCCTCGCCGCGCGCCGGGTACACACCCACGATCGGACAGGCGATGGCGAGCGCGAGGTCGTCCTCGGAGCAGACGCCAAGCGCGAGCTGCTGGAGGTCGAAGAAGACGAAGTTGCCGGGTCGAACCTCGTCCACCGCGGTCAGGCGGCTCATCAACGCGCAGCCGGGCGTGTCGCCGACCGAGATCTCGAGCCCGCTCGCGCCGGTGGCAGCGGCCAGCAGGTCACGTGCGGCGGCTAACCGCACGGCGGTGTCGGCCCAGATGCCGCGGATCGCCGCGTGGTCGGGCGCGTGGTAGCTGTTGCCGGCGTGGGTCAGGACCCCGCGAAGCCGATGGCGTGGTACATGCACGAGCGCCGCCGCGATCTCGGCCAGTCTCGCCGCGTCGTCCCAGCGGGCCCCCGACCGGCCGTAGCCCGCGTCCACGTCGACCCAGAGGTCCACCGCGGATTCAACGGAGGCCAGCGCCGTGACGCCCTCGGGGCCCTCCACCAGCAGGCCCAGGCGGACCTGCGTGGCCAAGTCGCCAATCGTCGGGAGCGCTCGCGTGACCAGCGGGAAAGCGATCGTGATGTTGTCCCACCCGGCATCGGCGAAGGTCCGGGCGTGCTCCACCGAGCTCACCGTGATCGCGGTCACGCCAGCCTCGCGGAACCACTCGCCCACCTCGACCGAGTTGTGCGTCTTGAAGTGCGGCCGGAACCGGACGCCGCTGGCCTCGGCTTTGGCTGCCATCCGCTCGATGTTGCGCTGCGCGCGAGCGCGGTCCGCCACCAACGTGGGCCGGTCGATGCCGGCGAAGCGGTCCGTTTCGGCGGGGGGGTGGTAGGCGAGGGCGTCGTTCGGCATGAGGCGAACGGTACTCCCGCGACGACTGGGCCTCCTTCCCGCGTCAGAGCGCCGCGAGCCGCGCGCCGCGAGCCGGCCGCCGCTCGCACCGCCTCCCGCAGGCGTCGCCGAGCCCCGTGAGCTGCCCGGCCTCACGCACGGCCACGTCTGGCGGAGCGGGGCGCGCGTGTCGGCGAAGGCGGCGGCCGCCTGGCAGAGCGGCTCGGCGGGTGTCTGGCGGAGCCCGGGCAGCGAGCTTAGGTGGAGGCGGCGGCCGTCTGGCGGGGTGCGGCCGCTCCTGGCACGCGAAGCTGGGGCGAGTGGAGATAGGCTGCGGCCATGCTCGGCGTGTGGCGGCTCCAACTCCTGCGCGAGGTTGGGCGGCGCGGGACCATCCGGGCGGCTGCCGAGGCGCTGTCGATCACACCGTCGGCGGTCAGCCAGCAGCTGCGGATCCTCGAGGCCGAGGCGGGCGTCGCGCTGCTCCAGCCCGATGGGCGGCGCATAAGCCTCACCGAAGCCGGGCAGATGCTGGTTCGGCATGCCGATGCCATCACGGCGGCGATCGACGCGGCGGAGGCGGACCTCGCGGCGAGCCGGGCCCAGATCACTGGGACGCTGCGCATCGCGGCGTTCCCCACAGCCGCGCGGGCGATCCTGCCCGGCGTCATCGCCCAGCTCGGGCAGGACCATCCCCGCCTCACCGTCACGCTGCGGGACCTCGAGACGGCCGAGAGCCTGGCGGCCCTGCGGCTCGACGAGGTGGACCTCGCGCTGGTGGACGTGTACGACGAGGCAACCTGGATCGTGGAGCCGGCGATCGAGCTCCTCGAGGTAGGCTCGGACCCGCTCTACCTGGCCGCACCCGGGGAGGCGTCTATAGGCGACCGGCCCACCCAGCTCGCCTCCCTGGCGAAGACGCCCTGGATCATGGACACGGAGGGGAGCAACATCCGGGGCGCGGTCGTCCGCGCGTGTGCGCGGGCGGGCTTCGAGCCCCAGGTCCGCGCGGCCTGCCGTGACTACAGCGTGATCATCGCGCTCGTGGAGGCGGGGCTCGGCGTGGCGATCCTGCCCGGCCTCGCGCTCCAGGACCGGCAGATCCGGGCGCGGATCACCCACCTCACGCCACCGATGACCCGCCGCGTGCTGATCGCCGTGAAGCCCGGCCGCCGGTCCCACCCCGCCATTGCCGCGACGCTGGCTGCCCTCCGCGGCCGTCACCCCGCGCCCCAGAACCGTGAAGAGTAACTGAACGGTTCGGGTAGGAAGTCGCGCTGGACGCTTCCGTCTCGGCGTGGGATCGTGCGTTCCTGAAGACTCGCCAGGAGACCGTCCCATGCAGCTCGCGTCGCGTATGGCGTCCATCGGCACCGAGACCGCGTTCGAGGCTGCGGCCCGAGCGCGCGCGCTCGAGGCCACCGGCCGCAGCGTCGTCCACCTCGAGATCGGCGAGCCCGACTTCGACACCCCCGCCAACATCCGTGAAGCGGCCAAGAGCGCGATCGACGCCGGCAGGACGCACTACCCGCCGTTCCCCGGCATCCCCGAGCTGCGCGAGGCGATCGCTGCCGACAGCGCCCAGCGCCGCGGCTTCGCGCCCGACCCCCAGAACGTGTTCGTCACCGTCGGCGGCAAGGGCGTCATGTACTACGCGATCCTCGCGCTGGTGGACCCCGGCGACGAGGTCATCGTCCCCGACCCGGGTTACCCCATCTACGAGTCGGTGACCCGGTTCGTCGGCGGCACGCCCGTCCCGATCGCGATCCGCCAGGAGAACGAGTTCCGCCTTGACCCCGACGAGCTCGCCTCGCTGGTCACCCCACGCACGAAGCTCATCGTCATCAACTCGCCGGCCAACCCCACCGGCGGCGTCCTGACGCGCGGCGACCTCGAGAAGATCGCGGCCATCGCGATCGAGCACGACATCGCGGTCCTGTCCGACGAGATCTACTCGCGGATCCTGTACGGAGGCGAGCACGTCTCGATCGCGGCCCTGCCGGGCATGGCCGAGCGCACCATCGTCCTCGACGGCTTCTCGAAGACCTTCGCGATGACGGGCTGGCGCCTGGGCTACGCGATCGTCCCGTCGTGGCTCGGCCACGGATTCGGCCGGCTGATCATCAACTCCGTGTCGGGCGCGACGACGTTCGCGCAGGTCGGCGCGGTGGAGGCGCTGAACGGGCCGCAGGACGCAGTCGACGCGATGGTCGCGGAGTTCCGCGCCCGTCGTGACCTGGTGGTGGACGGCCTCAACGCCATCCCCGGCGTGCGCTGCCTGCGCCCCGCGGGCGCCTTCTACGTCTTCCCGGAGATCTCCGGGACCGGTCTCAGCGGCGCCGAGCTCGCCGACCGGCTCCTGCTCGAGGCCGGTGTGTCGGTCCTCGCCGGCACGGCCTTCGGCGGGGTGGGCGTCAACCACATCCGGCTCTCGTACGCGACCTCGCGCGAGAACATCGCCGAGGCGCTGCGCCGGATGCGCACCGTGATCGAGCCGCTCGTCGCGGCGGGAGCGGCCCGGTGACGGCGCCCGCGAACCCGGTGACGGTTTCGAGCGAAGCCGGAGAGGCCGAGCGCCTGTTCGCCTCCGTCGAGGGCGACTTCGAGCGCTGGGAGCTGCTCAAGGACGTCATCGACGAGTGCATGGACCTCGCGCTCAACGAGCGCCAGAGCGGCCACCCCGGCGGCTCGCACAGCAAGGTCCACATGCTGCTCTCGCTGATGCTCTCGGGCGCCATGCGCTGGGACATCCGCCGCCCGTGGCTGCGCTTCGCCGACCGCTTCGTGCTGTCGGCGGGGCACACCGTGCCCGTGGTGTACACGCTGCTCGCCGTCCTCTCGGACACGCTGCGCCAGCGCGTCGAGCTCGACGGCGACGACCGCTTCGCGCTGCCCGATGGCGGCCGCTGGACCGTCCTGCCCGAGGACCTGCTCACGCTCCGCCGACGCGGCGGCCTGCCGGGCCACGCCGAGATGGCCGGCAAGACGCTGTTCTTCAAGGCGAACACGGGACCCTCGGGCCACGGCATGCCGGTCGCTGCGGGCGAGGCGCTCGCGCTCAAGATCGCCGGGGCGGACGACGTCCGCGTGTTCGTGGTCGAGGGCGAGGGCGGCCTCACGCCCGGCGCGACGCACGAGGTCAAGAACGCGGCCTGGGGCCTGGGCCTGTCGAACCTCGTGTTCCTCGTGGATTGGAACGACTTCGGCATCGACGGGCGGCCGGCGTCGTCGGTCGTGCCTGGTGGGCCCGACGACTGGTTCGCGCCGTACGGCTGGCGCGTCGCCGGGACCGAGGACGGGATGAGCTGGGCGCCGGTGACCCGGACGCTGCTCGAGGCGGCCCGGGGCGACAACCCCGCCAACGTGCCCTCGATCGCCTGGTTCAAGACGCGCAAGGGGCGCGGCTACGGCAAGTACGACGCGGGCTCCCATGGGACCCCGTGGCCGCGCCACGCGCCCGAGTTCTGGGCGGTGCGCAAGGACTTCATGGCCCGCCACGGCGTGGCCTACGACGGCGTGGACGAGCCGGCCTCCACCGATGCCGAAGCGCGCCGCACGCAGACCGCGCACAACCTTGACGTGGCGCTGTCGGTGCTGCGCCGCGACCCGGAGCTGGTGCGCTGGCTGTCCGATCGGCTGCTGGCGATCGCCGCGACCGTGCCCCAGGACGAGCCCGGGCTGCGCCTCGGCGACGGCGGGGCCGTGTTCTCCGACGAGCGCCTGTTCGACCCCGCGGCCTACCCGGCCGCCATGTGGAAGCAGCCGGGCGAGTCTGCCCCGAACCGGGCGGGCCTCGCGGCCTGGGCGGGCTGGATCAACGCCACCGCCCTCCGCGACCACGGCCGGCCGCTGTTCATCGCCGCGTCCGCGGACCTCGCCGAATCGACCAACCTCGCCGGCTTCGGCCACGGCTACGGCGGCGAGACCGGCGGCGGCTGGTACGAGCGCGACACGAACCCGACGGGCTCGCTGCTGCCCACCGAGATCACCGAGTTCACCAACGCCGGGATGCTGGCGGGCCTCGCGTCCGTCAACTTCGCGCCTGACCCCTTCGCCGCGTTCGACGGGTTCTGGGGCGCGATGAGCACCTACGGCTCGTTCAGCTATCTCAAGTACGGGCCGCTGCGCCTGTTCAGCCAGGTGGCCCAGGACACCGAGCTGCGCATCGGGCGCCTGCTCTACGTCGCCGGCCACTCCGGGCCGGAGACCGCCGAGGACTCGCGGACCCACTTCGGCATCTACGAGCCCGGGGTCATGCAGCTGTTCCCCAAGGGCCACGTGGTCGAGCTCCACCCCTGGGAGTACAACGAGGTCCCGGTCCTGCTCGCGGCCGCCTTCCGCACCGACGTGCCGATCGTCGTCCTCCACCTCACGCGCCCGCCCGTCAAGCTGCCCGACCGGGCGGCCCTCGGCATGCCCTCGCACCTCGAGGCGGCCCGCGGCGCCTACGTCCTGCGCGAGTGGCGGGGCGATCAGCGGCGCGCCGGCACCGTGTTCGTGCGCGGCACGATGCCCACCCAGAACCTGGTGTCGCTGTTCCCCGAGCTCGACCGACTGGGGCTCAACGTCCGAGTCGTGGCCGCGCAGAGCGAGGAGCTGTTCCGGCGCCAGGACGCCGCCTACCGCGAGTCGATCGCGTCGGAGGCGCACAAGCTCGACGCGATGGTCGTGACCAACGGCGCCGTCAAGCTGATGCGCGAGTGGGCGTCGGGGCCGGTGGTGGACGAGTACTCGCTCGGCCCCGACTGGGATGACCGTTGGCGCACCGGCGGCTCGCTCGAGGAGGTCATCGAGGAGGCGCACCTCGACGCACCGCACATCCTGGCCGGGATCGAGCGGTTCGTCCGCGAGCGCGACGGGCGGCTTGCCCGCGTGCGGGCGGCCCTGGAGGCCGCCTCGAGCTAGCGCGTCGCGGGCACGCCCCAATCGCGCGGCGACGCCCGCCGTTCACGAGCAGGCTGCAACGCGTGCCCCGGGTCTCGATCGACATCGCCCGCATCATCGAGTGGCGCTCGCCACCGGCCGTACCGTAGACTTCGTGCGCCCCCGTCGGCTATCCCCCCAGCCGTCGGGGGCACTTGCGTGTCCGCGGCAGAGCTGCCCGCGTTGGCGGGGCGAACGCTTGCGCCGCCTCAACGGTACGAGCGTCACTTCTCGCGCCCCGCGGAGCGGTGGGCCGTGACGAAGGGCCTCAGCGGTGGGCGAGCGACAATCGCCGGGTCGCGCCGCGCGCCCTGTAGACTGGCAGCCGAAGGGGAGTAGTCCGACCGCCACCCCCGGCGGTCAGGGGAGATCGACACACCGGCTTCGGCCCGGTCCCCCACCTCGACCCGAGGCGGATGAGACCTTCGGCCAGGTGGACCTGGTCGAGGTCTCGCCGCGCCCAGGGGCGACACCTCACGGCAGCGGAGGTGTTCGACGGCATGTGGCGCAGGCTCGGGCTGACGGCGCTGTTCGCCCTCCCCGCCATCGTGGTGCGGCTCACCGGGACGGAGCTGCCGCCGGGCGTCACCGTCATCGTCTTCGGCGCTGGCGTGGTCGCGTCGGCCGTCCTGCTCTCGTGGGCAGCCGAGGCGGCCCAGGTGGACATCTCGGGGAGCCTCGCGATCGCGATCCTCGCGCTGATCGCGGTCCTGCCCGAGTACGCGGTGGACCTCTACTTCTCGTTCACCGCCGGGGGCGACCCGACCTACACGCAGTTCGCCGCGGCGAACATGACGGGCTCGAACCGCCTGCTCATCGGCATCGGCTGGCCCGTGGTGGCGTTCGTCGGCTTCTGGGCGATGCGGCGGGCGCGGCGTCGGGGCGAGGCGGAGTCCGCCGAGGCCGTGCCTGCACTGGCGAGGGGCGCGAGGCACCGCCAGCCCGCCGTCGTCCTGCCGCCCCGCAACCGCGTCGAGCTCGCCTTCCTCGCCGTCGCGAGCGCCTACGCGTTCCTCATCCCGCTCACCCGCTCGATCGCCTGGTACGACGCCGTCGTCCTGCTCGTCCTGTTCGGCGCCTACCTGTTCCGGGTGACCCGCGAGGGCCGCGGCGAGCCAGAGCTCATCGGCGTCGCGGCCGACATCGCGCGCCTGCCGCAGAGCCAGCGCCGGGCGCTCGTCACCGGGCTGTTCGTCGCGGCCGCCGCCATCGTCGTGATGGCCGCCAAGCCGTTCGCCGACGGCCTGGTCGCCACGGGCGAGACGCTCGGCATCGACCAGTTCCTGCTCGTGCAGTGGCTGGCGCCGCTCTCGTCCGAGGCCCCGGAGCTCATCGTGGCCACGATCTTCGCGTGGCGCCTGCACGCCGCCGACGGGCTCGGGATGCTGCTCTCGGCCAAGGTGAACCAGTGGACGCTGCTCGTCGGGAGCCTGTGGGTGGCCTACACGCTGGGCGGCGGCCGGGGTGCCGCGCTGCCCCTCGACGACCGCCAGACCGAGGAGTTCCTCCTCACGAGCGCCCAGGCCCTGCTCGCGTTCGCCGTCCTCGCCGACCGGCGGTTCGGGCTGTGGGAGGCGGCCGCGGTCCTGGGGCTGTTCGTCCTCCAGTTCCCGTTCCCGACGACCGAGGTCCGGCTCATCTTCTCCGTCATCTACCTCGTCGTCGCGGTCGCGCTCCTCGTGCAGAAGCGGCGACACCTGCCGGGTGTCGTGGCCAGCATCGTGCGCTGGGAGCGGCCGCGGGCGGTGTAGACCGGGCACGTGCCCGGCCCCTGGCCGGCATCGCCCGGCAGCCGCGGGGGCGCGCGGGCAGCACGGTTGACCAACGGCTCTAAGCCGCTCATCGAGGGCGGCGAGCTCCTGGTGGCCAAGGCACCCCTGGCCCCCCGGGCGGAGCGAACGGCGCTGACCTCAGGCCGTGCGCCCGTCCACGTACTCGTTCGCGTGCTGCTCACGGTCCTTGTCCTCGGTCTGCTCCATGATCCGGAGCGTCTCCGCGACCGATCGCCCGTTCTCGTCGGCGGCCCGCTTGATGTCCTCGTACGTCAGGTTCGACTCGCCCATCTCGAGGTGGGCGTCCATGCAGCCACAGGTCAGGCACATGTCGGCGACTCCTTCGCTCGCGCGGGCGTGGCCGAGCCCGTCGGCC
Organism: Chloroflexota bacterium; assembly: GCA_021802825.1. Lineage (GTDB taxonomy): Bacteria > Chloroflexota > Limnocylindria > Limnocylindrales > CSP1-4 > CAIXZV01. The sequence continues at coordinate 125,217 of JAJZRG010000002.1, forward strand.
GGGCGCAGCAGGTTGCCCGCGCTCCGGGCCAGCGTCCCACCCTTGCGGCGACATCGGCGACTGCGGCGACGCCCCGCTGTCGCAATCGCATTGCAGCGTCTCTGATCGCGATGGCTTCGAGCGGGTCGGGCCGGAATGCGCGACGATCGGCGCCGCAGAGCGACTGCCCGAGCCTGAACGCCGTCGCTCGCGGCGCCTGTCAAGGCCGCGCCCACAACGGGAGCACCCATGCACGTCTCGCGCGAGGTCGCCCGCCGGTTCCTGCTCGGTCGCCAGGGCCTCTGGCCGGGGCGCCGCTGGCGCGGAATGCGCGGCACCGCGAAGGCGATGCGCGCCATGGGCGACCTCCAGCTGGACCCGCTCCAGGTTGTGGCCCGGGCGCATGACATCGCGCTGGAGAGTCGGGTGCTCGGCTACCGGCCGGACGACTGGGCGATCCTCGCCTACGCGCGGCGCCAGTTCTTCGAGGCGGGCGGCTGGCTCGCGGTCCGGCCGATCGAGGAGCTGCCGTTCTATCGAGTCGTGATGCGCCGCGAGCGCGACCAGCCTCGGATCCGGAGGGTCGTCGAGGAGCACGCCGCGGCGGTGGACGAGATGCGCGCGATCCTCGCCACCGGTCGCGAAGTCGTGAACCGCGACTTCGCGACCAGTGATCGTGTCCGCGTGGAGAGCTACCGGGCGCGCAAGGACAGCGGGCTCGCCCTCCACTACCTGTGGCGGACCGGCGAGGCCATGGTCGCCCGGCGCGAGCGGTTTGAGCGCGTCTACGCCGCCGCCGAGGGGATCGCTCCTCCGCAGTACCTCCGGGAGGCGACCGACGCGGAGGCGGACGACCACCTCCTCCGTCGGCACGTCGGCCGGATGGGGTTTGCTCGGCTGACGGCCGTCCGCTGGGAGCTGATGCGCGACATCTCCGGGGCGGAGGTGACCGCCTGGCGCGAGCGGGCGCTTTCGGACGGCAGCCTCCTCGAGGTTGAGGTCGATGGGCTGGGGCGTCGACTGGTCCTCGGCGAAGAAGCACCGATCCTCGAGACCCTAACCGGCGGACGCGTGCCCCGCGCGTGGCGCCCGCTCGAGACCACGACGCTCGACGAGGTCACCCTGCTGTCACCCCTCGAGCCTGCCATCCACGATCGAGAGCGCACCCGCGTGCTGTTCGGCTTCGACTACCTCTGGGAGGTCTACACGCCGGCCCACAAGCGGAGGTTCGGGTACTACGCGCTGCCGATCCTGTGGGGGGACCGCCTGGTCGGGCGGACCGACCTCAGGCTCGACCGGATCGCGAACTCGCTCCTCGTCAACGGGCTGTGGCTGGAGGAGCCGGCGACGGGGGACGAGCCAGCGTTCGAGGCGGCGTTGTGCGCCGGGATGGAGCGGTTCCGCGGATTCGTCGGCGCGGAGCGGATCGAGGCGCCCGGGATCGAGGTCCTGCGCCGGCTCCAGGGCTGAGCCCATCGGGCCGCTCCCTAGGCGCCGGGGGCGTGTCAGGCGACTTCGTCGTACGGTGCGCGCAGCAGACGGTGTGAGAATCGCGAGCGCTGGGCCACGTCAGGCGACGGGCAGAAGGCTCGCCCAAGGATCGGCTGCCCGACGGAGGTTCGACCACGATGACTGCCGCGCGAGCCGGCACCGGACCCAGGACGCAGCCGACGCCCCTCGCCGACGCGGTCGTGTTCTTCGGCGCCACCGGCGACCTCGCCTTCAAGCAGATCTTCCCCGCGCTCGCCGGGCTCATCCGCGACGAGGGCCTCGACGTGCCCATCATCGGCGTCGCGCGCTCGGGCGACCTCGAGAGCCTCCGGGAGCGCGCCCGCCAGAGCCTTGCGGCGAACGGGTTCACGGACGCGGCCGCGACCAGGGCGCTCACCGACCACCTGCGCTACGTCAAGGGCTCGGACGACGACGCGGCAACCTTCCACGCGCTGCGCCGCGAGCTCGGCGGCGCGCGCCACCCGCTCCACTACCTCGCGGTGCCGCCCGCGCTGTTCGGTGAGGTCGTCGTCAACCTCCAGGCGTCGGGCTGCTCGACCGGCGCCCGGATCATCGTCGAGAAGCCGTTCGGGCACGACCTCGCCTCGGCCATCGCCCTCAACGAGACGATCCACTCGGTGTTCGCCGAGCGCGACGTCTTCCGGATCGACCACTACCTGGGCAAGGAGCCCGTCCAGAACCTGCTCTACTTCCGCTTCGCGAACGCGTTCCTCGAGCCCATCTGGAATCGCGACCACGTCTCGAGCGTGCAGATCAACATGCCCGAGGCGTTCGACGTGGCCGACCGGGGCGCCTTCTACGAGCAGGCCGGCGCGATCCGGGACGTCGTCCAGAACCACCTCCTGCAGGTGGTGAGCCTGCTCGCGATGGAGGCGCCGTCGGGCCACACCCGCGAGGCGGTCCGCAACGAGCAGTTCAAGGTGCTCGACTCGATCCCGCCGCTCGCCCCCGACGACGTGGTCCGCGGGCAGTACCGCGGCTACCGCAAGGTCGCCGGCGTCGCGCCCAGGTCCAGGGTCGAGACGTTCGCGGCGATGCGGCTGCACGTGGACACCTGGCGCTGGTCCGGGGTGCCCTTCTATATCCGGACCGGCAAGTGCCTGCCCGCGACCGTCACCGAGGTCCTGGTTGAGATGCGCCGGCCGCCGCAGTCGGTGTTCGGCGATGCGGCGCCGGCCGATGCCGACTACTTCCGGTTCCGGCTCTCGCCCGACATGTCGATCTCGCTCGGGGCACGGGCGAAGAAGCCGGGCGAGGCGATGGTGGGCGAGGCGGTCGAGCTCTTCGCCTCGCACGAGCGGGGGACCGAGCGGCCGCCGTACCAGCGCCTGATCGGGGACGCGATCGGCGGCGACCAGTCGCTGTTCGCCCGCGAGGATTCGGTCGAGGCGGCCTGGCGGGTCGTGGACGATGTGCTCGACGTTGGGACACCGCACGCGTACGAGCCGGGAACCTGGGGCCCCGACGAGGCCGCGAGCGTGCTCCGGCGCGGTGATCGCTGGCACAACCCGGTCGCGACGCCCCGAGTCCCCGCGGCGACGGTGCCTGGCCACGCGTCCGCGACGACGCCCGCGAGGGGCGCGGGCCGCGGCATCTCGGGCGACCACCGATGAGCGAGACGGAGGCGGACACGCCGGCCGCCGAAGGCCTGCTGGCGCCGGGTGCGCCGGGCACCCCCCCGACCTGGTCGAGCAGCGACAAGGACGCCGTGGGCACGTCGCACTACTCGAGCCGGGTCTGGTTCACCGTCGGGCGCGGGATCCTCAACGAGGTCTACTGGCCGCACGTGGACCGGCCGCAGATCCGCGACCTCGGCTTCATCGTGGCCGACGACGCGGGCTTCTGGAGCGAGGTGAAGCGCGACGCGACCCACGACGTCCACGGCGAGGGCGACGGCGTGCCGGCGATCACGGCCGTGCACCGCCACCCGAGCTACGAGCTCACGCTCCGGATCATCGCCGACGACCACGCCGATGTCGTCCGGATCGAGGCCCGGCTCGCGGACCTCCGCGACGCGGCCGACCCGGGGCTGGCTGCGCACCCGCTCCGCCTGTACCCCCTCCTGGCGCCGCACCTCGGCTTCAGCGGCCTCCGCGGCCGGGCGTGGGTGGGCGAGCACAAGGGGCGCCCCATGCTGTTCGCCCAGGACGGGCCCTGGGCGCTCGCGCTCGCCTCTGACCCGGCGCCCGTGCGCCAGTCGGTGGGCTATGTGGGCGCCTCCGACGGCTGGCACGACTTCGCGGCCAACGGCCGCATGACCTGGGCCTATGCGAGCACCGGCACCGGCAACGTCGCGGGCATGGCCGAGCTCGTGCTCGACGGTGGCCGGGCCCAGCTCGCGCTCGCGTTCGGGACCCGGCCGGAGGAGGCCGGGCTCGAGGCGTCGGCGGCCCTAGCCGGTCCGTTCGAGAGCGCCTGGGGCGAGTACGTCGCGAACTGGCACGGCTTCCTTCGCACCGTGGTCGACCCGCCGGCTGACCTGCCGCAGGCGGACCGAGACCTGTACCTCGTCTCGGCGTCGGTGCTGCGGGCGCACCAGGACCGGACCCTTCCTGGCGCGACGGTGGCTAGCCTCTCGATCCCGTGGGGCAACACCCGCAACGACCTCGGCGGCTACCACCTGGTCTGGGCGCGCGACCTTGTCGAGTCCGCAGGCGCCGTCGTCGCGCTCGGCGCGGCCGCCACGGCCCGGCGCACGCTCGCCTACCTCGTTGCGTCCCAGGAGCCGGACGGCCACTGGCCCCAGAACCAGTGGGTGGACGGGGTTCCCTACTGGACCGGCCTCCAGCTCGACGAGTCCGCCTACCCGCTGCTCCTGGCCGGGGCGCTCCGGACCGGCGCCTCGCACATGCACGGCCGGACCGGCCCTCACGTGGAGGCGTTCCAGAACCTCGTGGCGCAGCCGGCGCTGGACCGGATGATCGCGCGTGCCGCGGGCTTCCTCGCGCGGACGGGCCCGGTCACCAGCGAGGATCGCTGGGAGGAGACCGCTGGGCTCTGCCCGTCCACCCTGGCGCCCGTCGTGGCAGCCCTCGTCGTGGCCGCCGACCACCTTCCGGAGCCGGGCGCCAGCTACTGCCTCGAGCTCGCCGACGACTGGAACGCATCGATCGAGGACTGGACGTACGCGCGAGGCACCCGTCTGGCCCAGGCCCACGGCGTGGACGGCCACTACATCCGGATCGCGTCGCCGGACGTGCTCGCCGGGGCGCCGCTGTCCACCCCGGTCACGCTCCGGAACCAGCCTCCGGGCTCGTCGCTCGTGTCTGGTGACGAGATGGTCGGGACCGACTTCCTGGCGCTCGTGCGATTCGGGCTCCGCCTGCCCGACGACCCCCGGATCGTGTCCAGCCTCGCCGTCGCCGACGCCCTCCTGCGGACGGACACCCCGAGCGGGCCCGTCTGGCACCGCTACACGGGCGACGGCTATGGCGAGCACGAGGACGGGAGTGCGTTCGACGGGACCGGGATCGGGCGGGGCTGGCCGCTGCTGGTGGGCGAGCGCGGCCACTTCGAGCTCGACGCCGGCCGCGACGCGCGACCCTACCTGACGGCGATGCGACGCATGGCATCGCGCGGCGGGATGCTGCCCGAGCAGGTCTGGGACGCGGCGCCGATCCCCGAGCGCCGCCTAGCGCCCGGCCGGCCGAGCGGTTCGGCGATGCCGCTCGCCTGGGCCCACGCGGAGTACGTGAAGCTCGTCCGGTCGATCGCCCTGGGCCACTCGATCGACCGGCCCGAGGCGGCCTGGCGACGCTACCGCGGGATCGCCCCGACGCCGACGCGGGCGACGTGGCGGTTCACCGCCGCGCGACCCTCGATGCCGACCGGCCGCACCCTCCGGCTGGAGGTGCTCGCGCCGGCTCGCGTCCGCTACTCGACCGATGGCGGCCGACGCTGGGCGGACCTCGACGCCCGCGACACGGGCCTCGGCGTGTGGGTGGCCGACATCCCCGGCTCGGACCGGCTGCCCCCCGGCGCGGCCGTGGACTTCACGTTCTGGTGGCCCGAGGCCGGCCACTGGGAGGGACGCGACTTTCGGGTGGGGGTCGTCGCGCGGGGCCAGTGATTCAGCGGCCGCGAGCGTCGCCTGTGTCAACCTGAGAGCTTGGCGCCGGGCGCGGACGACCGCGGCAAGGTCCTGAGGGGTCCGCGGATGACGCAGATCCGGACAATCGCGGTTCCCGATCGCCGTGGTGGTGTCGCGACACAGGACCACAAGGGGCGGTGGTCGGATGGGGGAGTGGAGCCGACACTCGGATTTGAACCGAGGACCTGCTGTTTACGAACTAGATCGGCCTAAGCGCTGTGGCCTGAGCGTGGGATGGCGAGCGCAGGCTGCTCAGTTAGCAGGTCTTCGTTTCGAGCTCGTATCGCTGCTGCTCATTGCCTCCGAGGATGCGCGTGGTCACCGCCATCCTAGCCCGCTACCGAAACGACGCAACCCCGTTCTTGCTCCGAATGCGGCCGATCACCCGAACTGTACTGTGCGGGCTTTGGTGAAGTAGGTGGGATCGGCTCGGTGGGCCCGCGGCCCACACTCATCCGAGCCTATCAGCATGCTGAGCCCGCGGCGGGGCGACGACGCGAAGGATGGCCCTCTGGACGCGAGCCGGCCGACGTCAGTGCGGTGTCGCCGACCCAAACCTAGCAACGACCACGACGAACCCTTCTAGCCCGCCCGACCGGCTCACGCACCTAAACCTTCGGGGCTGGTGAACACGGCACACGCTCGTGCATGGACGCCGTGATCTCGGCCACTCGCCCTTCGTCAGCGCTGTCGGCTCGAGCCTGGCGCACTTCCCTCCCACCGGCGCTCCAGGGAGGCCTTGTCATGCTGCACGCGGACGATGACTCCAGCGAGGATCCGCGCGATCCCTTGCCCCTGTTGTGGCGACAGCGGCGGCGGGGGGCACCACTCGCTGCAGTGGGTGACGCCGGTCGGTCCGTACTGCCAGCTCATCGTCGCGCAGGTCGGGTAGAGCGCCCGGTACCCCGCCCCCTCGCGCTCGAAGGCCTCGGCCTCCTCTGGCGTGTGCTTCGTTGCGGGCTTCCACTCCGGCGCCCCGACGAAGCCCCGGCCGCACCGGCGGCAGGCGGCACCTCCCGCGAACTCCTCCCAGGACAGGCGCTGCTCCTCGGTCCAGCGCCGCGCAAGGTGGAAGACCGGAACCGCCCGGCAGTACCGGGCGCGGAAGACGAGGCGCTCGTCGCCGACCTCGACCGCGAAGTGGACGACCACGCCGTCGTGGCGCCGCACGTGCCCGACCGTCTCTGCCCGACGCCGGCACTCCTTCGCATCGGACTTCTCCGGCCGCTCGGCCGGGGTCCACAGGCCTCGCGCGGCGGCTGCCCCGAGCCAGTCGCGCTCGCACCCCGGGTACCACTCGGAGAAGTGGGTCAACTCGTCGCGTGGGTCGTCGAGCGCGGCCGCCCGGCGCGCCCACGCCTCGTAGTCGTCTCGGGCGCTCCCGCTGATCAGGACCTCGACCGCCTCGATCGCTGCCCGCTCTGCCCGCTGCGGGCCGGGGCGACGTCCTGCCATCTCATCATCCTCCGCGGCGGACGCGCTCGCCTCACCACGACCGGCGGCCGGGGTAGCCGCGTCCCTTCTTGCTGGCGGCGGCTGCCGTCGTGTACGCGCGGATGCTGGTCCACGACGCGCGGTACCGGTCGGCGTCCTCGGCGAGCCGCCCCTCGATCCACTCCTCAAGCGCCCTCACGGGCAGGAGGACCCGCTTGCCGATGCGCAGGCTCGGGATCGTGCCCTTGGCCGCGAGCGACCCGATCGTGGACGCGGACAGCCCGATCACCCTGGCGGCGTCGGCGACCGAGATCAGCAGCGGCTCCATGCCCACGGCGAAGCGCTCGTCGCGCGGCGAGGCCACCTCAGGCGGCTCAGCCTTCGGCGGCGGCGCGGCCGTCGGGGCGGACGGCGGCGGCTGCGCCCACGGGTCCTCCTGCTCGCGGTGCTCCTTGCGCGCGACGTGGTAGCTCATCGCCACCGGATCGATGAGCAGCCGGCACCGCAGGCAGATGCGCTTGGGTGACGGGGCGTCCGGCGGCAGCTGGCGGGACAGGCGCTCGATGGCGATGCCGACCTGCCGCGCCTCCACGCGGAGCGACGCGCCCGCGCCGAGGTTCGCGATTCCGACCCAGGAGCCGTCAGGCCGTCGGAAGACGCCGCTCTCGCCGTGGGCGAGGCCGAAGTGGCGCCCCTCGGGGTCGACGGGCCTGATCCTGTCCGGCGAGATCGGCCGGGGCGCGATCACGCACTCACGGTGGGCCGGGGAGTCGACGTGCCGCTCCCAGTCGCGCCAGGTCCTCCAGGTCACGACCACGTCGCACACGGCGCAGTAGCTGACGCGCTCGGTTGTCGCCATGCACTGGATTGTGCCCCGCCGGAGAGTCGGGGTCTCAGGCTGTGTGCCACCCTGAGCGCCGGCGACCCAACGCTCCCCCGCAGCCGCTGGACTCTGGCCGCCCGTAACGGCCCCGGGTCCACCTCCTCTCGCCGGCAGCATGACCAGCAGGGGCCGTCGAGGGTCGTTCGGCAGCACGTGGCCGCAGGCAGTCGGGGTCCACGACCACGCATGCCGTGCCTCGAAAGCTCGCGGACGATGCCCAGATCTCCCCCGCTGCAGCGCTCGGGCGAGCGGACGGCCTCGACTCCAGTTGCGGGCGCCCTCGGTGGCGTCCACGCGATCGCGGTCGGCCGGCGACGGCGTCGATCTCGCTCAGGAATGCGTCCGCGACCTTCTGGAACATGTGCGACGAGGGTTGGGACGGGCGGACGGACCTGTCCGCAACCCAGTACGTGTACTCGTCCCATTCAAGGAGCAACGCTGCAGACGTCCCGGCGGTGAGCCGCGGCCGTCCCTCCTCCCAGTCGTGGACCGCGCCTGAGAGCTCGCGTTCGTACCCGCGCAGGGACGGGGACCCAGATCGCCGGAGCGACACGATCGAGGGACGCTCTGGCGCGATGGACGCTCGCGGTGCCGCAGCCTGCGGCCCGGACGATGGGCAGGCGATGGACCCGCTGTTCGTGGCGGACCCGAGCGAGGCCGAAATCGGGGAGGCCCTCCGCCTGCGGCCCTGGTTCGCCGGGAAGCCGGTCCGGCCGCTGCTCGTCTCGGCCTTCGGCGACGTCTTCGTCGAGACGGACGCCGGCGACGCGTGGGTCCACGCGGCGGGGCACGAACCGCGGGATGACCACCCAGCGCGCGGCCGCGCCAGGCACATCGGGTCGTCTCGCCGATCCCGCGCCGCCGGGCCAGTGAGGGTTGGACCGCAGTTCGGGGCCTCGCGTCCCGCGCACGCAGGGACGAATGTCCTCCCCGCGGCTGAGGCACCGGCAATAGCCTCGCTTGCTGACCAGCCAGCACTCCAAGGGGGAACGCGACATGCAGGAAGAACTCGACGACATCGCAGGCGGGCGCGGCGATGATCCCAAGAACCGGCTCGTCGAGCTCGCTCGCGACTTCGAGGAGCTTGGCGAGACGCCCCGGGGCGACGCCGAGAAGTGGATCCTTGCTGGCCTCATGGCCGTGGCGTGCGTAGGGCAGCCGCTTTTCGGCGTTCCCCTCGCGATCATCATGGGAGGGGAGGTCGGCGACAAGGTGCTGCGCCTCCTGCGGAGCGGCCACCGGCCGAGCGGGCCGGCCGCGCTCGAGGCCGTCGAGGCCGTCGAGGCCGTCGAGGATCCCCGCACCTTCGCCAACGACCCGGCGGCGATCGAGGCGGCCGAGGCCGCGATCAAGAGCATGCCGGAGCTCGCCGAGGGGGACTGACCTCTGTCGGGCTCGCTGGCGCTGGGGACGAGCGCCGTCGCCGGCAGAGGCGGCGGGCCTTGACGTTCCGCGAACCTCGTGACCACCTCCGCCTTCGCTTGACCCCCTCGGGCATGTCTCAGGCGCGATGCGGGCCACGGTGGCAACAACATCGACCAGCGAGGTCTTGTCGGCCAAGGCGAATCCGAGCGCGTAATGGTCCTCGACGGAGATGTCGCCGTCCGTCTCGCGTCTTGCGATCTCGCCGGCACTGGCATCAGGTTCTCAACAACGAACCTCAGGCAAGTCGTTTGCGTAGTGTGGGCCGTGTGCGGCGACACCTCGAACCCGGTGTTTTCGTTCCCCGGTCAGGCACCCACTAGGTACGTCCGCAAGGGATCGTGACACCCGAGCTGCTTCGAAAACCCCTCCCGAGGACGACTGGGCGGAATGACCTCACGCAGGCTGGACGATCGAGACCTGGTAGCCGAGCGCCTCGAGGCGGCGGGTGAGCCGGTGGCGCGTGCGCTCGCGGTCGCGCTCGTCGAGGTAGGCGGCCCCGAGGTCCTGGAACTCGACCCCGCGGGCGAGGACGTGGTACGCGATCACGATGATGTTGTGGGCGACCGCGAAGGTGGCCCGCTTGGCGCCGCGGCGGGCGGCGAGCCTCTGGTGGAGCGCGCCGAGGTACGTCGGGCTGCGGCCCGCGGCCTTCGCCGCCTCGACGAGCATCGAGCGGAGCCAGGGGCTGCCCTTGCGGGCGCGGCCCGAGCGCGACTTGCCGGCGCTCTCGTGGTTGCCCAGGCACAGGCCGGCCCAGGAGGCGAGGTGGCCCGGGCTGGGGAAGCGCCCCATGTCCGACCCGACCTCGGACAGGATCGTCTCGGCCGTCCGGCGCCCGACGCCCGGGATCGTCTGGAGGCGCGCCAGCTCCGCCTCCAGCCCGGCGAGGCGGGACGCGACCTCCGCCGACACCTCGGCGACCAGCGCGTCGATGGCGTCGAGGTGCCGCAGCAGGGCCCCGAGCAGGAACCGCTGGTGCGGGCCGACCCGGCCCTCGAGCGCCTCGACCAGGGAGTCGTGCTTCTCGCGCATGCGCCCGCGGGCGAGCGACGCGATCGCCTCCGCGTCGGCGTCGCCGCCGACCATCGCCTCGAGCATGGCCCGGCCCGACACGCCGACCACGTCCGATGCGACCGAGGCGAGCTTGACGTTCGCGCCCTCGAGCACCTTCTGGATCCGGTTGACCTCGGCCGTCCGCGCCTGGAGCAGGGTGGTGCGGTACCGGGTGAGCTCGCGCAGCTCGCGCTCGGGCCGCTCCGGGATGAACGACGGGCGCAGGAGGCCGTGCCGGAGCAGGTCGGCGATCCACTCCGAGTCCCGGACGTCGGTCTTGCGGCCGGGGACCGCCTTGAGGTGGGTCGCGTTGACGACGACGAGCTCGAAGCCGCCCTCGAGCACGTTGTACACGGGCTTCCAGAACGACCCAGTGCTCTCCATCGCGACGACCGAGACGCCCGCCCCCGCGAGCCAGTCGGAGAGCTCGAGCAGTCCCCGGCTGGTCGAGCGGAACGAGGCGACCTCCCGCTCCGGCCGGCCCCGCTGCCCCGGGGTGAGGCGGCAGGCGACGATGACCCGCTTGTGCACGTCGAGCCCCGCGCACCGGGCGTGGACGACTTCCACCGGACGCTCCTCCGCGGCCGCCGGCGGGCGCCCATCGTTCAGAAACTGCTTCGCGTGCTCGCCCCAGGGGAGCGGCAACAGACGGCGATGCCCGCAGGCGCCCGGGGCCAGGCTGTCACGCGGGCTCGAGGCACCAATCTTGGTGCGGCCTCGTCGACCGGCACGACCGCGGCCCCATTTTCATACGCGGCGGTGGCGCGCGTGCCATCAGAGCTGTCACCGCAGGCGTTATGGTTGGCCCGAAGTCCGGGTGCTAGCAACATGCGAGGCGGCCCGGAGGGGAGGACAGTCAAGATCGCCCGCCTCGAGGACCTGACCAACGGCGCGCTCCTCGCCGGCGTCGTGCCCGACGCCCACGTGACGGTGGTGAACGTCGCCTGGCACGGCTCCGCCGTCGTGACGCTCACGTACCGGCTTGCGGACGGCGCCGTCGCGGAGAAGCTCCTGTTCCGCGAGGACGAGCCCAAGCTCGTGCTGGTCGCGGAGGGCCGTCCGTGGTCGTTCGACGGGGACGGCGACGCCTTCCGGCTCGCGTCCGAGGCCAAGCGCATCAGCCTCGCGTACCTGTTCGACCCGTACGTCGCAGTCTCGACGAGCCTCGTGGAGCCGCTGCCGCACCAGATCACCGCGGTCTACCGGGAGCTCCTCGACCGCCAGCCGCTCTCGTTCCTGCTGGCGGACGACCCGGGCGCCGGCAAGACGATCATGACCGGGCTCTACATCCGGGAGCTCCTGGTCCGCGGCGAGCTGCGCCGGTGCCTGATCGTCGCGCCGGGCTCGCTCGTCGAGCAGTGGCAGCAGGAGCTGGCGGACAAGTTCCACCTCCACTTCACGCTGCTCAGCAACGAGCTCGCCAACGGCTCCCCGTCGGGCAACGTCTTCGCGGACAACGACCTGCTGATCGCGCGCCTCGACAAGCTGAGCCGAGACGAGGACCTCCAGCTCGCCATCGAGAACGCGCCCGACTACGACCTGATCGTGTTCGACGAGGCGCACAAGCTCGCGGCGACCCTGTTCGGCGACGAAGTGAAGGAGACCCGGCGCCGCAAGCTCGCCGTCAGGATCCGCGACCACGGCCGGAACCTGCTGCTCCTGACCGCCACGCCCCACAACGGCAAGGAGGCGGACTTCGAGCTGTTCATGAGCCTCCTCGACCCCGACCGGTTCGCGGGGCACAAGCGCAAGGCGTCCGAGACCGCCCCGCCCGCATCGAAGACCGACGGCCTGATGCGCCGGCTCATCAAGGAGCAGCTCGTCAAGTTCGACGGCACGGCGCTGTTCCCGCCGCGCTTCGCCTACGTCGTGCCCTACGACCTCTCGGACGCCGAGGCCGTGCTCTACGAGCGCGTCACCGCGTACGTGCGCGACGAGATGAACCGCGCCGAGCGGCTCAAGGCGGAGGGGGAGGGGAGGCGCGGCACGATCGTCGGGTTCGCCCTGACGGTCCTCCAGCGCCGCCTCGCCAGCTCGCCCGAGGCGATCTACCAGAGCCTCCGCCGACGCCGCGAGCGCCTCGAGCGGACCGTCGCCGAGACGGAACTGCTGCGCCAGAGTGCGGAGGTGCGTCTGCGGATCCCCGAGCTCGACCAGGTCAGCCTGACGACGATCCGCGAGCTGTCCGAGGAGGGCGACGACGTCGACCCCGACGACGCCACCGCCGCCGAGACCGAGGACACCGAGGAGACCGCGGTCGACCTCGCGACCGCGGCCACGACGATCGCCGAGCTCCGGACCGAGATCGGCATCCTGCGCGAGCTCGAGGCGCTCGCGGCCGACGTCCGCCGGCGCGGCACCGACACCAAGTGGACGGAGCTGTCCCGCCTCTTCCAGGAGGCGCCCGAGATGGTCGACGCGGGCGGCGGGCGCCGCAAGCTCGTCGTGTTCACCGAGCACCGCGACACGCTCAACTACCTCGCCGAGCGGATCGGCACGTTCCTCGGCCGCCCCGAGGCGATCGTCGCCATCCACGGCGGCCTGCCGCGCGACCAGCGCCGCGCCGCCGAGAGCCGGTTCAAGAGCGACCCGGACGCGATCGTGCTCCTCGCGACCGACGCCGCGGGCGAGGGCATCAACCTCCAGCGCGCCCACCTGATGGTCAACTACGACCTGCCCTGGAACCCCAACCGGCTCGAGCAGCGGTTCGGCCGGATCCACCGCATCGGCCAGACCGAGGTCTGTCACCTCTGGAACCTCGTCGCCCACCAGACCCGCGAGGGTGACGTCTACGCGCGGCTGCTCGAGAAGATCCAGGTCGAGTCCGAGGCCCTGGGCGGCGCCGTGTTCGACGTCCTGGGCCAGCTCACGTTCGAGGACGGCAAGAGCCTCCGCGACCTCCTCATCGACGCCGTGCGCAAGGGCGACTCGCCCGAGATGCGCCTCTGGCTGACGGACGTCCTCGACGACGCGCTCGACCAAGACAACCTGCGCGCCCTCCTGCGCCAGCGTGCGCTCGGGGCGAACCTCCTCGACGCGGCGACCGTCGCCGGCGTCCGCGACCAGCTCGAGCGCGCCGAGGCCGCGAGGCTCCAGCCGCACTACGTCCGCGGGTTCTTCCTCGAGGCGTTCCGGGGCCAGGGCGGCACGGTGCGCGAGCGCGAGCCCGGCCGGTACGAGCTCACGAAGGTGCCGGGGCGCATCCGCGATCGCGCCCGCGAGGCCGGCTACCGCCCGGCGGTGCTTGGCGCGTACGAGCGGATCGCGTTCGAGAAGGACCGGGTCGCGGTTGCCGGGACGCCGCTCGCCGAGTACGTGTGCCCCGGGCACCCGCTCCTCGAGGCCACGATCGACCTCGTCCTCCACGAGCACCGCGACCTGCTCCGCCGAGGGGCGCTGCTCGTGGACCCGACCGACCCCGGCGACGAGCTGCGGGCCCTCGTGTACCTCGAGCACTCCGTCATCGACGCGCGGCCCAACCGCAACGGCGGCCCTTCGGTCGTGTCGCGGCGCCTCGAGTTCGTCGAGATCGGAGCACTCGACGCGCGGGGCGCCGGCGCCGCGCCGTACCTCGACTACCGGGGGGCGACAGCCGACGAGCGGACGAAGCTCACCCCGGCGATCGCAGGCCAGCCCTGGCTCGTCGGGTCGGCGGTCGAGGGTCGAGCGCTCGCGCACGCCATCGAGCACCTGTCCCGCGCGCACCTCGCGGAGGTCCGCGAGCGCACGCTCGACCGGGTCGGCCGTACGCGGCGCGAGGTCGACGCCCGCCTGACCTACGAGATCAACTATTGGGACGGACGGGCGTGGAAGCTCGAGCAGGAGGAGGCCGCCGGCAAGAGCGTCAAGCTCCCCAGCCTCCAGGCCCGCAGGCGCTCGGACGACCTGCGCGACCGACTGCGCTCGCGCAGCCGCGAGCTCGACCAGGAGGCGCAGGTGGACGCGCTGCCGCCCGTCGTCGTGGGCGGGGCAATCGTCGTGCCGCAGGGACTCCTCAACCGCCTGTCGGGCAGGCCTGCGCCCGAGGTCGACCTGTTCGCCCGAGAGACCCGGCGCATCGAGCTGGCTGCCATGCAGACCGTGTTCGCCGCCGAGCGCGCCGCCGGCCGCGAGCCGCGCGACGTGTCCGCGGACAAGGTGGGCTGGGACGTGGAGTCGCGCGAGCCGGGGGGTCGGCTCCGCTTCATCGAGGTCAAGGGCCGCGCCGCGGGCGCGACGACCGTCACGGTGACGCGTAACGAGATCGCCAAGTCATTCAACGTCCCGGACCGCTGGTACCTCGCCATCGTGACCGTGGACGGCGAGCACGCCGACCCGCCAGTCTACCTGCGCACGCCCTTCCGGCAGGCGCCGGAGCAGGCGGCGACATCGGTCAACTACGCCATCAAGGAGCTCCTCGAACAGGGGCACATCGTCGAGGTGGGAGGTGTGTAGCCTCGCTGCACGTGCTGGTTCTCGGCGCGGCCGGAGTCCGGAGGTTGACGCATGAGCCGTGGCGGGCCTGTGGGAGCGGCAACGCGGCAGCGGGTAGCCGCCGCCATCGACGCCGCCATCACCGCGCATTCGAGCGCGCGGCCATCGGCCCGAGACATTCTCGATTCGGCGCTCGAGGAGTTGCCCGGCTCGTCCGGCGACACCCGCGGCCCGTGGGTGGGGCGGTCCGCGAGCTTCGATGCCATGCTCGAGGAGGCCCAGTCGCGGTGGCCCGAGGACTTCGAGGCCACGCTGCTCGAGTTCGTCGATGGGATGATCTCCGAGCAGGCGGCTCTCGACCGGTTCGCCACTTGGTCGGACAGGCCCTGGGGGACAACCGGTCCGGAGTGGACCGACATTGGGGCAGACATCACCGAGATCGGCGTCGAGTGGAGCGGCGGGTTGTCGCCCTTGGCTTCCAGCGACCTCGTGTTCCGGCCTGGCGGCGCGTCACGCACGGAGGTCTACCACGGGGGATCCCCGGAGACCGAGCACGCATCGTTCGATCTGAGCGCGTTCGAGGATCTGGCGCGGGCGGCCGCCGCGCTGTACGCCCCGCGGGAGCACCCGCGGGATCGGGCATCGGAGACAGTGGTCTTTGACGCCGGGGAGACGTACGTCTGGCTCCACCGTGCGCGCAGGCGTGTCCCCTGGCAGGGCTCGGCACTCGGGCCGTCCCTCGTCAAGCTGTTGAGCGAAGCAGCAGATGGTCTCGACTGGAAGCCAGCGAGCGAGCTGCCATTGAGATGGGACACCGGGCGCCCGGTCACCGGAGTCGATGGCGGGACCGTTGATTGCCCGATGTGCCGCCAGGGCATCCTCACGGCCAGGTACGGCCGGTTCGGCGAGTTCGTGGGCTGCTCGCGGTACCCCGAATGCTCCTACGTCAAGAAGGATGGACCGCCGCCGCCCGACCAGCTTGCGTTCGAGGTCCGCTGTCCCAAGAACGACGACGGCCACCTCGTCGCGCGCCGTGTCCGGCGCACCGGGAACGTCTTCTGGGGGTGCTCTGCCTACCCCAAGTGCGACTTCACGACGAGCGGCGAGCCGACGGGCGCCATCCACGATGCCCATGAGGGTGGGCTCGGTGCGGTTGCACGGCACGGCGGCGACGGGACTTGCATGACCTGTGGCGCGGCGGTCGAGCTGCCGTCGACGGTCAGTCCCGGCTTGCGGTTGCCGGGCGGGCCACCGGACCCGGCAGCACTCTCGCGTCTCCGTCGGTCGAAGAAGCGATGACTGGCGACCCGGGGATGCGGCCAGGCGCGCGCCCGATGGCGGCCGGATCGGGGTCGGCGGAGGTCAGGCATGGAGCTTAGCGATCGGCTCGCGGGCGCGGTCTGGGGGCACCTGGTCGGCGACGCGGTGGGCGTCCCGTACGAGTTCAAGCCGGCGTCCTCGATCACGAGCGTCCACTTCGGCGTCGCGGGGACCCACTCCAAGCCGGCCGGGACGTGGAGCGACGACGGCGCGCTCATGCTCGCGCTGCTCGACTCGCTGCTGCGCGATCGGCAGGACGGCGAGTCGGTCTTCGACACCGCCGACGAGGCGCAACGCTTCCTGGCGTGGTGCGACTCGGGCGCCTACACCCCGGGCGGAGAGGGCAGGTTCGACATCGGCGGGGCGACATCGAACGCCCTTGCGCGCCTGCGTAGCGGCACCCCGGCCGAGGACGCTGGCGGCACCGGCGAGCGCGACAACGGCAACGGGTCGCTGATGCGGATCCTTCCCCTCGCGCTCGCCGACCGCGACGCGTCCAGCGAGGTCCTCGTCGAGCGCGCCTTCCGGGCCTCCGCGGTTACGCATGGGCACGTCGTCTCGCAGGTCGCGTGCGCCATGTATGTCCTGATCGCCCGCTACCTCCTGCTCGGCTGCTCGCGTCAGGCGGCGTTCGAGCGAGCCCACGGAGCGCTGTTCGGCATGTGGGCGCCGGGGGACGACGCCCGGCTCGCGGTCCTCGCGGAGCTGATGGCGTGGAAGGGCCGGTCGGGCCGCGGCTTCGTCGTCGACTCGTTCTGGTCGGCGTGGGACGCCCTCACGGGAGCCCACGACTACCGGGGGACGATCGAACGCGCGGTGCGTTACGGGAACGACACCGACACGACGGCCGCGATCGCTGGCGGACTGGCCGGCATCCGCTTCGGCCTGTCGGGCATCCCCGCGCACTGGCTGTCCGGCATGCGCGGTGCGGAGGTCGTCGCGCCGCTCGTCGCCAGGCTCACGGGGAGCCCCGCAGCGGCGGCCCTCGCAGGCTCGCCGTTCCGCACGGAGGCGGCGGTGCCGGGTGCGCGGACGTCGGAGAGCCACCCGCTGTACGTCAACTGGGTGGAGTCGTCTGCGGTTCCTGCGGCGGCCGGCTGGACGGGACGCCTCGGCATGAGCATCCTCGCCGGAAAGAAGGCCCAGGGGATCGCCGGGCTCCACTGGCGTGACGTCGAGACGGACATCACCAGGCTCGCAGAGCACGAGCACGTGGAAACCTACGTGCTGCTCGTCGAGGATCACGAGCTCGTCGAGACCAAGACGACGGGCATCCCCGATGCGTGCGCCAGGCACGGGATCGACCTGGTCCGGTTCCCGGTGGCGGACCACGGCGTGCCGGATCACACGGGCGCATACGCCGCCACGCTCGCGGCGGTCGAGGATCGCCTGCGTGCGGGCCGGACCGTGCTCGTCACGTGCAAGGGCGGCCTCGGGCGGACTGGCACGGCGGTCGCCTGCATGCTCCGCGACGCGGGCCTCGACGCCGAGGAGGCGATGGCGGTCACCCGCCGCGCCCGCCACGGGGCGATCGACCACGGCGCGCAGGAGGCGTTCGTCCGCTCCTGGGAGCCGGCAGCGCGTGGCACGTCGGCAAGCGGCCCCGGGGGCGCCGCCGAGCTGGCCGCCGGCGACGGTTTCACCTTTATCGACGGCGTCCTCTCGGCGTACAAGGCTGAGCTCGCTCGGCTCGCCCGAGGCGTTGTCGCCGGGGCCGCGCCGTCAGCCCGGGACGCCCGGGCAAGGGTGCTCGAGGCCCACGAGCAGGCCAAGGGCCTGTGGGCGAGGTACTCGCCCGAGGCGGCCGCGTACGGGCGGGTCGTCGAGGCGGGGCAGGGACGGGCCCGGTTCTTCAACGCGCTCGTCGATGCCGCGACGGCGCGGTGGGGCCAGCCGTCCGCGTCGTACTCGGACGCCGTCGCCTGGCAGCGGGCTAGCGAGTGGGTCGACCCGGAGCAGGACACGCTCATCATCGACTGGGTCGTAGGCGAGCTGTCGCGCGAGGCCGAGACGATCCTCCCGTTCGACCGCTACGAGGGCGGCGGCCGAAAGCCTCTCGGCAGGCCGCGCCAGGGCGACATGACCGCCCGCCACGGCTACGGGCCGCCCGTCTTCGAGCAGTGCGGCTACACGTGCGTCTACTGCGGGCTCGAGATGGGGGCATCGTTCGAGAACTGGCTCCAGCTCTCGGTCGACCATGTCATTCCGCGCCAGATGAAGAACGCAGGGTTCGACCCGGCCCTAGTCGAGGACATCACGAATCTCGTGACCTGCTGCCGCGAGTGCAACGACTTCGGCAACCGATACACCGTGTCGGGCGAGGCCCCGGCGACCTACGCCGCCTTCTACGATGTTCGCGACCGCGTGTTCAGCGAGCGCAAGGCGATGATCCTCGCCAAGCGCGAACAGGAGCGCGCGATCTTCGCCAAGCTGCCGGCCGCCGGGCCGGACCGACCGGCCGTGGCCGGGGAGGACGCGTGACCCAGGCCCAACCGCTCAAGCGCAAGCTCATCGAGGTCGCGCTCCCTCTCGAGGCGATCAACGTGGCCTCGGCACGTGAGAAAAGCATCCGTCGCGGGCACCCGTCCACACTTCACCTGTGGTGGTCGAGGAAGCCCCTCGCTACGTGCCGCGCAGTTCTGTTCGCAAGCCTCGTCGATGATCCGTCGTCGAACCCGGTCAGCTTTCCTACGCCCAAAGCTGTCGAAGTCGAGCGAACGCGACTCTTCGGAATCATCGAGCGCTTGGTCGAGTGGGAGAACAGCACGAACGAGGCGGTGCTCGAAGAGGCGCGCACCGAGATCATGCGCTCGACCGGCGGCAACCCGCCGTCCGTCCTGGACCCATTTTGCGGCGGCGGTTCGATTCCGCTTGAGGCGCAGCGACTTGGCCTGACGGCGTACGCCAGTGACCTCAACCCGGTTGCGGTTCTGATAACCAAGGCTCTGATTGAGATCCCGCCGACGTTCGCGAGACTCACGCCTGTCCACCCTGACGCGCGCCGCGGCATGGGCGGCAGCGGAGCCTGGAATGGCGCCACTGGCTTAGCGGAGGACGTCAGGCGATACGCCGCATGGATGCGGGGCGAAGCCGAGCGTCGGATTGGGCACCTCTATCCGCCGACGACGCTCCCGAGGGAACTTGGGGGTGGTGAGGCCACGATCATTGCATCAATCTGGGCGCGCACTGTCACGTGCCCGAATCCAGCCTGTGGCGCCCAGATGCCCCTGACGACGAAGTTTGCGTTGTCCACGAAGAAGGGCAAGGCAGCCTGGGTCGAGCCGGTCATCGATAGGGTTCGGCGAACGGTCCGATTCGAGGTTCGCACTGGGACCATGCCGGCCTCGGCGCTGACCGGGACGGCCACTGTGGGAACCGAAGGCAAGAAGGTCCGATCCTCATTCACCTGCCTTGTGTGCAGCTCAGGCATGGCAGACGGCGCGTACATCGACGGACAAGCTGACGCTGGAGCCATGGGTGCGGTGCCAATGGCGATGGTGGCTGACGGGCCCCGGGCTCGAGTGTTCCTCGCGCCCGACGATGACCTGAGAAACGCAGTCGCGGCGGCAGTCGAACTCGTGGAGAACCCAGCGGTCGCCGCGAAGCTGCCGGTCGAGCCTACGCGCGGGACGTTTGCGAGTAATGCGCAGGGACGCTATTACGGGCTCCGACGGTTCCGGGACTACTTCTCGCCGCGACAACTCCTGACACTCGCGACACTCGTCGATCTCGTAGGCGAGGTGCGCTTTCGCATCCGGGGTGACGCCACAGAAGCCGGTGACCGCGACGCGGTCGACTACGCCAACGCCATCGCCATGTACTTGGCGCTCGCTATTGATCGGAGCGCGAACACCCTTTGCACCCTAGCCCGGTGGACGCCAGCTCGTGAGCAGACGGTGACGGCCTTTTCTCGCCAGGCGATTCAGATGGCCTGGGACTACCCGGAGGTCAACCCATTCTCGGAGGCGGCCGGAGGGTACGGCGTCTCCGTTGATGGGATCGTCGAGGCGCTGAAGAACTTGCCGGCAACTCGGTCCGGTTATGCGACCCAAGCGGACGCCATGCGGCTGCCGTCTGGCCCGAGCGCCTATCTCGTATCAACCGACCCGCCGTACTACGACAACATCGGCTACTCGGACTTGTCGGACTTCTTCTACGTCTGGCTTCGGCGCTGCCTGTCCGATGTTGATCCCGATCTGTTCGGCACGGTATTGACCCCGAAGTCGGCGGAGCTCATCGCATCGCCTTACCGTTTTGCAGGCAGCAAGGTCAAGGCTGACGAGCACTTCGAGGCTGGACTTGGCGCAGCGTTCGCCCGAATGCTCGAGCGCGCGGATCCGACGGTCCCGGTAACGATCTACTACGCGTTCAAGCAGTCCGAGTCTGACGAAGATGACGGTGGAGCCGTTGCGTCGACTGGATGGGAGACGATGCTGGAGGCGCTCTTGTCCGCCGGGTTTGCCATTGACGGTACTTGGCCAATCCGTAGTGAACTCAGCAACCGTATGGTGGCAAGCGGCACCAACGCCCTGGCGTCCTCGATCGTTCTCGTATGTCGCGGTCGTTCCACTGACGCTGGTATCGCCACCCGCCGTGACTTCGTGGCAAGCCTGAAGCGGGAGATGCCGCGAGCCTTGCGAGACCTTCAGCACGGCAACATCGCGCCGGTCGACCTCGCTCAGTCGGCCATCGGACCCGGCATGGCCGTGTTCAGCCAGTACTCCAATGTCCTCGAGCCCGACGGCACGGCAATGCGCGTGCGCACGGCGCTCTCGCTCATCAATCAGGTCCTCGACGAGATCTTGGCCGAGCAGGAGGGCGAGTTCGACACGGACACGCGCTGGGCCGTTGCCTGGTACGACCAATACGGGATGAAGGACGCGGAGTTCGGCGTCGCCGATGTCCTCGCTCGTGCAAAGAACACGTCGGTCCAGGGCATGGTCGAGGCCGGCATCGTATCGGCTGGCCGCGGAAAGGTTCGCTTGCTCGCACGCGACGAGTACGACCAGGGCTGGGACCCGGCGCACGATCGGCGGCTCCCGGCCTGGGAGGCCGCGCAGCGGCTGGTGCACGTCCTGCTGACCTCAGGCGAAGGCCCGGCCGGGGAGCTGCTGGCGAAGTTGGGTGGCGTCGGCGAGGCCGCCCGCGACCTCGCGTACCGCCTTTACCAGGTGTCCGAGCGCAAGGGCTGGGCCGACGAGGCACGGGCGTACAACGCACTCGTCGTGGCGTGGTCGGACCTGTCGCGCGGCGCCGCGGCGCCTGCCGCGTCCGAGTCGACACAGCCGAGCCTCGGGCTCGAGTAGGGGGAGCGACACGTGGCACTGTCGAACCGCGAGCGCATCGGCCGCATGCTCGATGGGCTCGCCGGCGGGCTCAAGCCGGTCGTGGACAGGATGTTCACCGAGGCGTACGGGACGGCGTGGGTGTCGCGCGTCGACGCGGACCGCCCGGCCAACGCCGGGCCGGCGGACCCGAACGACGCCCAGTTCCTGCTCAATGCCGCGTGGTTCCACTGGAACGAGACGCTCGGCAGGACGCTCGGGCCGGCCGAGAAGAACTACGTGAACGAGCTCCGCCTGACGCGCAACCGCTGGGCGCACCCGGGCGAGCGGCCGTTCACCGGCGAGGACGTGTACCGCGCGTACGACACCGCCGAGCGGCTGCTGCGGTCGGTCGCGTCGCCGGCTGCCGACGACGTCGGCAAGGCGAAGTCGCAGGTCCTGATGGAGAACGCCGTCGCCCAGGCCAAGGACCGCCAGAAGGCGCCGGCCGTCGCCGCCACCGCGGGCGAGCCCGCCAAGGGCCTCGCGCCCTGGCGCTCCGTCGTCACGCCGCACCCCGATGTCGCCGCAGGGCGGTACCGCCAGGCCGAGTTCGCCGCCGACCTCGCGCAGGTCGCCCGCGGCGAGGGGGCGAAGGAGTACGTGGATCCGCGCGAGTTCTTCGCGCGGACGTACCTCACAGAGGGGCTGAGGCTCCTGCTCACCGGCGCGCTGCGCCGTCTGGCCGGGACCGGCGGCGAGTCTGTCGTGGACCTCCAGACCACGTTCGGCGGCGGCAAGACGCACTCCATGCTCGCGCTCTGGCACCTCGCCGCGGCCGGTGCGTCGATCACGTCCCTGCCGGGCCTCGAAGGTGTCGTAGCGGACGCGGGCGTCGCCTCGCTTCCGCGTGTCGCGCGGGCCGCGATCGTCGGCACGTCGCTCTCGCCGATCACGCCGCGCGTCGTCGAGGGAGCCGAGATCAGGACCCTCTGGGGCGAGCTGGCGTGGCAGCTCGGCGGCCCCGAGGGCTTCGCGCGCGTGGCGGAGGCCGACCGGGCCGGCGTCCCGCCCGGCGCGGACGCGCTGCGCGGACTGCTGGCCGCCTACGCCCCGGTCGTCGTGCTGGTGGACGAGTGGGTGACGTACGCCCGGCTCCAGTGGGGCAAGGACGCGCTCCCCGGCGGGTCCTTCGACGCTGCGCTCTCCTTCGCCCAGCAGCTCACCGGCGCCGTGGACCAGGTCCCGGGCGCCCTGCTCGTCGTGTCGCTCCCGTCGTCGGTGATCGAGGTCGGCGGCGAGGGCGGCCAGAAGGCGCTGGCAGCGCTCAAGCACGTCGTCCACCGCGTCGACGCGCCGTGGCGCCCGGCCGCGGCGCAGGAGAGCTTCGAGATCGTCCGGCGTCGCCTCTTCGAGCCGATCACCGCGGAGGCGGCGAGGTCGCGCGATGAGGTCGTGCAGCAATTCTCCGAGCTCTACTCGGCGAACACGGGCATGTTCCCTTCGGACACGAAGGAGAAGTCGTACCTCGAGCGGCTCCGAAACTGCTATCCGATCCACCCCGAGCTGTTCGACCGGCTCTTCGACGACTGGTCGACCCTCGAGCGGTTCCAGCGGACGCGCGGCGTCCTCAAGCTGATGGCCGCGGTCGTCCACACGCTCTGGGAGAAGCAGGACGGCAACCTCCTGATCCTGCCGGGGGCGATCCCGCTGGACGACGGCGAGGTGATGCCGCAGCTCATCCAGTACCTCGACGACGGCTGGGACGCCATCGTCGAGGGCGATGTCGACGGCACCTCATCGCTGCCGCTCCGGCTCGACCGCGAGAACCACGGGACCTACGGGCGCTACTCGGCAGCCCGCCGCGTGGCGCGCACGGTGTTCCTCGGCTCGGCGCCGCTGCCTGCGGCCGCCAACCGCGGCATCGACGACAAGCGGATCCTGCTCGGCGCGGTCCAGCCCGGAGAGACGCCGGCCACGTTCGGCGACGCCCTCCGGAAGCTCGCCGGCCAGGCGACCTACCTGTACGAGAACGCCGGCCGCTACTGGTACTCGACCCAGCCGTCGGTCAACCAGCTCGCGCGCGACCGCGCCGACCAGCAGGCGCAAGACCAGGTCGAGCTCGAGATCGAGGCGCGCCTAAAGAAGGCGCTCGCGGACCGGCTGCCGTTCCACCGGATCCACGCCGCGCCGCGCGACGCGTCGGACGTGCCCGACGAGGACGAGGTCGCGCTCGTCGCGCTCCGCCCCGAGCACCCGCACGACGCGAAGGGGCTCGGTTCCAAGGCCCGCGACGCGGCGGCGGCCATCCTGGCGTCGCGGGGCGCGGGCACGCGCGTCAACAAGAACATGCTCGTGTTCCTCGCGCCCGACTCCCTCCGCCTGCCGGAGCTCGAGGACGCCGTCCGCCAGTTCAAGGCCTGGTCGTCGATCCTGGCCGACGGGGACGCCGGCCGACTCAACCTCGACGACTTCGGGCGCGCCCAGGCCAAGTCTCAGCGCGACAGCTTCGACGCGACCGCCACGTCGCGCGTGCCCGAGACGTACCACTGGCTGCTCGTCCCCGAGCAGGCGGACGCGCTCTCCCCGGTCGAGCTCAAGGCCGTCAAGATCGCGCCGGGCCCCGACATCGCCGCCCGCGCCGCGGCGAAGCTCCGCTCCGAGGAGCTGCTGATCACCCGGTACGGCGGCGTCAACCTGCGGCTCGTCCTCACCCAGACGCTGAAGGACTACTGGGGCCAGCACCACGAAGTGGGCATGCGCGAGCTGTGGGGCTGGTTCGCCCATTACCCGTACCTGCCGCGCCTCCTCGACATGAGCGTCCTCGAGGGCGCGGTCGAGGACGGCGTCGGGAACCTCCTGTGGCGCTCGGAGACGTTCGCCTACGCGGCGGCTCGTGAAGCTGGCGGGGCGTACATGGGCGTCGTCGCCGGGCGCCGGGCGCCGACGCCGGTGACCTCGACGAGCCTGATCGTGGACGGCTCGCTCATTCGGGACGCGCCCGCGCGATCGCCCGTGCCGCCCGTGGATGACATGCCGGAGGGCGGACACAAGTCCCCGGAGCCGCCCAAGCCCGCGAGCATCCGCAGGTTCCACGGCCAGGCCGTCCTGTCGGACCCGCGGACGCCGATCCCCGAGCTCCAGAAGCTCGTCGCCGAGATCATCGGCCCACTTGCCGCCCAGACCGAGGTGAGCCTCACCATCCGCGTGGAGATCGAGGCCGACCACCGCGCCGAGGCCGGTTTCACCGACCAGACCATCCGCACCGTGTCCGAGAATGCGCGAACCCTGCGCCTCCGCGACTTCGGCTTCGAGCGGGAGTAGGGGGTGGCCTCAAGACGCGCCCCTGGGAAGGGCGAACAAAGGCAGGGCCCTCCCATCCTGACCATCGCCCTGGTAGAAGCACAGCGTCTGATTGCCGACCAGCTCGAGCGCGGCAGGCAGATCCGGGAGCGGCAGATCGGCGATCGCTCGAGTCTTGCGGCAGCGAAGGACGCCTACAACAACTGGGTCGACTACAACCGGGACCTGCTGCGTCGGATCCTGACCACGGATGAGCCATCGGACGAGTTCGCGCGGTCGATTCACCTGATGTACGTGCTCGGAGACACGACGCTCGGGGAGGACATCGAGGAGTTCCGATCGGACATCGGGACCCACCTCCGACGTCTCGAGTCGATCTCGGACCGACTCCCGCTCTTCGACAACCGGCCGGAGCTCGCCAGCGCCGCCGCACCAGGCACGGAGATCGACATGAAGCGGGTCTTCGTTGTGCACGGTCACAACCTCGCGGTGCTGGATCGAGTTGTGCGATTGCTGCGCGATCTCGATCTGGAGCCAGTCGTGCTCCGAGAGCAGGCAAATCAAGGCAGAACCATCATCGAGAAGTTCGAGGCGCACACGGATGTAGCGTTCGCCGTGGTCATCCTGACCGCGGACGACATCGGCGGAGTCGTCGGCACGGCCCCTGAGGAGTTGCGCCTTCGAGCACGCCAGAACGTCGTGCTGGAGCTCGGGTTCTTCATTGGAAAGCTGGGCAGGCGCTCTGTCGTGTCGCTACTCGAGCGCCGAGTCGAGGTTCCGAGCGACATCGACGGCGTCCTCTACATCCCGATGGACACCGGTGACTCGTGGCGCCTGCTCCTCGCCAAGGAGATGAAGGCGGCCGGTCTGCCAGTCGACCTCAATCGACTTTGAGCGTCATGCGGCCCGCGGCTACGAGACCGTCATCCGGCGTACCCGGCGAGGCTATGCTCCGCGAATGACAGCGCTCGAACGGCAGACCGTTGACGTCGATGAACTGCATGGGCGCATCTCGGCGCTGCCGTTCCCGATTGCGTCCGTCCTTGAGCTCTATCTGACGGACACGGACAACAGGGATCGCATCGAGGACTTGCTGCACGCCTTCGAGGCCACCGCGGAGTTCGCGGCAAGCGTTCTACTCGCGGGGCTCCTCCGGGATCCCGAGGGGCTCTCAAGCCACTGGGACTCGATCCGGGGCCCCGGACGCGGCGTCGGTCATGCACTCCGCACGAGCTCCTTCGGCACCTGGGTGATGCTCGGCACGACGCTTACCGTCGTGGTGAATCGCGAGATCAACCGCGGCAGGGCAACCGACGTTGCAACGGGATTCGGTCTCGCCACGATCGCTCCACTGGAGGCGCTTGCGACTCGGAGCGCCTGGGAGATTCTCGACAAGGCCAAGGTCATCAGAAACGGCGCAAAGGGGCATGATCCGCGACTCACCCCGGCGGATCGCGTGAGAATCCTTCTGTCGCTCGAGGCGCTGCTGCTGGAGCTCCTGCCGGCCCTGGAGCGCGCATTCTCCTCTTGGGAGCTGGTTCGGCTTGGTGGCGCAACGACCCGGCACGGAGTCCTTGCATTCGATGCCCGCAGGCTGACTGGAGCACCGCGAGCGTTCCGTCCTACCCGGATCGAAGTCACTCAGGTGCTCGAGACCGGTGGCGTCTACATGTACGACGCGCGCGCGAGCGCACCACTCCCTCTCGGCCCGTTCATCCAGCTCGTTCAGGACGACGCCCGGGGCACCGAGGCCTGCTACTTCTACGACCGCATCGAGAACGAGGAGACGCGCTGGAAGCTGTACCACACCGGCGCCGATTCATCCCTGTCATTCCCGATGCCGGCCCTGCTGGAGCTTCTCTCGTTCCTCGATGCCGGGCCAGACCGCTCTCTCCCGATTGATCAGCAAGAAGCCGCCGCGAGGTCCGCACGGCTGCGGATCCCGGTGCGGAAGTGGATCGAGGCTCCGGGTCGGATGCGACTCCCGAGCTGGACATCGGCCGCGAGAGCGCGGTCGAACCGGACGCAGCGGAGCCTCCGGCGGCGGCGGCCGCAGGCCGAGGCCCCGTGGGCGCCCTCGTCGGCACCGCATTGGCGACAGCGATGTACCCGATCGTCAGGCGCGAGGATCCCACGAGACGGGGCCGATCGGTCGACGCATGGCTCGTGGTGGCCGAGCAGGCCGGAATCGTCATCCCCGGCGACAGGGCGCAGAAGCTCAGGTCTGCCTTCAACATCACGCAGCACCTCTTCGCGCGCCCCGGGCGCGGGACTTGGACATGGGTCGGCCACGACGCGGCCCTGGTCGCGGACGGCCTGTCAGGCTCGGAGCTGCGAGACAAGGCCTACGACGCCGCGCGGGAGCTCGATCCAAGTCGCGGCGGCATCCACTACGAGACGATCAAGGCCGAGCTGCTCCGGCGAGGCGTCGCGATCGCCGGACCGTCGCAAGGCCGCCGGGTTTGGGCGGCGCTCGGATCGGCTTCGGGCGCTGCCCGATTCCGCGCGCTCGGCGAGGGCCGGTTCGCCTGGGTGACCGACGGCGACAACACGGGCACCATCGCCGCCGAGAGCCGAGAGCCGCTGCGACTCCCGCCGGGCCTGCGTGGCTTCGCGGACCTCGCGGGGGCGCTCGACACGCTCCTCCTGGCCGTGCACCCGTCGATAGGGCGGAATGTTCGCGAAGACGAGGTCGTCTACCTGTCCGCAGCCGAGCCCATTGCCCGGCTCGAGGTTCACCGATCCAGGCTGCGGATCGTCGTGGACGAGCCCCTCGCCACTACGCCTCACGTCGCGGGCGTTGTCGTCCAGCAGCTTGCACTCCCGGGGCAGCCGAGCCACACGACTGAGGGCCTGTAGCCGAATTCTCCCGCACGAATGTCCCCGCTCGTGCCAGCAAAGGTGTCACAGCCTGGCCTGAGCATGCCGGGCAAGGGCACGATCGTCGACCTCGCCGACGCCGAGTGGGAGCAGGTCGCCGACCTGTTCGACCCTGAGGGCCGGCGCGGTGCACCCGAGGTCTACCCGCGCCGGACCATGGTTGAGGCGATGCTGTGGATGGCCCGGACCGGTGTCCAGTGGCGCTATCTGCCCGAGCGGTTCCCGCCCTGGACCGCCGTCTGGAGCCAGTGGCGGCGCTGGCGGGCCAACGGGGTCTGGGCAGCGTCCATCGGCCGGCTCGCCCGCACGATCCGCGTGGACAAGGACCGCCACCCCGAGCCCTCGATGGTGATGGTCGACGCCCAGACGGCCAAGGGTGGCCGGGCGGGCCCCACGTTCTGGGAATGCGTACGGTGAGCGGGCCTTCCGCAGGGCGGCCGGACGTTCGGCGCCAAGCGCTCGATCCTGGTCGACATCCTGGGCCTGCCGTTCGCCTGCCGGGTCGATCCGGCCCGGCCCCATGACGTCGCCTCGGCCCGCCTGCTCCTCGCCGAGGAGCTCCCCGCGCTCCCACGCCTGCGCGCCGTCGTCGCCGACCGCGCCTACCGCGGCCTCGCGAAGCTCGCCGCACGGCGTGATCTTGTCCTCGACATCAAGGCGCCGCCGGCGGGGGCGAGCGGCTTCGTCCCCATCAGGCCGCTGGTCAAGGTCGAGCACGCCTTCGCGCAGCTCGGACGCTGGCGACGCCTGTCGCGCTGCGACGAGCAGACCGAGGCGTCGGCCCGGGCCTGGCTCGAGGTCGCGGCCATGGGCTACCTGTTCGCGAGGATGCGGATCGAGCCCGCCTGACACGTTGCCCGCAGCCAGCCAGCCAGTCGCCTGGCCTCATCCGGCGCGGCCCGTCGGCTCCCGATGACCGACTCTCCGCGGGCGGTCGTGGCACCGGGTGCTGCGTGACCCGCCGTCCGATCCCTTGCCTTCTCTCCGCCGCGATCGTTCGCGTGTCCGACCCGATCAGGTCGTGCCAGAACGGCGAATTCGGCTACAGGCCCTGAGTCCTGGCTCACCGTCGGCGACGAGCGCTCCTTGGATGCCGCGACACTCCTCGTGGCGGCCAGAGGCGCCAGGGCGCGCCACCAGTACCTCGACGCGGGGTACCGGCGGGACGTCGAGCGGGCAAAGGCCGCCAGCGGCACGCAGTTCGCGCCGGGCTGGGGCGATGGCGATCGCCCGGGAGGGGACCTCACGGGGGAGGCTCTGGTCGCGTTCTGGACCGGACTGATCTTGCGATACCCGAGCGTCGCGGCCGCAACTAGGGCCTGGGCGCCCAAGGGTCGCCGACTGGGCTCATCGGGAGCGGGCGGCGTCTACCGCACGCTCCGCATCGACGAGTTTGGCGTCCTGGCGACGTACTGGACGGCCGTCGCTCGCGGCCACCAGCCCGCGGGCGACGACCTAGAGGAGCAGGGCCGGGCGATCGAAGAAGCGCTTGGCCATCCCGTCATCGTCCTGAACTACGCGGCCGGGACGTGGTTCGCCGACCGCGTCTATCTCGGGGCGCTCGACGACGCGGCGCGCTGGCCGGAGGTGTGGGCGGCCTGCGACGCCGGGCTCACGGCGTTGCTGGCGGCCGCGACCGCGATCGCGACCGCCCGCTAGGTTCGACGCCTTGCTGCAACCTCCAGGCGCTGAGGGCGCGCTCAGTTCGTCGACGCGTTCGGGACGTAGCGGTGCGGCCCCGAACCCGACGTGGACCTTGCCCGTGACACCCTTGGTGTCGTGGTGGAAGTAGATGCGCGGGATGTTCGGCCCGCCGCCCTCGGACTGAGAATGATCATGCCCACGGAGGGTAGCGTCGGCCTCCCGACAGGCGGCGGAGGCGAAGTAGAGTCGAGGCGCACAGCGATCGACAGCAGCGGGAACGCATCGATGCCCACCTGCGACGACGACGAGCTCGGCGGCGATTTCCACACGTCCCGACGGTAGCTCCTTAGTCAGAGTGCTCGAAGCGTACACACTCTGCCTTGACACGCGTCCATACTCGGCGCAGAGTCCCGGCATGCAGAACGTGATTGGCATCCGGACTCTTCGGCGGGGCGTCAACGGGGCGCTCCTGCGCGTGGCGCGCGGCGAGACGATCGTCCTCGTGCGGCACGGGCGGCCGGTCGCGATCCTCCGGCCCCTCGGCGTGGGCGAGCTGTACCGGCGGGTGTCGGTCACGACCTTCCGGCGGAACCTGCGGCGGGCCGTGCTGGTGTCGCACCGCCGCCCGATTACGCTGACCTGGTACGGCGACGGGGCCGCGGTCCTGGCGCCCGTCCCGCCCGAGCTCGAGCTCGAGTACGAAGAGGACGACCTCCTGTGACCGCCGGCGGGATGATCCAGGCGCTCGGGATGCGCGAGGTCCGCGAGAGGATGCGCGCGGTCGTGGCGCGGGTCGAGGCGGGCGAGGCCCTCGTGGTGCTCCGCGACGGGCAGCCGGCCGCGGTCATGCTCGGCTTCGCCGAGGGGCAGCGCTGGCAGCAGGTCGAGCGGTCGCTGTCCTCGCTCCACGGCCTCGAGCTGTACCCGGAGCTGGCGCGCGACACCGCCGAGCTGGCGCGGCTCGTGCGCCGCGAGGCCCGGCCCTCGGCCACCGCGATCCGCCGCCTGGCCGAGCAGCCTCGCGACATCCTGGCGCCGCTGCGGACGATGGGGATCACCGACGCTCGGGCCGGGTTCGCGGCGCTGCTCGACGAGGTCGGGCGGGGGCGGACGATGACGATCGTGTCGAGCGGCAGGTTCGCCGCCACGCTCGTCGCGCCGCGCGAGTTCGACCGCCTCCGCGCGCTCGACCGCACGGTGGGCTGGTTCCGGTCCGCGGGGCTCGACCTCGCGGCCGCGGACGACGCCGCGATCGCCGCCTTCGTGCGCGAGTTCGCGACCCGGTCGGCGGCGGCCGGCGCCGAGCAGGCGGCGGGGTAGCGATGGGCGGGAACGTGGGGACGAGGCGGGTCCGGCGCGGCCGCACGGTGCTGGTGCTGGCGGCCCTCGCGCTCCTGTGGCTGGCGGGCGCGTCGCCGAGCCTCGCTGCGGGCACCGTGCCGGCCGGGGCGAAGGAGGCGCTGGCGCCCGTCACCAAGATGATCGCGACGCTGGTCGCGATCGCGATCAGCCTGGGGGTGGCGATCTGCGGCGCGGTGATCGTGTGGGGCGGCATCGAGAAGACGCTCGCCGGCGCGAACCAGGACGCCGAGCACCGCGCGACGCGGCGGATCCAGAACGGGATCCAGGGCCTCGTCTGGATGATCCTCGCGAGCGTGATCGTGTCGACGATCACCGCCATCGCCGTGGCCTACGGCCTCATCGACACGCCGTTCTAGGCCCGGATCCCGATGTCGACGACCGGGGACCTGGTTCCCCCTGCCCTCCGGACCCTCCCGACTCGGCTGCGGGCCCTCCGCGGCGTGCCGCCGGCAGCCCTGGCCATGCTCGGCCTCGCGGCCCTCGGGCTGCTGCTCGCCGGGGCCGGACGGCCGGGCGCAGAGCAGGGCGAGACGACGGCCGTGGCGCCGACCCCGACCCTGACGGCCGCCGCGGTCGGCGCGATCCCCGTCATCGGCGACCCGGTCCGCGACCTCACGGTCTGGTACTCGGACCGCGTGGCCGACGCCAACAGGGCGGCGCTCGACAACCTGCGCGGCCAGCTCCTCACGCCGGTCGACCCGCTGGCCGACGGCGTGACGCGGACGCTGTACGGGCCGATGGTCCTCATCACCCTGCCGCTGCTCACCTTCGGCGGCCTCGTCCTCGGCTTCCTGATCATGACGAGCCGGACGAGCGGGGAGGGCGCGTACGCCGTCCGCTCGACCACCCCGCGGTACATCGCCGCCGCCGTCCTCGCTATCCTCGGGATCTTCCTCGCGTCGGTGCTCGCGCAGTTCACCGCGGCGCTCGACGGCGCCATGATCGGCGTGGCGCTCCCGGCGGGGTCGGTCGGGGGCCCCGCGGCGTGGCCGTCGGGCGGCGGCGTGTTCGCGGTCCTCGCGCAGGGCGGCTTCGACCCGTCCGTCGGGCAGGGCCCGGACAACTGGAACGACGGCGCCTGGCTGTCGTCGGGCCTGCTCGGCGGGATCCTCCTCACCGCCCTCGGGATGGCCGCCTGGGTCATCGGCATGCTCGAGCGCCTGCTGGTGATCGTGGGGCCCCTGTGCCTCGCCGCCTACGCGATGCCGGCGACGGCGCGGGTGACGTCGGTCTGGCTGCGCGCGCTCCTGGCCGTGCTCGCGGTGCGCTTCGCGTGGACGGTGACCTTCGTCCTGTTCAGCCTCGTGGCGCTGCCGCACGTCGGCCCGTCCGGGGCCCCGCCCACGGTGGCCGACACGAACGTCCTGCTGGGGCTCGCGGCCGGGGCCGCGGCGATGATGCTCGGGCTGCCGCTCGTGCTGGTCCCGGTGGCCATGGCCGGGCCGCAGTCGCTCGAGCTCCGCGAGCTGGCCTCGACGCTCGCCCTGCTGCGGTACGCCTGACGGTGGGCCGCCTCGTCGACGTCCCGGAGAACGCGGTCCGCGAGGAGCCGCTCGCGTTCGGGCTCACCGTCTCGCAGCTGCTCGTGTGCGGCGCCGCGGTGGCGGTCGGCGCCCTCCTCGACCTGCTCCCGCTCTGGCTGCCGGTCCGGGCCGCGCTGATCCTCCTGGCCGCGGGGCCCGTGCTGGTGGCCGCGATCCTCCCGGTCCGCGGCGAGCCCGCGTACCGCTGGGCCGTGCGCGCCCTCCGGTACTGGCGCAGCCCGCGCGTGCTGCAGGTGAGCGGGGCGGAAGCCGCAGGTAAGGGGGAGATAAGTGGGGTCCGCCACGATGCGCAGGTCGATGACGCGCGGGGAGGGGTCGTGGACACCAGGGCAGACGTGCAGGCCACAGGGGACCCGGTCCCCGCGCGGGAACCGGGCCAGGTCGGGCCGGCGGCGCCGGGGCCCGCTGCGCTCGCGCGGCTGCGAGTCGTCGAGCCCGAGGCGGACGGGGCCGCGACGCCCGCCGGCGACCCGCCGGTTGGGGCCGCACCCGAACGCCCCCACCCCGCCCCGCACGCCCTGCCGACGATGCGCGTGGTCGCGGTCGCGGGCTTCGCGGGCGGGACCGGGCGGACCACGCTCGCGGCCGAGGTCGCGACGCTCGTGGCCGCGTCCGCGCGGATCCGCGTCCCCGACGGGTCGGAGCGGGCGGTCCGCGTCCTGCTCCTGGACGCCGCGCGGCTCGCGAGCGCCGCGGGCCTGCGCCTGGGGCTGCCGCCGGCCGCCATCGCCGCCTCCCGCGGCCACCGCCTCTGGCGCGACCCCTCCGCGGTCGCCGGGGCCGCGGCCCGGACGCCCTGGGGCGCGGACGTGCTCACCCTGCCGCCGCACCCGCAGCTGGCCGAGCGCGACGCGGCCTGGGGAGAGGCGGCCGTCGGGTCGTTCGGCGCCGCCGAGGCAGGCGAGCTCGTCGAGGGGGCGCAGCGCGCCGGGTACCACCTGCTCGTCGCCGACCTCGGCTCGCTGCTCGAGGATGGGCACCGCGAGCTCATCGACGATGCGGACCTGGTCCTGGGGGTCGTCCGGCCGGCGCTCGAGTCCCTGCCGGACGTCTTCCGGCTGGCCACGGCGCTGCGCGCGCAGGGGATGGGCCGCAAGCTCGCGCTCGTCGCGTCGGCGGCGGACGACGACGCGGAGATCCGCCGCCTCGCGCGGGAGGCCGACGTCCCGGTCGCCGGGTGCGTGCGCCCGGACCCGGCCTTCACCGACGCGGCCGACCGGGGCGTGCCCGCCTGGTCGCTCGCGCCGGAGCTGGCGGACGACCTCCTGCCGATCGCCCGCGGGGCCTGGCCGCTCCTCGCCGACACGCCCGCGAGGCCCGCCGGGCGCCGGTCCCGGCTGCGGACCGTCCGCGACGCGCTGTCCGCGCCGGGGGGCGCGAGGTGACGGCCGCGGACCCGGCGCCCGACCGCGCGCCGATCCCGGCCGCGACCCTCGGCACCGTGCGCCGGCTGCTCGTCGCCCGCCTCCCGCCCGAGGACCTCAACCCGTTCGGGCGGACCGGGGAGCGGGAGGCGCGCCTGCGCCGGGCGATCGGCGAGATCCTCGCCGACCCCGCGCTCGACCTCGACCCGTCCCCCGCCCGGGTCGCGGCCGTCGAGGCGGCGGTCTGCGGGCTCGGCCCCCTCCAGGCCCTCGTGGACGACCCGCTCGTCGGCGACATCCTCGTCAACGGCCCGGGCGACGTGTTCGTCGAGCGCTCGGGCCGCCTCGAGCGGACGGACGTGGCGCTCGCGTCGGCGCGCGAGGTCGTCGAGCTGTCCGAGCGGATCGCGGCGCTGGCGGGGCGCGAGCTCTCGGTCGCGCACCCGGTCGTCGACGCGCGGATGCCCGACGGGTCGCGGGTGAACGCGGTCGTCCCCCCCGTCGGCGGCCCCTACCTCTCGATCCGCAAGTTCAACCGCCTCCGCCTCGACCTCCGCCCGGGCGGCCGGCACGGGCGCGACTGGGTGACCGAGGGCGGCCTGACCCCCGAGATGGCGGACGTCCTCGCCCGCCTCGTGCGGGCGCGCGCGAACATCCTGGTCGCAGGCGAGACCGGCGCGGGCAAGACGACGTTCGTGCGGACGGTGACCGACCTGTTCGACCCCTCCGAGCGCGTCGGCGTCGTCGAGGACACGGCCGAGCTCGCGCTCGAGAGCCCCGACCGCTTCAGCCTCGAGACGCTCCACCCGCACGACCTCGCGGCCGGCGAGGCGGACACCCGCCTGCTCGACGTGGGCGACCTCGTGGCGAACGCGCTCCGGATGCGGCCCGACCGCCTGATCGTGGGCGAGATCCGGCTGCCCCGCGAGGCCTTCTACACCCTCCAGGCGCTCCACACCGGGCACGACGGGTCCGCGACGACCATCCACGCGAGCTCGGCCGAGGACGCGCTGTTCCGCCTCGAGCTCCTGGCCCGCCAGAGCATGCGCGACCTGACGGCCACCGACCTGCGCACCTACATCTCGCGCGTGTTCGACCTCGTCGTGGTCATGCGCCGCCTCCGCTCGGGCCGGCGGATCGTGCGCCAGCTCACCGCGGTCGACGGGCTGGACGCCGCCGGCGGGTACCGCCTGACCGACGTCTTCCGCGCCGAGGCCGGCCCCGGGACCGACGGGATCCGGTTCGCGCGCGATTCGGAGTGGGGCCCGTCGGCGCGCCTCCGCGCGCGCCTCGAGCTGGAGGGCGAGGCGTGGAGCTGATCGGCGCGCTCGCGACGGGCGTCGCGGTCCTCTCGCTGCTCCTCGCGCTCGCGCCGTCCCGGGCGCAGCCGGCGCCCGGGATTCGGGTCCGGGCCCGGGGGGCGTACGCCGTGCGGGTCGAGCGCGCGCGGACGTCGCTGGCGCGGGCGCGCCTCGACGTGTCGCCGCGCAGCTACCTCGCGCTCGAGGTCGCCTCGCCGGCCGTGCTCGGCTGCCTCGGGCTCCTGCTGTCAGCGCCCATGGGGCTGATCTGCGCGGCGGTCGGGGTGCTCGTCCCGCGCTGGTACGTGCGCCTGCTCGTCGGATCCGAGGCGCGCGCCGCGGCCGACGACGCCCCGCGGGTCCTGCGGGCGATGGTCAGCCGCGCGGCGGCGGGCGGCACGTACCCCGACCTCTTTGCGGCCGCAGCCGAGGCCGCCCGCCACCGCTGGGT
Source organism: Chloroflexota bacterium (assembly GCA_021802825.1). GTDB lineage: Bacteria > Chloroflexota > Limnocylindria > Limnocylindrales > CSP1-4 > CAIXZV01. The sequence continues at coordinate 160,439 of JAJZRG010000002.1, forward strand.
GAGGGCAGACTTCGAGGAGGTCCTGTCGCGCTACTACGCGAACGAGGCGCCAGCCGACGCGCTGGTCGACGTGCGGCGGCGCCAGGCGGGGCGCAACCTCGGGCTCGTGTACGACGCCCTGGTCGCGCTCACCCGGACGCACCAGCCGGTGTCGGCCGCGGCGGAGGTGCTGGGCTCGCTGGGCGAGGCGACGCGCGCCAACCAGGCGATCGCGCGGGCGGCCGCCGCGGAGAGCAGGGGGCTCCGGATGCAGGCGGTGATGCTCGCGGTCGTGATCCCGGCGATGTTCCTGTACCTGGTCGCCGCGAACGGCGAGCTCGTCGCGCCGGTCCTCGGCACGGCGCTCGGGAAGTACGTCCTGCTGCCGGCGGCCGCGCTGCTCGAGATCACGGGCATCGCGCTCTCCTGGCGCATCACCCGGCTGGAGGCGTGACCGTGCAGCTCGTCGGGACCGTCGCCACCGCGCTCGCCGTGTTCGCGCTGTGCGTCGCCGTCCTCGGGCGCGCCTCGGCGGCGCCGCGGCGCCTCGACGCGATCCGCGCCGCGTCCATCCCCCGCGCCCAGTACGAGCGTCTCGTGTCGGCCGAGGTCCCGCCCTGGGAGCGGCTGCTGGCGCCCGTCGCGTCGCGCATCGCCGCCCGCGCGCCCGCCCTCGCCTCGCAGGTCTCCGAGCGGGACCTCATCCGGGCGGGGCTCGACCCCGCGGTCGTCACGCCGGCCGAGGTGTACGCCGCCAAGCTGGTCCTCGCCGCGGGGATCGCGGCCGCGGGCGCCGTGCTCTCGCCGCTGGTCCCGGCCGCCCTGCTCCTGGCGCTGCCGCTCGCGTTCGCCGGCTACGTGTTCCCCACCGAGTACCTCGCGTCGCGCGGCCGCGGACGCACCGCCCAGATCGCGCGCGAGCTGCCGGACTTCCTCGCGCTCGTGCGCCCGCTCGCGGCCAGGCACGGCCTCGAGCACGCGGTCGCCGACGTCGCCGACGCGCTCCACGAGGCCTCGGGCGGGGGCAACCTGCTGGCCCGCCAGGTCCGCGGCGCCGTCGCCGCCTACGGGACCGGGACCGACCTGTTCGGGGCCCTGCGCGCGGTGGCGGCCGCCGCGGACATCGAGGAGCTCGACGAGCTCGCGGCGTCGCTCGCGCAGTCGCGCCGGCTCGGCAAGGGGGTCGCCGAGACGCTCGCCGAGCACGAGCGCTCGCTCCGCGACGCCGAGCGCAACCGGCTGCTGGGGGCGGCATCGACCGTCCAGCCCAAGCTCGCGGGGATCCTCGCGGGCGTTTACCTGCCCGAGTTCGTCCTGCTCGTCGTCGCCCCGCTGTTCATCTCGACGATGGGACGGATCTAGCGACAAGGAGGTGCGCCATGACCAACGCCACAGCAGCAATCGCCCGCACCGCGCGCCGCGCGTGGGCCGCCGCCCGCGCCGACGAGCGCGGCCTCACCACGGTGGAGTACGTGATCGCCGCGGCGATCATCCTCGTCGTCCTCTCGGCCGCGATCCTCGCCTGGAACAACGGCCTCGCCGCGAAGATCGGCGAGCTCGTCCGCACCCTGGCGGCCACGTGAGCGCGCGGGAGGGCCGGGCGCGGCCCGGCCGCGGGCGGCGCGGCCAGGAGGGCGTCGCGACCGTCGAGGCCGTGCTCGTCGTCCCGCTCGTGCTCATCCCGGTGCTGGTCGCCGTCGTCGTCTTCGGGCACCTCTCCCACCTGCGGACCGTGCTCGACGCGGCAGCGGCCGCCGGGGCCCGCCAGGCCGCGGTCGGGGGCGCCGACGGCCCTGCGGTCCGGAGCCGGATCGCGGCCGAGCTCAGCGGCGGCGGCGTGAGCCCGGGCTCGGTGTCGGTCACGGTCGAGCCGGCCGTCGCGGCGTGGGGCCAGCCGATCCGCGTCCGCCTGTCGACGACTGGCTCGGCCCCGATCCCGTTCCTCGGGTCGTGGTCGGTGCCCCTGGCGTCCGAGTTCGTGACCCGCAGCGAGGTGACCCACTGATGGCAACGACACGAGGGGGCGAGCGCGGCCAGGTGGCCGTGTACGCCGTGGTGATGTTCCCGCTTCTGCTGCTCATCCTCGCCCTGGTGCTCGCGGTCGGCACGGTCGAGGGCCTGCGCTCGCGGCTGGGGGCCCAGCTCGACATGGCCGCGCTGACCGCGACCCAGGCCGTGGACCTCGCCGCCCTGGCGCGCGGCGGGCCGCCGGCGCTTGTGCCCGCCGCCGCGGAGGCGCTCGCACGCGAGTACCTCGCGGCCAACGTGGCGGCCCTGGGCGGCCAGCTGCTCGCGTCGCCCGACCAGGTCGCGAGCGGCGCGACTGTGGCCGTGGTGAACAGCCCCGGCACCGACCCGGTCACCGGGCTCCCGGACGCGGCCCCCACGGTGAGCCTGCGGGTCCGGGTCCCGGTGCGGGTGCCGCTGCTCGGCCTCACGGGCATCGGGACTACGGTGGTGCTGGACGTCACCGGCTCGGCAGCGGCGAGGAGCTAGTGCGATGAACCGAGCTACGCGCATGCCCGTGCTCGCCCTCGCCGCCGTGGCCCTGGGGCTCCTCGTGGTCGGCGGGATCCTGCTCGTCGGGCGGCTCGGCGCCGCCGACGCGACGCCGGCCCCGTCGCGGACCGCCCCGCCCTCGGCAGCCGCGCCGTCTCCGCCCGCCGGGCCGTCGGCCTCGCCGGCAGACCCGCGATCGACGCCGGAGGGCGCCGTCCGGGCCTTCCTCGCGGCCTACGCGGCCGCCCGCCGCTCCGACGACCCGTCCGCGGTCTCGGAGTTCACCACGGGCACCGGATCGGACGCCTACCGCTCGGTCGCCGCGTTCCTCGCGGGGCAGCGGTCGGTCGGCAAGGCCTCGATCCTGACAGAGCAGCGGGTCGAACGCCTCGCGGCGGCCGCCTCCGGCGAGACGGCGACGGTGACGCTCGACTACACGGTGTCGGGCTACGACACCGGCCTCGCCGACGCGTCGCCGCTCCAGACGCCGCAGGCGCTCCCGACGGCGCACCTGACCGTGCGGCTGCGGCTCGTCAGCGGGCTCTGGCTCGTCGACGCCTACGAGTCGCACCCGTGAGGCGCCGCATGGCGGCCGCCCTCCTCGCCCCCGCGGCGGCGGCCCTGCTCGCCCTCGCCGCCACCGGGCCCGCCGCGGCGCTCGACTCCGGCGTCGACATCTCCGTCACCACGTGGCAGGCCGGGTCCGGGCGCTCGTACGTCGGCGTCAGGGCGGACGGCAGGTGGACGTCACCGTCGCAGCGGCGCTGCGTGGCGTACTGGACCTCGTGGGTCCACAAGTACGAGATCCTCGCCGACCCGGTCGGCGACCAGTGGTCGGTCCAGCTCATGTCGTGCGCCGGCGGGGCGAAGTACCCGCTCGACCCGATGATCGTGGTCACGACCCGGTCGCAGCCGGGGATCGGGGTGGACGCCCAGGCGTCGGGCGTGCTGAGCCTCGACCTCGGGGTCGCCGTGTCCCCCGGGACCGCCCCCGCCGGGACGACGAGGTCGGTGACCGCCAGCCTGTCCGGCGGCTGGCTGGGCTCGGTGGCGGACGACATCCGCGCGGTCATCGTGCCGGGCTCGGTCCGCGTCCGCTCCTGGTCGGTGGACTTCGGCGACGGCACCGGCGGGTCGGTGGCGGCGAGCCCGGCGGACCCGCTGCGCATGTCCACGACGCACGCGTACGGCGCGGGCAGCTTCTCGGTCACGGTGACCGCGCACGTGGCGGGCCGCGCCTACGCGGCGTTCGTCGCGCCCGACGGCTCGCCGTACGAGACGACCGTCCCCTGGGCGGTCGACGTGACGAACGCCGCGTCCGGCGTCTCGGGCATCCCCATCGAGCACCTGCCGCCGGTCGTCACCGTCGCCGGCAGCCCGTCGGGCGCGCTCCCGGGCGGCGCGGCCGTCCCGCCCGACGCCATGGGCCACGCCGCGGTCTTCTGGCCCCGCGGGCTGCCGTGCGCCCTCTACGTCCGCGGGACGATCGTGCGCGAGGGCGTCATGCGCTCGGGCGGCGCCGTCATCGGCGGCGGCGTCACGACCGTCACCGGGTACCGCTACACCGCGGGCGTCAATGACGCCGCCAGCCCCACGCCCACCGGCCGCTACCCCGCCTCGACGCCCATCCGCATCCAGTGGGACACGCCGCTGCCCGGGACGCAGTCGTACCCGGTCCGGGTCGTGCTGGACCTGTCGACCTTGTATGAGGACGGGACCGTCCGCACCTCGACCGTGGCGGGCGTCGTGTCGGTCGACGTCGTCTACTCAGCCGCAGCCGAATAGGGGGACCGCCCATGCGCGTCCGTCGGACCGCCTACCTCGCCGTCTTCGTCATCGCGAGCCTCGTCGCGGCCGGCGCCTACTGGCTCGCCCAGCCGCGGACGCCCATCGTCCGCGCCACCGCCGACATCCCGGCGCTGACGCAGGTCACCGCCGACATGGTCGGGCTCGTCCACGTCAGCCCCCTCGACGTCGCGCCCGACACCGCCCGCTCGCTCGACGCTGTCGTCGGGCGGTACGCCGCGCTGCCGATCCTCTCGGGGCAGGACGTCGACGCCCGGGCGCTCGAGGCCGTGCCGGGCTCCCAGGCGTTCGGCTTCGGCGCCCCGGTCGGCCCGGGCGAGGTCGCGTTCGCGCTCCCGGTGGCGGCCGAGCAGGCGGTCGGCGGAGCGCTGGCACCCGGCGCGAGGGTGGACGTGATCGCCGTGCCCAACGACGCCAAGACCGGCATGCCCGCCGCGAGCGGCGCCCCGGGGACCGTGTCGCTCGGGCAGGACCTCGTGATCCTCGCGCTCCGCTCGACGGAGGGCCGCCAGCTCGCCGCGGCGGACACCTCGTCGACCGGGGCGCTGCCGCCCAAGCTCGGCTCCGTGGTCGTGGCGATCCCGGCGGCGCGGCTGTCGGACTTCGCCACGGCGGCGCTCACGTCGACCTTCTACCTCGGGCTCGACCCGGGGGCAGCGGCGGCCTCGGCGGTGCCATAGCCATGGCAAGAGCTACCCGCGCCACGGCCGGAAACGCGCTGCGAGAACACATGGCGGGCTGAAGAGCAGGACACCCGCGGCCAGGGCTCACGCCTCGTGGCTGCGATGAACCCCTGCCCATGGAGAACTGAACTACAGCAGGAAACCGATACTCAACGGTGGCCTTCGCCGTCTTGCGCTGTTCCTCGGTGGCGGGCTCGGTGTGGATGACGATCCGCGTGAGGAGCGCGACGATCTCGTGGCGCTGCTCGTCGCTCAGGCCGGCGTCCAGGCGGGCACGCAGGTCGTCGATGGCGTCCATGGCTGTACTGGGCACTTCCAGGGCGTCAGCGGGCTCCAGGGCCGCCACACGGCGGTCCAGCTCGGTCCTCGGCTGCGATCCGGTCGAGCTCGACATCGAGCTCATGGTCCGTGAGGCGCCCGCGGACGCCCAGCGCGATCACTCGGCGGCGCTGGTCCTCGAGCCCTTCGATCGCCCGGGTGAGGGTGACGGACTCAGCGACCGTGATCGCACCCTGCGCCTCGCGCTCGGCGGCGCCATCGAGGTCGTCGCGCACGTCCCCGGGGTCACGCAGCCAGCGCTCGATGTCAGCCCACACCAGGGGCTCGATCGCGTCGGTGCGGATCGACTGGCCCGGGCATCGGCCGCCGATCGGACCCCGCTCCACGATCTGCCCCGTGCAGCGGTACCAGCCCACGTCGTCCCGACCTTGGGACCCGCAGTAGGCGAGGCCGCAGGTCCCACAGCGGACGACACCGCGGAGCAGGTACCGGCGGCGGGTGTTCTTCGGGATGGCGCGATTGAGCACCAGGGTGTCCTGGGCTGCCTGCCAGAGAGCCGGTGTGACCAAGTCCCCGAAGGCGACGTCGATGACCTTGGGGTCCGGCTTGCTGGTCCGCCGCCCGTACTGCAGCCGGCCCTTGTACACGGGGTTGACGACGAGGTTCCGGATCCGGCCCGGCCGCCAGATCCCTTGTGTCCGCTCGGCGCGTTGGCCCTTCGGCGCGACGAGCCGTTGATCGCGCGTGTAGTGGGTGGGCACACCGCGGGCGTTCAGCTCGGCGGCGATCCGGCGACAGCTCCATCGGTCAACGCCCAGCCGCGCGTAGATCCAGCGCACGAGATCGACCGCGCTCTGGTCCGCCCACAGCGTCGTCTCGTCGGGCACGAGACGGGCGGTCTGGCGCTGCCCCTCGACCCGGAAGCCCAGCGGCACGATCCCGCCGGTGTAGCGGCCCTGGCGCGCAGCCTCGGCCATCCCGTCGGCCGAGCGGCGGAGGAAGACCCGCCGCTCGTTGACGGCGATCACCGACTGGATGTCGAAGAGGAAGTCGTCGGGCTCTCCCTCGAGCGCACTGATGATGCGGACGCTGCACGAGCTCAACGCCTCGCGAGCGAGCGCGAGGCCGACGAGGTTCCGCCCCAGGCGATCGAGCTTGTAGACGTGGACCTCGTCGATGAGACCCCGCTGCGCATCGGCGAGGAGGCGCGCGCCGGCCGGTCGCTCGGCGAGCGGGATCGTGCCCGACACGCCCTCATCGGCGTACTCGCCGACGATCAGGACCGATGGGTCGGACTCGAGGCGTCGGCGGAGCTCTGCTCGCTGGACTCGACTGGTGCCGCGCTCGGCCTGGTCCTCGCTCGACACCCGCAGGTACAGCGCCACCCGCCGGACTGCCGGCACCGCCATTGCCATCACCCAGAACCTCCACGCCCGCGACCTGCCCATACGCGGGGGAGGCCCAGGACCACCCGAAGCGCCGCGGCCATGGCCTCGCGGTCAGGCGTCCATACACGCTCGATCTCGAGCGATCTGGCAAGTCGGACGGATCGCTTCGGCGGCAGGGCAGAGGATGGCGCCGAGGTCGTCGTGCCCGTCGGTGACCCGACGTCCCGGGTCATGAGCTGCCCACGACGCGGGCGCAGCCGGACCCGGGGAGGCGGGAGACGACAGACTGGGATTCGATCGCGATCTGCACGGGAGCCAGCCTGGACGCTGACCCCCGCAATCTGAACGTGTCGACACGTTCGGTTAGCGGCGAAGTGCCCTCAGATCCGCCCGGAGCGTGGCCTCACTGGGCGGTGGGTCGTGGGGTTGCAGGTGCACCAGGGTCCGCAACAAACCCCCTGGTGTGGCCGTGCCGGAGCCCCAGGTCGCGATGAGCCGTCCAGGGGTCACGTCAGGATGGCGATCGAGGACCTCCCGGAGCGCGTCGCGACGCGCAGCCTGCCGGTGCTCCGCCGCCGCGCCGGTGCGTTGCCTGCCTCCGGCGTAGGGGGCGCGGATTGGCCCCAGGGGGCTCAGGTGCCGTGCGACATCCTCCGCGATCGTCCTGAGATCGGCCTGGAACCGGGCGGTTCGGCCATGCCGGCTGACGCCGGTGGCGACGTGGCCACGATCTGCCGCTTCCCGATCGATCCAGCCGGGCGGGAGGACATTGAGCTCGTCGACGAAATCAGGTCTGAGCTTTTCGGGGTCGACGTCGAGCAAGGCCAGTTGGGCGAGGACGAGCAGGACCGATCGATCGGCAGGATCGAGCGGTGCGCCCGCCGCGGCGACCCGCTGCGCGAGCGCCTCGAGCTCCGCCACGAGAGGCCGGGCGATGCGACGGGCGGTGGCGAGCGCTTCGTTCGGTGCGCCGGCGAACGGGTTGGGCCACGTCGTGCCGTCCGGATAGCGTCCGGCGATGTCGAGGAACCGCGCGATGACTAGGGTGACCGCCCACTGGTCGGGCAACACCAACGGCTCGACCAGCCGAAGGAGCGCTGGCTTCGCCGCTGCCACCTCATGCGCCACAGCTGGGTGCGTGATCCAGGCCCGGACCGCTGCGCGGCCCGCTTCCTCGAGCTGCACGTAGCGTGGATCGGTCGGGCACGGGATCGCCGACTCGGTGGGTGCGTTGACGTCCACGATCAACGTGACGCTGGTCAACCCCACCGGCACCGGCTCGGTGGTTCGCCGGCGCTCCTCGCCCGACATCGCGGCTGGCCGCCAGCCGGGCTGTGGCGGCGCGACGGCTCGTGCAAGCAGGTCAGCCACATGTGGATCGCCGGGCTCTTGACCAGCGAGCGACTGACGCTGACCACGTCCAGGAGTCGCATCGTCTGCCACGGTCACCATTGTGGCAGCCGCCGAGCGCCGACGAGCATGGCCGCCCACAGGTCCCCATCCGAACCAAGCGCAGGTCTGATCACACGGTCAACGCGGCCGAGGTCGGTGCACCGTCCGGGGCGCTCGCTCCATATCAGGTGACGCCGCGACCCAGCAGATCCTGGAACCCGGCTAGTACCTCGAAGACGGTGTTGTGCATGTACTCGGCGAAGCCGCCGATTGGGCGCCGAGTCCCCGTCGAACTCCGGGTCGGCCCGCACTCCTGGAGGGAGATCTCCACCGAGATCACCGGGTGGAGATCGTCCTTCGATCTCACGCGGCTGATCGGGACCCGGATGACGTCGGTCATCACCTGCGCGAACGCCGCGATCAGCGGGATCCGGCGATGCTTGTCCGTGTTCCACAGCGAATGCAGGACATGGAGGGGGTGATTGGTCCGAATGAAGTCGTTGGTCCCGCGACAGGGCTGTTCGCTCTCGACGATCTGGCGATACGGCTCGGGCAGGAATCGGATTGCCCGCATGCCGTCTCTGACGAAGACGTCCCACTTCGCGGGGTCGGTGTGGACGGGGAACGCGACCGACCGGGCTTCGCGGTCGGTTAGGCGGCCGCCAGAGAAGTATTCCGAGAGGCCGAAGACCGCATGATCGAGCACGCCATGCAGGTTGTGGACGACGTCGCCCAGCGGGCCGTAGAACTGATCGCCCGGCTGGCTGTCGATGACCGCAAACGCCAAGTGCTCGCCCGCGTCTTCGTCAGTCTGTCGGACGATGTGGTACTGCCGCGACATCTCGAACCGCCGGATCTCGGCTACGAGAGGATCAAGGTGCTCCTGTGCCCGCATCAGCTTGAGGTAGGCACTCGCGAGTGGCGGGGAGACATGGCGGAGCACATCGGGAAGTATGCGCCGGCGAACCCGGATCGCCGACTGCACGTGGTTGGCCAACATCACTATCGCATCCAGATCCAGCCTGGTCGGTGATCGTCACCGGAGGACCTGGGCTTCGCGGCTGGGCCGGGCTCACACCCCGATCGCTGCCGCGACGTCCGGCCAGGTCGCGTCCGTCTCACCCTCAAGCCGCCGGAGATAGACGGTCGTCACCGCGAGGCTCGAGTGGTCGAGGAACGCGCTCACTGCCTCGACCGAGGCGCCGGCATCACGCCGCAGCTTCGCCGCCGTATGCCGCAGGACGTGGAGTCCGGTCGGGGCAAGCCCCGCCATGGCGAGGTACCGGCGGAACCGCCCGTAGAAGGTGCCGCTGGTGATCCCGCCAGGTCCGGCGCCCGCCTGCCACAGCGATTCGCCAGGGTCCATCGTCGCGAGCTCCTTGCCGGTGTCCGCGAGGGTCCGGCAGATCGTCATGTAGGCGGGGCGGGGGAGCTCCCGCCGACCCCGCTTGCCGCCCTTGCCGCGGTAGGCGTAGAAGACCGTCTCGCCCTCGAGGCTGATGTCACCGGCCCGCAGGCCCATCACCTCGGCGCGTCGCCGGCCGGTCAGGACCAGCACGAGCAGGATCGCCCGGTCCCGCCGCCCGCGGAGGGTGTCAGGGATGACCGCGAGGATCCGCTGGACCTCCGCTGCGTTGTACCCGCGGGCGACCGCGGGGACGGTCCGTGGGCGCTCCAGGGCATCACACGGGTTGGCGACGAGCAGCCCCATCCGGAACGCGAACCGGTAGAAGGAGGAGAGGCACGCGATCCGGGCGCCGATCGTGGCCGAGGCGGGCGTCCGACCCGAGGCCCCGATCCCGTGGGCGTAGGCGAGGACGTCCGAGGCCCGGACCGCGTCTGGGGTTCGGCCGGCGAAGAAGGGCCACAGCATCCGGGCGTAGCCTTCGACGGTCCGGGTCGAGCCCGATCGGGCGCGCTTCTCGACGAGGAACGCGTAGACGGCCTCCTCCCACGCCGTGGGGCGGCCTGACTGGAGGGCGGGTAGGGGAGTGGCGGGCATCGGTGAGCCTCCTGGTGGCGGATGGACACCATCCATCACTCAGATAGCCGCCGATAGCAAGACACGATGCCGGGATCGTGCCCCGATGTGCCGACGCGTTGGAGACCAACAAGTTTGAGACGGCTGAGGATTCCCACCTTCACAGAGGCCCGAGACCGCGCGGAATCCACCCAGGCGTCCGCCCCGTGGCGGCGGTTGCCAAAGCCGCCGCGCGTCAGGACAGCGGCGTTGGCGGCGTTGGCGGCACGTTCGTGATCGCGGCCTCGTATTCGTCCAGTGTCTTGGCCTTGTTGGCCGCGACCCACTCCAGGACGAGGAGCAGCACGCGTTCGACGGTGAACTCATGGCGCGACGCGAGCTTGTCGGTGAAGCGCACCTCGGCGCCGTGGAGCGCCGCGCTCCGGTCGTCGTACAGGTCGCGTAGGTCGGCGTAGTAGTCGCACACCCACGTTTGGCCGTGACGGGCATCCTCGGCCAGCCGATGGGCGAGCCTGCGGTCGGACGGCTCGGTGAGGAATGGGCAGGCCGGTCGGTTTGGTCCGTGCGGGTTGTCATGCTCGGCGCCGCACCACAGGAAGGCGGCACGCCGGGCCAACTGATGGCTCCCGGTCGGGTTCTGCCGCACGTCAGGCTGGAACTCGTCGCCAAGGAGCGCCTCGAGCGCGGTGGCGGCCAACACGATCCGGGTTGACGGGCGGTCGACCGTGTTGGTCACCGTGAAGGTGCGCAACGCTGACACCACGCGCCGCTGCCAGTCGGTGCGCTCTCTGTCGGGTGTCCGCAGCGTTACGTCGAGCAGCTGGAATCTGGGGTCACGTCGGTAGCGCCCGATGTCAGCCGGCTGGAATTCCCACGGCCCAAGCGTCCCATGGTGGGCGGAGCCAGCCATCAGATAGCGACCGCGTGTCGTCGTGACCCAGTAGTCCTCCCGCACAGATGCAACGTCCAGCACCAGGCCAAACGACTGCCTCGCGGTGCTCACGTATCGCGCCTTCACCAGTTTGAGTAAGGTGAGCACCGCGATCGAGTCGCGGGCTGAGTCGCGCACGGCGGCGACCGTCGCCTGCAGGTCTTCCTTCCCGCGCCGATCAACCCTCGACATCACTTCGATGCGCACCGTGGCCCAGCGACTGTCGACGAGCGCATCGGTCACGTGCTCGAACACGACCGACGGGATCGGTCCCCGGGCGGTGCCACCCCGGCGGCGCAGCCGCTCCAGCAAGGCCTCGGCCGGCCAGAAGGTGGCCGCGCCGACGCGCCACGGTCGCGGCACGACCAGGTAAGGCACCTGGAGGTGGACGACAACGCGCCGGGGTCGTGCCATGCCAGCATCGTAGCTCGCCCATCAGAGTCTTCTGGGGTCGCGTTGAGCAGGGGGTATCCCATCAAGTTGGTGGATTTCTGCCGAGTTCGGGCCGCCAACCGTTCGTGTCTCGCCTGACAGCCGACCCGGTCGAGCGCGGCAGAATGGAGCCGTGTGCGCGGTGCGGCCCTTGCGCCTCCTCGAGCGCTCTTGCGTTCGGCGGCATGCTTCGCCGAGCGATCGTGCGAGGGTCCCGACTCCCTATTGCTAACCTGTCCATGGTAGTCCGACCGCCGGCAGGCGTCGGCGGTCCTCGATCGACAGGAGGGAGTCAATGCCTGATCGGACAACCGCCGCCGCGCGGGCTGGCGAGATCGATATCGTCCTAGCCGAGTACCAACAGGTCGAGTCAGAGAAGCGAATGGTTGCGCAGGCGCTTCTTGCCCTCACTGGCCTGCTGCTCGCCGGTATCGCCGCGATCGCCGCAAGTGTCGATCCGAAAGACCTCCTGCCGGTCGTCGTGCTGGCGCCCGCAGGGCTCTTGGCGGCATGGGCCGGTGCGATTCTGAAGAGCTACGCCGATGAGTACGTGCTGTACCTCGCTGTGCTGGAGGAGAAGCTCCATTCGCTCTGTGGGTCGGCCCATCCGCCGATGGGCTGGAACCGAATCTGGGCACCCACGACCGGGTATGGAAAGGCGATCGGAGCGCAGCGCGTCGCCTCGATCGCCCCGCTCATGGGCGCAGTCATCGTGGCGGCCGGTGGGGCAGTCCTCGTGGGGCTGTACGCGGTCGTCGCTTCCGCCGTCCTTGCGCCCCTGGGCGACAGGGTCGTCGGGCTGGCGTGTATCGCCTACATCCTGTTCAACCTGGCTCTCGCTGGGAGCGTCGCGACCACATGGCTGGGACGGACTGCAAGACTCAGAAGGTCTCGCGACGCCTTCAGGAAGCACCACGGCTTGAGTCTCGAGGGAGAGTCCACAACTTCGGGTTGACAAGGAGTCGCGCAGGTCGATCACGATGACCACATCGTGGCTTCCGACATAGGGCAGCAGCGGCACCTCTCAAGCCGAAACAGCCGACGCACTTTCGCGCGGTGGCAGTGCGGAGTCCGGGCCGTGTCCGGCCGGCGGCTGGCTGCCTTGCGGCTCTACATTGCTGGCAGAGGAATGAGTACCCAGGAGGCGACCGATGATCGACGAAGCGTTCCAGGAGAAGGTCGCGGAGTGGCTGCGCTCCGAGGGCTACCCACTCGAGATGCAAGTCGCCACCGCGTTCCGGAAGTCGGGGTTTCAAACGATCCAATCCGAGTTCTACGACGATCCCGACACTGGGAAGCCGCGGGAAGTCGACGTCGATGCGAGCGTGCAGCGCGAGATCGCCGGTACGCTCGTTCGCGTGTCGTTCTCCGTTGAATGCAAGGTCTCGCGTGACAAACCCTGGGTGCTGTTCACCACCGGCGACACTCTGCTCGCCGAGCCCGCGACCGTTGCCCAGCGCGCCGGTACGCCACTAGGTCAGCGGTTCCTGTATGGCTTAGCGAGGCAGAAGGCGATCCAGCGACTCCCGCTGCTCGCGCTTCCTCCCAGGCCCTCCTACGGCCTCACACAGGCTTTCGGTGGAGCCGACCGAGCCTACGAAGCCGCGATGGGCGCCGCCAAGGCAGCCGCGGCCTCAGTTCGCGAGGGCGCCAGTTGGCATGGGCTCTGCGAGATCGTCTTTCCTCTCGTCGTGCTCGACGGTCGCCTATTCGAAGCCTTCTTGGCCGAGGACGGGTCGGCCGAGACCCGGGAGACGGCGTCAGGCACCCTGGTGTGGCGACAGCAGATCGTCGGCATGCCCCACACGATCGTCGCCATCACCACTCTCGCCGACCTCGATACGTTCCTCCGCCAGGCTGTCGAGACTGCTGACGCCCTGTTGAAGGCCGCCGATGACTTGCCCACGATTCTGCGCCGGGCCGACGAGACAGCTCGACGGATTGCCTCGAAGGCACGCCGACGACCACGGCTGGCTGGAGGGTAGGCAACGGCCACGTCGCTCGATTGACACGGAGCGGCGAGAGCCCACCGCACGGCGGCGTTTCCGGGTTGTGGATTGCGGGCGGTCGCGGGCACCATGCGTGCGGATCGTGGCCCACTTGTCCTCGGCGGGTCGCCCCAATTGCCTCTCCTGGTGAACGCGCCCGGCCGGGCGAGGCTCACGACCCCCGTTGGCGTTTCTCGCTGAGCCATCGCTCCAATAGTCCGCCAATCAGGCTCTCGGCCTCCTCGAGGAGCATCGGCTTGGCGGGTGGCTCCCAGTCGGTTCGTGCGTGCCGCGCTGCGGGTCCAAGCGCACGGTAGTTGTTGGCGGTGTGGGTGAACCGCTTGATCTCGGCGGGGGTCGCCCATCCCTTGTCTTCGAGTGCTCTCTCGCCGCCAACATCCTCTTCAAGGACGTCGAGGACCTGGTAGAGGCTTACCCAAGTGGGCTCGAGACCGAATAGCTCGAGAGCCCGGCCGACGTTTGGGTCGTCCAGGGCAAGTTCGGCGCCGAGGCTGTTCGGTGGCCCCGCCTCCGGTGGTTCTCCGCCGATCACGGTGGGAGCGAAGACCCGAGCGCGTGAGATGATCGCCTGCAGTTGGATGAACTGATGCGTGGTCGTCGTGGCTCCGCGATGGTCGACCACGGCCGTGGCCGTGATCGGGCGGATCAGCGGAATCTGGAGGCGCGCGATGCCCTTGATCGCATCAAGGAGCGGGCGGGCGGCCTCCAGGACATCTCCCGAAGTCGCCAGGTGTTCGAGCCCCGTCGATTCCAGGAAGAGCGCTCCGTCGTTCTCCACCACGGTCAGTTCGGGCGCGTTCATCAGCCGAGCGAGGTCGGCGAGATCGGCATCGTCGCCATCGAGGCGCACGCTCCAGCGGCGCTCATCGGGCATCGGTGTCCCTCCATCTCCTTCCCCAGCGCGAGACCTGCGTCTACCTGGGTGAGCCAGCCGGAACTCGGGCTTGTGGACTGGTAGTGCTCTGTGCGGCCCCACACAAGCATGACCGCCAGGGCCGTGGTGCGGGACGAACTGCTCCCAAGAACCTATCCTGCGACACGATGTCCGCATCGTGCGATCGCCGCAGAGCCCTCGCACCGCCGCCAGCTGCAAGCCAGACCTGCTGGAGTTCACACGGCAGCTCGAGTCGCCCCTCCCCTCGCGAGCAGCCGGTCGCCACGACCGCGGGCGCCCTCCGATCGACTTGAGACAAGGCTAGAGTGGACTCCCTGCCCGTCATACTTGTTCCCAACGATGCCGTTGGCAGGACAGCGACGAAACCACTCACCGGCCGACAAGGATCCTCATGGCGCTTATCGATGACTTCATCAGCCAGGTCACCGACCCAGCCCTGCGCGAGGCGCTCGCGCTGGAAGTGGCCGAGCTGAAGAAGCACGTCACCTGGGGCCTCGTCTTCGAACGCCACCGCCTGGAGTCCACCCGCCTCCTCATCGCGCCCATCAGGGTGGGGACGGTGGTCTGGGAGCGCCGGGCCGCGATGCCGCGCCGCTTCCGCGTGCGGGCCATCGAGGCCGACGAACTGGTGCTGGTCGCCGAGCCGCGCAACACGACCGCGCCGCCCGACGCCCCGACCCTCCGCCTGCCGCGTGCCGACGTGCTCGTGGAGAAGCCCTTCGCCGAGGCCATCTACCCGGCGCTGACCTCGCTCGGCGCGGTCCGCAACGGTCCCGCCGACCGGCCGAGCCACATCGTCGTCGAGGGCGAGAACTACCACGCGATCGAGGCGCTGCTGCCCGCCTACCGGGGCCAGGTCGACGTGCTCTACCTCGACCCGCCATACAACACCGGCGACAAGGACTGGGCCTACAACAACGACTACGTCGATCCCAACGACGCGTGGCGCTCGAGTATGTGGCTGGCCTTCATGGAGCGCCGCCTGAGACTTGGTCGCCGCCTCCTCAAGGACGACGGCGTGATGGTCGTGACCATCGATGAGAACGAGGTCCACCACCTCGGGATGCTCCTCGAGCAGACCTTCAAGGACGCTCTCGTCCAGATGGTGACCATCGCCATCAACCCGAGCGGCGCGGCTGGTGACGGGTTCTCCCGGGTGGACGAGTACGCCTACTTCGTCTTCTTCGGCGTAGCCCGGCCCGGCCCGGCCTTCGAGGACTTCTTCGGCCCCGAGGACAAGACCCGGGCCGAGTGGTGGGAGAGCCTCCTCCGACGCGGCCGCGCCTGGGTCCGCGCGGCCCGGCCCAACCTCTGCTACCCCATCTACATCGACGCCGACGGGCACATTGCGGGCGCGGGCGAGCCGTTCGCCGGTGAGGACGAGGGCGCGAGGCCGACGCACGAGGGCGACTACGAGCTGGCATGGCCGGTCCGAACCGACGGGCGGCTCGGGATCTGGCGACTCGACGCGAAGCGGCTCGCAAAAACTGTACCCGCTCGGCTATGCGGCCTCGACGAAGCGCGACCCGCGGCGCGGGACCTGGTCAGTCCGCTACCTCCTCGACGGAGCCATCCAGCGCATCGAGAAGGGCGAGATCGAGGTCAAGGGACGCGGGCTGCACGGCGAGGCCGTCCTGAGCGAGAAGGGTCGCGGCAAGGTCATCCCGAAGACCATGTGGCATCGCGGGCGGCACGCCGCCGGCGCGACCTGGGGCACGAACCTCCTCACCGCCCTCCTGGGCGATGCGAGCGCATTCTCGTATCCGAAGTCCGTGTATGCGGTCAGGGACACGCTGAGCGCGGCGATCGGCGACAGGCCCGACGCGCTCATCATGGATTTCTTCGCCGGCTCGGGGACGACCCTGCACGCGACGCTGCTCCTGAACGCCTCCGACGAGGGGCGGCGGCGCTGCATCCTGGTGACCAACAACGAGCTGAACTACCAGGTGGCCGCCCGTCTCAATCGCCACGGGCACTTCCGCGGCGACCCGGAGTTCGAGGCGCACGGCGTGTTCCAAGCCTCCACCCGCCCGCGTGTGACCGCCGCGATCACCGGGCTGCGCCCCGACGGCCAGCCGGCCGAGGGGGCATACCTCGACGGCCGGGAGTTCGCCGAGGGCTTCCCCGAGAACGTGGAGTTTTTCACGCTCGACTACCTCGACCCGATCGCGGTCGAGATGGGCCTCCACTTCCGCGAGCTGCACCCGCTCCTGTGGCTGGCCGCCGGCGGTGTCGGCGACCGCGAGGACATCGACCCCGCGGCCCGCTTCGCCCTGCCGGCCGGCTCGCCCTACGGCGTGCTCTTCAACCCGTCGGGGATGCCCGGTATCCAGGCGGCCCTCAAGGACCGGCTCGACGTGACCCACGTCTTCATCGTGGCCGACTCGGAGGCGTCGTTCGCGGACCTCGCGTCCGCCTTCCTGCCGCCGGTCAAGACCGTCTGCCTCTACCGGGAGTACCTCGAGACCCTGCGCGGAGCGCGCGAGTGAGGACCAAGCTCCGCGGCTTCCAGGAGACCGCCGTCGATGACCTCGCGACGCTGCTCGATGTCGCGCGGTACGGCGTCCGCAACGGCAAGAACCAGGCGGTCGGGCTGACGGCGACCACGGGCGCGGGCAAGACCATCATCGCCACGGCGCTCATCGAGCGGGTCATATTCGGCGCGGACGACGGCAGGACCGCACCGGATCCCGGGGCGGTCTTCCTGTGGATCACCGACATGCCCAAGCTCAACACCCAGACCCACGCGAAGATGAGCAGGGCGTCGGACCTGCTCACGGCCGACCGCCTGGTCGTCATCGAGAACACCTTCGACCAGCCGACCCTGACCCCCGGCAAGGTCTACTTCCTCAACACCCAGAAGCTCGGGACGAAGGCCGGGCTGGTGCAGGACCCGTCGCCCAAGCACGCCTATCCGTTCTGGGAGACGGTCCGGGCGACCATCGAAGACGAGAAGGGCCTCACCCTCTACCTCATCGTGGACGAGGCCCACCGGGGAATGACCGAGGGGCGCGAGCGCGAGGGGGCCAACTCCATCATCCAGCGCTTCATCAAGGGCATCCCCGACGTGATGCCGCCCGTTCGCATCGTCATCGGCATCTCGGCGACGCCCGAGCGCTACACCAGGGTCGTCGAGGGATCCGGGCGGACCATCTCCCAGCACGACGTCTTCTTCAAGACCAGCCTCGGCACGGGCTGGGAACGTGCCGCCGGCCCTCGTGAGAGCCTCGGGCCTCATCAAGGAGCGCATCGCCGCCGACGCCGCGGCAGAGCGCCAGACCGACGCCATGGCCCTGCTCACCGTCGCGTCCGCCGCCTGGCGCGACTCGACCCAGCGGTGGACGGCCTATGCCGCGGTGGCCCCCGACGAGAAGCTCGTCGTGCCGGCCCTCATCGTCCAGGTCGAGAACGAGGACGGCGACGCCATCACCGGGACGAACTTGTCCGCGGTCATCGACACCATGACCGGGGTCGGCCCGCTGCCCGACTCGGCCTTCGCGCACGCCTTCGGCGAGGAGGCCGATGTCCTGGTCGGGACCCGCAGGATCCGCTACCTCGAGCCGTCCCGCATCGAGGACACCACGACGGCCGGGGTCCACCTCCGCGCGCGGGCAGTGATGTTCTCCTTCCGCCGCGCGGCTGACGCGACCTCGATCGCCCAGACCATCGGGCGGATGGTGCGGACGCCGCTCGCCCGCCGCATCGACGAGGACGAGCGCCTCAACTCGGTCGACGTGTTCCTGCCGCACTACAACCGCAAGGCCGTCGAGAGCATCATCACGTACCTGCGCGACTCGGGCGACGCCACTATCGCCGACTCCATCACCGACCGCGCCGAGCTGATGAGCCTGCCGCTGCGGCCGGGCAGCGAGGCGGTCGTGGCGGCCATCGAGGCCGTCCCCTCCTACACGGTCCCGACCGTGCGCGAGCGCCAGGAGCTGCGCCGGCTCATCGACCTCGCGCGCCGGCTGTCCATCGACGGCGTGGCCCCGGACGCCTTCGACACGGCCAAGGCCGAGATCGCCGCCCTGCTGCTCGCCCGGCACGCCGCGCTCGCGGGGGACGCGGCCTTCGCGAAGGCCGTGAACGACGAGGGCGAGATCGAGATCGAGCGGGTCGAGTGGATGGTCGGCGAGGCCAAGGTCACCACGGCGTCGAAGCTCGTCATCCCGGCGTCCGACGACACGATCACCGCGCTCTACAAGGGCGCGCGGCGGACCCTCGGCGGCGATGCCGTCGCCGCGTACTGCCAGGCGCGGTTCGCAGAGGACCCGGCGAGCGCGAGCGTCGCGCGCCTCGAGGTCTTTGCTCTCTCGCAGCGCCCCGACACCCTGCGCGACCTCAACGACCTCGCGACGGCCCGCATCAGCGCCCTGTTCGCGACCCACGGCGCGGCCATCGAGGCCCTCACGCCGGGCCGTCGCGCCAACTACGAGCGCATTCGCGGCGCGGCCCCCGACCCAACCCTGCGGGTGACGCGCCTGCCCAACCCCATCGAGTTCGTCCGCGGCAAGGACCTCTGGCCCAGGCACCTCTACGCGGACCCGGAGAGGAACATCCCGCTCAGCTTCAAGTCATCGTGGGAGACCGAGGCGATTGCCGAGGCGCTCAAGGACCCCACGGTCGTCGCCTGGCTGCGGAACACGCCGCGCGACGACTGGGCGCTCTGCGTCCCCTGGACCGACAAGACGGTCCCGCATCCGTTCTACCCCGACTTCCTCGTGGTGCGCTCGGTGGGCGGCCAGCTGCGGGTGGACATCCTCGACCCGCACGACCACACCCGGCCCGACGCCCCCAGGAAGGCCCAGGGCCTCGCGGTGTACGCCCGCGAGCACGGCCTCGCCCTGGGCCACATCGACCTGATGGCGAAGATCGGCGGCCGGATGCGGGTGCTCCACCTCGAGGACGAGAAGACCCGCAAGGCCGTCGAGGGAGCCGCCACGAACGACGCCCTGCGCCTGCTCTACGAGGCGGTGTAGGCGCGAGGCGCCGCACTGACCACTCGGACCGCCGGGGGGCGCGCCATGTGTCGAACGTCGGCTTATCCGCTACTACGCAGCACTCGGGGTGGGCAGCGGTCACGATGGATCGTGTGTGTGTGTCGGCCGGGGCTGCCGATTGGCGCTCGAACTCTGCTGTCTTAGGGCTCCAATCCGAGGAGACGACAGATCTCCTCTGGAGGAAGGTGGATCGGGCCTGGGGCGAGGGTCTGAATGCGACGCGAGCGATACGCGCCCTCGATTGCTTCTGTGATCGCGTCTAGTCCATCGGCCTGGGCTTGCCAGATGGTGTCGTCTGCGTCCGGACGGCGAAGCTTCCAGCACGCGAGCGCGGTCGCGTGGTCACCGTCGAAGTACGCGGCGCGGTAGCCGCGACTCACGAGATCTTGGACGATGCCGATAGCCGCCGGAGGAAACCCCCACTCGATGATCAGGCGACCGGAATGTCTCGAGGTCTCGAGGAGCAACCCGTCGTCGTTGCCCGCGAGTGCGGCATCCCAAGCCATGTGTACCCCGAGATCCCAAGAACCTGCCTCATCGCCAATCAACACCTGCCAACCGCGCCGGCCAAGCCACCGTGCGAAGCAGGTCTTGCCAACTCCGGGCAGACCACTGACGAGGACCGGCAGGCGAGGGTCTTTGAACGAACCCCGCACTGTCACGACGCGAGTCTACGTGGGACCCGCGTGGCCACAAGGCTGGCGGAGTCCGGCCGCGTGACCGGCACGATGAGCAGATCGTGTGCCGCGAGGGGATCGTGACGGGCTTCAGCGTCGCGGTCATCCGCTCGGCCGGCGATGCGTGGGGAGAGGGCGCACCGCTGGCCAAGTCCGCCGCAGCCGAGTCCTCGGCCGCCACAGGCGTGACGCGCATGGTGCGCGTTATCCCCAACCTGCGTAGCTCCCCCAGGGGCGTCCGTGGAAGGCATGCCCAGACGGGATCAGATTCGGGACCTCAACGGGACGAATGGCCCAGACCCGAGACTCCCGCGGCGGCGGCAGGTGCGCCGTCCTTTCGACAGGCGAACCCGTCCGGTAGTCCCGGGGTCGCCGATCCCGTCCTCGGCGACGACCGGTGGTGATCGGTCCGCGCCGTCACCGGGACACTCCCGGCAGCGGGATCTTCGTCGGCCACGGTCCGGGGCCGCGACCGTCCTGGGGCCGCCCGAGGATGTAGCCCTGGCCGTACCCGATCCCGAGCTTCTGGAGCGCCTCGAGCTCGGCTGCCGTCTCGACCCCCTCCGCGACCAGCCGGAGCTTGCGCTTCACCGCGAAGTAGCCCATCCCTGCGATGAGCGCCTGGCGCGCGGGATCCGCATCGATCCCCCGGATGAGCCCGATGTCGAGCTTCACGAGGTCGGGTGAGAGCTCGAGGATGTGGCGGAGGCTGGCGTAGCCGGCGCCGGCGTCGTCGACCGAGAGGCCGACGGTCCGCCCGAGTGCCGCGAGTTCGTCGCGGAGGGCCTGATAGTCGTCGATCACGACGTGCTCGGTGATCTCGAGGAAGAGTCTGCGCGCGTGGCCGCCCAGGATCGCCCGAAGCCTGCCGGACCCGATGAGCGCCGGCGAGGCGTTCAGGCTGAGGTAGGCCGCGCCGGGGAGCACCGCGGACGCCTCGAGCGCGGCCCGGAGCGTGGCCGCCTCCAGCTCGAGCCCGAGCCCGGACCGGGTGGCGAGCCCGAAGGCCAGGTCGGGCGCCACCCCGGTCGAGAAGCGGCTGAGCGCCTCGTAGCCGACGACCTTCCCGGTGCGGAGCTCGACGATCGGCTGGAAGAAGGGGGTGAAGGCTTCCGTGTCGAGGATCGCCTGGACGCTCGCGCGGACGTCGCCTTCGCGATTGCGCGCCTCGAGCCCGGGGGATTGGAGGGTGCCGAGCATCGAGGCGAGCGTCGTGAGCACCGGCAGCTGCTCGACAAAGGCATCCCGTGCTCGTCCGTGGATCCCGAGGCCCACGACACCGATGACCCCGCTCGGCCCCCGCAGCGGCGCGTACGCGACGGTGCGCAGCCCCGTGGCGGTGACCCGATCGCCGTAGCTGCCATCCTCAGCCCGGGCGCGCCACTCCTCGGTCCAGACGCCGACGGACGCGCGCTCGAGGAGGTACCGCGCCCTTGGGCCGGGGATCACGCGATTCGAGGCGAACGCGGCCGCGACGGGTCCCTCAACGCCGAGGATGAGCCCGTCGTCCTCGCCGGCCAGTGCGATGACGAAGGCCGAGTCGACGCTCGGGAGCCTCACCATCTCGGCGCAGGCATCCGCCGCGATAGCCTCGGGCGTCGAGCCCGGGTCGATCCGGTCGAGCGCCGCCTCGATCATGTCGCGCTCCCGCGCGCGCCGGGCGAGCGTGGTCTCGAGCGCGCGCTCCCGGGTGACGTCGCGATCCGTCTGCATGAAGCTCGCCAGGCGTCCCGAAGCGTCCCGGATCCCCGAGATGACGGCCTCGACCTCGAGGAGCGTGCCGTCCTTGCGGCGGTTGACGATCGAGCCCGTCCAGGTCTTGCCCGCTGCTGCGGACGCCCAGATCGCGTCGAAGAAGGCGCGCTCCTGGCGACCACTGTCGATGATCCCGGCGTGGCGACCGACGATCTCGTCCGGCTCGTAGCCGTAGAGCCGGCTGAACGAGCGGTTGACGAAGACGACGTTGCCATCGAGGCCGTGCATCCACACCGCATCGGCGGTCTGCTCGACCGCCGCGACCAGCCGCGCCCGCTCCTCCTCGGCCGCGACACGCTCGGTGATGTCGCGCACGTTCCGCTGCTGGCGTCCATCGGGCAGCACCCTGAACCGGACCTCGACGGCCAGGCTCCCGCCGTCACGTTTCCGGTACCGGCGCTCGGCCAGGATGCCGATCCCGCCCACGGCCTCGGCAAGGCGCCGGTCCATGCCCTCGCTGACCACCGGGTCATCGGCGGCCGTGAGGTCACCGGCCCGCATGCCGAGCAGCTCGTCCCGCGAGTACCCGAGCATCCGGCAGAACGCCGGGTTGACCTCGACGTAGCGGCCTGACGCGTCCGAGACGAGGATGCCGTCACCCGACGCCTCGACGAGCTCGCGCGCATCTGCCTCCCTCGTCCGCAGCTGAGCGAGGGCGCGCTCCAAGGCGGTGCCTCGCCGGCTCCCGATCGCCAGCCCGAGGGCCGCCAGGATGGCGATCGGGCCGAGATCGCTGACCGCCAGGGCCACGGCAGCCTCGGGCGTGATGATCCCGAACCCGACGGGGACGACCGTGATCCAGGCGACGGCTGCCACCACGAGCACCAGCGCGGTGGACTTGCCCGACGTGGAAGGAAGCCGCTCCCGAACCGCACGGCCCCACGTGCGCCATGCAGCGCTCACCTGTGGCCCTTACCGACGTCATGAGGTGCCATCGGGCCCCCCTCAGGCAGGGCGCACCCGCCGAGAATCGGCACGGGAGCCCTGACGCTGTCCGCTGGACGGCACGCTCGTTATACCCGTCGACCCTCCCGCTGTCCAATGGTGCGCGCACGGCTGCCCGGTCCGATGACGAGGTGCATGGCGCGTCACGGCTTGCTGGCCGGGAGATGCGCCTGGCACGCTCTTGTGTTCCGTGCAATGGGCGCGCCGACTCCCGGCCACGGCGGGGAGGCACGGGAGCGGCTGCTCTCCCGGCGCCGCGTCCCCCACGGTCGCCACGACGCGTCGGGCCAATGGCGAGACCGACCCCGTCCGGCTGGGGCGCCGCCGCGCCCACGAAGGGAGCGCCTCCCGTTCCATCGAGACCCCGACCCCCCCAATCCCGTCGCGCCATCCTCGCCGCGGCCCTCGGCGTCGGAGTCGCGACGATCGCCTCCGCCCTTGGGCGACCCCTCCCGGCCAGGGGCGGCCGACGGGGACGCCGTCACGGTCGGCGGCACCTTCAGCGGGACGACGACCACGCAAGCCAGCACGACGGCCGCCACCGCGTTCGAGGGCGCGAGCACGTCCGGCGCGGGCCTCGTCGGCGCCAGCGGCTCGAGCGTCTGCGTCCACGGGTTCAGCGCCTCGGGCACCGCCATCATCGGTGAGGCCGACGAGTTCGGCAGCGGCGTCGAGCGCTTCAGCACCGGAGGCCAGGGTGTTCATGGCGAGACCGCCGACAGCGGGGGCGGAGCAGGCGACATGGGCGTTGCGGGCAGCCTGACGGGGCCGAACCACGGCACCGAGGGCCGTGCGAGCGGTCCGACCGGGGCCGGCACCTGGGGCTGGTGCGTTGGCGGGTCGGGGGCGGTGGGCACCACCGGGCCCAGCTTTCCGCCCGTCGCGCCGCACGTCGGCCTGTTCGGGATCGCGACCGACCTCGCCGGAGCGACAACCGGCGTCCACGGCGTCAGCGCCAGTGCGGCGGGCACCGGGGTGCGCGGCTTCGTCGGCGCCGGGGCGCCACCGGCCCCGGCGCCGAAGACAGGCGTCGTCGGCCGATGCGACATCGACGCGACCTCGCACGGGGCCCTTGGCACCAGTGCCCCCGGGCAGGGCGTCCGGGGCGACGCGACGACGACGGGGGTCGGCGTCTTGGCCACCGCGCCGCTGACCGGCGTCGCGCTCCGCGCGTCCGGCAAGGTCGTCTTCAACCGCAGTGGTCGGGCCACAGTGGCGGCCGGGACGAGCTCGAAGACCGTGTCGCTGGCCGGGGTCACGACCGGGAGCCTGGTCTTCGCGGTCCTGGCCTCGAGCCGGAGTGGCCGCTACGTCCGGGCGGTCGTCTCCGCCAGCGGTTCGTTCACGATCTACCTCAACACGACGGTCCTGTCCTCAACCCTCGTCAGCCGGTTCGCCCTGAACCAGACGAAGCGCCGGGGGGGGGGAGTCCGCCATCAACGCACACGATCCACTGATAGTGGAGGGCGTCGTCGCGGAAGACATGTCCTGGAAGGCGCGAGAGGCTGGTCACCCTGACGCGATGCATCGCACCTAAGCCGCGACTCCCAGCGCCTCCATCGCGCGCCTCCCATCGAGCACCACCCTCAGCACGCCGAGGTTCTCGGCGACCGAGGCGCGGATCCGCTCGCCGACGAGGTCCCCGACGAACCCCAACCGCACCGGAGGCTCGAGCGCGGCGACGTTCGTCAGCCGGGTCCCGGCAGCGACCGGATCGTGCTCATAGCTGAGCGGTGCGTCAAAGGGTCCGAGACGCCCGGCGACGCCGATGCGCCGGAGCGGCTCAAGCGCGGTGAGCTCGAGCGTCTCGACCCCCCGTCGAGGTACGGAGCGCTGCTGCCGATGGCGGGAACCCACGGCGATCGCCCCCGGCGTCGGCTTCTCGGTGCTCGTGACCGCCCAGTTCCACTCGGGCATGTGCTCGAGGTCCGCGAGGTACGCGTAGACCGCTGACGGCTCGCGCGCGATGTCGATCGTGTTGACAAACCGGATCACCGTCTTCACCGCCCTTCGCCGTTCGACCGGCGCAATCGCTCGGCCGCACCCGGGTCGTGCGCCGGCAGGACGACCAGGCGCGGGTGGAGCTCCGTGAACTCGCGCACCATGGCCGAGGCGCGGCGCAGACCGGCCTTCTCCCCGACCCCTGGAATGCGGCCCGCCTCGAGCAATTCCGCCTCGTACGTCAGGTCGCCGACCAGGAGCAATGGGGCGCGGTCCGGACGACGGACGAGCAGCGACATCGAACCCGGCGTATGCCCGGGGGTAGGCAGGAGGACGAGCGAACCATCGCCCATGACGTCGTAGGCCGACGTGAACGGCGCCAGAGCCGGATCCTCGGTCGGGCTGAACCCAATCCGACGGAAGCGGGCGCCGGGTCGGTCGATGTGCCGGCGCAGGAAGCCCCGCAACTCGGGTAGGGGCTGCTCCATCGCCCGCCACTCCGCGTCGGCGACGATGAATTCGGTCTCGGGAAGATAGGGGATGCCGCCGATGTGGTCCTCGTGGAGGTGGGACAGGATCGCGAGGTGCACGCCGGTCGCGCGATGTCCGGCCGCCGCGAGCTTCGCGATCAGCGTGTCCTGTGGACCGATCTGGAAGCGGGCGAGGCGGTCGTAGAGGAACCCGGTCAAGCCCTCCGGGAAGTAGTCGGGGTCGGTCACCGACGCGCGGTCCTGCCCCGTGTCAAACAGCACGAGGCCCCCGGTATGCTCGATGACGTAGGCGTTCACCGGCCGAGGCGGGGTCCAGCGTCGGGAGCCGACGAGCCAGGCATACATCGGAATCCGGCTGCCGAACGGTTGCTGGGGGTGGATCTGCGTCGTACCGGTGCTGACGACGGACACGGACCTGATCGGTCCCGCCGCCGTCGACGGCGTGACCTCGGCGAAGGTGGCTGTCATGGGCCTCTCCGTTGGTGCGGCGGTCCTTCGGTGGACCGGTGCTCGGGAGACCATCGCGCGCGTCGCCCCGGACGGTCAGCGACTTGTCTGCGGAGGCAACGTGACCCAGGTCACAGCTCGCCCGTGGTCGCCACCTCGTGGAGCCGATCCGGAGCCAGGAGCACGACACCGTGCCTGGTGCTCTCGATCAGGCCTGCCTCACGGAAGTCGCGGAGCGTCCTCGCGACAACCTCGCGTGCCGTGCCCACGGCATCAGCGAGAGCCTGCTGGCTGACCGGCGCAGGAAGCAGCACGTCGCGTTGTCGCTCTGCGGCGAGGTCGAGCAGGTGACGGGCGAGTCGTTGCCTCACCGACCCGAAGACCGTTCCACCGAAGGCATCGAGGACGGCGTACAGGAGGCGCGTGACCTCCTCGGCGAGTCGCCAAGCGATACCCGCGTCGGCCATCGCGATCGCGCGGACGGTGGCGCTGGGGAACAGCAGCAGGCTGCTGTCGGTCACGGCCTGGGCGCTCACGGCAACGGGTCCGCCGACGGCCATCGGTACCCCGACCGCGGCTCCCGAGCGTGCATACCGCACCGTGATCTGGCGGCCTTCTGCGGAGGTCAGATAGATCCGGACGAGCCCGGCCACCACGAGTCCCGTTCGCGCCGGATCCTCGTCGCGGTACAGGACGCTCCCGGCCGGCACGTCGAGTCGGATCGCATCAGCGAATAGGCGAGCCTGGGTTTCCGACGCCACGCTGCCCAGGAAGCTGCGTGCGATCGCCACCTCGACTTGCGGATCGGTCTTCGAGGACCCCACGGTGCCACCGTACCATCGGACGCCCGGGCGGCACACCGAACCCTGGAGGTGGAGCACGGCTCCGCTGGCGGCACGATCTTGCCATGGTGTGGGGTGTGCGGGTCCTCCTGGGCGATGGTCCGGGCGCTGCTTCGCATCGACATGTGCCGCCCGCGTCAGAGCCGGGAGCGGTCGAAGCAGGGTTCGCCGCCCACCCGCGCACGTGCCGTGTGACGGCCGCACCTGCGAGCCCGACCCGCGGCGCCATGATGCTGCCCGGTCGCGATCGAGCGCGCGTCGCAAGCCCCTGGCCACGTGCGTCGCGTCGGTACCTCCGGGTCATTGCCCCGATCCCTCTCGGAGCCGAACGTAGGCACCTCATCACCGTTTGAGGGAGCGCGCACAGGATGCACCGCCCGAGCGGGCGTCCAGCCGGGATGTCGGCCGGGATCATCGTTCTTGCGTATGTCGTCAGTGCGGTCCTGTGGATCGCCCTGAGCGATCGCCTACTCAGCGCCCTCGTCAGCGACCCCGCAGTGCTGGGCACGATCTCCACGCTCAAGGGCTGGGCCTTTGTGGCGTTCACCGGTGCGGTGTTGGCCGGCATGCTCCGCCGCTACGACGCCCAGCGCGCCCGCTAGGCCAGCGAGCTCGAGGCGCGCGAGAGCCGCTTCCGCCTGCTCGCCGAGCACGCCCAGGATGTCATCTCTCGCTTTCGGGTCCTGCCAACCCCGGCCTTCGAGTGCGTGAGCCCATCGGTCGAGGCCGTGCTCGGGTACCCGCCGGACGCGTTCTACGCCGATCCCGGTCTCATGGCGCGGCTGGTTCACCCGGACGACCGCCACCTTCTCGATCCCGGTTCAGGCGCGCCGCCGGTGACGGAAGCGACCCTCATGCGGCGGTGCCACACGGACGGTCGCTGGGTGTGGCTCGAGCAGCGGAGCACCCCGGTCCTGGATGCGGAGGGCAGGCTCGTCGCGATCGAGGGCGTGGTGCGCGACGTCAGCGATCGGCAGGTTGCGCAAGCCCACCTGACCCGGCTCAACCGGATCCTGCGGACGCTGAGCGCGGCGAACGAAGGGCTGGTGCGCGCGGAGACCGAACCCGCACTCCTTGCGACTATCTGCCGGACCGTTGTCGAGCAGGGTGGCTTCAGGTTCGCCTGGGTCGGCTATCGCGAGGAGGATCCGACCGGCACCGTGCGCCCGATGGCCCATGCCGGGTACGAGGCGGGCTACCTCGCCAGCGTCACCGTCAGCTGGCACGACACCGAGCATGGCCGAGGCCCCGCGGGCGTCGCGATCCGGTCGGGGCGCCCGGTCATCAGCCGCGACCTCGCCGCGGACCCCGCCATGGCGCCCTGGGCCCCTGAGGCGCTGGCGCGTGGCTACGCGTCGGTGGCTGCCCTGCCGCTTGCCCGCGACGGCGAGGTCTTCGGGGTGCTCGTGATCTACTCGGACGAGTGCAATGCCTTCGGCGACGAGGAGATCGTGCTCCTCGAGGAGCTCACGGCGGACCTCGCCTACAGCGTGGGCACCCTCAGGGCGCGCGCCGCCCGCGCGGCCGGCGACGCGGAGCGGACGCGCCTCGCCACCGCCATCGAGCAGACGGCCGAGTCGGTCGTGATCACCGATCCGGATGCGAACATCGTCTACGTCAACCCGGCCTTCGAGCGGATAACCGGCTACACCGCCGCCGAGGTAATCGGCCGGAACCCGCGGTTCCTCCAGAGCGGGGTCCAGCAGCCCGCGGTCTACGCCGACATGTGGTCGACGCTCACGGCCGGCGGGACCTGGACGGGTGAGCTCGTCAATCGCCGCAAGGACGGGACCACGCACACCGAGGAGGCTTCGATCACGCCGGTCGTTGATGCCCAGGGTGCCCTCGCCTCCTACGTGGCCGTCAAGCGCGACGTCACCCATCTGCGCGAAGTCGAGGCAAGCCTCGCTGGTTCCGCCCGCGAGCGCGCCCAGATTGCCGCGACCTTGAGCCAGCTCCAAGCGGGCGAGACACCCGAGGTCACCGGGCAGGCGATCGCTGACGCGCTGCTCGGCCTCGACGGGATGGACTCGCCGACGGTCCTGGCCTTCGATGAGTCCGGCAGAGCCGTCGTCCTCGGCAGAGGTGCCGGGTGCGTCGGCCCCGCCGAGGTCGGCGAAACGCTCCCCGCGAGCCGGTCGGCGCACCTGCTCGAGCGGGCGCGGGCAGGCGGCTGGACGGAACGATGGGTGCCACGTCCGGAGGACGGCGAGTACGGGTCCGGTACGCCGCCACCGGATTGAAGGCGACCGCGTATGCGCCGATCGTGGGCAAGGACGGACCGATCGGGCTCCTGGTCGTCGGGACGAGCGACCCGGTCCGTGCCGATCGCCTCGCCGACCAGATCCCCGCACTCGTCGAGTTCGCGCCGACCGCACGGCTGCTCCTCGAGAAGCCACTCCAGGTGCGCCACGAGCTGGCCCGGTCACGGACGCGGATCGAGGCGATCATTGCCGCGGGCGCCTTCCATCCGGTCTTCCAGCCGCTGGTGCATCTCGCCACGCGCCGGCCGATCGGGTACGAGGCCCTCACGCGGTTCAACGACGGCACGCCGCCGGACCTCGTCTTCGCCGACGCCCGACGGTGCGGGCTCGAGCGCGAGCTCGAGTCCGTGACCCTGCGCGCGGCGGTCGCGGCATCAGGGGAGTTGCCGACCGGGAGCTCCCTCAGCCTGAACGTGTCGCCGGCGTTCATCCTGGCCGGTGACGAGCTGCGCGGGATCCTGGCCGCCCGGACACGGCCGATCGTCCTCGAGGTCACCGAGCACGATTCGATCGATGACTACGGGGCCCTCCGGTCGGCTTTCGTCGCCCTCGGCTCGGGTCTCCGCCTCGCGGTCGACGACGCCGGTGCCGGCGTCGCGAACTTCAATCACCTCGTCGAGCTCCGGCCACAGTTCGTGAAGATCGACATCGGTCTCGTCCGTGGCGTGAATGCCGATCTCACCCGCCAGGCGCTCATCGTCGCTCTCCTCCACTTCGCGAGCGCGACTGATTGCCATGTCGTCGCCGAGGGGATCGAGACCGAGGCCGAGCGTGCGGTCGTCGAGAAGCTCGAGGTCCAGTTCGGCCAGGGATACCTCTTCGGGCGGCCCGCCGACGCCTCGACCTGGGCGGCGGCGGAGGCGCCCTCACCCCGGCGCCGAAGTGCAGCTCTGCGCTCGATCTCGGGTGGACGCCAGCGCCACGGGTGAGCGAAGCCTGCCCGAGCGCGGTCACGACGTTGCCACGGTGGGGTGCGACCGCGCAGGATTGGTGCGACATGGCGATCATTGATCCAGGCTCCGTCTACGGCGAACTCCTCGGCCGCCTGCTGTCAGCGGGGGAGATCCTGTGGGAACAGCGCCAGGATTCCGACGTCCGCACATGGGTTCGTTTCTGGGCCATCGGACTGGGCTTCCTTGGGCCCGCCTCAAGCGAAGCCCAAGATGCCGGTGCCGCCTTGCAGGAGTCGACAGGCTTGGCGGAGGGCTCCTTGACGGATCCGGCCCGGGAGGCTGTCCTTCGGATATTCCGCACGAACGAGGTCGAGCAATACCATGAGCTCTGCCTCATCGCGTTGAGCCAGCCCCTGCTTGAGGCGCTCGCAACCACATACCTCGATTCGCCGAGAGAGCCAGCCGGGTATCGGCCGGGAGACCGAGTCCCGCTTCGTTGGCGCGAGATGCTCCAACAGCTGGAGGCCAACCCCTCGCCGTCGACGAAACTGCTCGAAGCCGCCCGTCTTGTCGAGGTGACACTCGGGACCGGCCGAAATCGGCTCATCGCTCACGTGGCGCCCGGATCCTTGAGCGTGGGGCCCCTACGCGACGCCGATGGCAGCAAGCGGTGGAGTGGGCGGATCTTCCTCGACCACGGGCCCGCCAAGGAACAGGCTCTGGTGATCCTGAACGAGCTCAATGCGCAGCTGGCGTTCGAGGAGCGCTGCGAAGAGTCGAACATCTACGAGCTCGGCCGCAA
Organism: Chloroflexota bacterium; assembly: GCA_021802825.1. Taxonomy (GTDB): domain Bacteria; phylum Chloroflexota; class Limnocylindria; order Limnocylindrales; family CSP1-4; genus CAIXZV01. Next base: position 190,770 of record JAJZRG010000002.1, read on the forward strand.
GCTGCTCCTCAAGGCGGGCCGGATGCCCGTCGCCTGGGGTGACCGGCTTCAGTCGGTCGCTGTCGCTGCCGGCTTTCAGCTGGACTTCGTCGCTGGGGCGACTCGCCTCGTCGAGCTCGTGGAGGCGGTCGCAGCGGCGGACCCCCACGCTAGGATCGCCGCCTCGGGACAGTGAACCTCCACGATCCGTTCATCGTGTCGGGGATCTACGGAGCCCAATCGGGGCGATGGATCGAGCGCGACGGCGGCCGCCACGGCGGGACCATCGGGTCATTCCCAGCACAAGCTCCGTGAGCGCATGGTGTGGGCATGTGGACGGCCCTAGATTCGGGAACCGCTGCGGATGGTCCTCCTGAGGCCGCCCGCGGCCGACGCCGGGCGCCCCGCCCCGCACCCAGATGGACGACTGCCTGTGACCGTGGCGGAGCTCGCCGCGTGCCCGGACGACTCGGCCCGCGGCGGTCGCCTGGCCCTCAGGGTGAACAGGGCCATCAACCTGGAGATGACCCAACCCTTGCTTGAGTCCGGCGACACGTTGGCGCGGCGCCTCGATGACAGCCACGGCCTCCAGGTCAGGTCGATTGTCATCGCGCGAGCCGACATCGTCGCGTTGGTGGACGCGGGTCTCCGTGCCGATCTCACAGGAGGTGCCTCGAACGCCGGACACCCATGAGCCACGATCGCGACGCCGGGGGCGTGATCGTCGCCACAGGTGGGGCATGACGGGGTCCGGAGCCGGACCCCGCCGGGGCGGCGGTCAGCGGAACGTTCCGGGCGTCGCGGGAGCCATCCCGAAGCCCCGGCCGACGGCTCTGCCCGGCGCCGTGCGACCCACCGCGCGGCTGGGTCTCGACGATCACGACCGTGCCCTTGTGATCATCGGTTCCGGCCGACGCGCCCTGCTGCGAGCGACGAGCGAGGCGGAGCTGCTCGACCTGATCTGCCGGATCGCCGTCGAGGAGGCCGGGTATCGACTCGCCTGGGTCGGGTTCGCCCAGGACGATCGCGAGCGGACCGTCCGCCCGGTCGCCCAGGCCGGCTACGAAGCCGGGTATCTCGAATCGATCACCGTCAGCTGGGGAGACACCCCGCTCGGTCACGGTCCAATCGGGACGGCGATCCGGACGGGCCGACCCGTCGTCGGCCGAAGCTTCCTGACTGGCGCCGAGCTCGCCCCCTGGCGTGACGAGGCGACCCGGCACGGCTTCGCCGCGTCGCTCGCGCTGCCGCTGCTGGCCTCGGACACGCCGTTCGGGGCGCTCGCGATCTATGCGACCGCTCCCGATGCGTTCAGCTCGGAGGACGTGGGGCTGCTCACCAGTCTGGCCGACGACCTCGCCCTGGGCATCACCACGCTTCGGACGCACGCGGCGCTCGTAGAGAGCCTCCGCCGGAGCGAGCGGAACCTGGCCGAGGCGCAGCGGATCGCCCACATCGGCAGCTGGGAGTGGGACCTCGCCGCGGACACCGCCCAGCGTTCGGACGAGCTCCACCGGATCTACGGGGTCGAGCCCGGCGCGATCCCGGGGACGACCGAGGCGTTCCTCGCCTTCGTCCATCCGGACGATCGGGCCCGGGTGCAGGCGGCCGAGCGGGCGGCGATCGGGAGTGGCGACCGGTACCACCTCGACTACCGGACGATCCGCCCGGACGGCACCGCCAGGATCGTCCACGAGCAGGGGGAGGTCATCCGCGATCCGTCGGGCACGCCGCTCCGGCTGGTCGGCACCGCCCAGGACATCACCGAGCGATGGCAGCTCGAGGCGCGGCAGGCGATGCTCGCCCGGCTGCTCGATGAGGTCAGCAGCGAGATCTACGTCTTCGACGCCGAGACCCTCCGCTTCAGCGCGGCGAACGCCGGCGCCCTGCGGAACCTCGGCTACTCGCTCGGCGAGCTCGGCGAGCTGACACCGCTCGACCTCAAGCCCGAGCACACGATGGCCTCGTTCGCCGAGCTCCTCGCCCCGCTTCGCACCGAAGCGCGGGAGCAGGTCGTGTTCCAGACGACCCACCGCCGCAAGGACGGCTCCACGTACCCAGTCGAGGTGCGCGTCCACCTCCTCGCGAACGAGACGCCGCCGGCATTCGTCGGCATCGTCCAGGACATCACCGAGCGGGTCGCGGCGGAGGATGAGCGGGCGCGGCTGGTCGCGGCGGTCGAGCAGACCGCCGACGCTGTCTGGATCAAGGACGCGGACGGCAGCATCGTCACGTACGTCAACCGATCCTTCTGCCGGCTCTACGGCTACGAGCCGGACGAGATCGTCGGTCGCCACGCGGGGATCCTTCACAGCGGACGCCACGAAACGGCGTTCTTCGATTCGATCTGGGCCTCGGTGGGGTCGGGCGAGACCTGGACCGGCTCGATCGTCAACCGCCGCAAGGACGGCACCCTCGTCGAGGTCGAGGCCGTGATCTCTGGGATCCGCGGCGCCTCGGGCCGACTGGTCAGCTACATGCAGACGGACCGCGACGTGACGCGCGAGCGCGCGCTCGAGAACGCCCTCGAGCGCGATGCCCGTGAGCGGGAGATGATCGAGGCCTCGCTCGCCCGGATCAACCCGGCCGACACGCCCGAGGCGATCGCCGCCACGGCCTGTGCCGAGATCATCCGACTCCCCGAGATCCACTCGGCCTGGGCGATCGGGATCGGGGCCGACCACGGGCGGATCCTGGCCGCGGCCGGGCGCGTGGGGCAGGTCCTCTCGGCCGGGCACGTCGTTGGAGATGCCCCGGTGCGCCACCTTCGCGAACGGGCAGCGACCGGCCCATGGTCCGAGACCTGGCAGGCCCGGACCGACGACGGCCCTTATGGACAGGCGATCACCGCGTCCGGCCTCCACAGCGCGGTCTTCGCCCCGCTCCGGGGCCCCCACGGCGTCGTCGGTGTGATCGCCGTCGGCGTCCACGGCGCGACGAACGCGGAGCGGCTCCTCGAGCGCCTGCCGGCCCTCGCCACCTTCGGCGCCATCGTGGGGGCGCTGGTCAGCCCTGGGCTCGAGACTCGTCATCGAGAGGACGACGCCCGGGCGCGCATCGAGGCGATCCTGGATGCGGAAGCCCTCACCCCTTTCTTCCAGCCGATCGTCGAGCTCCACACCGGCGAGGTCGTCGGCTACGAGGCGCTCAGCCGCTTTGCCGGCGGCGCCTCGCCCGACATCGTGTTCAGGACGGCCGTCCGCGCCGGGCTCGGGATCGAGCTCGAGACGGCCACGCTCCGTGCCGCCCTCGAGGCTGGAACGGTGCTCCCGTCCGGCGCCTACCTGAGCCTGAACGCCTCACCGGCGCTGATCAGGTCGAGGGAGCTGCGAGAGCTCCTGGGCGGCGTCGGTCGATCGATCGTCATCGAGATCACGGAGCACGTGGCGATCGACGACTACGCGGCGCTTCGCCTGGAGCTGGCGGCGCTCGGGCCAACCGTTCGCCTCGCGGTTGACGACGCCGGCGCCGGGTACGCCAGCCTCCGCCACATCCTCGAGCTCGCACCCGACCTCGTGAAGCTCGACATCGGGCTCATCCGCGGGATCGATGCCGATCCGGCCCGCCAGGCGCTGATCGCCGGGATGGGCTACTTCGCGGTCAAGCGCAAGCTCCGGCTGATCGCCGAGGGAATCGAGACCCGCGCCGAGCTCGAGGCGCTGCGCGGCCTCGCCGTCGGATATGGCCAGGGCTATCTGCTTGGCCGCCCGCAGGACGGTCGCGGGCCGGGACCGTGGCCGACCCGGCTCAGCGTGGCGGCGTCGTAGGGGCCACGGGCACCCGGGGGACTCGACGCATCTTGCGCCGGCCACGGTCGTCGATCGACGCGATGGGTTCATAGTGTTCGCCTGGACCGACGCGGACGAACGAGGCGCCGTGGATCCCCACGAGCATCCGTCCAGCTGCCGCAGAACCGAGGGGCTCCGACGCAGAACCGGGGTGGGCGATTGGGACGTGCAGGCCGGCACAAGAGACCGCACCCTGACCAGAGGCCGATCGGGCCCAAGCCAGGGACCGAGAAGCTCGCACTCGACATCTCGAAGGTGCCGACGGTCGAACAGGGCCTCGCTGACGCTGCCGAGCGTGACCGCGGGTTCATTGAGATCGCCAAGGCCGCGTTCGGCGACGGCGACGACAAGGCGCTCTTCGAGCAGCACCTCGCCTTCCTCTCGTTCATCAACCGGGCGACGTCGCTCCACCGGGGCATTGTGTCGGCCGTCCGCGAGGAGAACCCACACGTCGCGTTCACGCTGTTGCGGGCCTACCTCGAGCTCGTGGTGCTCGTCTACTACGTCGACTCGAACCGCGGGTACCTCGGGGCCCTCAAGCGACCGATGGCTGAGCTGCCACCGCACACGCGAGAGCGCTTCTCGGACCTGTTCGAGTTCGCGGGACGCGAGCTGGCGGGCGTCGTCACGACGTACGAGGCCCTCAACGAGATGGCCCATTTCGGGTCGACCGCGCTCTGGCACCCGTTCGTCCTGTCCGGTGAGGAAGAGCGCCGGATCGCCTTTTCGACGGCGCCCGGGTGGCGCAAGCCTGACGACGCCCGGACCGTCCTCACGATGCTCCAGGACTCGGACGACGCGATGGCCGAGACGCTTCGCCGCTACTCCGCCCACCACGTCATGCCGCATGTGGAGCGCTACCAGGGGCGCCGGCGGATCCTGGACGCTCTCGTCGGCACCGGTGGCACGATCGTGGACGACGACGCGGGCGAGTTCACACTGCCGTCCCATCTGGTCGAGGAAGCGACCGCCGCTGGTCTCGTCGTCTACTGCGAGGAACACCAGGCGCCCGAGCTCGCCGAGGGCATCACGCCGGATCGGGTCGAGGAGTGGCTCGCTGCACGGCAGGGAAGCAGCTGACTACGAGCGGTCAATCGAGCCCAGAACGCGGCGAGGTTGCCAGAGCCAGCGACGGAACGCTCGCCCGAGCCCCGTAGTGGGCCGGGCACCTCAATAGCGGGGTGTGTAGCGGCGATACACTCGCCGCACGTGATCGAACTGCCTGCCTCCACTGAGTACCGCCGTGTTTGATCCCCGTCACGCGAACGTCGACCCGAGCATAGCGGGGCTGGTGCGGGAGATCCGCGAGTGGGAGATCAAGCTTCTATCGGCGCGGACGCAGCAGCAGAAACTGATCATCCGCGGAGAGATCGGCCACCTCCGCGCCAGGTTCCTTCACCACCAGGACGAGCCGTGGCCCGTGGACGTCGAACGAGTGCGAGAGGGAGCGGGCGAGCGGTGAACGTCGACGAAGCCACGACGCTGCTGAGGACCGCGGGCTATGAGCCGAAGGGCCCCACGCGCCTGAACAACGATACCGGCGAGCAACTCCGGGTCGCGGGGGCCGTCATCAACCTGTATGACAACGGGACCGTCCAGGTCCAAGGGAAGGTCGACGCGGCCGGCCCGTCAAGGCGGTCCTCGGGATCGAGGTCCGCACGACACCAAAGGCAGTGCGGGGTCGACCGACGAGGACACCGGCCAGCAACCGAGATGTCTTCGTGGTGTACGGCCACGACACCGATGCTCGCACGCAGCTCGAAGCGATGCTCTGGCGTTGGAATCTCGAGCCGCTCATTCTCGATCAGCTCCCATCGGAGGGCGCGACGTTGATCGAGAAGCTCGAGAAATACGCGAACGATGACGTGCGGTTCGCGGTGGTGCTCGCGACGCCCGACGATGAGGGCAACGCCCGGGGCAAGGCCGATGAGCGAGAGTTCCGAGCGCGTCAGAATGTTGTCCTAGAGCTCGGCATCCTGCTCGCGAAGCTTGGGCGCCCGCGGGTCGCGATCCTCCTCAAGCAACAGGAGCAGATGGAGCGGCCCTCCGACCTGCACGGCGTCATCTACCTTGCCTTTGCCGATGACGTGGACGAGGTCAAGGTGACCCTCGCCAAGGAAATGGCGAAGCAGGGGATCGCGATCGACGTCGGGCGCTTGTAACCCGCGAACCCGGCCGCGGGTGCCGCTAGGTTGCCCGGTGGTCGAGCCCCCGGCTGCGCTGCCACACATCCCTCGGTGCAGGTGTTGAGTTCGCCCTTGCAAGCGCCGCCGCCGCTCCAGTTCGGCATGCTCCTGGTAGTGGGCAACCTAGGGTCCGTAGAGCGCATTTCGGACGGGAGCGTTCGTCTGCGGGTACGAGCCCTCAAGCGGATCGCCCAGCCGATCAGCGGACGGGAAGAAGAGGGCGCCCCTAGAGAGGATCGAGACAAACTTGGGCAAGTCCATGTAGCGCCAGATCGGGATCACCGCGTCGGCTGGTGCCTGGAACACGGGATGTGGCGAACATCTTCGTGCCCCCCTCGAAGGTCAATGCGCTGAGCGCGCCAACCATTCTGGCGGAGCGGTACCGTCTTGTGGGAGGCGCGGACGCGTCCCGCAGCGACCATGCCGCCAAGACGCGGACAAACTCGTGGTCCTTGGAGGAGTGCGGAAGGAAGAGGTACGGACTCCTCTTGCTTCCACCCTGAGCCTTCCTCATGCCCATCCTGGCAAGCCTCCCCTCCGCTTCACGCAGGCGCTACGGTAGCCCCCGACCCGGCTAGGAATGGGCATGGGAGCGCTTGGCGTCAGTACAGGCATTCTGTATCAGCCTACTCGCACGAGGGCGGCGAGGACAGCCCGGGCGGATCAACGCCAGCCGCCCGCGATCGGCTCATGGTGTGGTGCCGGCCGGCGGGTCCGTGTCGCTGAGCCTGTCTCGCACCCAGCCTACGGCGACGCTGAGCGCTCGCTCGCCCTCGCCGAGCTTCTCGAGCGCCACGGCCCTGGCCGGCTCGACGAGGTCGGCGATCAGCTGATCGGCGCGAACGGCGGCGGCCTCGGCATCACGGGGCGCGGCAGGGGGATGCCGTCGAGTTCGGCCACGCCATGCCTCGCGGCGCGACTGCGCAGCTCGTCGATCGCGACCTCACCCTGCGCGGTCCGGTCGCCTCGGGGGAGACTCCGCGCACTGGGGCACGCTTCCGTGAGCGCGCCTGACATCCACCTTCGACTGGAGATCGAGCTCCGCCTGAGGCGCATCACCGCCCGATGGCCGGGCCGCTTGCAGCGCCGCGCCGCCCGATGCCGGCCCTGGAGGGACAAGTCAGTGACGGCCCCCTGCGGCGACTTGCTGCAGTACACATTGGCGTACACGGGCGCCCTTGAACGTCCCTGCCGGGTGCGTGATCGTCGACGCATGCAGCACAGCGACCGCACGCCATGACCAGAGCCCTCCTGCCCAAGCGGCGGGGTCTCGCCGGCTCACGGAGCGACGACAGCGGACCCGCCGCCGAACGAGATGCGGCCGAGATCCCATTGGTCGCGGGCACCCGGGTCACGGGCGTCGAACTCCTCCCGATCAGCATCGAGCTGATGGCCGAGACCGAGCGCGAGGGCGCGCTCGACTCACTCGCCGAGCTGTACGACGCGGTCGGCCGGCCGTTCCAGCTGCTCTCGGTCCCGGCGGACCGCGACCCCTCCGAGCACCTGGACCTCATGGCGGCCAGCGTCGAGGGCCGGAAGGCCGCCCGAGCCCTCGACGCGTACGCCGCGCTGTATCGCGAGATCGCGGCCGCGCCGCGCCGGCGGCTGCGCCGGACGTACCTGCTCGTCGACACGGCGTCGGAGGTCGAGGCGGGGCGCGTCCGGGAGGCGCTTTCCCGGAGCGCGCTGGAGGCCGGGGTCGAGGTCCGCCCGGTCGAGGCCGACGAGGTCACGGGGCTCCTGGCGGGGATCGCCGGGTCGGACGCGCCGCTGAGGGTGGGGCCCTCGATCGTCACCGGCGACCATCTGCTGTGCGCCGTCGTCCCGTCGCCGCGCTGGCCGGCGCAGGTCGAGCCCGGCTGGCTCGCGCGCCTGCTCGCAGTCGAGGGGGTCGGCGCGGTCTCCATGCGCGTGCGGCCGCTCGGGCGCGCCGAGGCGATGGCGCTCATGACGACGCGGCTCCGCCAGGCCCGCGCCGCCGACCGGCTCGCGTCCGAGCGGGGCGAGCTCCTCGACGTCGAGCGCGAGCGGGTGGGCGAGACCGCCATGGCCGCCCGCCGCTCCGTCCAGGCCGGCCGCGGCCGCGTCTACCTCGTCGACACCGTGCTCCTGGTCGAGGCCAGCGATCCCGCCGAGCTCGCGGGACGGCTCGAGGCGGTCCGGCTCGAGGGCCGCGCGACCGGCCTGGAGCTGGACGTCGCCACCTTCCGGCAGGCTGGCGGCCTCCGCTCTGTGCTCCCGGGCCCGGCGCCGCGCCCGCTCGCCGAGCGCAACCTCGACTCGGGCTCGCTCGCGGCGAGCCTGCTCCACGTCGCGTCCGACCTGTACGAGCCGTCGGGGCACCTGTACGGACGCTCGCGCACCGGTGGCGAGCCGATCGTCCTCGACCGCTTCGCGCACGCGAGCCACAACGCGATCGTCCTCGGCCAGACCGGAACCGGCAAGACGATGCTCACCGGGGCCGAGATGGGCCGCTGCCTGGCCCGCGGGATCCGGGTCCTCGCGGTCGACCCCCTCGGCGACTACCGCCGGCTCGCGGCCGAGCACGGCGGGGCGTACCTCGAGCTGGGGGGCCCGGGCGTCGCGCTCAACCCCTTCGCGTTCACCGGCGCCGCGGCCGACGGCGCGCTCACGGCGAAGATCGCCTCGCTCACGCGCCTGGTCGCCGCGATGGCGGGCGGGCTGACGCGCGACGAGCGCCCGCCGCTCGACCGGGCCCTGCGGGCGGTGTACGAGGACGCCGGGATCGGCCCGGACCCGGCCTCGCTCGGCCGGGAGCCGCCCGCGCTCGCCGGACTCGTCGACCGGCTCGGGGGGACCGCGGACGGCGTGGCGCTCGCGCGCCGCCTCGAGCGCTGGGCGACGGGGTCGCTCGGGCACCTGTTCGCCGGGGGCGCGGCGCTGCCGCTCGACCGGCGGCTCGTCGTGGTCGGGCTCGCGGCGCTCTCGGACCCCGAGGTGCGCGCGGTCGCCCAGCTCGCCGCCCTGGGCATGCTCTGGGACGCGGTGCGCCGCGACCTCGCGCCCAAGCTCGTGGTGGTCGACGAGGCCTGGAAGGTGATGCGCCAGCCCGCGGGGGCCGAGTTCGTCGAGGAGCTCGCCCGCTCCGCCCGCCACTACGGGGCGGGCCTGCAGCTCGCGACCCAGGACATCGTGGAGTTCCTGCGGTCCGACTTCGGCGAGTCCATCGTCAAGCAGTCCGACATCCGGGTGCTCCTGGGGCAGACGCCCGAGGGCGCCGACGCGCTCGCGCGGTACTTCGACCTCACGCCCGCCGAGCGCCGCTCGCTGGTCCACGCGCGGCCGGGGGAGGGCCTCCTGTTCGTCGGGCGGAGCCACGTCGCGTTCGAGGCGGTGGTGTCCCGGCGCGAGTACGCGGCGCTCACGACGCGACCCTCGGACCTGCTCGCGATCGGGGCCGGGCGCGCGGGCGGCGGGTGAGCGGCGGGCCGGGCCGGGCGCTGGGCTGCGGCTGCCTCGGGCTCGCGGCGGCCCTGGCGCTCGCGGTCGCCGTCGGCGGCGCGGGCGCGCTCGCGGGCGTCTGGGCCGTCGGGGCGACGCAGGCGTCGGGCGGCTCAGCCGACGTCGCCGGCATCCCGCCCGCGTACCTCGCGCTGTACCAGGGGGCCGCGGCGCGCTTCGCGATCGACTGGGAGGTGCTCGCGGCGGTCGGGCGGGTCGAGACGGACCACGGCCGCAACGCCAACGGCTGCGCGCCCAACTCGGCCGGCGCCCGGGGCCCCATGCAGTTCCTGCCCGCGACCTTCGCCCATGCCGCCAGGCTCGCGGGGCTGCTCGATCCCGACATCTGCGACCCGGCGGACGCGATCCCGGCCGCGGCCGCGTACCTCGCCTCCAACGGCGCCCCCGCTGACTGGCGGCGCGCCCTGTACCGCTACAACCCGGCCGACTGGTACCCGCCGCTGGTGATGGGCTGGGCCGCCCGATACGGGTACGGCGCCGCGGGGGCCGTCGTCTGGCCGCTCGACGGGCGGCTCACCCAGCCCTTCGGCCCGACCGGCCTTTCGCTCGAGCCCCCGCGCTGCTGGGCGGGCCGCTGCTACGCCCACTTCCACGACGGGATCGACCTCGCGGCGCCGCTCGGGACGCCCGTCCGCGCGATGGCCGCCGGCCGGGTGGTGCTCGCGGGGCGCGTCGCCGACGGCGCGGTGGTGGTGGAGGTCGACCACGGCGCGGGCGTGCTCACGCTGTACGGGCACCTGCAGGTGCGGCTCGCGGTCGCCGTCGGCGACCCGGTCGCGGCGGGGCAGGTGATCGGGTCGGAGGGCCTCACCGGCAACACGACCGGGCCGCACCTCCACTTCGAGGTCTGGAGCGCGGGGGTCCCGGTCGACCCGCTCTCCGTCCTCCCGGCCCGGCCGTGACGCCCGCGGCCGGCCCGCTCCTCCACGCGCTCGCCGCGGCGGCGCCGCCGGCGCTCCTGCTGCTCGGGGCGCTGGTGCTGCTCGCAATCGGAGCCCGCGCCGTCCCGGCCCTCCGCCAGCGCGGGTACGACCGCGCCGCCGAGCGGGAGCGGGTGCGGCTGGTGGTCGAGCTGCCCGCGCGGGCGGAGGCCGGCCCCGACCCGGCCGCCCTCGTCCGCGCCCTCCACCCCCGCGTCCGGCGCGGGATGGGCCGCTGGGGCGTGGGCTGGCCCGCGGTCGAGCTGCGGGTCGCCTGGCGGGACGGCGCGCTCGCCTGGGAGGTCGACGCGGACGGGCACGGCGCCGCGCTCGCCGTCACCGCGCTGCGGGCCCTGTACCCGGGCGCCGCGGTCGCGCGCGCCCCGGCCGTCGACCGCCCGGCCGCCGCGGTGGCCGTCGGGTCCCTCTCGGGGCCGCCGGGCTGGCCGCTGCGGGCGCCGGAGCCCGGGGAGCCCGCCGCAGTCGCGGCCCTGGCGGCGGCGCTCGGCCACGCGCCCGCGGGCGCCGAGGTCCGGCTGCGGTGCATCGCGCGCCCGGTGCCGCCCGGGGCATGGCGCCGCCACGCCGCGCCCGGCGATGCGTCTGCCCGGCCGTCGGTCGCGGGCATGGTCGGCGGGGCGGTCGTCGACGCGCTGCTGTTCCGCCCGACGGCGTCCCCGCCACCGTCGGGGCCGCCCCGCCAGGCCCCCGCCGAGCGCGACGCGGAGGCCCGCCGCCGCCGGGGGGTCGTGGGCTTCGACGTGGAGCTCCGGCTCGAGGTGGCGGGGATCTCGCCGGCCGCCGCCGAGGCGCTGCTCTGGCGGCTGGCCCCCTTCAGCGCCGGGCTCGACGACGGGCGCGCGTCGGTCGCCTGGGCGATCCGCCGTGGCGCGACTGCTGCGGGTCCGGCTGTCCGGCTCGCCGACTGGGAGCTCGCCGCGCTCTGGTCGCTCCCCGACGCCGCCCTCGACCGGGCGGGGTTCCCGCGGTCCCGGCCGCTCGGCGCCGCCCCGCCCGCCCTGCCCGGGGGCGCCGGCCTCGTCCTCGGCACGAGCCGCGGCGGGCCGCTCGCGCTGCCGGCCGACGCGCTCGCCCGCCACCTCGCGGTGTTCGGGTCGACGGGCTCGGGCAAGAGCACGCTGCTGCTCAACCTCGTCGGCGCGCTCGCGGGGGCCGGGGTCGGCGCGACCGTCGTCGACCCCCACGGCGACCTCACCGCCGACATCCTCGCGCGCCTGCCGGCGGCCGCCGCGCCGCGCGTCCACGTCCTCCGGCTCGCCGACCGCGAGCGTCCGCGCGGGTTCAACTTCCTCGAGCGCCGCTCGCCCGACGAGGCGCACCTCGTCGCGTCGGAGTTCGTCGAGCTGTTCGAGGACCTGTGGCCGCGGTTCTGCGGCCCCAAGATGCAGCACTACCTCCGCCACGCGCTGCTCACGCTGCTCTCGGGCCCGGAGCCCGGCACGATCATCGAGCTCACCCGGATCCTCACCGACGACGCCTTCCGCGCGCCGTACGTCGCGGCGCTCGACGACCCGCTGGTCGCCGCCTTCTGGGCCAACGAGTGGCCGGGCCCCCGGGAGCGCGAGCGCGACAGCTCGATCAAGGCCGTGCTCAACAAGCTCGGCGCGTTCGTCACCTACGCCTCGATCCGGAGCGTCGTCGGCCAGGGCGTGTCCACGGTCCGGCCGCGCGCGATCATGGACGCCGGGCACGTCCTGCTCGTCGACCTCTCGGGCGTCGGCGGCGACAACGCCAACCTGTTCGGCGCGATGCTCATCAGCCGGTACCTGATCGACGCGACCGGGCGCCAGGGGACGCCCCGCGACGAGCGACGCCAGCACGTCCTCGTGGTCGACGAGGCGCAGCGCTTCGACACCCGCGCGATGGGGCGGATCGCGGTCGAGGGGCGCAAGTTCGGCCTGGCGCTCGCGCTCGCGTCGCAGTCGCTGGGCGGCCTCGGGGAGCGGCTGCGCGACACCGTGCTCACCAACGCCGCGTCGATCGCGCTCCTGGCGCCCGGCGCCGACGACGCGCGCGGCCTGGCGCGGCTCGTGGCCCCCGTGCCGGTCGACGAGCTCGCCTCGATGCGCCGCTTCGAGGTCCTCCTGCGGACCCCCGCGCCCGACGGCCGGCCCGCGGTGTACGGCGGCACGGTCAGCCCGCCGGGCCCCGCCGACCCCGCCGCCGCGGCCGCGATCATCGCCCGCAGCGACGCCCGGGACGCCCGCCCGGCCGACGAGGTCCGCGCCGAGGTCGCCTGGCGTTCGCGTCCGATCCCCAAGCCAGAGGCGCAGGCCCAGGCGGATGCCACCAGCGACGCGTCACGGCGCGGGCACCAGACGTGACCCGCCCGCGGGCCCGGTGCGCCAGCCGGGGCGCCAGACGGGGCGCCGGGGCGCCCCTCCGATCGCCCCGCCGTCGTGCTCAGGACGATGGGCCCCGGCCGCGGGACCTCACATGAGCCAGCACCGTGGACAGCCGATCGCGGGCTCACGCACGCTCGGGGTCGACCTCGACGCCCTGTCGATCGCGGACAAGGCGGCCCTGCGCCTCCTCGTCCGGGCCGATGCCGCCACCGCCTCGCAGCTCGCCCGCCTCGTCTACCGCAGGGAGCGGACCGCCCAGGACCGGCTGCTCGCCCTCTGGCGGGCCGGCGCGCTCGAGCGGGCCACCGACCCGCGATCCGGCCGCGGCACCGCTGCCTACGCGTACCGGACGAGCCAGGCGACCCGCTCCCGCCTCGGCATCCGCGAGCCCCGCGCCAGCAGCCTGTACCTGCGCCACACGCTCGACATCGTCGAGACCGTCTGCGCGCTGGCCGTCCCGGACGGCCCCGACGCGCCACGCCCGGTCCAGGCTTGGCTCACCGAGCGCATGAGCGCCGACCTGCCGGGCCGCGGCATCCGACCCGACAGCGTCATCGCCCTGCAGGTGGGCGGGCGCTCATGCGTCCTGTGCATCGAGATGGACGAGGGGACCCAGCATGCCCCGGTCATCCGCGCCCGCCTCGCCGCCTATGGTCGATGGCTGCCCGCGCGCGCCGGCTGGCACCTGCTGTTCGTCATCCAGAGCGAGCAGCGTGCCCGGTGGCTCCGGCGCCTGGGGTCCTGGCATGGCCCGGCGTCGCTTGGGGGCCGGTCGTGGGTCGTGCGGCTCGCCGACCTCAGCGCCCGTGGCCTCGACGCACCGGCGGCGCCCGTCGTCGGCCGGGAGGACGTCGTGCCGCTGGGCGGCCTTGCCCGGGACCCTGCTCGCCGCGGCTCGACCGCACCCGTGGGATCGGAGGCCTGGAGCGAACTCCTCGGCTCGGGCGGCGGGGAGGACCTGAGCCGGTCATTGGGATGACCTCGCCCGGTCCGGCACCAGCGAGGAGCCGGCGCCCGTCCGGCGCGGGAACGAGGGCGCGCTGCCGCCGTCGGGGGTCCACGACGGTCGGCCGAACCGCGACTCGGTGCGGACGGCGGCGGGCGCCTTGCGAGCGCCTCGTCGCAGGTGCCCGAGCATCACCTCCCCGGTCGCGGCTCGCGCGCGTGGACGGCGGCGATGGGAGCCGTTGGGCACCAGCCGATCGACGGTCCGGCGTCACACCGCCAGCGCCCGCGCGACAAGGTCGAGGGTGAGGAGGACTACCACGCGCTGCCTCCTCGGCGGGACGACTCGTGGCTGGCTCGACCGTACGGGACTGAAGGACGGCGCAATGCGACCATTGCTGCGCGCATCCCGGGAGCGGGCTTCACACGGCGCTCCGCACAGGACCGTCGTCGAGGGGTCGTGCCGACGGTCGTGGCCGAAGGGCATCGCGGGTGCGGCGGGTCGCGGTCATGCAGCAAGAGTAGATTCGCCCGAGGGCGCCGACCGCCGTGCCGGTCTGGGGACCCGCCGCGCGGGCCAGCATGGGGGCTAGAACACATGTTCTATAATGGGGAACGTCCACGAAGTGACGGCCGCCCTGTGGACAGCCGCCGCCGGCCGGTGACGGCTCGCCTGTCACGGACGGTGGACAAGTAGGGGGCGGCACTTGGACCAGCGGTTCGTTCCGATCAACGCCCTCCTCGCCATGGTGACCGGCGAGGCAGGGTGGCCCCCGGTGTTCAAAGGGGCGGGGTACCACGTGCAGGCGATCGAGGCGAAGATCTCGACTTCGACTCCAGCAGGCGACGGGCGGACCTCGCGGCCCGACGCGGTCCTCGCGAACCCTGACGCTGCCTCCGTGATCCTGGGCGAAGCGAAGAGCGGCAGCTCCGGCGTCGCGCGACAGCTCGAGACCATGAGTTTCGTCACGGTCGCCCAGGCACGAACGCACGTCGGCTTCAGCTTCGTGCCCACCAGGCTCGAATCCCTGGTGATCGGGCTGGACGGGCACGAGCCAGGGCTCCGCTCCCGCATGGCCGAGGCCGGCGTCGACTTCCCCCTCCTGCTCCTCGGCGGCCGCCGGGCGCGCCTCACGAGTGCCCTGCACGCACTCGAGCCATTCGACCTCGAGGTTCCCGCACATCCGCCCCGGATCATCTGCATCGACGCCCAGTCGTCGGAGGACGAGTGGCGGCGTTACCTCGCGCCCCAGATCGCGGCATTGATGGCGCAGGACGCGAGGTCGCCTGTCGGCGTCGACTCGATGATCCAGCAGATCATCGCCTGGTGGCCTACCTATTCGGCCGCCGGGAAGCGCGACCTTTGCCACAAGGTCCAGCAGGTCCTGCGCGGCATGCAGGAAGGCGCCATGGCCGGCGACTTCGCGCTCGAGGAGCCGCACGGCGGGTCGACCTGCGGCTTCATCCGGATCCTCCGGACGCCAGCGACCAACGATCCGCACGGCGTGACGCAGGGCTGGCAGAGGGTGAGGCGCAACGCCAGGGGCGCGATGGGCCGGCGGGAGCGGGCCGAACAGTCGATGATGGATCCGCTGTTCCGCTTCGAGGAGCTCGGGCTCGCCGCGGAGGTCGACACCGACCGCCCGGGCTCAGAGGATGAGTCGTGACGCGGGTTGTGGACGTTGACCGGCAAGAGGTCGCGCAGGCCCTCGACCGCTCCCTCCGCGGCTTCGGATCCCTGAACGCTCTGCCCATGCCCGTCAAGGCAGGCCCTCTCCGTTCGTACATCATCGAGACGAACGAACACGACGCAGAGGGCGCCCTGCGACGTGCCGAGGAGCTCGCGCTGGTCCTCGGCGGATCAATGATCACGACCAAAGACGCGGCGCTGGCGCTGGTGGAGCACGCCGACGGCGGCATGGTGGTCGACGTCGTCGACCCGAGATTCTGGCTCGTGCACGTCCCGGGAACCAGCGCCTGGGCGGACGAGCTCGTCTCGGGCGCGATCCGGCGGTCGATCGACCTCGACTGGGCATGGCTCCCGACATCGCACCTCGACAAGATCCAGGACGCGGGGCGGACGCGGTGGTTCAAGAGCGACTTCTCGGCTGACGAGCTGCTCGGCGAGCAGGCCTCTGGCGCGCGCCGGCTCAAGGTGCAGCTCGAGGGGCAGAACGCCGACAAGCTGCGGAGGATAATCGGCAGCCTTCCCGACTACCGCGGCGCAAACTCCCTGACGGGGCTTGCCGTCGAGATCGAGACAGCGGACGGGGTGGTTCGCGAGGCCGCTCACTACCGGGGCAGCTTCAAGGTGGCCGGCGACTCGTTCGACGCGCACCAGGCCTTCCTCTCCACGGTGGCTTCCCGCTATGGCGAGGCCGTGCGCCGGGTCGAGAGCGAGGCCGCGATCGGCTGGGAGGCGGCGGACTCGGGATTCCGGCTGTCGGGCGGGGTCATCGAGATCAGGCTCACCACGCCAATTGAGCGGCCGCTGGCGTTCGCTGAGCTGCTCCTGGCGGCCAAGGATCCCTTCCGCCTCTGGGGCGTGCCCACGCCCGTGGCCGACGACTACGCTGAGGCCGAGGTGGTGGACCTGCACATCGGCAAGGTCTTCAGGCTGGACGTCCTCACAGACTCGCTGCGCCTCTATCTCGATAATGGGGTCTGCGGCAACACGGTCTTCCGGCTGCTCGCGAACCTCCAGCACCGATATGATGCCACTGCTTCGGCATGGCTCCGAGGAACGCAGCTGGCGTAACCGCGCCAAACCGCACCGCCGCCTGGGAGCAGCAGCTCGAGGCCCTCGGGGACGGCTGGCGCGCCTCGCGGCCGCAACTCGACTCGCTCCAGCGTCGTTGCACCGCGGTCGCCCCAGCCCGGATGGAAGCTCGGGCGCGGGGTCCCCCACGAGGCGCTCGAGGCGGCAGGCCGAGGCCGTCGCCCAACTCGCGTCACTGGTGCAGATCCGGCGGGCGGGGGCGAGTTCCGGAAGGCGCATGATCCGGGTGCGCCCTCCCTAGAGAGTCGGGCCCGGAGACGAGAATGGAGGGATGCGTCTGCAGTTCGGCCGAGTGGCCCTCGTCATGGCCGTCGTCCTCATGGGCTGTTCTTCGGGCCCAAGGGCCACCTCGGCGCACCCGCTCCCTATCGCTGCCCGCACCGTCGCTCGGTCCGTCGGCGTCGTTCACAGCCTCAGACCCGGAGCTGTGCAGCGAGGCGGAGCTGGTCCTGTGGAACGACTGGAACGGCCGGTCGTTCGCCCTGCGAAAGCCCGCCCAGCCGACGGTCGGCTACCCCGGGCGTGGGCGTCGCTGCCGGGGGACTCGCCGATGCCATGGAGCAGGCGGTCACTGCTGACCCCGCCTACTTCGCGTCGTCGTGGCCGCCCATCGTCTCGCGGCTCCGCGCCCTCCGCAACGGCATGTCGCAACCGCTTCCGCAGGACGAGTTCACGAGCTCGGTGACGGTGGCCGACCAGTACCTCGCCATCGTCTTCAAGGGCGGCGGGATGAGCGCGCCATGCGAAGCCGTCAAGGCCTCGCGGGTTGGCCTGCGGCCGCTCGGTCGACATACACACCGGCGTACACCCCGGACTTGAACCCTGGCCCGCCGCCCCGCATGGTGCTGGTGGGCGACCGATGCCACTGGATGCGTACCTGAGCGCTTCGGCCGCCCGCCACGCCCGGCCACCGGGCGGGCAGCGGGCTCCCCGGCACGGGCTCGCGCGGCTTCGGCCGTGACCTCACCAGCGCCGGCGTCGGGACCCATCGCGGTCCCCGGCGACATGCACCTTTCCATCCCCCCATAACGCTGCCAATCGCGCGCTCCTCGATGCGTGCGACCAGGCGAGACGCGCCGCCGCCACGACGTGGGCGGAGGGCTCGGCCGGGAACGCGGCTGTCGCGAGGAGTGCTCCTCGACGGTCCGGATCTCCGGTCAGCCTCGCCCCCATCTGGGCGCGGTGCGATCGGATCCGGTCTGTCGTGCGCTCTGCGCCGACGGCTCGTCGTTCCCTGTCGGGACTTCCACCCACGGTGCTGGTGGCGGATGACATCCGCGCCGGAACGGAGGTGATGCCCCGGAGGGCGAACGAAGTGAGTCGGCGGCATGCGCGCCCGCCGGCGCTCGACCAGCTGGTCGAGTCCACCCGCGCTGGACCGGGCCGATCTCGCCGATCGCACACCCCGAGTGCAGCGTGCCGCGCCTGCACTCGCCTGTCCGGGTCCAACCCCTGCCTGCGGCTCCCGCACCCATGGAGCAACCCCGATGCAGACGATCCAGCCCGCCGAGACGACCAAGGTCCTCTACGGCGTCAACGAGCTCGACCTCGAGCTCGCCGGCAAGACGGTCAGCGAGGTCTGGAAGGCCCTCGAGCAGGTCTTCAACATCCCCCGCGACGCCGCGATCACCCTCAACGGCGCCCGCGTCGACGACGACACCGTCGTCCGCGCGGGTGACGAGCTCGAGTTCCAGAAGGCCGCCGGGGTGAAGGGCCGGGAGGCCTGACCCCTCTGGCCGAGGACATCCCCGGGGTCCGCGCCGGGTCCGGTGGCGCCATGCGGCGCGCCGGGCCCGACCGGGCTCCGGGAGCCCACAGCTTCCTGGGACAAGGAGATCGAACCGCCATGCAGTCGCGCACGTTTCTGCGCATCGAGGGCGATCTTGTCAGCCTGGTGACCGAGGTGACCGACCGGGAGGTGACCCTTCCCGACCTGCTCGCCGAGCTCACCAGCAGCCAGCTCGCCATGACCCCCCGACTCCCGACCGGCTGCCGCCTCTGGCTCCGGTCGGGCTCCACCGCCCGCTCCGTGTTCGTCGTGGAGCAGCCGCCCCAGCGGCGGACGATCGCGTACCACGCCAGCCACCGCTACGACGCCGAGCCCGTGAGCTACCGGCTCGCGCTCCCGTACGTCGTGTTCGTGGTCAGCACGTACGCCGACCAGATCGAGGGGCTGGCGACGTTCTTCCGGACCGAGCCGATCGCGTCCCTCGACGCCCCGCTCTACTGCTCCACCCTGCCCAACACCAGCGACGACGGGCTCGTCTGCCTGGGGTCGGTCAGGGTGAGCGGCGCCAGCGTCGGCGAGCGCGTGGACGCCCTCGTCGGCGCGTTCTGGGGGAGCCGCTTCAACTCCGACCTGCGGCGGCACCCGCTGCCGTTCACCGGCGGCTTCCGCGCGTGGGCCTCGCGCTCGCGCCGGGACCCGCTCGCCGCGCTGTCATTGACCTACGACCCCTACTGGCGGAGCCTCCGCCAGGTGGTCGCGTCCATGGCGGGGCTCGCGGCGACGGACCTGCCGGTGGCAACCCCGGACTCCTCGGCATCCACGGAGGCCGAGGTCTTCACGCCCGAGCCGATGCCGTCCGACGAAAGAGGCGACGCCGATGCGCTCGCTTCCTGAGGCGGTCCGCTCGACCCGGGCGGTCGCTCCCCGCTCGATCGCGTCCGCCGTGGCGCCGTTCCTCGGGGCCCCCGCCGGCCCCGCGGGCCAGCGGCGCCTCGAGGACGCGGCCATCACCCTCCTGGCCGCGGTGTACCCGCAGGCGGGCCCCGTCCTGGAGGCGCTCCTCGCGGAGCGCCTCGGGTTCGAGCGCCTGCTCCACGCGGTCCACCGCTGCCGGGCCAGCAGGGGAGGCACCGAGTGATGTTCCCGATCGTCCCGGCCGGCCCCGCCCTCGAGGGAGCGGGCCTGCCCGCCTTCGTCGTCGCCGGCGACGGGCCGTACCTGCGCAAGCGCAGCCTGCTCGGCACCAGCCAGACGAGGGTCGACCGGATCGCCGGCCTCCCCGACGGGGCGGAGACCCTCGACTACGCGCTGCCGCCCGTCCCCGCGGACGTGATGGCCCGCGCCGTCGGCTTCTTCCGCGCCGTCCACCGGCTCTACCGGACCGAGGCGGCGGTCCTGCTGCTCTGGCGCGACGGGGGCTTCGACCTCGCCGTGCCGTCGCAGGAGGTCACCGCGGTCTCGGTCGACTTCGAGATCAGGCCCGGCGACGTCCCGCCGGGCGCGAGGGTGGTCGGCTCGGTGCACAGCCACGGCGCCTACGGCGCCTACGCGAGCGCGACCGACCAGGACGACGAGGCGGGGCTCGACGGGCTCCACCTCGTCGTCGGCGACCTCGACCGGCGCCGGGCCGGCTATGCCGCGGCCGTCGTCGTCGACGGGGTCCGCTTCCGCCTCAAGCCCGCCCGCCTCTTCGAGCGGCCCCGACGTCTGGTCGAGCCGCCCGCGGACTGGCTGGCGAAAGTGGCCGTCGCGCCGCCGGCGCGACGGCCCAAAGCCAAGGCATCGATCTCCGCCCTCAGCCCGCGCGGGTCCCGGCCGGCCGAGGACATCGGCAGGCCGAGCCGCAAGGAGCTCGAGGCCACGATCGACCGGGCGGCCGCGATGGCGGCCGCGCTCGGCCTCCGCCTCAGCCACTGGCTCGTCCCGGTCGTCGACCTGGCCGAGCCGGAAGAGCCCGAGGAGGCGTGCGGTGCATAGCCGCGTCGTCCTCGTCGGCTGCGGCGGCATCGGCAGCCAGCTCGCGGGGCCGCTCGTGCGGTACCTCGCGAGCCGGCCGCACCCGCGGCCGCTCCTCGTCCTCGCGGACGGTGACCGCTTCGAGCCCTCGAACCTCGCCCGCCAGGCGTGCGCCGCCGGCGACCTCGGCACCCCCAAGGCCGAGGTCCTCGCCAGGCTCGCCCGGTCCGCGGGGCTCGCGGTCGCGGTCATCCCCGAGCACGTCACCGCGGCCAACGTCGGGCTCGTCGTCCGCGACGGGGACCTCGTCCTCCTCGCGGTCGACAACCACCCGGCGCGCGCCCTGGTCGACCGCCACGTCGCGACCCTCCGGGAAGCGACGCTCGTTTCCGGCGGCAACGACGAGACGGACGGCAACGTCCAGCTCGTCCGCCGCCGCGACGGGTACTCCGTTGACGGCCACCTCGTCGAGATCCACCCGGAGATCGGCGAGGCGGCCGCTGTTCAAGGGGCGGCGGAGCCCGGCTGCCAGGCGATGGCCGCCGAGCGCCCGCAGCTCCTGGTCACGAACCTCATGGTCGCGAGCGCGATGCTCAACGCCCTCTGGCAGGTCGTCGAGCGGGGCAGCGTCCCCTACAGCGAGGTCTACCTCGACGTCGTCGCCGGCACCGCGAGGCCGCGGCGCTGGCTCCGGCTCGAGGCGGGCATGCAGTAGGGGAGTGGGGGCCAAGGTGGTCCCAAGCGAGAGGCCGGCGGTGCTCCATCGAGCGCTGCCGGCCTCGCTGCGTCCTCGGCCCCAGACGGGCACCATTGATCCCGACGGCCGGTGAGGCCGAGCGGTCGCGGTTCAACAGGTCGGTGAGCCCTCGATGATCCCAGTCCGGGGCCACGTGGCCATCTATGCTGTCTGACATGACGGCGCACAGAGGAGGACCCGCCGCCGATAGGACGTGCGCCTTCCGGACCATGGTCGGAACGAGTTAAATGCTGGCCCTCGACGCCTTCGCCGCGCCGCTCGGGCCGGGTTAGCAGCGCCTGATCAGACGGCGCTCTTCGGGGGTGACGGAGACCGTGGGTGAGTTCTATGTGGGGATCGTCGCGAAAGCAGTCGCTACGGTGGCGGAGATCCTTCAGCACCAGGGCAACGCCGACCTGGCGTCAGTCCTCCACGCGGCGAGACCATGGGTCGAGGAGACGGGGCTTGACCAGTGGGAGGTGACGCACCACACGCTCAGCCTAGAGGTCCCGGTTGAGATCTACGCTGGCCTAGAGAGTCGGATCGACGAGGCCGAGAGCACGGTACTCGCGAAACTCAAGACCGTGCTCCGGTCCTACCGCGATCACGTCCTCGATGCGGTGGTCATAGGGCCGACGCTGGATCCGCCGATGACGAGCGTCGACTCGCTACCGGCGAACGCGGCCGACCACATCTGGGAATCGGGAATGCTCCGGCTCTTCATCAGCCATGTGGCCACGCACAAGGCGGCCGTCGGTGCGCTGAAGGCGCACCTGAGGGTCATCGGTGTCTCCGGGTTCGTCGCCCACCAGGACATATCCCCAAGCCTCGAATGGCAGGCCGAGATTGAACTTGCTCTGCGAACGACACAGGCAGCCCTCGCACTGCTAACGCCTGACTTCCACGAGAGCAAGTGGACGGATCAGGAAATGGGCGCCGCATTCGCGAGGGGTGTCCTCCTCATTCCGGTCGACCTTGGGGTCACTCCGTACGGTTTCATGGGCAA
Organism: Chloroflexota bacterium; assembly: GCA_021802825.1. Lineage (GTDB taxonomy): Bacteria > Chloroflexota > Limnocylindria > Limnocylindrales > CSP1-4 > CAIXZV01. The sequence goes on from JAJZRG010000002.1 coordinate 212,643, forward strand.
GTTCCAGGCTTTCAAGGGCGCGCTGGACCAGCCGGATGCGCTCGCCGATGCGATCGTTGCGATCCTCACCAAGCGACCGGCGACAGCTGCCGCGATGCGGGAGGGGCTCGTCGCCGCGTTGCAGATCGCGAACACGTACAAGACAGCAAGGAAGGTCGCCAGCCTGCTCGCGGCCACGCCGCGCGACTTCAGCGAGGCCCAGATCACCCGCATTCGAGCGGCGGTCGCTGACAATAACCAGGTAAGTGACGCGACCGGAGTGCCGCGAATGCTGGAGGCGATCACCGGGTAGGCTCGTCGGGAATTGCGGGCGGACCATCCGGCCTCGCCGGTTTCACGGCACCGTGCGCCTCGATCCCACGCGGGTCGGCCGCGACGCCAATCGCATCGCCGACGAGATGATCGCGCACTTCGCGGGCCAGCTGAGCGCGGAGGTCACCGTCACCATCGAGATCGAGGCGACCCTCGCGGACGGATCCGCCGACGAGAGCGTGCGCAGAAAGGGGAATGGCGGGACGACGCGGTCGGTCCCCGCGCTCGCGGTGTCGTTCGGCGACGCGGAGTTGACTATCCTGGGGCCCGCTGGCTCCTCGATGCCGAGGCGACCGCATTGCGTCCATGGACCCGCGCCGCGAGCGGCGCGAGGTTGCCGAGCGGCGGCGTACGATCCGGGTGGCGTCCACCAGCATTCACCCAAAGGGGGAAGCAGCATGACTGCAGTTGAGCGACTCCGTGCTTGGGCCGACTCGTGGCCCAACAACCGGACGATCTCGGTGACCAAGCGACCGACCGGCTGGGTCGTGACGGTCGCCGTGCCGTCGCCGGTGAAGTTCGGGCATTCCGCCGTCAACGATTCGCTTGAGACTGCCTCAAGCGAATGCATCGCAGCCCTCGTTGAAGTCGGCGAGGACGTTCCCGTCTAGGGTCGACGCGTCGCGCCCTGCCCCGCTCGCTCGAGGACCTCCGCGGCCGCCGCGCCGCGCCGTGCATCCGCGAGCCGACAGTGGGGCAGGCCGACAGCTTCGGGCCCGACGCCTGGCGTAGGTCCAAGACCGGCGATCGAGCGCTGGGCCTGCACATCACGGGGGGTGGGGATTCCGCGGCCGATTCCGGAAGCCGAGAGTTGGCGTTTCGGATTCCCGCACAAATCGCATGATCGGGCCAGCATCGGAGATGGCGGGGCAAATCCTCTCGCCCCGACCAATGCACCTGAGCGTCACTCCCGGTCGAGCGGTGAGGTGGCTCCCTCTGCGCCTCGGCGTGTCGGAGTGGCATGGGGCCAACACCGACCAACTGGAAGCTGGCGTGCAACTCCACCTGGTCGTCACCGCCATCGAGTGCGGCACACGCTGCCGGCGCCCGTGAGGGACCGAGACCGAAGGCGGCGAAACGTACACGCGCACGCACACATCGCGATTGAGCCACGGCGACTTGGGAAGCATCCTGACCTCGGTGCACAACCGGCCCGGCAGGCGCCACGTGGCGCTCCTCGGCCCGACCGCCCGACGTAGTCAGGGACCTCACGTTGACCGATTTCCATTCGAAAGCGCGAACCGAACTGCTCGCCAACCCGTTCCGTCCAGGCAACGGGGTCGCTCCGCCGTACCTCGCCGGTCGCGACGCCATGCTCGAGGAGTTCGAGCGCTATCTGGGCGAGAGCCATCCACTGCACGCGAACTGGACGCTGACCGGCATCCGCGGGACCGGCAAGACGGTGCTGCTCGGCGAGTTCGCGACGCGCGGGGAGCGGGCCGGCTGGCTCTGCCTCGGGCGGGAACTCGGCGATCGCCACCGCGACGACGCACGACTGGCCGACGCGATCGCCGACGACTGCGCCGCCCTGATCCGGCGCTGCAGCTCGCTCGCGGGGCTCGGCGAGGTGATCGAGCGAGCGTGGCAGTACGTGCGTCCCCGGCGGCTCTCGGTCGGCGAGCTGGGCTACGAGCCCGCCTACGAGACCGAGTCGCGCGACGCGGCCGAGGCGATCGGGGCGGCGCTCGTGGCTCTGGGCGATGCGCTCGCGCAGACGGATGTCCCGGGCGTGCTGTTGCTGTACGACGAAGCCCACCTGCTCGGCGACGACCGACGCTTGGAGCGGTACCCGCTGTCGTCGCTCCTCGCCGGGTTCGGGCAGGCGCAGCGGACGTCGAGCCGGGTGCGCCTCGTCCTGTGCGGGCTGCCGACCCTGAGCCTCAATCTCAAGCGGGCGCGGACGTATGCGGAGCGGATGTTCCGCCACGTGGTCATCGGTCAGCTCGAACCTCGGGATGCCTGGGACGCGCTCGGGATCCCGCTCTCGGGCAGCGGTCGTGCCTTTGAGCTCCCCCTCGTCGGCGAGATCGTGGACCGGACGGGCGGGTATCCTTACTTCCTGCAGTTCTTCGGCGGGTTCCTGTGCAGCCGGGTCGGCCGGGCGGATGTCGCCCTCACGGACTACCTCGCCCTCGAGTCGAGCCTGCTCCACGAGCTCGACCTCGCCTTCTTCGAGGACCGCTACCTCGTCGCCGGAACGGCCGGCCAGCGGGTGCTCGACGCTATGGCCCGCGCCGGTGGGCGCCTCTCGGCACTGAGCCTGCGCCGTACCCTCGCCGACCTCCCGAACGTCGACGTCGTCGTCCGGCGGCTCGTCGACCGCGGTCTCGTCTACCGGCCGACGCGGGGCACGTATGACTTCGCGCTGCCCCTGTTCGGCTCGTACCTGCGCCGGCGAGCCGAACTAACAGAACTAACGGGGCGGCGTTAGTTGGTGGATCGACGGCCCCGAGACCCAGCCGAGCTCCGCCTCGCTGGCCGGATCGGGGCGCTCAGGCTCCACGCCACGCACGATCCCCGGGACACGACGGCAACCGCGCGGCAGGCTTTCCGGGACTCCTTCGAGCGGGAGGTGGACCCGGCGGGCGTGCTCCCCGATGACGAACGTCGCCGCCGCGCCGACTTCGCCCGCCGGGCGCATTTCGCCCGCCTCGCGCGGCTGAGCGCCCTGGCCCGGCGCTCACGCCGGCCGGAGGATCGCGAGTAGGCTGCGCGATCGCACGGCCGCTGGCTCAGAAGCGATCAGAGGGCGCGATCCGCCGGTACGCGGCGATCGCCCGGTCCGTCCCCGACGATGCGGCGTAGCGGGCGACCATCTGGCGGCTGCGCCAGCCTGCGAGGCGCATGAGGTCCGTCTCCTGCATGCCGGCCGAGAGCATGGTGTGGGCGAAGAGGTGGCGGAAGGCGTGGGCCCCGATCCGCGGCAGCCCGGCCGCCGTGCAGCGCCGCTCGAGGATGTCGGCGATGCCGTCGCTCCGGACAGGGCCGCGGTGCCCGAGCCAGAGCTCCGGCCGCTCGGCATCGCGGTGCTGCCGACGCTCGCGCAGGTAGCGGTCGAGTGCCTGTGCGGTCCGCGCCCCGAAGGTGATCGTCCGCGGCCGCCGGCCCTTCCCAAGCACCGTGGCGGTCTTGTCGCGCAGGTCGATCCCCTCGACCGTGAGACCCGCGACCTCGCTCCGCCGGGCGCCCGAATCGAGCAGCAGCCGGATCAGGGCCGCGTCGCGGCGGTCGATGAACAGGCGGCCTTCGCAGGCCCGCAGCAGCGCCCTGACGGCCTCGTCGCCCAGCACCGGAACGGGCTCCTCGGGGACCCGCGGCGGGCGCATCCGGGCCATCGGCGAGGCGTCGGTCAGCCCCTCCTGGGCGAGCCAGTCGAAGAAGCGCTTGAGGGCGAGGTAGCGGTTGCGGGCGGTGTTGGGCCGCCAGCGCGCGATCTGGTCGGCGATGAACGCCTCGACGTGCCCGCGCGCGATCTGGGCGGGCACGGTCGGCATGCCCCGCTCCGCGAGGAACTGGCCGAAGAGCGACACCGCCTCCTCGTAGGTGCGGCGGGTCTTCTCGGCGAGGTTCTCGGCCTCGAGGCTGAGCAGGAACGAATCGAGCTCGACCCGGAACGCGCCGGGCAGCGCGAGGCGGCGGGCGTCGGGTCGGGGGGTTCGGGTACGCATGGGCCACCTCCGGGCGGTCGTGAAGGTGCGTACCTCGGGTGCAAGTTAGCAGGGCTACGAGCGTTGTGGCAAGCCCCGCGGCCTCCGACTTGTGTCCGGTTGACCAGATAGCAGGTCTTCCCGAGCACGGGACGGGGGAGTGGAGCCGACACTCGGATTTGAACCGAGGACCTGCTGTTTACGAAACAGCTGCTCTACCGCTGAGCTATGTCGGCGCGGAGAGCATCTTAGCAGCCCGGTTCGAGTACGGCGGCCAGCCGGTCGAGCATCTCCCCGTGAAAGTGTCGGCGGGCTTCACGGCCGAAACAGCTGAGGTCCGCACGCCCAGTGAAGAGCTTCCCGGGCGATCAGACCAACAGGTCGTAGCGACCGGCGGGGTTTCCGACCGCCGCCCGAAGTCCACGTGACGGCTGATCGAACCGGTTCGATTCCCCATTGACAAATGGCGAACCGGTTCGATACTCCCTCGTATGGCTGAGCTAAGCCGAAGACGGCCCACGATCCGCGATGTCGCCCGGCTCTCGGGCGTGTCGATCAGCACGGTCAGCGTTGCATTGAACACGCCGGGGTCAGCCTCCCCCGCGACGCGTGAACGGGTTGTCAGAGCCGCAGCGGAGCTCGGCTATCAGCCGAACGCGACCGCCAGGAGCCTGAACCTCAGGCGCGCCGGATCGATCGGACTGATGGTCCCCGACCTCTCGAACGCCTACTTCGTGAACATCATCGCGGGAGTCGAGCGTGAGGCCCGCGATCGCGGCTACCTCCTCGTCGTCGGCGCCACCGATTGGCAGACGGCGGCCGAGGAGCAGTACTCCAGCCTCTTGAGGACCCAGCGCCTCGACGGCGTCATCGTCTCGTCTGGGTCCGGCCTGCCTCCGGCGTCATTGCTCGAGCTCGTTTCGGTGGAGCCCGTCGTCTTTGTCGATGAGCGAGTCGCCGGCTTCGACGGCCACTTCGTCGGCGTCGACAACCGGCGTGCCGCGCGCGTGGCGGCTGCGTACCTCTTCGGGCTCGGCCATCGTCGGATTGGGATCATCGGCGGCCCACTGGGCTTGTGGACCGCTGACCAGCGGCTCGCCGGCTACCGGGAGGCCGCCGTTGCCGCCGGCCTGGACCCCGACTCCATCCCCCTCGTCCACGGCGATTACCAGATCGCGAGCGGCAGCCGGGCTGCGGCCCAGCTGCTGGCCGACGACGATGCGCGACCGACCGCCCTCCTCGTTGCGAACGACATGATGGCGGTCGGGGCGATCGCGCATTGCCGAGACGCCGGACTCGACGTGCCGGGCGATCTCGGGATCGTCGGCTTCGATGACATCCCGACGGCCTCGCTGATGACCCCGCCGCTGACGACCGTTCGACAGCCGGGCCGCGAGCTCGGCATCGCCGCGGCGCGCATGCTGCTCGACCTGGTCGATGGCCGTGAACCTGAGAGGTCGGTCACGCTTCCCGCCGACCTCGTCGTCCGCGGGTCCGCCCTCCCACCGAAAGGAGGGGTGTAGCTCGGAGTCCCTGCACGGGGCCTACCCATCCGGACCGCGGCAAGGAACGCGGAGGTTTCATCACGGGAGCCATGGAGGAGAGACGAATGACGTTCCCCGCTCGAAGGCGAGGCATCGGCATCTTGGTGGCGGCGTCGGTAATCGTGGCTGCATGCTCGGGCGGCACGAGCTCCAGCGCCGCGCCGAGCGCGGCAGCGCCTGCCGCCGCAAGCGCCGCAGGCGGCGCCGCGTGCACGATCGGCATGACCCAGATCAACCAGACGGCCGTCTTCTTCACGCAGATGAACGAAGGCGCCACGGCCGCCGCGGCCGCCACCGGCTGCACCCTGAACATCGCGAACGCGAACAACGACTCGGCGAAGCAGAACAGCGACATCGAGAACTTCGTGTCGCAGGGCGTAACAGGCCTGATCGTTGTCGCCATCGACGTCAACGGCGTGCTTCCTGCGATCAAGGCCGCACGCGACAAGGGCATCAAGGTCGTCGCAATCGACGCCAAGACCGCCGATGGGTCGGTCGACACGTTCGTCGGCGTGGACAATGCCAAGGCCGGCCAGCAGATCGGCCAATGGGTCATCGACAACGGAATGGCGAAGGGCAAGAAGTACGGCGTCGTCGATGCCCGCAACTCATTCATCCAGAACCAGCGCGAGGACGCGTTCCGCAAAGCCGTGGATGCGGCCGGTGCGACCTACACACAGAGCGTCAGCGGCGACAACGTCCAGGAGAAGGCGGCCACGGCGGCCCAGAACCTCGTGACCGCCCAACCGAACCTCGACCTCGTCTACACGACGGGCGAGCCGGCGACCGTCGGCGCCGCGGCGTCCCTCAAGGGCAACTCGGTGACCAAGATCGTCGGGTGGGACCTGACCAAGGAAGTCATCGCCTGCATCGACAGCGGTCTCTGTGCGGCGATCGTCCAGCAGAACCCGAAGCAGGAAGGCGTCGAGGCCGTCGGCGAGCTGAAGGCGCTCATCGGCGGCAGCAGCGCGAAGGTGTTCATCGACGTCCCGATCACGATCGTGACGAAGGCCAACGTCGACCCCTATCGCGCGGTCTTCCCGTAGGCGAACCGGGGATGATTGGGAGGTTCACCGCATGACCGTCGCGCACGACGTGGCCTACCGCGTCGAGATGGTCGACATCCGGAAGAGCTTCGGAGCCATCGAGGCCCTCCGGGGAGTGAACCTCCACGTCAAACCGGGCGAGGTCGTCGGCCTCGTCGGCGACAACGGCGCCGGCAAGTCGACGCTGATGAAGATGCTGTCCGGAGCGGAGATCCCCGACTCCGGACGCATCCTTGTCGATGGAGAACCACTGCCCCTCACCGGCCCGGGGTCATCCCGGGCGCACGGGATCGAGATGGTCTACCAGGATCTCGCGCTCTGCAACGACCTCGACGTCGCCGCGAACCTCTTCCTCGGGCGGGAGCCGTACGAGCGCCTGACGCGCCGTCTCAAGCACCGCCAGATGCACGTGGAGGCCGCCGAGCACCTCGCTCGCCTCCACATCCGCGTCAACCGAACCGACCAGGGCGTGGCCACGCTCTCCGGCGGCCAGCGCCAAGCGGTGGCGATCGCCCGGGCCGTGACCTTCGACCCGAAGGTCCTCGTCCTCGACGAGCCGACGGCTGCCCTCGCGGCCCGTGAAGTCGAGACCGTCCTCAAGCTGATCCGCGACGTCTCGGCCCGAGGCGTCAGCGTCGTCCTCATCACCCACCGGCTCCAGGACCTCTTCGAGGTCGCGGATCGCTTCGTCGTGCTCTACGAGGGCGCCGTCTGGCGCGAGCTGGTCCCCGCAGAGACCGACCTCGGTGGTCTCGTCGGCGCGATGATGGGGAAGTGATGGAGGGGTCGCCGACCACCACGACACCGAGCGCTCGCCGGGTGAGCCGAGGCCGCAGCGCGGAGATCGTCGCAGCGCACTTCGGGGTGCTCTCGATCTTCGTCGTCTTCTCGGTGCTCTTCCTGTTCTTCAGCGTGGAGGCGAAAGCGTTCCTCACGGCGGAGAACCTCCTCAACGTCGGCCGTCAGATCGCCCCGACGATCGTCGTCGGGACGCTCATGACGTTCGTCATCACAACCGGCGCCATCGACCTGTCCGTCGGTTCCGTGATCGGGTTGAGCGCCGCGGTCCTGGGCCTCCTCGTGAAGGCGGGCGATCCTCTCCTCGCGTTGTTCGCGACGCTTGCGATCGGCGCGGCAATCGGCTTCGTCAACGGATGGCTGACCGCCTATGGGCGGCTCCAGTCGTTCATCGTCACGCTCGCGGGACTGACGGCCGTGCGCGGCCTTGCCCTGCTCCTGACGCAGGGGTACAGCACGCCCATCAGCGTTGACTGGCTCCTTGCCATCGGCCAGGGACAGTTCCTCGGGGTCTTCACGTCAACATGGATCGCGGTGGTCGTCGCCATCGTCGGGTGGTACGTGTTCTCCCAGACGCGCTTCGGCCGCTACGTCGTGGCGATCGGGTCGAATGCCGAGTCGCTCCGTCGTTCCGGTGTCGACATCCGCCGCGTCCAGCTCTGGACCTTTGTCGCGACGAGCATCATCGCGGCGTTCGCGGGAGTGATGATCGCCGCGCGGCTCGCCAGCGGCTCCTCCAACTCCGGGACCGGCTTTGAGCTCGAGGTCATCACGGCGGTCGTCCTCGGCGGCACCAGCCTGCTCGGCGGCCGCGGCTCGATCCTCGGGACGGTCCTCGGCGCGATGACCCTCGGAATCATCTCGAACGGGCTCGTGCTCCTGCATTTCGACGTCTACTGGGTGCCGATCACGCAGGGCCTCATCCTCGTTGTCGCCATCTTCCTGAACAGCAAGTTGTTCGGTCGGATCGTCGGGGGCCTCCGATGACCACCGTCACGACCGTCGCTGGTCCGATCTCAAGCGCGGACATCGGGGTGTGCCTGAACCACGAGCACATCCTCAACGACGTCAGGAGCTGGTGGCATCGCACCTCGTCCGTCGGCCTCGACCCGGACGAGTTCGCCCGGAAGAGGGTCGGGATCGAGGACGTCTGGGACCTGAAGCACGACCCCTTCGGGAACCTCGACAACTGCCGGCTCGACGATCTCGAGTTGGCTGTCGAGGAGGTCGGCCGGTTCGCGGCGCTCGGCGGCCGGACGATCGTCGAGACGACCGGGATGAGCATCGGGCGGAACCTCGCGGGGCTCAGGGAGGTGAGCGAGCGAACCGGCGTCCAGATCGTCGCCGGGACCGGTTACTACCTCGAGGCGTCCCAGCCGCCGGTCGCTCTGTCGAGCTCGGTCGAACAGCTCGCCGAGTCCATCGTCGCCGACATCCGCGAGGGCGAGGGCGGGGTCCGGCCCGGGATCATCGGTGAGATCGGGGTGAGCGACCGGTTCAGCCCTGCTGAGCGCAAGAGCCTCTCGGCCGCCTGCCTCGCCCAGCGCGAGACCGGACTCCCGATGCAGGTCCACCTCCCAGGCTGGTTCCGGCTCGGGGACGAGGTGCTCGACATCGTCACGTCGCACGGCGTGGACCTTGGCGCGGTCGTGCTGTGCCACATGAACCCGTCGGGTCCCGATCCTGCGTACCAGCGTCGGCTGATGAGGCGGGGCGCGTGGGTCCAGTACGACATGGTCGGCGCCGAGCTCTTCTACGCCGACCAGGGCGTGCAGTGCACGTCCGACGAGGAGGATGCGGCGAACATCGCCGCCCTCGTCCGGGCGGGGTACGGCGATCGCCTCCTCATCTCGTCGGACATCTTCCTCAAGAGCCTGCTCCGGCGGTACGGGGGACCGGGGTACGGGCACCTGCTTCAGTATTTCGTGCCGCGCCTTGAGCGGCACGGGCTCGGTGCGGATGACGTCGAGCAGCTGCTCGTGCGGAACCCGCGATCCCTCTTCGAACGATCGGAGGCGCGTTGATGGCGCGGGTGCTGCTGGCCGGCGAGTCGTGGATCACCCACGCGACGCACTACAAGGGGTTCGACAGCTTCGAGAGCGTCACCTTCCACACGGGTGCCGATGACTTCATCGCGGCGGTCGGGCGCCAGGGCATCGAGGTGGAGCAGATGTACGCGCACGACGTCCCTGACCGCTTCCCGCGGACCATGGATGCCCTCAGCGCGTATGACGTCGTCATCCTCTCCGACATCGGCGCGAACTCCTTCTACCTTGCCCAGGCCACGTGGCTTCAGGGCCAGTCGCAGCCGAACCGCCTCAGGCTCCTCGGCGAGTGGGTGCGTGGTGGCGGCGGCCTGCTGATGGCCGGGGGCTACATGAGCTTCCAGGGCTTTCAGGGCCGAGCGAACTTCGCCCGCTCGCCGCTCGCCGAGGTCCTTCCCGTTGCCATGTCCGACTACGACGACCGTGTCGAGTCGCCCGAGGGCGCCCGTCCGTCGCTCATCCGGCCCGACCACCCGATCGGCGCCGCATGGCGCGGGTCGCCCCCGGCGATCCTCGGCTACAACCGCGTCACCGCGAAGCCGGAGGCGACGGTCGTAGCAACCGTGGGCGACGACGTCCTCATCGCGGTGGCCGAGGTCGGGGCGGGTCGATCGGCAGTCTGGACGACCGACATCGGTCCGCACTGGTGCCCGGCCGAACTCCTGCAATGGGAGGGGTTCGAGCAGCTGATGGCGGCGCTGATCCGCTGGCTCCGTCGGGAGATCTGATGGTCCCAGCCCCTGGGCGTGGCCCGGCCCGACCCATCCCGACGGTCATCGACTGCGACCCGGGCCACGACGACGCGATCGCGCTCCTCCTCGCGGTCGCGTCGCCCTTTATCGATCTCCGGGCGGTCACGACGACGTTCGGGAACTGCTCGGTCGCGGATGCGACGCGGAACGCGCTCCGGATCCTGACGCTCGCCGGCGCGACGGAGATCCCCGTCGGCCGGGGTGCCGCCGGCTCCCTGGCCGGGACGACGGAACTCGGCAACTACGTCCACGGGAAGCGCGGGCTTGACGGTCCCGATCTTGCCGAGCCGGGGTTCGAGGTCAGCGGGCTTCCCGCCGTCGAGCTCATCGAGCGGGTGCTGGCGGACGCAGACGAGCCGGTCACCCTCATCGCGACGGGGCCGATCACGAACGTCGCGACGCTCCTCCAGCGGCACGTGGCCGACCGCTCGCGGATCCGCGAGATCATCTTCATGGGCGGCTCTGTCGATCGGGGCAACCACACCCCGACGGCCGAGTTCAACACGTATGCCGACCCGGAGGCGCTCGCGGTCGTCCTCGGATCCGGGCTGCCCGTCCGGATGGTCGGCCTCAACCTCACGCACCAGGCGCTCGCGACACCGGAGGTCGTGGCCCGGATGCGAGCGATGGACCACCATGTCGGGCACGTCGCAGCGGAGTGGATGGGGTTCTTCGGATCGTCGTACCGGGCCATCTGGGAGTTCGCCGCACCCCCGGTGCACGACCCGTGCACGGTCGCGGCGCTGATCCGCCCCGAGCTCATCGAGTGGCGGCGCTGCTTCGTGGCTGTCGAGACGAAAGGCGAGTGGACACGTGGCACGACCGTCGTCGACCTCCACGACCGCTATCACCGTCCCCCGAACGCCGACGTGGCGTTGACTCTCGACGTCGGCGGGTACTGGGATCTCGTCCTTGGCGCGATCGACACGCTGGGGAAGGGAAGGTAGCCGCTCCCGCTGCGAGGGTCTCCGTGGTCGGGTCGGTGAGTATCGACACGACCTGCATCGTCCCGCCCGTGTCCGCGCTTCCCCCCAGGGCTGGCGGCCTTGAAGGCCGCGGCGACGTGAACCTCGGGTACCAGGCCGAGGTCGCGCAGGCGATCGGCGACATGCGCATGAGTCGCAGGCAGTGCCAAGCCCACCTCGTCGACCGGTCGAGAACGCGAACAAGATGGGCGGCGGCGGCCGCCCGGACCCGCGCGTCGAAGCCGTCCCGCGAGTACAGGGCGCGCCGGCCCGCACCTGGTGTGCGCCTTAGGCGTGCCCCTCCTCCGCCTGGAATCCAACGTCGCCGCCACCCGGCAGCCCTGGCGCCAGCCGCCCGATCGCCACGAGCAGCCCCTGGATCAACGCCTCGGGACGGGGAGGACAGCCGGGCACGAAGACGTCGACCGGCAGGACGTCGGCGATCCCGTCGCGGCCGGCATACGACCCGGCGAACACGCCGCCGCTGATGGCGCATGCCCCGGCAGCAACGACGAGCCGCGGCTCGGGCATCGCCTCGTACGTCCGCCGCGCGGCGGCCTCGAGGTTGCGGGTCATGATCCCCGTCACCAGCAGCAGATCGGCATGGCGGGGCGAGGCGACGAAGTCGATCCCCAGGCGCTGGACGTCGTGGTACGGGTTGAGGAGCGCCGCGATCTCCCAGTCGCAGCCGTTGCACGAGCCGGTGTCGAGGTGGCGGATGTGGAGTGAGCGGCCCAGCGTGCGGTTGATCGCGCGACGCAGGCGCGGTGCAGCGCGCAGCTCGTCGCCCGTTACCCCGAGGACCACGCCCTCCCTCACGGCTCGCGTCTCCAGGTGCGCTCGATCGTGAGGTCGGCGCGGCCGCGGGCCGCCAGCTCGATCCGCTGGCCGAGCCTGATCGCGTCGCGCGGACAGACTCGCTCGCAGGCCCCGCAGAACACGCACGCTCCGGCGTCGAGGGTCCAGAGCGAGCCCGGAAGAGCGATCGCGCCGGTCGGGCAGACGTCGACGCACGCGGCACTGCCGTCGCAGCGGGCGGCATCGAGCTCGGGAAGACCCCGGGCCGCGGCAGGGAGGTCCGGTGCGGCGTCCGGGTAGCGGCTCGTGACCGGCCGAGATCGGAGCGGGCGGAGGACGCGCTCGAAGACGTCGAAGGGCATCGTCAGCGGTCCGAGCAGGCGTAGCAGAGCTCGAAGCTCTTGTTGATCAGCGGGAAGTCCGGGACGAGGTTGCCGGGGACCGCTGCGGCGACCACCGGCCAGTTGGCGAAGGAGGCCGACCGCAGGCGGAGCCGGTCGACCGTCGCGTCGGCACCGGCGCGCAGCCAGACCCAGGAGGCACCTCGGGGCCCCTCCACCGCCCCGAGGGCCGAGTCCCCGATAGCGGGGACTGCGGCGAGCGGCGCGCCGATCGGTCCCTCAGGCAGCCGGCCCGCGGCCTCGCGGATGAGCCTGAGCGACTCGTGCGCCTCCTGGGCACGAACGTGGAAGCGCGCGGCGACGTCCCCAGCCGACGCGGTGACCAGCCCGACCTCCAGCTCTCCATACGCGGCGTATGGCCGGTCTCGGCGCAGGTCGTTCCCGAGACCGCTCGCACGCCCGGTGACACCGAGCGCCCCCAGCACGCCGGCGAGGTGCTTGCTGACGACCCCCGTGCCGTGAAAGCGCGCCATGACCCCCTCGGACCGCACGATCGACCGGACCGCCGACGCGAGCTCGAGGCCGATGGCGTCGAGCGTCTCGGGAAGGCCGGCGAGGCCGGCCGGGTCGAGGTCGGCCGCGAGACCGCCCGGCGCGACCACCCCGGTGAGGTAGCGATGGCCGGTCAGCGCGTCGTTGGCGCGGAGCAGGCGCTCCTTGAGCCAGCCGATCCGTGCGACCGCGGGCTGGAAGCCGATGCCGGCGCAGATATTGCCGAGGTCGCCAACGTGGTTGTAGAGGCGCTCGAGCTCCGCGAGCAGGACCCGAGCCCAGCGGGCGCGCGGCGGGACCACCGTCCCGGTCAGGGCCTCGACGGCCTGCGAATACGCAAGCGCGTGGGCCACGGTGCACACCCCGCATGCCCGTTCGACGATCGGCAGCGCACGCGCGAACGGGCGGCCCTCGACGAGTTTCTCCAGCCCGCGATGCACGAATCCGAGCCGGGCGTCGAGATGCAGAACTCGTTCGCCGATCGCCGAGAAGCGGAAGTGGCCGGGCTCGATGACCCCGGCATGGATGGGCCCGACCGGGAGCTGGTAGACGCCCTCCCCGTGGACCTCGAACGGAGCGAAGTGACGCGCGGCCTCCGGCGGCCGGACGCCGGCCGGGACGTCCTTGCGAAGGGGGTGGTAGCCGCGCGGCCAGCGCTCGTGCAGGACGAGGCGGCGCGGATCTGGATGACCGACGGGCACGATCCCGAGCAGGTCCTTCGCCTCGCGCTCGTCCCAGTGCGCGGCCGGCACGAGGAGGCTCATCGACGGGTACGACGGCTCCGCCAGCGGCAGACCCGCCCGGAGCCGGATGAGACCGCCGTCCGGCCCGACGACGATCGCCTCGACCGCCAGGCCATCGCCGCCGACGGAGCGCTCGTCGAGACCGACCAGCATGACGAACCGCCCGCCCGCGGCCACCGCGTCCGCGACACGAGGGCCCAGGGCGACGGGGTCGACCGACTCGGGCTCACCCGGCTCGGGCTCGCCGGCCCCGTTCCGGCAAGCGGCAGGTGATCGGCCCCACGAGAGTGGTGCTGCACCCCGGGCCTCCAGCGGCTCAGCCACGCCCGCCCCCAAGGACGAGCACGACCTGGTCGAGCGCTGCCGCGAGCGGTGAGGGCGTCCAGAGCCCGGCGAGGACGACGACCGTAAGGGGGGCGCCGAGGAGCACCGCCCAGCGACGCGAGGCTGGAGGTCCCTCCGCGGGGCGTCCGGGGGAGCCCACCGACACCCGGATCACGTGGAACAGGAGGCCTGCCACCGCCAGCGCGAGGATTGCGGCCGCGGCTCCCGCAGCCAGGCCCCAGCCCGCCTGCACGCCGCCCAGGAGGATCGCGATCTCCGCGACGAAGATGCCCGACGGCGGCAAGCCGGCCAGCGCGAGTGCGGCCACCACAAGAGCCCGGCCATCGGACGGCGAGCGGGCGAGACTGCCTCCCAGTCGCCCGATCCGGCGACTCCCGCGCTCAGCGACGAGCCGCCCCGCGGCGAGGAAGACGGTCGACTTCGCCAGGCCGTGGCTGAACAGGTGGAGGGTGAGGCCGAGCAGCGCCAGGTGGCCGCCGAAGCCGAGGGCCAGCGTCGCGAGCCCGAGGTGCTCGATCGAGGAGTAGGCGAGGAGACGCTTGAGGTCGCCCTGGGCAACGATGAACGGGAGGGCCGTCGCGAGGCTGAGGAGCCCGAAGGCGACCAGCAGCGTCGACGAGAAGGCCGGCCCGAGGGTGGCGACGGTGATCAGGTGGAAGCGGGCGAGCGCGTACAGGGCGACCGCCAGCGCGGCCCCCGAAAGGAGTGCCGAGATCGGGCTCGGGGCCTGGCTGTGCGCATCGGGCAGCCAGAAGTGGAACGGCACGAGGCCCGCCTTCGTGCCGTAGCCCGCGAGGGCGAAGATGAACGCCAGGCGCGCGAGGCCGGGATCGAGTCGTGGCGCGATCGCTGCGAGTCGGGTCCAAGCAAGCGCGTCGCTCGTCTCGCCGAGCACGCCAACCGACGAGGCGTACAGGAGTAGCGTCCCGAGGAGGGCGAAGCCGATCCCGATCGAGCCCAGGATGAGGTACTTCCATGCAGCCTCGATCGCGGCCGGCGTCCGGGCGAAGCCGACCAAGAGTGCCGACACGATCGTCGTCGCCTCGATGCCGACCCAAAGGAGTCCCAGATTGTCGAGCAGCGGGACGGTCGCGAGCCCAGTCGCGAACCACAGGAGCAGCGCGTAGTAGCGGCCCGCGTCGTGCGGCCGAAGCCGCCCGGCGGCACGCTCGTGCGCGAGATGCCCCGGTGAGCCGGCCAGGGCGACGGTGGCGACCGCGAGGACGAGTGCCAGCACGTACGCGCCGAGCGGGTCGACCGCGACCAGGCCGCCGAACGCCCGGATCGGACCCTCGGCGAAGACGCGCGTGGCGAGGAGGAGGCCGGCCGCCAGCGCGGGCACGAAGCCGAGCGCCGCCAGTCGACCGGCGCGCCGGTCGTCGGCGAACCAGGCCGCGGCGCCAGCAGCGGTTGGCGCGAGGACGATCAGTGCCGCGAGCAGCTCCGTCATCCGCGCAGGCTCCGCAGCTCGTCGGTCGAGGTGCTACCCAGGACATCGAGCATCCGGCGCGCGTAGACCCAGGCGACGACGACGGCGATGAGCAGGTCGAACAGGATCCCGAGCTCGACGACGAGTGGCATCCCGTACGTCAGTGCGAATGCCGTGAGGGCGATCCCGTTCTCGAAGGCGAGGAGGCCGACGACGAGCGACAGCGCCTTGCGGCGGGTCATGATGATGAGCAGGCCGGTCAGCACCGTGGCAATTGCCGCCGGCAGGCTACGGCCCGCTGCCACGCTCGCCCCCACCAGCGCCCCGTTCGCGGCGGCACTCGCGACGAACACGATCGCGACCGCGGTGACGAGCGATGCTCGCGGGCCGAGCAGCGGGTGCCGCTCCTGCCGGACGGGAGAGCGGCGAAGGATCGAGCCGAGCACGAACGGCACGACCACCCCCTTGGCCCCGACGGCCAGCAGGCCGCCCACCACGAGGTGGCCGGCACCCGTGGCCAGCCCCACGCTGATCGCCGCCACGCCGGTGAGGGCCGACTGGAGAGCGACGAGCCAGATCGCCCGACCGATCGAGCGCGTCGCGGCCAGGCCGACGCCGAGGACGACGATCGCCGCCGCGCACGCGTCGACGAGCTGGCCGGCTGCCCGCGGGTCGATCGTCATGCCGGCAGCCAGAGACGAGTCGCGAGACCGACCGCCGCGACGATCGAGGCCGTCGCGAGGAGACCCGGCAGGGCGAGGATGCGCAGCTTGGCTAGGCTCGCGTCGAGCACGCCGAGGATGACGGCCACCCCGATCAGCTTCGCCAGGGCAGCGGCGACCGCGACCAGGAGCGAGATCGGCGTCAGGTCGAGGGCGATGCCGACCGGCAGGAAGACGGCCGCGAACAGGCCGGCGACCAGGACGAGCTTCACCTCAGCTGCGTACATGAGGATTGCCAGCCGGGGACCGGACGCCTCGAGCATCATCCCCTCGTGGATCATCGTGAGCTCGAGGTGGGTGTCGGGATTGTCGACCGGCTCATGACCGGTCTCGGCGACGGCCACGATCGCGAACGCGGCGGCCGCCAGCAGGAGGGGTGGCGTGTACCAGGCGCCCCCAGAGGCCACACCGAGCGCCGCGATCCGACCGAGATCGGTCGAGCCGGCCGCGACGGCGGCGCCCGTGAGGGCGAGCACGAGCGCCGGCTCCACCAAGGTCGCGATCGCGACCTCGCGGCTGCTGCCCATGCCGCCGAAGGCGCTCCCGGCGTCGAGCGCTGACAGTGCGAGGACGAAGCGGCCGAGGGCCATCAGCCCGACGACGACGAGCAGATCGCCCCAGCCGGCCAGCGGCGGCCGGGCGCCGACGATCGGAACGAGGAGCGTGGCCACCACGACGGCGGCCAAGACGATCGCCGGGGCCGCCCCGGTCAGCGGGCCGGCTGCGTCGCTCTCGACCGGCTGCTTGGCCCACCACTTCACGAGGTCGCGGTACGGCTGCAGCAGCGGCGGCCCCTGTCGGTACTGGAGGCGCGCCTTGACCCGCTTGGTGATCCCAAGCAGGAGCGGCGCGACGCCCAGCGTGAGCACAACCTGGACCAGGCCGACGACGAGCGCCCCGAACACGGCCGTGCTGGGCATCATCGGGCAACCAAGAGCAGCACGACGAGCGCGACGACCGTGTAGGCGAGGTACGCCTGCAGGCTGCCAGACTGGATCCGCCGGACCAGCTGCGCGGCTGCCACGGAGGACCTGTGGAGCGGCCTGTAAAGGCGCTCGTCGATCACATGGCTCACCTCGCCCCGGTAGTGGACGGTCCGAGGAAAGGGTGTCCCGGGATGGAGCTCGACAGAGACCTCGCGCTCGGGCCGCAGCACCGGCCCGTAGTACAGCCGGATGAGCTTGGCGTAGCTCGTCGCCGTGTACTCGAACGCCGCCTCGGGCACGTTGCCGCACGTCCAGGTAGGCGCCCGGCGCACCGTCCGGCGCCGCACGCCAACGATCCACACGACGCCCGCCACGGCGAGGACCACGACGGCGAGCGGGCCGGCCGCGTAGAGGGCGTCGAGGCCGGCCACGGGCTCGAACACGGCTGCCCTTGGGCTGGTACCACCGACCATCCCGCGCGAGATGCCGCCGATGACGCCCGAGACCGGCCCGGCCGCGACCCCGACGCCGATGCAGGCGGCCGCGAGGCCCACCATGGCGACGCCCATCGACGTGGCCGTCTCGCGGGCCTCGGCCGCCCGCAGGCTGCGCGGCAGGCCCAGGAAGACCATCCCGGTCGCCTTGACGAAGCAGGCCACCGCGAGCGCCGCCGTCAAGCCAAGCCCCGCGACCGCGAGGAGGGCCGCCGATCGCGCGACGAGCGACAACCCCGCCTCGCCACCGGCGCCGATCAGCCCCTGGAAGGTCAGCCACTCGCTGGCGAAGCCGTTGAGCGGCGGCAGGCCGCTGATCGCCGCTGCCCCGATCCCGAACGCGAGCGCGGTGACGGGCATCGCCCGCGCGAGCCCGCCCAGGGCGTTGAGGTCCCGCGACCCGACCGCAGACTGGATCGAGCCGGCGGCGAGGAACAGGACTGACTTGAAGAGCGCGTGGTTCAGGGTGTGGAACAGGGCCGCGGTCAAGGCGAGGGCCGCGAGCGCAGTCACGCCGTCGGCGCTGGCGAGCAGCGCGATCCCGACGCCGATCAGGATGATCCCGATGTTCTCGATGCTGTGGAAGGCGAGGAGACGCTTGAGGTCGTGCTCCATGAGCGCGTAGAGCACACCGAGCACCGCGGAGGCCGCACCGATGCCGAGCACGAGCAGGCCCCACCACTCTGGTCCCGGGCCGAGGATCTCGAGGCCGAAGCGCACGATGCCGTAGATGCCGGCCTTGATCATCACTCCCGACATCAGCGCCGACACGTGGGACGGCGCGACCGGGTGCGCGCGGGGCAGCCAGACGTGGAGCGGGATCGCGCCAGCCTTCGTCGCAAAGCCGACGAGCAGGAGCACGAAGACGCTGTCGCGGCCGGCCGGCGACAGGCTCGCGGCGGCCCGTCCGAAGGCGCCGAAGCTCGTCGAGCCGGCGGCCGATGCGAGGATCGCGAAGGCGACGATGAGTGCCGCGGTCGCGAGGTGGGTGAGGACGAGGTAGAGATAGCCGGCCCGCGCGACCTCGGCGCTCGGCCGCCGGCCGATGACAAGCAGTGCCGAGCTCAGGGCCATGAGTTCCCAGGCGAGCAGGAACGCGAACGCGTCGTCGGCACCGAACACGAGGGCGAGGCTGGCCAGGAAGACCGGGTACGCGGCCGCGGTCCGATCGACGCCGGCCCCGTCGTGGGAGGTGTAGCCGACCGCGAACACCGAGCTCGCGAGGCCGGCCACGCCGAGCGCGACGAGGAACAGGCCGCCGAGCGGGTCGTAGCGGACGTGGATCAGAGCGAAGCCGAGCACCCCGCCCAAGCTGGCGACGACCGGGGATCCTGAGGCGATCAGGCTGGCGCCGAGCACGACCAGGGCGACACAGGCCATGCCCGCCAGCGAGATCGACAGTGCTCGCGGGTTCAGCCGTGAACGCGGCGCGAGCGCGGCAAGCGCGGACCCAGCGAGCAGCGCGCCGATGGTCGCGAGCAGCGGCACCCCCGCTCCTCCCATCACGGCCGCGAACGACACGCCGGTTCCACCTCCGTCTCGCCGTACTCACCCGCGAGACAGAGATCGCGTGGCACCGGCCTACTTCACTATATCTTCAAACTCTTGAAGTCTGCAGGACGGGTCGGCAGCGAGTGGCAGACGGGACCTGGGTCAGGGTCGGGCGAGGCGGGCGACCGAGCGCGGAAGAGGGGCGCCGTGACGCCCGGGCGAGCTGGGCCCGTGGCGTGGGGTCCGGACGAGATTCCGCGCGCCGCCGCGCAGTCCGCGGTCGCGTTTCATCGTCTGTATTTCTGCAAGATAACAGGTAGGCAATCCTCGAGTACCATCAGATACTGCCCTTGGGCGAATACCCTGTGCGGCGATCATCGACCCTGGTCATTCTTCAGGCTTGCAGGAAGACAGACAACCGGTCCGGACACGCCAGACGAGGAAGCGCCACGACATGGAACGAGCACACCCCGCGCGCGACGACGCGGAGCGCCTCCGCCGATTGAAGGCGGAGTTCTTCAAGGCCCTTGCGCATCCGCTCCGCATCCGGATCCTCGAGCTGCTGCGGAGTGGTCCGCTCAGCGTCACTCAGATCCAGGAGGCAACCAGCGTGCCGAACACATCGGTATCGCAGCAGCTTGCGGTCCTGCGGGGCCGAGGCATCGTCGATACGGAACGGCGCGGGACGACCATCATCTACCGCGTCGCCGATCCCCAGCTGTTCGACCTGCTGGACATCGCGCGGCGGATCTTCAGCGGGCATCTGAGCGACACGATCGACATGCTCCGGCTGGTCGACACCGAGGCCGTTGCCGCCGGGGAGCGCTGAGCTCGCCGACGCCACGGGGGCCACCGCCATCGCGAACGGCCTGCCGCTCTACACCGCGAACCCCGCCGACTTCGCCGGGGTCGACGGGCGGCTGGTGCGGACCGTCCCGGCTCCCGACCCCACGCTGTGACGTCCCGTCCGGGGGTCCTCGGCATTGACCCCGAGCCTGGGGACTTCTGCCTCCTGGCGTCCTGATCACGCTCGAGGCCAGCGCCAGCGGCTCAGCTTCCCAGACGTGCACGTTCGACACGACCGACCACCCCGGCGTCACCATGGCGTGGGTCCCGAAGGGGTGCTCGTCCGCCCCTGCGCACGACCGATGGCTCGCGGTAAGATCCGACCCGACGCGACTCCTCGGTCGCGGGGCGGGTCCGCGTGGAGGCTCGAGACGAGGCGTGGGGTTGCGCGCATGAGTTCGTCGCGGTGGTGGTCGCGGGCAGTGCTCGCCGGTAGACGACTCGCATCCGCGCCCAGGCAAGTCCTGTACCCCGCACAAACCGCTGCATGACCGGCACGGCCACGTCAGCTGCTGCCTCCGGTCGGGTGCCGATGGCCACGGCCCGCGCGGCCCGGCGGGAGGGGATGACGGCGTTCCTGTTCCTGCTGCCGTCGCTGGTGGTGTTCCTCGTCTTCGTCTTCTACCCGCTGGCCCAGTCCCTCAGCCTCTCGGTCCACAGCAACGACATCATCGGTCGACCGACGCTCTTCGTCGGGCTCAAGAACTATGTTGCGATGCTGACGGGACCGGACTTCCGCCTCGTGCTGTGGACCACGTTCTCGTTCGCGATCCTGACGGTCGTTCCCGGGATCGGCATCTCCCTGGGCCTGGCCCTCCTGCTAACCGCGCGGATCCGCGGCATCCGTTTCTTCCGGACCGCCTTCGCGCTGCCCTTCGCCTTCAGCGTGGCGACGTCTGCCGTCGTGTTCTCGGTCCTCTTCAACTCGGCCGTCGGCGTCCTGAACGGCTTCCTGTACCAGCTGGGCTCGGCCGGGCTCAACTGGCTCACCGACCCCGGCATCGCCCTGGTCTCGATCGCGATCGCCACGGTCTGGCTGCAGCTCGGCTACGACCTGCTCGTGCTGGCGGCGGGTCTTGGCGCGATCCCGGACGAGCTGTACGAGGCGGCCCGTCTGGACGGCGCGAGCGGCTGGCGGCTCGCGCGCTCGATCACGCTGCCGCTGCTGGCCCCGCAGCTCTTCTTCCTGATCGTCGTCTCGACCATCCAGTCGCTGCAGAGCTTCGGCCAGATCTACATCCTGACCCGCGGCGGCCCGAGCGACTCCACGACGACCCTGGTCTACAGCATCTACTCCAGGGCGTTCGCCTTCGGCAGCAGCGACTTCGGCTTCGCGTCGGCCGAGGCGGTCGTGCTTCTGCTCGTCGTCCTGGTGATCACCACGATCCAGTTCGGGATCCTCGAGCGGCGGGTGTTCTATCGATGAGCGGGCACCGATGAAGGGCTGGCTCCGGTCCGCACGCGCCGATCCAGCAGGTGCTGTCGGCCGCGTCCTGATCTACCTGGTGCTGACGATCGTGGCGATCGTGATCGTCTTCCCCCTCTACTACACCATCGCCGGAAGCCTCATGACGCCCGGGGACATCAACAGCTTCCCCCCGTCGCTCTACCCCCACGAGCTCCACCCGCAGAACTACCAGACGGTCTTCGGCCTGATCCCCCTCGGGCAGCAGTACCTCAACAGCATCATCCAGTCGGGCACCATCACGATCGCCGAGCTGCTGACCGCGACCCTCGCGGCCTACAGCTTCGCCTTCCTGCGCATGCCCTGGAAGCGATTCTGGTTCGGGCTGTTCCTGGCCACCATGATGGTGCCCTGGGAGGCGATCATCATCCCGAACTACCTGATGATGGCCGACGCCGGGCTGATCAACACCTACCCCGCGCTGGTCCTGCCCTTCCTGGCCACCGGATTCGGGACGTTCCTGCTCCGCCAGGCCTTCCTGACCTTCCCGCAGGACTTGCGGGACGCGGCGTTCATCGACGGCTGCGGGCACCTCCGCTTCCTGGTCCAGGTGCTCGTGC
>JAJZRG010000056.1 GCA_021802825.1 Chloroflexota bacterium
TGTTCTGCGCCCGGCTTACGGGTCGCGGTTAGAACCGAAATCCAACCAGGGTGGTATTTCAACGTCGGCTCCACCGAGGCTAGCGCCCCAGCTTCTCAGCCTCCCACCTATCCTACACAAGCTGAACCCCAATTCAATGTCAGGGTGCAGTAAAGCTCCACGGGGTCTTTTTGCCCTAGCGCGGGTAACCTGCATCTTCACAGGTACTTCAACTTCGCCGGATCCCTCGTTGAGACAGCGCCCAGACCGTTACGCCATTCGTGCGGGTCGGAACTTACCCGACAAGGAATTTCGCTACCTTAGGACCGTTATAGTTACGGCCGCCGTTTACCGGGGCTTCGATTCAGAGCTTGCACCCCTCCTCTTAACCTTCCGGCACTGGGCAGGCGTCAGCCCCTATACGTCAGCTTTCGCTTTCGCAGAGACCTGTGTTTTTGCTAAACAGTCGCCTGGGCCATTTCACTGCGGCTTCGATCAACCGCTGCAAGCAGCAGTTGCGAAGCGCCCCTTCTCCCGAAGTTACGGGGCCATTTTGCCGAGTTCCTTAACGAGGGTTCTCCCGATCGCCTTGGTATTCTCTACCCGCCTACCTGTGTCGGATTGCGGTACGGGCACCTGGGATCTCGCTAGACACTTTTCTTGCCAGATCGGCTCACTCGAATCGGGCTAATGCCCTTTCATTCGCT
The DNA here is from genome assembly GCA_021802825.1 of Chloroflexota bacterium. Taxonomy (GTDB): domain Bacteria; phylum Chloroflexota; class Limnocylindria; order Limnocylindrales; family CSP1-4; genus CAIXZV01. The sequence continues at coordinate 687 of JAJZRG010000056.1, forward strand.
GCTCGGGGTTGAAATGAGCGGACGGATTTGCCTGTCCACTCCCCCTACCGGCTTAGACGCGTATAGCCAAAACGCGCTCGAACTACCGTTCCGTGTCATGCCCTTGCTCTCACCCCGGCTCGGTTCCTGGGCTCGACCGGCTGTGCCGGCCATCCCCCAAGCCCCTACCCCGGGGCGACACCTTGCGGTGCAAACGATCCTTTGGTGGTTCCGGAATATCAACCGGATGTCCATCGCCTACGACGTTCGTCCTCGGCTTAGGCCCGACTAACCCTGAGTGGACGAGCCTTCCTCAGGAAACCTTAGGCTTACGGCGTGTGGGATTCTCACCCACATCTCGCTACTAATGCCGACATTCGCACTTCTGCACGCTCCAGCCGTCCTCACGGTCGACCTTCACTGCCTGCAGAACGCTCCCCTACCACTCGCCTTGCGGCAAGTCCGTAGCTTCGGTGCCATGCTTGAGCCCCGTTGAATTTTCGGCGCAGAACCACTTGACCAGTGAGCTGTTACGCACTCTTTCAATGGTGGCTGCTTCTAAGCCAACATCCTGGTTGTCAATGCGGATCCACATCCTTTACCACTTAGCATGGACTTAGGGACCTTAGCTGACGGTCCGGGCTGTTTCCCTTTTGACCACGAAGCTTAGCCCTCGCAGTCTGACTCCCAGGCTCTAGAATCGCGGGATTCGGAGTTTGGTTGGGGTTGGTAAGCGGGAAGCCCCCTAGCCCATCCAGTGCTCTACCCCCGCGATTGAACGCCTGAGGCTAGCCCTAAAGCTATTTCGGGGAGAACCAGCTATCTCCGAGTTCGATTGGCATTTCACCTCTATCCACAGGTCATCCCCCAGCTTTTCAACGCTGGTGGGTTCGGGCCTCCACGGGACATTACTCCCGCTTCACCCTGCCCATGGATAGGTCACTCGGTTTCGGGTCTACTGCGTGCGACTCGCGCCCTATTCAGACTCGCTTTCGCTCCGGCTGCGTCCTTCTCGGACTTAACCTTGCCACACACAAGTAACTCGTCGGCTCATTCTTCAAAAGGCACGCCATCACGCTATCCCTTGCGGGGCAACACGCTTTGACTGCTTGTGGGCACGTGGTTTCAGGTACTATTTCACTCCCCTTCCGGGGTGCTTTTCACCTTTCCCTCACGGTACTCGTTCGCTATCGGTCGCCAAGAGTATTTAGCCTTAGACGGTGGTCCGCCTAGTTTCCCACATGAGAGACCTTCCACGTGGTACTCAGGTGGTCAATCCAGAGACCGGCCACGCTTTCGTCTACGGGGCTCTCACCCGCTCTGGCCCACCGTTCCAGGTGAGTTCGACTAGCGTCCGGTTTTGTAACTCTGCAGGGTCCTGGCAGGGACCCAATGATCGACTCCTACAACCCCAGCTCAGAAACGGCTGCCGCCTATCGCGCTGAACTGGTTTGGGCTATTCCCGTTTCGCTCGCCACTACTAAGGGAATGATCTCTTTTCCTCCAGCTACTGAGATGTTTCAGTTCGCTGGCTTACCTCCGCATGGCCTATGTGTTCAACCATGGGTGACTGGGCATGACCCCAGACGGGTTTCCCCATTCGGACATCCTCGGATCAACGTCTGCTCGCGACTCCCCGGGGCTTAACGCAGCCTGCCACGTCCTTCATCGGCTCTTGGCGCCAAGGCATCCACCTCGTGCCCTGTGTAGCTTGACCTCCACCCAGCATCTGACCAGGCGGTCAGTGTCAGGTGTGATCGATCGGGTTCTCCATTATCACGGCGAATACTGATCACTCCGACCTTACGGTCGGTTCGATCGCTCTTTACTGCCGTCATCTATCCAGTTGTTAAGGTGCACCGCCGAAGCGGTTCGAGGCCGGCCTGGCCGGTCCCCCAGCGAGTCCGCTGGTCTGTGGGCTCAATAGGTTGAGCGCACAGACCAGGGGATTGTGGGCCCGAACGCACCAGCGCACGTCCGGTCAGGTATTCGATTTGAAGGTGGGTGTTCCAGGTCCTCTCAGCGAGCCAAGATGGTGGAGACGAGGAGACTCGAACTCCTGACCCTCTCCTTGCAAAGGAGATGCTCTGCCAACTGAGCTACGTCCCCGCGTACCCGGTGGACTGGGAGTGGTGGGCGCACCTGGACTCGAACCAGGGACCTCGGCCTTATCAGGGCCGCGCTCTAACCAGCTGAGCTATGCGCCCCGAGCGCCGGCCGCAGGGCGGCTGCACCGATTAACCCTTGAAGAGTGGTAGGAACAAGGCCGTTTGAACATGCCCGGTTACGGTGTCTCACCGAGTCGCCGGTCGATCTCCGGCTTGCGCCGGCGCACCCCACTCGGCTAGAGGTGCGAACGATCGGGCGATCAACCTGGGAGCCATCAACGCCATGACCTCACCGTATGGCCATGACTCGGATCTCCCTAGAAAGGAGGTGATCCAGCCGCACCTTCCGGTACGGCTACCTTGTTACGACTTCGTCCCAATCACCGACCCCACCTTCGACGGCTGCCTCCCTTGCGGGTTGGCCCACCGGCTTCGGGTGTTGCCAGCTTTCATGACGTGACGGGCGGTGTGTACAAGCCCCGGGAACATATTCACCGCCGTATGCTGACCGGCGGTTACTAGCAACTCCGGCTTCATGCTGGCGAGTTGCAGCCAACAATCCGAACTGAGACCGGCTTTAAGGGATTTGCTCCACCTCGCGGTTTCGCCGCCCGTTGTACCGGCCATTGTAGCGTGGGTGTAGCCCAGGACGTAAGGGCCATGCTGACTTGACGTCATCCCCGCCTTCCTCCGAGTTTCTCTCGGCAGTCCCGTGTGAGTGATACAACACACGGTAGGGGTTGCGCTCGTTGCGGGACTTAACCCAACATCTCACGACACGAGCTGACGACAGCCATGCAACACCTGTGGCCAGGCCCCTTGCGGGGCGCCGACGTTTCCGCCGGATTCCTGGTCATGTCAAGCCCTGGTAAGGTTCTTCGCGTTGCATCGAATTAAACCCCACGCTCCGCTGCTTGTGCGGGGCCCCGTCAATTCCTTTGAGTTTTAGCCTTGCGGCCGTACTCCCCAGGCGGGACACTTAATGCGTTAGCTTCGGCACTGGTGGGGTTGATACCACCAACACCTAGTGTCCATCGTTTACGGCTAGGACTACCGGGGTATCTAATCCCGTTTGCTCCCCTAGCTTTCGCGCCTCAGCGTCAAGAACAGGCCAGGAAGCCGCCTTCGCCACTGGTGTTCCTCCCGATATCTACGCATTTCACCACTACACCGGGAATTCCGCTTCCCTCTCCTGCCTTCGAGTCGATCAGTATCGAGTGACCCTCCCCAGTTGAGCCGGGGGCTTTCACACTCGACTTGAACGACCGCCTGCGCGCTCTTTACGCCCAGTAAATCCGGACAACGCTGGTCACCTACGTATTACCGCGGCTGCTGGCACGTAGTTAGCCGTGACTTATTCATCAGGTACCGTCATCATCGTCCCTGGTAAAAGCGGTTTACAACCCGAAGGCCTTCATCCCGCACGCGGCGTTGCTGCTTCAGGCTTTCGCCCATTGAGCAAAATTCCCGACTGCTGCCTCCCGTAGGAGTCTGGGCCGTGTCTCAGTCCCAGTCTGGGTGATCGTCCTCTCAGACCACCTACCGATCGTCGCCTTGGTGAGCCATTACCCCACCAACGAGCTAATCGGACGCAGGCCCCTCCTGAAGCGCCTCGCGGCTTTGATGACGTCAATGAAAACGTCGCCACATGCGGTATTAGCAACCCTTTCGGGCCGTTATCCCCCACTTCAGGGCAGGTCACCTACGCGTTACTCAGCCGTTTGCCACTAACGAGCAAGCTCGTTCGTTCGACTTGCATGTCTCATGCACGCCGCCAGCGTTTATCCTGAGCCAGGATCAAACTCTCCGCGAAAACTCAACCTTGCGATTGAGTGAAATCTCGAGGGTTTGTCCAGGCAGTTCTCGTACTGAGTTCCTACCACTCTTCAGTTGTTAAGGTGCAGCGCCCGGCCTTTACCGCCCGGAGCGCGGACTGCTCATTGTGGCGCAGTTCGCTCCCCGTGTCAAACGGGGCGGGGGTCCCAGCTGTGGGGCCGGGAGACCGGTGGCCTCGGGTTCTTGAGGCGCGATGCGAGATATTAGGGAACGTGCGAACCCCTGTCAAACGGATACTTCCGGGGGCCGCAGTGGGTTCCCGAGGTATCAGATGGGACCCTCTCCCACAAGCAGGATCACCATCCCGCCAGCAACGAAACACAGCAGTGCGAGCTCGGCTGACGCCGAGGCACCTCCCGGTCCGCTGGCCAGCAGCCAGAACGCCAGACCGATCACGGCGGCGATGATCGGCTTGACCAGTCGCAGCAACAACTCGAACACGATTTCGCGCACCTACAGCGCCCTCCGGCCCTGGAACGACCTGATCAGGGTCACGTCGTCGGCGTACTCGAGGTCACCACCCACCGGGAGGCCGCGCGCGATGCGCGTGACGGCGCCCACGCGGCCCTCGAGCCGCTCACCGAGGTACATCGCGGTCGCCTCGCCCTCGAGGGTCGGATTCGTGGCCAGGATGACCTCCTCGATCCGCTCGCCGTCCGATGAGGCCTCGTCCACGCGCTCGAGGAGCTCTCGGATGCGCAGCCGGTCGGGGCCGATGCCGTCGATGGGGCTGATGGCGCCGTGGAGGACGTGGTAGCGCCCTCGGAACTCGCCCGTGCGCTCGATCGCCAGCACGTCGAGCGGCTCCTCGACAACGCACAGCCGACCGATCTCCCTCCCGGGGTCCCGGCAGATCGGGCAGACCGGCGCATCGCTGATGTTGAAGCACCGGTCGCAGAACATCACCTCGTCCCGCACGGCCACCAGCGCGCGCGCGAGGGCCCGGGCCTCGGCATCGGGGGCGCGCAGGAGGTGGTATGTCAGGCGTTGCGCCGTCTTGGGGCCGATCCCGGGCAACCGGGAGAAAGCCTCGATGAGTCGGGCGACGGGCTCGATGACCGGCGAGGCCACGGGCGGTCAGCCCAGTCCCGGGATCCGCAGGCCGGCCGTGACCGCGCCCAGCTTCTTCTCGGCCAGCTCTCGCGAGGCGTCGAGGGCCTCGTTGACGGCGGTCAGCACGAGGTCCTGGAGCATCTCGACGTCGTCGGGGTCCACCGCGTCCTTGTCGATGACGAGCGCCGTCAGCACCTGCTTGCCCGTGACCGTCGCCTTGACGACCCCGCCGCCCGCCGTGCCCTCAACCGTGAGCGTCTCAAGCTCCGCCTGCACGCGCGCCATGTCCTGCTGCATCTGCATCGCCATGCGCTGCAGGTTGGCCATGCCCATGTATCGATCCTCCGGGTTGTGGGGCGTTGGCGCCCAGTCTCGCCCAAGCAGGCGCCGCGCGCTGGACGGGGCGGCTTTCGGCCGATGGTCAGGTGATCTCCGGCACGTCCGCGAGGTCCTCCGCGAAGATGCGGTGCGCCTCGTCGAGGATGTGCGCCTCGTCCACGTCAGACGGGAGCGGCGGCACGAGCTCGAAGTTGGCGGCCACACAGCGCACGCCCACGTCATGGCCCAGGAACTGCGCGAGACCCGTCTCGAGGTTCGCCCGGCGGCGCTCGGCGATGTCCTTGAAGAACGCCTTCTCCTCGGGGAATGCGAGCGTCACGACGTTGGCCTCGACGCCGATGGGCCGGCAGTCGAGGATGAGCGGCCGCAGCGACGGGTTGGCGCCGATGATCGAGATGACCTGCGGCCAGCCGTGGCGCAGGCGCTCGAGGTCGGTGTCGCCGGGGCTCGCGGGCCTGGTCTCGGTCGGGGCTGCCGGAGTGGCCTCGGCCGGGGCGACTGGCAGGCGCTCGGGCGGGCCGTCCGGCTTGTGCTCGGGCTCGCCCGCTCGCGGGCGCGTGGCGGGCGGGGTGGCTCTGGTCCTGGCTGCCGGCACAGGCGTCGGTTCGGGCGGGGTGGCTCCGGTCCTGGCTGCCGGCGCAGCCGTCGGTTCGGGCGTCGCCGGGGACGAGGCAGCCGATCTCGCTGGTCTGGGTGTGCTGTCCGCGACGCTCCGGGCCTCGACGCCCGTCGGTGGCCTGACCGCTGCCCCCGGGGCCGACCCAGGAACCGGTGCCGACGCGGCCCCTGGGGCAGAGCCCGGGACCGGCGCCGGCGCGATGGCCCCTGGCGGACCGGCTGACGCGATCGACGAATCGAGCAGCGCGAGCTCGAGCTGGAGGCGCAGGCCGCCGGCGCCCAGCCGCGAGATGTCCACGGCTGCCATTCGCCGCGCCGCCGCGACCACGGCGGGCTCGACCGGCCGCCCCTGCCCCACGTCGTCGAGGATCCGCGCGCGCAGCGCCTCGACGGCCTGGTCAAGGAACACCCGCAGGTCCCGGCCGCGCTCCTCGAGGACGTCGAGCACGCCGATGCCGCCGGCCGCGTCGCCCGTCACGAGCGCGACGAGATAGCCCCGGACCGCCTCGGCGTCCGCGAGGCCGAGCAGGTCCCGGACGGCCTCGGCCTCGATCCGCCCCGAGGTGGAGCTGAGCAGCTGGTCGAGGATCGACTCGGCGTCGCGCATCCCGCCGGCCGCAAGTCGGGCGACGAGCCGCACCGCCTCGGGATCCACGTCCCGCCCGTCTGCCGCCAGGATCCGGTCCAGCTTGCCGGCGATCTCCGCCACGGTGAGCCGCCGCACGTCAAACCGCTGGACCCGCGACAGGATGGCCGGCGGGAAGTCCTGCGGATGCGTGGACGCGAACATGAACGTCACGAAGTCGGGCGGCTCCTCGAGCGACTTGAGGAGCGCGTTCCAGCCGTCCTTGGTGATCTGGTGGGCCTCGTCGAGAATGTAGACCTTGCGGCGGAGGTCCTGGGGCGCGTAGGCCAGCCGGTCGCGCAGGTCGCGGATGCTGTCGATGCCGCGGTTCGAGGCGGCGTCGATCTCGACGAGGTCGAGCGCCCGCCCGTCGCGGATGGACACGCAGGCCGCGCACCGGTCGCAGGGGTCCCCGTTGGGCGCGAGATTAGAGCAGTTGACCGCCTTGGCGAGGATCCGGGCGAGCGACGTCTTGCCCGTTCCCCGGGGTCCGGTAAATAGGATCGCGTGCGCGACCCTTCCCGTGAGCACGGCGTTGCGCAGCGTCGCGACCACCGCCTCCTGCCCGACGATCTCCGAGAACGTCTGGGCTCGCCATCGGCGGTAGAGCGCCTGGTGGGCGATGCCTTCGGTCAACGCGGCTCCTGCGTCCGGCTGTGCGCGCCGAGCGCGCGAGGCGAGAGAAGGTTATGCCGTGCACCCTCCGTCGATACGGACGCCCCCGCGCCCAGCGAGCGGTCGCGGCTCGGACCAGGCCGTTCCGCGGCACCCGGAGCTCATCGCTGAGTGCTGCTTCCTTCCGGACCTGACACGGTTCACGAGTCTCCGCTGCGCGGGACCCGGCCCTCATCGTCGCGAACGCCGTCGGCTCTCGAGAGCGCCGACCTCGGGAGGGAATTCAGCCCTGCTGGAGCGGATTGCAGGTACAGGGCACCGCTAGTTCCCCGCCTAGCACGGCCCGGCGATGATAGCAGGCGGGCGGGCGGGAACCGATCGGCTCGCGCCGGTCAGCGCCCCGACACCGCCTCGCCGTACCAGGCACCCGTGCTGCCGAGGAGGACGATGCCCCCCGGCAGCAGCGTGATCCCGCTCGGCCGATCCCGGGGCACGACGCCCAGCGACCCGAGGCGCCGCCAGTGCCGTGCATCCGCCGACACCCAGGCCGTGAGTGCGGCGTGGCCCACTGCCCCGCCGACAGCCACGGCGCGCCCACAATCGCCCGCGACCATGCCATCGGCATAGGCGCCGCAACCCTGACTCGAGCCCGGGCAGCCGGAGGCCCCGACGGGGTCGAAACCCGGCACGGCGGTCCAGCGCCGGCCGTCGGCCGACCACCACCAGAGCTCTCGCGCCGAGCTGTCGCCGATCGCGAGCACGCCTCCGGCCGCGACGACCAGCCGCCAGACCACATTGGCCCGCGCCCCGGCCTCGAACGCAAGGTCCTGCGGCAAGGCAACGGGAGTCCAGGCCTGGCCCGTCGCGTCGGACCGCAGGAGCGCCGCGCTGGCGAGGCCATCGGCGACCGACTTGCCGGCGGCAAGGAAGCCGCCACCGGGCGCGGCCACCAGGGCGGTGACTTGGAAGCCGGACGGGAGGGCGCTCGCCGGAAGCGGTTGCCAGCTTGCCCCGTCAGCCGTCACGGCCAGATGCCCGCTCGTCTCACCGCCCGGCTCCGGCCACGCATCCCAGCCGATGACCGCGTGGTCGCCTGAGCCGGCGACGAGGACGGGCCCGCTGAGCCGGGTCGGCTGGGTTAGGATCGGGCCTCCTCGCATCTGCCAGGCTGAGCCGTCCTCGGAGAGCCACGAAGCAAACACAACCGACTGGGGCGCCGACGGGCCGGCCGATGCGGGATCAGACGACGGCGGGTTGGCCGGCGACAGGGGGGCTGGGAGCGACGTCACCGCGAGCAGCCGACGACCGAGCGGGGCGACGGATTCGACGTGGACGCCCGGCCAGAAGGTCGTGGCGGTACCGCTCCCGATCGGGTTCCATGCGTGCCCGTCCGGCGACGTCCAGAGCCGCGTGCCCCCCATCCCGTCGTCGCCAAGGGATGCGTAGCCGCCAGCCCAGCGAAGGGCGGTGCCGAAATGCGCGAGGGGATGCGTCGCGTCGACGTGCTGCCAGCGGATGTCGGTCCACGGCGCGCCGGTGGCGGGCGGCGGCCTGAGCGTGAAGGGGATCCGCAAGGGGAAGACCGGGGTCGGCGTCGGCGGGGCCTGGATGGGGAGGGTGCCCCCTCCCGTCGGCGTCACGCTCGGGACCGCCACCGCAGCTGACGGTGGTGGGGACGGCCGAGGTTGCTCCCAGGGCTTGGCGACCGCCAGCCCGAGGGAGGCGACGATAAGCGCTCCAACGACCATCGCTGATCGCGGACGGCCGCCGGGAGCCGCACGACCCGTGAACTGGGCGGGCTCCGCCATGCCGGAAGGGGCCTCAGGCGCTGCTGGTGAACTGGCGGAGAGGGCGGGATTTGAACCCGCGATGGGTTGCCCCATACCGCATTTCCAGTGCGGCGCCCTAGGCCACTAGGCGACCTCTCCGCGGCGAAGCATAGCAAGACCCGACGGGGTCACCGCCGGGTCTGGATTGCTGCAAGTGGCGGAGAGGGTGGGATTCGAACCCACGGTGCTTTCGCACACCGCTTTTCGAGAGCGGCACCATCAACCACTCGGACACCTCTCCGCGCGAGAGGATAGCAAACGCGGGCGAGTTGGCCCCCGCAAGGGCGCCCGAGGCTCCTTCCGGCCGCCTGGGATGATGCGCCGTCAGGCGCCCGTGGGGACCTCGGACGGGATGCCCGCGAGGTCCTCAGCCTCCTCGCGCCGGATCCCCGACACCACCTGGAGCCGGCGCCCGAGCGAGGGGTGCTGCGCCAACTGGAGCACGCTCCCCGCGGCGCCCTCGACGGGATTGGGGGCGGCGTAGACCAGGGCCGCGGCATCGCAGGCCAGCAGCGCACCGACGCACATCGCGCAGGGCTCGAGCGTGGTGAACACGGTGACGTCCGGCAGGCGCAGCGTGCCGAGGCGCCGGGCGGCCTCGCGCAGGACGGTCATCACCGGGTGGGCAGTCGGGTCGTCGGCGTCGCCCGCGCGGCTGCGGCCGCGGGCCACCATCGCCTCGTCCATGACGGCAATCGCGCCCACGGCCGGCCGGCCGCGCCCTGCTGCCGCACGCGCCTCCGCGAGCGCCTCGCCCATGAACAGCTCGTAGTTCATGTCCCCGATCATAACCACCTCGAGCCACGATAGGATGGCCCGGGTCCGAGCCTGCCCGGGCGTGGGGCGACCGGTCCGGCGCTCCGCGTTGCGCTGCGCCCACCACCAGCAACGAGTCGGCCGTCGGTCGACCCGAAATCACTGGAGCCTGCACCCATGGCTGCACCTCGACGGATCGGCATCCTCACTGGGGGCGGCGACGTCCCCGGCCTCAACGCGGTCATCAAGAGCGTCGTCTACCGAGCGACGGACCTGGGCTTCGAGGTCCTGGGCATTCGCCGCGGCTGGGAGGGCCTGACGCACCAGCGCCGCACTGCCGAGCTCGACCCCGAGTACGTCCGCGTTCTCGATCGCATCAACACCCGGGCCATCGACCGGACCGGCGGCACGATCCTCCACTCGTCACGCACCAATCCGCGCAAGATGCGCGAGGAGAGCCTGCCCGCTTGGCTCGACCCCAAGACGCTCGCCGACAAGCAGACCTCCGAGGGCGTCTACGACCTCACAGACCACGTCCTGGACACCATTGAGCATCTCGGCCTGACGCACCTGGTCACGATCGGCGGCGACGACACCCTGTCGTTCTCGTCGGTCCTCTACTCCCGGGGCCTGCCGCTGGTGGCAATCCCGAAGACGATGGACAACGATGTCAACGGGACCGAGTACTGCATCGGCTTCTCGTCGGCGATCACGCGCGCCAAGGAGATCGTGAACCGCCAGCGCAGCACGCTGGGCAGCCACGAGCGGATCGGCGTGTTCCGCATCTTCGGTCGAGATGCCGGGTTCACCGCCCTGTACACGGCGTACGTGACCTCCACGCGCTGCGTGGTGCCGGAGTTCGAGTACGACCTCGACGCGCTGGCCGCGCTCCTCAAGGAGGACCACCGCAACAATCCCAGCCGGTACGCGATGGTCATCACGGCCGAGGGGGCGGTCTGGAAGGGCGCCCAGATGCAGGAGACGGGCGAGGCCGACGCCTTCGGGCACAAGCACAAGGTCAACATCGGCGAGGCGCTGGCGAGCGAGCTCAAGGCGCGGACCGGGATCGAGAGCGTGGCCTCGGAGCTGACCTACGACCTGCGCTCCGGCGAGCCCGACATGTTCGACTCGATGGTCGCGTCCACCTTCGCCAATGTGGCCATGGACCTCATCGCCGACGGTGTCAGCGGCCGCATGACCGCCATTCGCGACGGCAAGTACGCCCACGTGTCGCTGGCCGAGACGGCCAAGCCCCCGCGCCGTGTCCAGCCCGACCAGTGGGACAGCAATCGCTTCCGCCCCGTGTACGCGCACAAGCTGGGCGTGCCCGTGCTGCTGACGCCGTCGTTGGGGCCCGTGGTCGAGTAGGTCCTCGCTCGCCGCTCCTCGCGCCTCGCTCCTCGCGATCGGGGTCCGCGCCATACGCGCGGGCTCGTTCACGTGCGCGGCTTCTGCTGGCCGGGCGGCGGCTTGCTGTGGCACCCGCGAGCGGCGCCGCTGCCGGTTGTGCACCCGCGAGCGGCGCCGCTGCCGCTCGCCCGGCGGGCGATCCGACACACCGCCGTTCCCGGTGACTCGCCAGCCGGTTGCCGGGGCGCGCAGGCGAGGCGCCCCGCTCGGGTGGCGAGCGGATGGACGCGTCGGCGTTCCCATTCCTCCGCGCAGCGAGCGGCGCCCGGATCAGCGAGTCGGCCGCCGAGTGGCACCGGAGCAGCAGGTGGCTCCCAGCGGCCGTGCGGACGCGACGCGGCGGTGCCCTGAGCGCTAGCCCTCCATGCCCGAGAGCTGGCGGATGGGGCGGGCGAGGTTGGACATGTCCTCGTCGCCGTAGCCGCGGGCCAGCAGTCCCGCCTCCAACTGGGCGGCGAGGCCGGCGACCGGGAGGGTGACGCCCAGCGAGCGCGCCATCTCGAGCGCGATCCCCAGGTCCTTGAGGTGGAGCGCGGTCTTGAAGCCCAGGGGGTAGGCGTTGTTGACCATCTTGGCGCTGCGGTTGGCGAGGATCCACGAGCCCGCCACGCCGCCTCCCAGCGCCGCGACCACCGCCTGCGGGTCCAGGCCCGCCTTCATCGAGAGGACCACGCCCTCGGCGACCGCGAGGTAGACCCCGGAGATCACGACCTGGTTGACCGCCTTGACGGCCTGCCCTGCGCCCGCGGGGCCGAAATGCGTGATGGTCTTGCCCATGGCGGCGAGGACGGGCCGGGCGCGCTCGACGTCGGCCTCGGTTCCGCCCGTGAAGATGGTCAGCGTGGCCTTGTGCGCGCCCTCGGAGCCACCGGACACCGGCGCGTCCACGAAGCCGACGCCCTGGTCGGCGAGGCGGGTCGCGAAACCGCGCGTGGCGTCGGGCGAGATCGTTGAGCAGTCGATGACCATGCCGCCCGAGGCAAGCCCGGCCGCGACGCCCTCGGGGCCGAACAGGACGGCCTCGACGTCGGGCGTGTCCGAGACGCAGGTGACCACGATGTCGGCGTTGCGCGCCACCTCGGCCGGCGACGACGCCTCTCGGGCACCGGCTGCCACGAGCTCGCCCGCCTTGCCGGGCGAGCGGTTCCAGACCGTCACCTCGAACCCCGCCTTGCGCAGGTTGCCGGCCATCGCCGACCCCATGGTGCCCAGTCCGCAGAACCCGATCCGCTCCATGCGCTCCTCCGTGTGGTGGGCACAGGGTACAAGCGTGACGAGAGGCGGGCGTCGCGCTTCACGGCTCGTCTCGCACGCCGAGAGCCCGATCCCCACGTACCATCCCCCAGGTGGAGTGGCTGGGCGTGGACCGGCAGCGGCTCGGGACCGTGATGCTCGCCTTCGGCATCGTCGGCCTGCTGCTCGCCGCGCTCGTCGCGGTGACGCTCGTGGCCGGGTTGGCCACGGCGAGGACGCTCGACGATCGGATCGTGGCGGGGCAGGACCGCGTTGCCGCCGCCCTGACGGATCTCACGCTCACGATGGACAGCGTGGCGACGAGCGTGGACCATGGCGCCACGACGCTCGCGACCTCGCGCGACAGCGTGGCCCATGCCGTGGACGCGCTGGGCGAGCTCGCGGCCACCTCGGACTCGCTGGCGTCCTCGCTCGACGTCTCGCTCTTCGGCCAGCGGCCGTTCACGACGGCCGTGTCCCAGCTGCACGACATGGCGACGCGGGTCCGGACGTTCCAGGAAGACGCGACCAGGCTGGCCGCGAACCTGAGCCAGGACGCCAGCGATGCCACACACATCGCCAGCCAAGTGCGCGAGATGCGCTCCCCAGTGGCCGAGCTCTCAGGCGCCGTCAGGGGCCTGACGGGCGCACGGGATGGGGTCTCCCTGGCGCTCGCCGGGATCGTCCTGGCCGCCCTGCTCACGGTCTGGCTCGCGGTGCTCGCTGGGGCGATCGCGTGGGCCGGCCTGCGCCTCCGTCGGCACGCCGCGCAGACGGTGCCGGCGACCGACGAGCCGCCCCGCGAGTCCTGATTCACGACCGATCGCGCCCCCGCAACGACCACCGCTCGGGCACACTGCGCGCATGGCAACCAAGATCATCCTCGACGTGGACACCGGCACCGACGATGCGGTCGCGCTCATGACCGCCGCGCTCTCGCCCGACATCCAGCTCGTCGGCGCGACGACGGTCAACGGCAACACCGGAATCGACAGCACGACCGAGAACACGCTGCGCGTGTTCGAGTGGATCGGGATGCCGCAGGTGCCCGTCCACCGCGGGATGTCGCGCCCGCTCGCCCGGCCGCAGATGCAGCAGCTCAACCCGGCCAGCCGAATCCACGGCGACCTGCTCGACCTGCCGCCGACGACCCTCAAGCCCCAGCCCGGCCACGCCGTGGACTGGCTGATCGACACGCTGCTCGCGTCGGACGGGGACATCACGCTGGTGCCTGTCGGGCCGCTGACCAACATCGCCACGGCCATCCAGAAGGAGCCGGCGATCCTGCCCAAGATCCCCGAGATCGTGATCATGGGCGGCGCCCACGACCACGGGAACTCGACGGCGTCGGCGGAGTTCAACATCTGGCTCGACCCGGAGGCCGCGCGGATCGTGGTCAACTGCGGGCGACCCATCCGGCTGGTCCCGCTCGACGCCACGCACCGCGCGCTGGTCTCGACCGAGGACGCCGGTCGGCTGCGGGCGCTGGGCACGCCAGCGGGCGAGGCGGCGGCGCGCTTCGTGCTCCAGCGCATCGATGGCTATGACGCTACCCAGCCGATGCACCGTGCGGGCGCGGCGCCGGTCCACGACGCGCTGGCGGTGTGCGCCATCATCGACCCCTCGGTGATCACGACGCAGTTCATCCCCGTGGACGTGGAGACCGGCGGCGAGCTGTCGGTGGGCCGGACAGTGTGCGACTTCCGGTTCCGCAGCCGCAGGCCCGCCAACGTGCACTTCGCGATGGACGCGGACGAGCGCAAGTTCGTCGCGATGCTGCTGGACATCCTGGGCCGGACCGCGTAGCCGGGGCTCGCGCTCGTGGGGGAGGCATCACAGGGCGGCTTGCCGAGCCGTCTGGGCGCCGTGCGCGCGAAGGCGGGGATCGTGATCGGCATCGCGCTGCGGGCCGCAGCGCTGTTTGCCGGCGTATTCCTGCTGATCGGGGTCGCGGGCCAGGCGCGTGGCCGGACGCTGGACACGAGCCTGTGGCTGCTGGACCTGCACGCCGCGGCACCGGGTCTGCGGATGGCCGGGCTCGTCGTCGTCGCCGTGCTGCTGGTGGCCTGGGGCGTCGCGCCCCGCGCCGGGCGGGCGCGACGCGTCGCCACCGGCGTCGCCAGCGGGCTGTTCGCACTGCTCGCGGTCCGCGACGCCATCGGGTTCGCCTCGGCCGTGGCGGCGGGTGGCGTGCAGCCATTCGTCCCGATGCCGCTCTCGGCGCTGATCGCGCTGTTGTTCGCGGCCCTCGCGGCGTCGGTGGCGTCCGGCTGGGCGCGGGGTCTCGCCTCAGCGTGGCGCGATCGGCTCGGGCTCGGCGTGGCGGTCGTCGCCTGGGCCATCCTGTTCCCGCTGGCGCAGATGCTGTTCTTCGGGACGACGGACTACCGCCGACCGGCCGACGCCGCCGTCGTGTTCGGCGCCCGCGTGTATGCAAACGGGCAGCCGTCGGAGCTCCTGGCCAACCGGATCCGGACTGGCGTCGAGCTCTACCGGGCAGGGCTGGTGCCGATGCTCGTGATGTCGGGCGGAGACGGCGCCGACGGGGTCAACGAGGCCGTGGCGATGCGCGCGGTGGCGATCGCGGAGGGGGTGCCGGCCGGGGCGGTCGTGATCGATGGGTCTGGCGTGAACACCGAGGCGAGCGTCGCGGACGTCCTGCGGCTGGTCGCGGACGGGAGCGTGCCGCTCCCCCACGGCGCCCTGATCACGGTGAGCCAGGCGTACCACCTGCCGCGCGTGCAGCTGGCGTTCGCGGCAGCAGGGATCGACGTGCTGACGGTTCCCGCCCACGACCCCAAGCTCATCCTCGAGATGCCGATCCTCATCGGGCGCGAGGTGCTCGCCTTCTGGGCGTACGACCTGCGGACCTGCCTGCTCTAGGGGTCGTCCCGCCGCTCGCACCTTGAGCGCACGGAACGCGCGCGTCAGAGCGAATTGCTGCGCGAGAGAGGCGATCGCCGCGTCGTTCAAGCGGCTCGTCAGGCGAGCTGCCGGGACGCGGCGCCGTTCGGTTCACTCGCTGGGCGAGTGGAGGACCCGGGCCGCCGCCGCTACCGGCTCGCCGAGCCCGCGTCGGGCCTCGTCGGGCCGCTGCCGGCGCCCGTCGCCTCGATCGCCGCGGCGATCGAGGCGAGGTCGTCGGCGTCGAGGCGGACGGAGGCGCCCCCGATCCAGCCGCCGATCTGGTCGGCGCTGCGGGCGCCCACGATCGCCCCCGTCACGCCCGGCCACGCCAGCGTCCAGGCGATCGCGACCGCGGACACGGTAGCCGCATGCCGGGCGGCGATCGGTGCGAGCGCGTCGCGCAGGTCCAGGTTCGCGCTCAGCTTCGGCTCGGCGAAGTTCGGGTGGCGGCGCCGCCAGTCGCGCTCGCCCATCGTGCCGACCCGTTCGCGGGTGAACGAATCGGTGAGCAGCCCCGACTGCATGGGGCTGTAGACGATGACGCCGGCGCCATGGGCCGCTGCCCAGGGGATGACGTCGGCGGCGGAATCGCGGCGGATGGCCGAGAACGGCGGCTGCACGGAGTCCACGTGCCGGATCGCCTCCGCGCGGTCGAGCAACCCGACCGTGAAGTTGGCCACGCCGATGGCACGCACCTTGTCCTCTTCGACGAAGCGGACCATCTCGGCCCACGAGTCCTCGAGGGGCGTGATCCCCGGGTCCGGCCAGTGGAACTGGTAGAGGTCGATCCGCTCCAGCCCGAGACGACGCAGGGAGCCCTCGAGCTCGCGGCGCATCGATCGCGGCTCGAGGGTCGTGACCGGCTCGTCGTCCGGGCGGGCGGGGTCCGCGATCCGGCCGCACTTGGTGAACACGAGCGGCCGGTCCGCCGCGGGCAACTCGCGCAGCGCCCGACCGACGACCTCCTCGGAGTGGCCGATCCCGTAGATCGCCGCGGTGTCGATCCAATTGAGCCCGAGCTCGACGGCCCGGTGGATCGCGGCGATCGACGCACGGTCGTCCTGACTGCCCCAGCCGTACTTCCAGTCGCCGCCCCCGATGGCCCACGCGCCGAGGCCGACAGGGGTGATGTCGAGGCCGCTGGTCCCCAGCGGCCGAGTCGCGAGCGTCATGCAGCGGTCCCCTTCGGGCTCGCGGCGCCGCCGCCGCGAGATTGCGCCCGAGTCTCGCACAGGCGGCCGGGTGCCGCGGCTGCCAGGCACGAGGCGACCGAGAGGGATTCGTGGCCGTCGGCCGGGCACCGAAACGCCTCGCCCGCGCGGTTGGGCGCGGGCGGGGCGACGAGTTGCGCTGGCCGACTGGGTCAGGCGGCGTCCGTGGGGTGCGGGGCCGCCGGTGCCGCGACCGTCGGGACGTCGCGTGACGTGGCCTCAGGGTCGGCCGACGGCGTGGGCCTCGCGATGCCGGCCGGGGCGGCAGGCGCGGCGCCCGCTGGCGTCCACGGAGCCATGTCCGCGGGGATCGAGTCCCAGGCCCGGGCGGCGCCCGGGGCCGCGGCAGACGAGGCAGCCGGAGCCGCGGGGATATCGACCCGACGCCTGACGGACGAGGCGACCAGGGCCGCGCCGAGCGCCAGCAGCACCGCGGGCCCGATGACGGCGCCGGCACGGATGCCCGGCACGACGACATCGATCAGCGCGAGCGCCCCGATGACGACGAGCACGATCCCCGCGATCCCAGCGGCGCCGAGGCCGCGCGTCTCCGGTCGGACGGAGGCCGGGTACGACTGCCACTGGGGCATCGTGGGCGGGACCTGCCACCCTTGGCCGCCGTGGGCCGGACCTTGGCCGCCGTAGGCGGGGCCGCCGGATGCGGCGCCCGCCCAGCCGGCCGTGGAGCCGGGGGTGCGGGTCGGGCCTGCGGCGGCCCAGCCGCCAGTCGCCGCGGGCTGGCCGGGCCAGTACGGACCGGCAGGGTACGGCGAGGTCGGGATCACGAGCGCGAGCAAGAGGTACGCGATGAGGCCGAGCCCACCGGTCACGATGGTGATCAGGATCCAGCCGATGCGGATTACCGTCGGGTCAACGTCGAGGTACTCGGCCATGCCGCCCGCGACGCCGGCGAGCTGGCGGTCGTGACTTCGGTACATACGGCGCGGGTTCACTTGCATCCTCCTTCGGGATTGAACGTGACGCTGCCGACGCTGGCACTCACCCTGAGGTCGGCGATGTTGGTAGTGGCGCCGGACTGCGAGGAGGTCCAGGTGTCACCGTTGCGGACGAGAGCGTTGAACCGGATGCTGCCCAGGGACGCCTCCTGGTCGACCCTCAGGCCGAGGCCCGCCGGGACGCACACCGCGACCGAGCCCGCGCTGGCGCTGATGTCGCCGGTGAATGAGTCGGCGGGCAGCGTGAGGGTCGACGAGCCCGCGTTCGCCTCGAGCGACAGGCGGTCGAGCGTGGCGCCCGTGAGGTCGGCGCGGAGGTCGCCGGCGTCCACGCCCAGGTCGACGGTCCGGAGCGTCGCGCCGCTGAGGTCGAGCGTGCCGCGACCGGCATCCACCTGTGCGATGAGGTCGAGCGCGGGTGCGGTCGGCAAGATCGCGACCCAGGTCACGGGGGCTAGGCCCCGCGCCCATCCGCGTGCGTGCCCCTGCGACGTGGCGGTGAACCCATGGGACGTGGCGCTGACCGCGGTCCTGGCGTTCGTGCCGTCGGTGGTGTCGAGGCGCCAGGCGGCACCCGGCTGCGTGCCCACGCGGAGCTCGCCGCAGGCGAGGTGAAGGTCGATCGCGCCCGTGCCGTCGATGCTGCCCTGCTGCGTCTGCGTGGTGCTCGCCCGCGGCGAAGGGCTGCAGGGCATGGGCAGCGACGGTGCTGCGACGAGCGCGCCACCGAGCAGGAGGCCCGGAGCGGCGGCCGCGACGAACCCGGCCGGCAGCGAGGCCGAGGTCCGCCGCAGGAGCATCGCCAGGCCGATGGCGATCACCGCGACCGGCCAGAGAACGGCCACGGCGTCACCGACGGTCGATCGGTCCAGCGATCCC
Organism: Chloroflexota bacterium; assembly: GCA_021802825.1. Classification (GTDB taxonomy): domain Bacteria; phylum Chloroflexota; class Limnocylindria; order Limnocylindrales; family CSP1-4; genus CAIXZV01. Next base: position 19,041 of record JAJZRG010000056.1, read on the forward strand.
GAGCTGTCCGCGAGCGTCACAACGCCCACGGCCAGGACAAAGACACCTGCGTAGAGGCTTCCGCGCCTGATGGTCATGGCACCCAACCCTCCCGGTCGGTCACTGCGCGCCGTCCCGTTGGGACTCGCGGCGGTATCGGCTTCGATGCCCTGACTGTGCCTTCCCGGGTCGCTCACTCCCAGCCGGGCAGCGGGTGTCTTGGGGGTGGGGCTAGCCCGACCTCGGCAGCCATGCCAGCCGGGGGCGGGCCGGCGCAGGTACCCGGCGCGGCAGAAGACGGAGGGACACGTGCCGGATTCGCGTGCTGGGCTGCCCGAGCCGAGCGAGGGCGAGGACGGGGGCGCGAAGTAGGGCGCCTCCTCGACCCGCAGCCCATCCCATATCTCTCACGCCGTCTGGGACGGCCGGTCGTCCGAGCCCCTTGGTGATGACGGGAAGGCTCGCATTCGGCGGGCAGACCTCAGCACTGACCGCCCGGATCGCGTCCGCTGGCGCGGAACTTGTCAAGCCCGGTGAGACACGCGGTGGTGGAGATTACTGAGGCGGCGTCTCCTTTGTCGGCGGCGGGTTGATCCAGACGGCAGTGGGCAGCACTGGCGGCGTGGGCGGCCGGCGGACGAAGCGTTCGGGATGGGCCGCGTAGGCGGCGTCGAGGGTGACGGCACGGGCCGCGGTGATCTCGGGCGCCCGTCCGGCGTGGACGTCGGCCGGGGTGAGCAGGCCGATCCCGGCGTGGCGGTGGACGGTGTTGTACCAGGTGAAGAAGGTGGTGCAGAAGGCCCGGGCGTCCTCGAGCGAGCCGAAGCGGTCAGGGAAGGTCGGCCGGTACTTGAGGGTCTTGAAGGCCGCCTCGCTGTACGGGTTGTCGTTGGAGACGTGCGGCCGGCTGTGGCTCTGCTCGATCCCGAGGTCGGCGAGCAGGAGGGCGACGTCCTTGCTGCGCATCGAGGTGCCCCGGTCGGCGTGGAGCGTGAGCTGGCCCGGCTCGATGCCCTCCTTGGCGGCGGTCTCCCTGATCAGGCGCTCGGCGAGGACGGCGCTCTCGCGGGTGGCGACCATCCAGCCGGGCACGTACCGGCTGAAGACGTCGAGGATCACGTAGAGGTGGTAGTGGGTCCACTTGGCGGGACCCCGCAGCTTGGTGATGTCCCAGCTCATGAGCTGGCGGGGTCCGGTGGCCAGGAGCTCGGGCTTGGCGTAGACCGGGTGGCGGAGCTGGTCGCGCCGCTCGCGGACCTCGGCGTTCGCGGCGAGGATCCGGTACATCGTGCGCTGCGACGCGAGGTAGGTGCCCTCGTCGAGGAGGGTGGCGTACACGGCAGCCGGGGCCGTGTCCGCGAAGCGATCGGCGTGGAGCTCGGCGAGCACGGCGGCCCGCTCGGGGTCGGACAGCGCCCGGGGCGGCGCCGGGCGCGGCTTCGGGGGTCCGTGGCGTCGTCCCCGGTGGCGCCGGTAGTGGGTGGCTCGGGGCACGGCCATGGCACGACAGGCATCCCGGGTCCCGATGACCGGGACGAGCTCGTCGACCCCGAGAGCGATCAACGCTCGTCCTTCGGATCGGCGCTCCCAAGGGAGAGCTCCCGCAAGAGCGCCGAGACGTTTCCCTGGACGGCGATCACCTTCTCGGCCCGGACGAGGCGCGCTTCAAGGCGGTCGATGGTGTCCCGCAGGCGGTCGTTCTCGGCCGCCAGCGGGTGGGGCGCCGGGCGACCCCGTGGCCGGGCAAGGCCCGACAGGGCGCCGGCCCGGTACAGCCGGCGCCACTCGACGAGGTGCGAGCTGTACAGGCCCTCGCGCCGGAGGAGCGCGGTGACGGCGCCGGGTTCGGATGCTGCGTTCGCCTCCTCGACGATGCGGAGCTTGTACGCGGCGGTGAACGTCCGGCGCAGCGGGCGCTCGCGGACTTCGGGGTCGGGCATCGGCGCAGCATGGCCCACCAGGGCGCGCGGTGCCAGGGGTTCGAGCATGGGGTGTGGTGGTTCCTCTCCCCGCCCTACAACGTCAGCTAATCCAAGGGGACGGGTGTCTCACTCGATCTTGGCAGAAAGGGGGCGTCGGACTCTCATCGGTCATTCCCCCTATTGCGGCCAATAGAAATACTCGAGGTGCATGATGTCGTGCGCCTGAGGCCTGCTGTAGTAGGTGCTTG
>JAJZRG010000057.1 GCA_021802825.1 Chloroflexota bacterium
GCTCGAGCTGCTCTCGGCGATGCCGGCCGGCGCGCGCGAGGCTGTCCTGGACGCCCTGCCCGACAGCAGGGTCTCCGACGTGATGCACCGCGAGGTGCAGGTCCTCAAGCTGCGCGACACCGTCGAGGCGGCGACGCGCCGGATGAGCGAGCTGCGCCTCAAGCGTCTGCCGGTCGTCGACGACGAGGGCCGCCTCGTGGGAATCCTGTCGCGGGCCGACGTCCTGCGCGCCGTCGCCGAGTCGTTCCCGCGCGAGTCGACCGGGGCGCCGCAGCCCGGCGCGCGGACTGCGGGCGAGGTCATGCGGACCGATGCCCCGGTCGTCGGCGTCGCGGCGCCGCTCGCCGAGGTCGTCACGGCCGTCGCCTCGACGCGCCTCAACCGCGCCGTCGTGGTTGACGCGGAGGGCCGGGTCGCCGGCGTGGTGACCGACGCCGACGTCCTGCGATCGGTCGGCGAGGCCGCGCGGTCGGGCGTCGTCGGCGCGCTCATGCGCGCGGGCGGCCGCGCGCACGGGTCGGCGACCGCTGGCGACGTGATGCGCGCGGACGCGCCCGTGGTGACTGCCGAGACGACGCTGGCGGAGGCGGCGCAGGTCATGGTCGCCAGCCGCCGCAAGATCCTGCCGGTCGTCGACCCCGAGCGCCGGCTCCTCGGGATCCTCGACCGGGCCGACCTGCTGCACGCCGCCTCCGACGCGCTCGCCACCCTCGCGCAGGCACCGGCCCCCGACGAGGGGGAGGCCGGTGCCGAGGAGGACGACGAGGGCGACCGCGGCTGACCTCCCGGAGGGCCGACCGATGCGGGAGTGCGAGCTCGTGGAGGTGAGCGAGGCGCTCGGGCCGGGGCTCGACGTCGAGGCGGTCGACGGCGGCTCTCCGGTTGTCGTGCGGGCCCGCGCCGCCGGGCCCTTCCCGGGTGTCGACCGGGGGTTCGTGGTCGACAGCGACGATGGCAGCGGCCGCGCCGTGCGGGCGCTGGTCGCGCTGCCGGCCTCGTCCTGGCGCGGCTGCCGGGTCCAAGTCCGATGGGACGGGATCGTGCGCGACGCGCGCGGGGCGATCCTGGTCGGCGGCGTCGAGGGCTTCCCCCCGGCGGCGCTCGACGTCGTCAGGGCGGTGGCCGGGCTCCCGGGCGTCGAGATGGGCACGGCGCGCGAGGCCGCGCGCGTGGCGCTCGAGGCGCGGCGCAGGTTCCGCGAGCGCCGCGCCGCCCGCCGCGTGGTCGGGGGGCACGCCTGGGCGATGCCCGATCTCGCCCTCGAGGCCGCCCGCTACACGACCGCGCACGCCCGGCGCTCGTACGCGCTGAGCCGGCTGCCGCCGCGGTACGTGCGGGCGCTCGAGCGGCTCCTCGACCCGGACGAGCGCGTGCTCTACGCGGTGGAGCGTCCGTTCGGCGCGGTGGCCGGATGGCGGCGCCCGCGCGGGGCGGACCGACGGGGCGCGCTCCTGGTGCTCACGGACCGGCAGGTGCTGTGGGCCGTCGACCACGCCGACCCCGACCGCTTCCTCTCGGACTGGGGCGTCGACGCGGTGTGCGTCCCCGTCGAGCGGCTGCGGAGCGTGTCGGCGGGCGTCACCGGGGGCGCGGCGGTCGTCCGGCTCGAGACCGGGGCCGGCTCCAGCGACCACCGGCTCCCGGCGGAGATGGCGGAGGAGGCGCGCGTCTTGGCGGGGCTGGCCGCCCGGTTCACGCCGGCGGCCGGCACCGCCCTTCCGAGGCGCGTCTACCCCGATGCGGACGGGGAGGTCGAGTGGTCGCGGATGGACGCCTTCGGGGAAGCCGCAGCCGTGCGCGAACTCGCCCGCGCGGTGTCGGCGGCGCCGATCGCCGTCCTGCCGAGCCCGGCACGCCCCGGGCACCGGCGGACCCGCGCGTGGGTCCTCGACGCCGCCGGCGTCGCCGCGGCCGGTGCCGGCACGGTGCAGCGCGTGGCGCTCGGGGAGGTGCACGCCGTCGGCCTGGTCCTCTCGCCGCTCGAGGGCCGCGCCGACCTGCTCGGGCGCCGTCCCCTGCGCCTCGACGTCCCCGCCCCCTACGCCGACGTCGCGGCCGGGTTCGCGCGCGCGCTGCGCCGCCGCCTCGCGTCGGCGCCCGACGCGGCCTCCGGGAGGTAGCCCGATGCTCAGGGTCCCCATGCCCGGCGGGGCGCCCGTCAAGCTCCGCCGCCTCGTCCTCGACGCCAACGGCACCCTCACCGACCGGGGCGGGCAGGTCCCCGGCGTCGGCGAGCGGATCGCGCGGCTCAGCAGGCCTGGTCGCGACCCTTCGGCCGTGATGAAGTAGAGTGGGCCCGCGGCGATGAGGCTCGCCGCGCCGGGCCGCGACCCGGCAGAACCGCGGACCGTCCGCTGATGGCCCTCTACGTGAGCAGCGTGGAGGTGCGCCATGGATGTCCTGACGACCGCCGACCCCGCCGTCGCCGCGCCCAACGCCGAGGCGCCGGACTTCCCGGGCATCCTGTACCCGGGCCCCGCGCCGGACGAGGTCGGGGAGGACCCCGAGTACTTCGGGGACCTGCGCCTCGACGACGTCGAGGCCTCGATCGCCTCCGGGCGAGAGGGATACCGGCTCGAGCCCTTCTTCCGCGCCCGGTGCCCCGACGTCGCGACCGTCGCCTACCGCCAGGACGTCTTCCGAGACCTCGAGGACCAGGGGACGGCCCAGGCCGTGCGGGCGTTCGCGGCGGGGATGGAGGAGACGCGCCGCTGCCTCTCGCGCCTCAGCAAACACCACTACGCGATCGAGGGGCAGTGGTGGCTGCTCCAGGCCGGCCTCGCCTACCGGCGCGCCGTGGACGCGCTCCGCGACGCGCTCACCAGGTGCCCGGTCCGCTCGGCGGCGCTGCTGGCGACGCGCCGGATGCTCGAGGCCTACACCGCCTCGGACGCCTTCCGGGCCGTGGCCCGCGACGCCGACGCGGCCGCGGCCGCCCTCGCTGGCGTCCGGTACCGCCTGCGGATCGCCGGGCCCAGGATCACCGTGACGCGCCTTGACCCCGACACCCCCGACTACGGCGCCGAGGTGCTCGCGACGTTCGAGCGGTTCCGCCAGGGCGACGGCCGCGAGTACAAGTTCAAGTTCAGCGAATACCCGGAGCTGAACCACGTCGAGGCCGCGGTGGCCGACCGGGTGGCGCTCCTGTTCCCCGGGGCCTTCGGGGCGCTCGCCGCCTTCGCGGACCGTCACGCCGCCTTCCTCGACCCGCGCGTCCAGCGCCTCGACCGCGAGGCGCAGTTCTACCTGGCGTACATGGAGCTCATCGGCAGTGCCTCGCGGGCCGGCGGCGGCTTCTGCTACCCGGAGGTCGTCGAGGCCGGCCAGGAGCTGCGCGCCGATGCGGCCTTCGACCTGGCGCTGGCGACGCGCCTCGCCGCCGCGGGCCAGCAGATCGTCGTCAACGACGTGGCCCTGCGCCCGCCCGAGCGGATCCTGGTGGTGACGGGCCCCAACCAGGGAGGAAAGACCACCTTCGCGCGCATGGTCGGCCAGCTCCTCCACCTCGCCGCCCTCGGCGTGCCCGTCCCCGGCAGCAGCGCACGGCTGCCGCTGGTCGACGCGATCCACGCCCTGTTCGAGCGCGAGGAGGCCGTCGAGGACCTCGTCAGCAAGCTCGAGGACGACCTCCGGCGGATGCGGGCGATCCTCGGCCGGGTCACCGACCGCAGCGCCGTGATCATGAACGAGACCTTCAGCTCCACGACCGTCGCCGACCAGTCGCTCATCAACCGCCGGGTGCTGGGGGCGGTGGCGCAGGCCGGCGCCTGGTGCGTGACCGTGACGTTCCTCGACGAGCTCGCCTCCCTGACGCCCGCCACGGTCAGCATGGTGAGCACCGTCGACCCCGACGAGCCGGCCCGGCGCACCTTCCGCATCGTCCGGCGGCGCGCTGACGGCCGGGCCTACGCGCTCGCGATCGCGGAGAAGCACCGGCTCACGTACGAGCAGGTGGTCAGGAGGGCGCGGCGGTGAGGGTCCGCCTGCTGGCCCCCGACGCCGACCTCGACCTCAAGGCGCCGCTGCCGCCGGAGAGCGACGACCTGGTGTCGGACCTCGGCCTCGAGATCGTCTTCGCCGCGATGGGCGCCGGCGACCAGTTCCTCCACGACGTCTCCCGGCACGTCGTCCTCGCGCGGGTCGACGACCCCGCCGTCATCCGCTGGCGCCAGTACGCGCTCGACGACTGCGCCCGGCTGCCAGCGATGGCGCGCGAGCTCTACGCGGTCGCCCTCGACGCCATCGAGCGGCAGCGCAAGGTGTGGGGCTGGACCAGCACGTTCGCCGAGTCCGTCGTCCGCCGCGCCGTCGAGACGCTCGAGCTGCTGATCGTCTCGATGCGCAAGCTGCGGGACGTCGCCCGCGCGTACAGGGGGCAGGTCCGCTCGGACGCGTTCCGCCAGCTGTTCGAGCAGATCGAGGTAGAGCTCGACGACGCCTTCCTCGCGGCGGTCGAGGGCCACCTCCGGCGGCTGGGCGGCGAGCACGAGGTCTACGTGACCAGCTCGCTCGGGCTCGGGGCGCGCAGCACGGGCTTCGCCCTCACCCGGCGCACGAAGCCGCGGACCTGGCGCGAGAGGCTGGGCCTGCCCGAGCGCGGCGCCTACACGTACGAGATCGCGCCGCGCGACGAGGCCGGCTCGCACGCGCTGGGCGAGCTCCGGGGCCGGGGGCTCGCGCTGGCCGCCGACGCGATCGCCCGGTCGTCGGACCACGTGGTCAGCTTCTTCACCCAACTCCGCGTCGAGCTCGCGTTCTACCTCGGCTGCCTCAACCTCGTGTCGGCGCTCGGGCCCGAGGGCGCGCCGCTGGTGCGCCCAGAGGCGCTCGACCCAGGGACTGACGTGCTCGAGGCCGACGGCCTGTACGACCTCGCGATGCGGCTCGCGAGCCGGACGGAGGTCGTCGGCAACGACCTGGCCTGCCGTGGAACGCGCCTGATCGTCGTCACGGGCTCCAACCGGGGCGGCAAGTCCACGTTCCTGCGGAGCCTGGGCACCGCGCAGGTGATGATGCAGGCGGGCATGCCGGTCGCCGCCCGCCGCTTCCGCGCGGACGTCCGGCCGGGCGTGCTCGTCCACTTCCGGCGCGAGGAGGACGCGTCACTCGAGCGCGGCAAGCTCGACGAGGAGCTCGGGCGCATGAGCGCCCTCGTCGGCTGCGTCCAGCCTGGGACGCTCGTGCTCATGAACGAGTCGTTCGCGTCGACCAACGAGCGTGAGGGCTCCGAGATCGGGCGGGGCGTCATCGGGGGGCTGCTGGACGCCGGCGCGACGGTGGCGCTCGTGACGCACATGTACGACCTCGCGAGCGGCTTCCTCGCCGACAGGCGGCCGGACGCGCGGTTCGTCCGGGCAGAGCGGCTCCCCGACGGCCGGCGGACGTTCCGCATCGTCGACGGCAACCCCCTGCCGACCAGCCACGGGCAGGACCTGTACGAGCGCGTCTTCGGCGAGGCCGATGGTGCCTGACGCCGGTGCAGCTGGCCGCGGTGCCGACGCTCGCCCTGCCGCGGGGAGTTGGCAGGTGGCGGCCGTGCTGGTTCGCGGAGCCCCGACTTGTCAAGTCCCTTCGTCAGGACGGCCGGGCTCGCGCCGCGCCGGGCCCCATACTGGTCGCGATGACCGTGCCGCCGCACCCGAGCCAAGCCCGTGCCCGAGGGGGTCCGCCGCCGGGGCTCGTGGCCCGACGCCGTCGCCCGCGACTCTCGGCACGGCTGGACGCCTCGCTCGACCCCGCCACGCGGCTGACCCTCGTCTCCGCCCCGCCCGGGTACGGCAAGTCGGTCGCGGTGGCTGGATGGGTCGCCGACAGGGCCGTCGCAGCCGCATGGGTGAGTCTCGACAGCTCCTCCGGCGACCCGGCCCGGCTCGCACGCGAGGTGCTCACGACCCTCGTCGCCTCCCGACCCGGCGCCGCCGACCTCGCGAGGGCGATCGGGCCCGGCGGGGTGCCGAACCCCCGCGGCCTCGCCGACCTCGTCCTGGAGGCCGTGGCAGCGGACGAGACCGACCTCGTCGTCGTGCTCGACGACTGCCACCTCGCCGGCGGCACGGGCGCGACGGAGCTGCTCCGGCGGCTGGTCGACCGCATGCCGCCGTTCGGCCACTTAGTGCTGGTCGGCCGCGAGGACCCCGCCCTCCCGCTCGCTCGGCTCCGTGCCCACGGCGCCCTGGTCGAGGTTCGCGCCCAGGACCTGCGCTTCACCGCCGATGAGGCGCGGTCGTTCCTGGCCGACGCGGGCCTCACGCCCGACGCGGGCCTCGTCGAAGGGCTGGTCGAGCGGACGGAGGGCTGGGCCGCCGCCCTCCAGCTCGCCTCGATCGCGCGGGGGGCGCCGGAAGGGCCCGCGGACGGGCCGGGGACCGGGCCGCGACCCGCCGCCGAGGCCCTCTCGGGCCGGCACCGGTTCCTGATCGACTACCTGGGGGACGAGGTCATGGCCGGGCTCGGGCCCGACCTCGGGGACCTCCTGTCCGCCGCTGCCGTGGCGGAGCGGTTCACCGCCAGGCTCCTCACCGCGCTGACCGGGCGCGCGGACGCGGCGGCCCTGCTCGACCGCGCCGAGCGGTCGAACCTATTCCTCGCGCCGCTCGACGACCAGCGGCGATGGTTCCGGATGCACGGGCTGTTCGCCGACTACCTCCGCTCCCGGCTGCCGGCGCAGGAGCGCCGCCGGCTGCACGGCCTCGCCGCCGCCTGGCTGGAGGCCGCCGGGATGGGGCGCGACGCACTGGACCAGGCGTTCCAGGCGGGCGACCCGGCCACGGCCGCGCGCCTCGTCGCCCGGGAGGGCCCCGCGGCACTCGGGGCCGGCGAGCTCTTGACGCTCTCGCGGTGGGTCGCGGCCCTGCCGAAGGACGCACGGGAGTCCGACCTCGAGATCGCGTCGCTCGACGGCTGGTCCAGGTTCTACACCGGTGACCTCGCCGGCGCGGCGGCGATCGCCGCGCAGACGACAGCCGCGCCTGGCGACAGGTCCGCGGCGCGGGGGAGGCTCCTCGTCCTCCTCGCGCTGGTCAGCACGACGACGTGCCCGGACGCCGAAGCCCTGGCCCTGGACGGAATCGGCCTTGTCGGCGACGACGACCTGTTCCGGTCCCTCGGGCTCCAGGCGGCCGGGCTCGCGCAGCTGACGCGGGGCGACGTGGCCGCCTCGCTCGACACGCTTCGGGCAGCCTTCGACGCCGCCGAGGCCTCGGGCCTCCCGATCGGCGTGCTGCCCGCAGTCAACCCCCTTGGGCACGCGCTCGTGGCGACCGGCCGCCGTGACGAGGCCGAGCGCGTGGCCCGGCGAGTGCTCGCGGCGAACTCGGGCCCGCGCGGGGAGCCGCTGGCGATCGCCTGGCCCGCACGCCTGACGCTCGGGATCGCCCTGTTCGAGGGCGGCGACGTCGTGGAGGCCCGGGGCGAGCTCGAGCGCGGGCTCGCCGCAGCGGAGTCGCTCGGCGTGGGCCGCGAGGTGCTCGGCTGGGCGCTGCCGGCGATCGCCCTGGCGCGCCAGGCGACCGGGGACGACCGCGGGGCGCTCGCCGTCCTCGAGCGCGGGCCCGCGCCCGCCATGGCCTTCCCGTCGCTCGCCCGGGAGACGGAGGCGCGGGTGCGCCTGGCGCAGGGCGACCTGTCCTGGGCATCCCGATGGGCGGACGACGCCCGGGCAGAGGCGCCCGAGGGGTCGCCGCTGCTCGCCATGCTCAGCGCCTCTGCGGGCACGACCGTGGCCCGGGTCAGGCTCGCCGAGGGCCGCGCCGCGGACGCGCTGCGGGCGCTGGGCCCGGCCCGCGCGACCTTCGAGGCCTGGGGCACGGTGCCCGACCTGATCTCGGCCCTGCTCCTCGCCGCCGCCGCGCGCCTCGCCGCGGGCGACCGGGCGGCGGCGCTCCCAGACCTGTCGCTCGCGCTCCGCCTGGCGGCCCCTGGCGGCTACGTCCGCCGCTTCGTCGACGACGGCCGCCCGCTGCTGTCGCTGCTGGGAGACGCGCCCGGCGCCGCGCCCCACTTCGCGGCGAAGGTCCGAGCAGCGCTGCGAGAGGGCGAGACGGCCCGCGGGGTCGTGCGGCGCGGCACGTCCGTCCTCGTGGCGCCCGACGGCGGGCTCGTGGAGTCGCTCACCGGGAGGGAGCGCGACGTCCTGCGGCTCCTCGCCACGGGCGCCCGCAACGCGCAGGTGGCGGAGGAGCTGGGGGTCTCGGCGGGCACGGCGAAGTGGCATGTCGCCCACGTCTTGGCCAAGCTCGGCGCGACGACGCGCACGGGGGCGGTCGTGCGGGGGCAGGAGCTCGGGCTGCTCTGACTTCGTCGGCTCGTGGCATGCCGCTCTTTCGATAGGCGGGGTTTGTCAGTGCCGGCCCTCCCGTTCGGGAGGCGCGCCCGACGCCCGACGCCGCGACGATGGCGGCATGGACCGCTACGAGATCACCCTCGACGCCGAGGTCGGCGAGCGCCGCAGCCGCGACCTCGGCTGCGAGCGCCTCGCGCCCGCGGACCCGGGCACGTCCCGTCTCCGCACCCCGCCCCTGGACCAGGCCGGCCTGCACGGCCTGCTGCGCCGCGTGCGGGACGCGGGCCTGGGCCTCGTGGCCGTCTCCCGCATCCCCAAGGACCCGTCAGGAGGCTCACGATGAACGCAAGCTCCACCGACCCGCGCTGGCGCGGGCTCCTCCTCGCCGGCGCCGCGGGCGCCGCCGTCACCGCCGCCTGCATCCCCCTCCAGGTGCTGCTGTTCATCGCCTGGCCGCCGCCCGCGAGCCGCGATGTCGCCGACTGGTTCGGCCTGTTCAACGCGAACCCGGTGCGCGGCCTGCTGAGCATGGACCTCGTCATGATGGCGGAGCAGGTGCTGCTGGTGCCGGCGGTGATCGCCCTGTGGGTGGTGCTCCGGCGGGGGAGCGAGTCCCTGATGGCCGTCGCGGCGCCCCTCTGGCTGGCGGGCGGCTTCCTGTTCATCGGCTCCAACACCGCGTTCGAGATGCTCTCGCTGGCGCGCGGCTACGCGGCGGCCGCGACAGACGCCGCGCGCGCCGGCTACCTCGCCGCGGGCCAGGCGATGCTCGCGAGCTACCTCGACATGGGGACCGGCTTCGTGCTCGGCTACCTGGTCTCGTCTGCCGGCGGCCTCCTCGCGGGCGTCGCCATGCTCCGCACGCACGGCTGGAACGCCGCGGGCCGGGTGCTCATCGTCGGCACCGCCCTGGGCCTGTGCATCTTCCTGCCCGTCGTCGGCATCCCGCTCTCCCTGCTGTCGGTGCTGGTGCTCGTCGCCTGGTACGCGATCGTCGCCGTCCGGCTGGCCAGGCTGGCGTCCGCGAGCGGCGCCGTCGCGCCGAACCCCGCCCCGCGGACCGCCGTCCTCGGGCAGCCCTGACCGACCACCCACACGCCCACCGCGCCCACAGGAGACATCGCCATGGAGCCCCAGACCGTCACCGCCGCCCTCCCCCTGGTCCTGCTGCTCCACGGCCTCGGCCACGGCGGCGCGATCGCGGCCCTCGCCTGGATCGCCGCCCGGCCCGGCGGCCCTACCGGCGACTGGCACGCGGCCCGGTCGTGGCTGCTGCCGGGACTCCCGCCGACGACCGCCACCGCCGTCGCCTGCGCCTTCTGGGCCGTCGCGCTCGTCGGCTTCGCCGCGGCGGCCCTCGCGATGGCCGGCGTCCTGGTCCCCGCCAACGCCCTGAGGCCGCTGGCGCTCGGGTCGGCGGCCGTCTCGCTCGCGGGGATCGCGCTGTTCGCCGGGACCTGGCCCGCGTTCAACACCCTGGCCGCGATCGGCGTCAACCTAGCCGTGCTGGCTGCCCTCGTCCGCTGAGCGCGCGCGTCGGGGGCCGCCGCACGGCCCCACGACCAGGGCAGCGCACGACGGCGGGCGGCGAGCGGGCTCCGTGCCGCTGGTCCGCGCGGGTCCGGAAGCTTGACGGGCGGGCCAGCCGGATGGCCTCCCGTGCCCGGCTCCGGTCCGCCTGAGCGAATCGGGGAGCCAGGGAGTCTTGACGGTTTCTTGAGCCTGGCCTGCCCTGAGTCTTGAGGCCCGCCCATCACTGTTGTCATCACTCCCGACATGGGCAGACAGACATGGAGACAACAATGATGGGATACGGCACCGGGCTGGGGCTCGGACTTGGACTGGGCGGATGGGTGATGATGCTCGGCGGACTGGCCGTCGTCGTGGGCCTCGTGCTGCTCATCGCATGGGCGGTCGGTCGAGTCGGCGGCACCTCGGCAACCACTCCGACCTTCCCTGGCCAGGGGTTCGCGCCGATGGCGGGAAGGCAGGCCCCACCCGACGCAATGGAGATCCTGCGGCTCCGCCTCGCTCGCGGCGAGATCTCAGCCGAGGAGTTCGCGGCAACGAAGCAGACCCTGGAGGCAGGACAGTGAGCACGCGGCTGGGCCTCGCAGGCGCGGGCCTGCTGATTGCCGGGGTGGTCCTGATTGGCGCTGGATCGGCGTTTGGCGGGGGTGTCGGCTACGCGTCGGTGATGGGCACCGGGGGATTCGGGATGATGGGCGGCGCCACGGGCGCTGGCGGGATGATGGGCGGCGCCACCGGCACTGGCGGGATGATGGGCGGGTTCGGCGCCGCACCGGGGCCGGGCCCCGGCCAGCCGGGCTTCGTGGCCGGCACCCAGGCGAGCCCCCGGGTCGTCCGCGTGCTCGCCGGCCCCGGGTACAGCTTCAGCCCCGCGGCGATCAGCGTGGCGAAGGGTGAGACCGTGACGTTCGAGGTGACCTCGATGGGCGGCCTGACGCACGAGTTCATGGTCGGCCCGGCCGACGCCGTCGCAGCCGACAAGGCGGGCACGCCCGAGGCCGCTGACATCGGGATGATGCAGACCAAGTCGGTGACCTACACCTTCGACGGCGCTGGGCCGTACGCCTTCGCCTGCCACGCCCCGGGCCACTACGAGGCGGGCATGCGCGGCACGATCACCGTCGTCGGCTGAACGCTACGATCGCATCCCATGGCTGCCCACGACCGCCCGGCTCGCGTCCTCGTCGTCGATGACGAGCCGCCGATCCGCGCGGTCGTGCGCGGCTTCCTTGAGAAGGACGGGCTCGAGGTCTCCGAGGCTGGGGACGGCCCGTCGGCGGTCGAGGCCGCCCGCTCGATCGGTCCCGACGTCATCGTCCTCGACGTCATGCTCCCTGGTTTCGACGGCCTCGAGGTCCTGCGCCGGGTCCGCGGGTTCTCCGACCCGATGGTCGTGCTCCTGACGGCGAGGACCGAGGAGCTCGACCGGATCGTCGGCCTGCGGATCGGCGCCGACGACTACGTCACGAAGCCGTTCTCGGCGGCCGAGCTCGCAGCGCGGGTCGGGGCGCTCCTCCGCCGCCGGCGGCCGGCGACGGGTCCCGCCGCAGGCGTCCCGGATGGCCTGCTGGTCGATGCCACGCGCCACCTGGTCGCGGTTGACGGCGCGCGCGTCGAGCTGACCGCCACCGAGTTCGCCGTGCTCGCGGCCCTTGTCCGCGACCCGGGCGTCGTCCTCTCCCGACAGCAGCTCCTTGACGCAGCCTGGGGCGACGACTGGGCGGGCGGCGAGCGGACGCTCGAGGTCCATGTCGCCAACCTGCGCCGCAAGCTGGGCGACGACTCGGCGCAGCCGCGGTTCGTGGAGACGGTGCGCGGCGTCGGGTACCGGCTGCGGTCCCCGGGTCAATGAGAGGCCCCGACCTGAGCCGACTGCGCTGGCGGATTCTGGCCGCAAACCTGGCAGTGGCCGGGGTCGGCGTGGCGGCGGTCGTCCTGGGCGTCTGGCTGGCCGCGCCGAGGGCGTTCGACGACGCGATGATGGGCGCCGGGTTCGGCGGCATGATGGGCAGGAGCGGCTCGGCCGGGATGATGGACCCGATCGTGACCGCGGCGTTCGGCGATGCGGTCGGCACGGCGATCTGGCTGGGGCTGGGCGCGGCCGCTGTGGTCGCAGTCGTGGTCTCGGTGCTCCTCGCCACGCGCCTCTCCCGGCCGATCGATGCGCTCGCCGCTGCAAGCCGGCGCGTCGCCCGCGGCGACTACGGGCAGCGGATCCCGCCCGCCGACGGCGAACTGGGCGAGCTCGCCGACTCCTTCAACCAGATGGCGGCTGCGCTTGCGGCGACCGAGCGGCGGCGGCGGGACCTGATCGGGGACGTCGCCCACGAGCTCCGCACGCCGATCGCGTCGGTCCGCGGGTACGTCGAGGGGCTCGAGGCCGGCGTGTTCCAGCCGGGCCCGGAGGCGTGGCGCGTCCTCGACGAGCAGACCGCCCGCCTCGAGCGCCTCGTCGACGACCTCGCCACACTCTGGCGCGCCGAGTCGAGCGACCTGCGGCTCGACATCGTCCCAGTCGACGCCACCCAGGCCGTGGAAGCCGCGCGCGACCGGCATCTTGCGGCCGCGGCGGCCCGATCGATCACGATCACAACCGGGGGCAGCCCCGTGCGCCTCCTGGCCGACCCGATGCGGCTCGGCCAGGTGCTCGACAACCTGGTCGGCAACGCCGTCCGCTACGGTCGGGAGGGCGGCACGGTGGCGCTCAATGTCCTCAGCGATGGCCGGGTGGCGGTGGTCACCGTTTGCGACGACGGCCCCGGCCTCGATCCCGAGGAGGCGGCGCGCGTCTTCGAGCGCTTCTACCGCGCCGACGGCTCCCGGTCGCGCGACGCCGGCGGCAGCGGCCTCGGCCTCGCCATCACGAGATCGCTCGTCGAGGCGATGGGCGGGTCGGTAGCGGTCGACAGCCCGGGGCGTGGCCTCGGTACCACGTTCAGCGTCCGGCTCCCGATCGCCTGACCGTCAGCCGTCCTCCTCGCCCTGCCATGCCTCGAGCGCCTCGCGCCCGATGAAGAGGGTCATCCCGAGGGCGGCGAGCGGGTCGGCCCACCACCAGCCCATCAGCGCATTCGCGCCGATGCCGACGAGCAGGAACAGCGACAGCCAGAAGCAGGCGTCGGTCTGGAACGCGTCGGCCGTCATCGCCCGGCTCCCCAGCGCGACGCCCACCCGCCGCTTCTCGCGCGCCAGCCACCACATGACCGCGAGCGACACGACCGCGAGCACGATCCCGACGAGGGAGGGCTGCGGCCGGTCGCCGGCGAGGATGGACGTGATCGAGTCCCACGCGATGTACACCGCCAGCAGGGCGAGCGACCCGGCCACGAGCTTCTGGGCGCGGCGCTCGAGCCGCTCCATCCGCTCCTCGTCGCCCTCGTCAGCGTGCCGCTCCCCGAGCAGCCGCCAGATCATGACGGAGCCCGATGCGGACTCGACGAACGAGTCGACGCCGAAGCCCAGCAGGGCGACCGAGCCCGAGACCCCGGCCGCGGCAATGGCGACGAGGCCCTCGACGATGTTCCAGCCCACCGTCAGGTACTCGAGGCGCAGCGCTCGCGCCAGGAGCAGGGGGCGGGACTGCGGTCCGAGCGCCCTCACCGGTGCGCGCGTTCCTCGAACCGCCGGCGGTCGACCGTCTCGAGCTGGAAGGTCGAGTGCTCGATGTCGAAGTCATCCGACAGGCACGCGCACAGGGCGTCGAGCGTGGCGGCGGGGTCGGCCCCCTCGGCGAGGGTCACGTGGGCGGACACGACGTTCATCCCGGACGTGATCGTCCAGGCGTGGAGGTCGTGGCAGTCCTCGACGCCCGGGGCGTCGAGGATGTGCTGGCGGACGTGGTCCATCTCGACGCCCTTGGGCGTCGCCTCGAGGAGCACGTCGGTCGCCTCGCGGAGCAGCGAGAACGTGCGGGGCAGGATGAGCAGCGCGATCAGCGCGGATGCGAGGGCATCGGCAATCGCCCAGCCCGTCACCGCGATGACGATCGCCGCGATGATCACAGCCCCTGATCCGAGGAAGTCGCCCATCACCTCGAGGTAGGCACCGCGCAGGTTGAGGCTCTCGCGCTGGGCGTTGCGCAGGAGGAACATCGAGGCGGCGTTGGCGCCCAGGCCGACGAGCGCGACTGCCAGCATCAGCCCCGAGCCGACCTCGGGTGGCTCGGACAGCCGCCGCCACGCCTCGAACAGGATGAGCGCGGCGACGCCGAACAGGAGGAACGCGTTCGTCACCGCCGCGATGATCTCGAACCGGAGGTAGCCGTAGGTGCGCCCGTTCGACGCGGGTCGCCGGGCGAACCAGATCGCGAGGAGCGCCATCCCGACTCCGGCCACGTCGGTGAGCATGTGCCCCGCATCGGCGAGCAGGGCCAGGCTGGCGGCCGCGATGCCGCCGATCACCTCGACGATGAGGATCGCCAGGGACACGAACAGGACCGCGACGAGCCGGCCGCGGTTCGCTGCCGCCGCCGAGCCGTGGGCGTGGGCGTGGGCCATTCAGCCGGCCTCGACCACGTGCGAGGCCGCGCCCAGCACGAGGTCGCGCAGGTGGCCGTCGACGAGCCGGTAGTAGACGATCCGCCCCGTCTTGCGCCGTTCGACCGCGCCGCGCTCCCGGAGGAACCGCAGCTGGTGCGAGAGGGCCGACACGCTCATGCCGGTCACCAGCGCCATGTCGCACACGCACAGGTCGTCGGTGGCGATGGCCAGCAGGTGGACGATCCGGGCCCTGGACGGGTCGGCGAGCGTCGCGAACAGCTCCCCCACGGCGCGAGCCCCGTCGCCGCCGAGCGACCGGCCGAGCAGGGGTCGGATCGCCTCGGGATGGAGGCACTCCACCGAGCAGGCGTCGCCATCGATCTCGGACGCGAACACTTGAGCCATGGCTCAAGTGTAGAGGTCGCCCGCGTGCCGCGGGTGGGACCGCGCCCGGGGTCGCTACTCGACGCTGATCTCGCCCTTCATGCCGGCCTGGTAGTGGCCGGCGACGTGGCATCCGGCGAGCGTCGTGCCGGCGGCAGCGAAGGTGAACGTGAGCTCCTTGGTCTGGCCCGGCTCCACGCCGACCGCGTTCGGCTCGTCCTTGGGCATGCTCATGCTGCCGGTCGCGCGCATCTCGGCGTCATGGGCGTCCTGCTGGGCCGCGTCCCCGAGCGTGAACTCGTGGAGCATCGAGCCCGCGTTCGTGATGACGAAGGTCACCGGCACGCCGTGCGGGACGGTCATCGTCTTGGGCTCGATCGTCAGCATGTCGGTGAGCGTCACGGCAATGCGGGTCGCCGAGGGAACTGCGGGGACGCTCGGCTGGACGCTTGCCATACCGCCCGCCATCGCGTCGGTCGCGGAGGGAGCTGACGCGGCGCCACCGGGGACGGGCGGCGAGACCGCGGCGGCCGATGCGGGCGCCGAGAGGGTCGAGCGGGGCGCCTCGGCGGCTCCCGACGTGCAGGCGGTGGCGATCACGGCGACGGCCGCGAGGGCCGCGAGTCGAAAGGGACGCATCAGGTTCTCCAGCTGGTCGGCGGGACACGGGCCCCGTCCGGTTGTCGGTGGGTCGGAGTCAGGAGTTGGCAGTGACAGCGACGCGGGGCGCGGCGGGCTCGGAGGCGACCGGCCGCGGCTTGAAGCGGCGGAGGCGCAGCGCGTTCGACACCACCGTGACGGAGCTCGCCGCCATCGCGGCGGCCGCGAGGATCGGGTCGAGCAGCATCCCGTTGATCGGGTACAGCGCGCCCATCGCGAGCGGGATGAGGACCACGTTGTAGCCGAACGCCCAGAACAGGTTCTGGCGGATGTTGCGCATGGTTGCGCGCGACAGCGAGATGGCGGTGACGAGGCCGCCCAAGTCGCCCGACATGAGCGTGACGCCCGCCGACTCCATGGCCACGTCCGTGCCGGTGCCCATCGCGACCCCGACGTCGGCCGAGGCGAGCGCCGGGGCGTCGTTGACGCCGTCGCCGACCATCGCGACGACCCCGCCGCCGGCCTGGAGGGCGCGCACCGCGGCGGCCTTGCCGTCGGGCCGGACGTCGGCGACGACCCGGGAGATCCCCGCCGAGCGCGCGATGGCCTCGGCGGTGCGCCGGTTGTCGCCCGTCAGCATCGTGACCTCGATGCCCAGGCGCCGGAGCTCAGCCACGGCTTGGGCCGATCCCGCCTTGAGCGTGTCGGCGATCGCGATGACCGCTGCCGCCCGCCCGTCGACCGCCGCGAACACCGGGGTCTTGCCGTCGGCGGCGAGGGCGTCCGCGGCCCCGGCGAGCGCCGCCACGTCGACCCCGAGCGACTCGAGGAACCCTGGCCGGCCCACCAGGACCGCACGCCCGGACACCGCGGCGGACACGCCGCCCCCGGCGACGGACAGGAAGTCGGCCGCGTCGGCGAGGCTGAGCTGGCGGGTGTCGGTGGCCTCGCGGACGATCGCGTCGGCCAGCGGGTGCTCCGAGCCGCGCTCGGCCGCGGCGATGAGGGCGAGCAGCTCCTCCTCGGGCAGGGCGCCCTGGGCGCGGACGATGTCGGTCACGCGGGGCCTGCCCTCGGTAAGGGTCCCTGTCTTGTCGACGACCACGGCCTTGACGGCGCCCAGGCGCTCCAGCGCCTCGGCGTTGCGGAACAGGATGCCGTTCTCGGCGCCCTTGCCGGTGCCCACCATGATCGAGGTGGGGGTGGCGAGGCCCAGCGCGCAGGGGCACGCGATGATCAGGACGGCGACCGTGTTGAGGAGCGCCATGTTGAACGCGGGCTGCGGGCCGAGGGCGAACCAGACCACAAACGTCAGGGTCGCCAGGCCGAGCACCGCGGGCACGAAGTACCCGGTGACGACGTCGGCGAGGCGCTGGATCGGGGCCCGGGAGCCTTGGGCCTCGGACACGAGGCGGATGATCTTTGCGAGGACGGTGTCCGCGCCGACCCGCGTGGCCCGGAACGTGAGCGTGCCCGTGGTGTTGAGCGTGCCGCCGACCACGAGGTCCTCGACGCGCTTGGCGACCGGGAGGCTCTCGCCGGTGATCATGGACTCGTCGACGCCCGAGGCGCCGTCGGTCACGACGCCGTCGACCGCGACGGTCTCGCCGGGCCGCACGCGGACCAGGTCGCCAACGCGGACCTGGGCGATCTCGACGTCCGTCTCGATGCCATCCCGCAGCACGCGCGCCGTGCGGGGGGCGAGGCTGATCAGCCGGCGGATCGCGTCGGAGGTGTGGCTGCGGGCCCGGGCCTCAAGGAACCGGCCGAGCAGGATGAGCGTGATGATCGCGGCCGATGTGTCGAAGTACATCGGGAGCGCGCCGCCGCCCATGCCCAGGCCGGCCGCGCGGAAGAAGTCGGGGACGAGGATCGTCGCCACGGAGTAGAAGTACGCGGCCGACGTGCCCACCGCGATGAGCGTGTTCATGTCGGTGGCCCTGTGGCGCAGGGCCTTGATGGCGCCTGCGTAGAAGAGCGAGCCTGCCCAGAACTGGACCGGCGTCGCGAGCGCGAGCTGGAACCACGGGTTCGTGAAGATCGCCGGCAGTCCCGGCAGGATCGTCATGCGCGCCAGTCCCACGATCAGCGGGGTCGTCAGCAGTGCCGACACGAGGAAGCGCCGGCGCAGGTCGGCAGCGTGCCTCGCCGCCGCCTCGTCGCGCTCCGCCTTCGCGGTGGCCGCCTCGGCGACGTCCGACTCGTGGTCGGCGGAGGCCGCCTGCTCGACCCGCGCGACGTAGCCGGCCGCGTCGACTGCCGCGACCAAGCCGGCGACGTCGACCCGCGAGGCGTCGAAGCGGACGGTCGCCGACTCGGACGCGAGGTTGACGTTGGCATCCTCGACGCCCTCGACCTTGGACAGGAACCGGGTGATCCGGTTGACGCACGAGGCGCAGGTCATCCCCTCGACCGGGAAGGAGACGGTCTCGACCGAGGTGGTCGTTGTGGTCGTTGTGGGGGCGGTCATCATGGGCTCC
The DNA here is from genome assembly GCA_021802825.1 of Chloroflexota bacterium. Classification (GTDB taxonomy): domain Bacteria; phylum Chloroflexota; class Limnocylindria; order Limnocylindrales; family CSP1-4; genus CAIXZV01. The sequence goes on from JAJZRG010000057.1 coordinate 17,754, forward strand.
ATGATACTCCTGGTGAGTATGGCTGCAGGTGTGTCGAGAGAGGGCTCTGGCGGTCTACTGTCAGCCGGGGGCGCCGGCGGGGTCGACGCGGATCGAGCCGTAGTACATCCCCATCGCGCACGTGTACTCGAGCCTCCCGGCCTTGAGGACGGGCAGGTCGATCACGTTGTCGCCGGCCCTGAGGACGACCTCGATGCCCAGGCTCGGCACGACGATGTAGGCCGAGCACCCGTACTGGGAGCGCGAGTCAACGTGCCACTTGGTCGGGATCCCGGCCTTGATGGTGGCGTCGGAGGGGCCATAGCCGCCCTCGTCCTGGTACGTGCGCAGCTCCTGCACGGCGGGACTCGCCGGGGCCGCCGAGGGCGCCGCGGAAGAAGGTGCGGCTGACGGGGCGACGGCCGAGGCGGACGCTGAGCCGGCCCGGGGCGACGCGACCGGCACCGGCGCGGAGGCAGGCGGTGTGGGCGGCGACGCCGTTGCAGCGGGCGCGCTGGCCCCGACGCCGGCTGGCTTCGGGACCACGGTGATCTGCGCCGAGTACATGCCCATCGCGCAGGTGTAGCGCAGGACCCCGGCGGGGAGGGCCGAGAGCTTGAACGTGTTGGGCCCGAGGGAGAGGTGGGCGCGAATGTCGACGCCGGGCGCGAAGATCGACGCCGCGCAGGTGCTCGTGCTTGACGAGACCACCGTCCACTCGACCGGGTAGCCGGCGTAGATGGTGACGTTCGACGGGCTGTACCCGTCGGCCTTCTGGTAGGTCGTGAAGCGCACCACGCCGTCGGCGCCCAGGATGCTCGGGTCCGCGGCGTTCACGGAGCCGACCAGCGAGGGCAGGGTGAAGCCCGAGAGGCGGAGGCCGGCGCTGCCGTTGAGGACGGCGAAGCCGATGACGAGCACGCCGACGAGGCGCAGCAGCGTTGGCTTGGCGCGCGAGGGGACGACCAGGGGCAACCCCGCGAGGCCGAGCAGGCCGGGGGCGGTGCCGATCGCGAACGTCCCCAGCAGGGCCGCCGCGTACACGGGCGAGCCCGTCGAGAGCGCGAAGATCTGGATCGCCTGGGTGAAGCCGCAGGGCAGGAAGAACGTCAGCGCGCCGAGGGTCGCCGCTCGGGTGTCGGAGTAGGCGGCCACGCCGCGGTCGTCGCCGGCGAGCCCCAGCCGACGTCCGAGGCCCATCGGCAGCGTCGGCGACCAGCCCGCGAGGCGCGGCGAGACTCCGGTCAGCCGGGTTCCGAGGAGCAGCATCACGACCGCGACGCCGATCATCAGCGCGGCCGTCAGCGCGGGCGGCATCGCCACCGACGCGCCGAGGGCGCCGAGCAGAGCGCCGAACAGCGCGTAGCCCGCGATGCGCCCGCCGACCAGCACGAGCGCCGGGCGCATCTGGGCGACCTTGCCGGCGCCCTCCGGGCGGCCCGACTGGTAGGAGGCGGCGAGCCCGAGGACCAGGCCGCCCACGAGCGCCATGCACGTGGACACACCGGCGGCGAGGCCCAGCATCAGCGCGACGAGCACCCCGCCCCGGGAGATGTCGCCGGCGGCAGCCGCGAGGTCGCTGACGCCCGACAGCTGGGCGGCGATGGCGAGGCCGAGCACGATCACGGCTCCCGCCCCGAGCGTGCCCCAGACCACCGGGTCGCGCACCAGCCAGGGCGTCCTGCCAACCTCATACCCGGCCCTGTTGATGGCCCTCTCGATCGCGGCCGCCGCCACGGGTCCGGAACACTCGACCGTGACCTGGCCCTTGAGCGCAGAGGCGCTGACGCCCTCCACGCCCGCGAGCCTGCCGACGAACTTGCCGATGCGGACCTCGCACGAGCGGCACGTCATGCCCACGACCGGGAAGGTCATCGACACCGTCCCGGCACTGGTCACCGCGGATGTCGGCGCGACGGGCCTCGCCCGCAGGCCCATCCGGATCTCGCGCAGCTCCACGGCGCGGCGGTGCAGCTCCTCGGCCTCGTCCAGTTGCCCGTCGGCGATGGCGACGTCGGGCGCAACGGCCTGCTCCCGCCCAGGGCGGCGCTCGGCCTGCCCGCGCACCTCGAAGGCCGCGGGTCGCGCGGGAGCGTTCGCGGCCTGGGCTCGTGCGCGGTTTCGGCGGCGGGACATCAGGACGCTGGCTCCTCGTGGGGGAAGACCCGGTTCGCCGGGTGACCAGCCAAGACTGTCCGAGGGGTGCTCAGAAGGCCATGCAGGGACGGGCAAGCCTTCGTCAAGAGTTCGTCAAGCCGCGGGCTCTGGCGGCGAGCTCGCCCCTAGCCGTGGGTGGGCGGCGGCGCCATGCGAACCCTGGAGATGTCCCGTCGGAACGACGAGCACGCCGCACAGCGGATCTCGACCCCGCCGAGGGAGAGGGCGACGGGGTCGAGCCCGATGGGAGGGTCCCGATGGGGAGGGTGAGGGTCAGGCGCGGCCGAGCAGGCGCTCGAGGATGCCGCGGTCCGACCCGGACGGGAGGATCTCCGCCCTGGACAGCTCGGCCTCGTAGCCGGCTGCGGCGACCGCCGCCGCGAGGGCCGCATCAGGGGCGAGCGACCTCTCGCGGCGGACGGTCGCGGTCTCGTGCCGCAGGTCCACGGACACCTTCGCGACCCCGGGCACCTTGCCCACCGCGCGCATGATCCGACTGACGCAGGATCCGCACGTCATCCCGCGAACCGGGAAGCGCACGACCTCGAGCTCGGCGGCTGCGCTCACATCGACACCATCAGCCCGAAGCTCATGGCGATGATGGCGAGCGCGATCCCGGCCTTCAGCCACGGCGAGTTGGCGCGGTTCCAGCGCCCGATCTGGCCGAGCAGCCGCCGGTTGCTGACCGCGAGGAGCATCGCGACGAGCGGGACGATGAAGGCGATGTTGTACAGGGCCAGGAGCGCGAGCCCGGTGAGGCCCCCGCCCGACGCGTGGAGCACGGCCGTGATCTGGAGGTACATCGCGCCCGAGCAGGGGACCGTGCAGATCCCGACGAGGACGCCGGCCAGCAGCATGCCGCCGAGGCCGCCCCGCTCCATGGCCCTCCGCATCCGGCCGTGCGTGCCGGAGGGCGCCATCATCGAGGGGCCGACGCCCGGCAGGAACACGTCCTTGAGCATCCACAGGGCCATGCCCAGCGCGATGACCGAGGCGACGCGGGCCACGAGGTGGTCCCGGCCCATCCAGCCGAGGAAGGAGAGCAGCCCGACGCCGATGACGAAGTAGGTGACGAAGACGGCGCCGACGTACAGGGAGCCCGCGCCGAGCAGGCGCCGCCGGGCCTCGGTCG
>JAJZRG010000058.1 GCA_021802825.1 Chloroflexota bacterium
GAGAGCGAGATCGAGCGACGCTGGTACGTCGTCGACGCGACGGACGAGACGCTCGGCCGCCTCGCGACGCGGATCGCGCGCGTCCTGGAGGGCAAGAACAAGCCCGGGTACGCCCCGCACATGGACACGGGCGACCACGTCATCGTCCTGAACGCGGGCAAGATCACGGTGACCAGCGACAAGCTGACGTCCAAGATCTACTTCCGCCACAGCGGTTACCCCCAGGGCTTCAAGGAGGAGACGCTCGGTCACCTGCTTGCCCGTCGGCCGGAGGAGCCCATCCGCCGCGCTGTCAAGGGGATGCTCCCGCACAACCGCCTTGGTGCCCAGATGCTTCGGAAGCTGAAGGTCTATGCGGGTTCAGACCACCCGCACCAGGCCCAGAAGCCCGAGCCGCTCGCCTGACGAGGAGCCCTGATGTCGACGCCTGCGTTCTATTGGGGCACCGGCCGCCGCAAGACCGCGGTTGCCCGGGTCCGCCTCATCCCCGGTGAGGGGTCCATGGTGATCAACGGCCGCACGCCCGAGGAGCACTTCGGCGGCGTGCTGGCCGAGTCCCAGCTGTTCCTGCCGTTCCGGGTGACCGGCACGGAGGGCCGCTTCAACGTCACGATCAAGGTCGAGGGCGGTGGCGTCACCGGCCAGGCGGGGGCGATCCGCCACGGCGTTGCCCGGGCGCTGCTCCAGGTCGACCCGGAGTCGCACCGGCTGCCCCTGCGCCAGGCCGGCCTCCTCACCCGCGATCCGCGGATGAAGGAGCGCAAGAAGTACGGCCTCAAGCGCGCCCGCAAGGCCCCGCAGTACACCAAGCGCTAACGCGGCCGACTGGCGGCCGAATGCGGGCGTTGCGCCCTGCGCTCGCTCGCTCACGCACTGCCAAGTGCGCTCGCTCTCGTGCTCGGTCGCGCCTTCGCCTCGGCCGCCATCCGGCCGCTTGAGGGGCTGCTGCCGGCCGATGCCCGCGTTGGCCGGTGCGGTCCTCGCTCACGCACCCTCGAGTGCGCTCGCTCCGGTCCTCCGGGCCGCCTTGGCCTCGGGCCGCCCGGCGGGCGCTCTCGCGATTCTTGCCGTCGCACTTGGCAGACGCCATTCCGGTTTCGCCGGGCGTGCGTTTGGGCGCGTTCTGTCGCGTGCCGTCGCGCGACTCAACGATGTGTTGGGGCGGCGGTGGCTCGTGCGAGGGTGGAGCGCGAACGTCGCGATAGGCGCGCGATCCACGATCACGCAAGGCCCGGCTGCCACACGGCTGTGTCGGGGAGGTTAGGACGGTTCGGCGTTTCGCACGCGGCCGGAATTCGGTAGGGTGGCGGCATGCCGAACTCGCCCCTCGCCGGACGCGACCTCATCTCCGCGGCCGACCTGTCCGCCTCGGACATCGCCCGTCTCTTCGCTCGCGCGGCAGAGCTCAAGGCGGAGTACCGCGTCGAGCGCCGCCACGCCCATCCGCCGCTCGAGCGGCGCACGCTTGCGATGCTGTTCCAGAAGCCCAGCCTCCGCACCAGGGTCACGTTCGAGGCCGGCATGACCCAGCTCGGCGGGCACGCGGTGTACCTCGAGGAGAAGATCGTCCTGGGCGGCCGCGAGACGGTCAGCGACGTCGCTCGAAACCTCGAGCGGTTCGTGGACGCGATCATGGCCCGCACGGGCCCGCACGAGGTGGTCGCGGAGCTGGCGGCGCGCGCCTCGATCCCAGTCATCAACGGCCTGACGATCCGCGAACATCCCTGCCAGGCGCTGGCCGACATGTTCACGCTCCAGGAGCAGTTCGGCGAGCTGCGCGGGCGGACGCTCGCGTTCGTGGGGGACGGCAACAACGTCTACCATTCGCTCGCCCTGATGGGCGCCACCCTCGGCATGCACGTCCGACTGGCACACCCGATCGGCTACGGACCGAGCGGCCGGATTGTCGAGCGGGCGCGGCAGCTGGCTGCGGCGTCGTCGGGCTCGATCGACTTCACCCAGGACCCGCGCGAGGCGGTCGCCGGCGCCGACGCGGTCTACACCGACGCCTGGACGTCGATGGGGCAGGAGGCCGAGGCTGAGGAGCGGCGCGACGCGTTCGCGCGCTTCCAGCTCAACGACGCGCTGCTTGCCGGCTCCCCCGACGCGGTGGTGATGCACTGCCTGCCGGCGCATCGCGGCGAGGAGATCACCTCCGAGGTGATGGACGGCCCGCGGAGCGTCATCTTCGAGCAGTCCGAGAACCGCCTCCACGCCCAGAAGGCACTCCTCGTCGAGCTGCTGGTGGGCTGAGCCCGGTGACCGCAATGGACGGAGGGTGGCGATGAGCAGCGAAGCCCTGTACGAACAGTACAAGGACGCGCTCAAGCGCGGACACGTCGCCTCGCTGCGAGGCCGCGTCGAGGAGTCGCTGCTCGCCTACGCTGAGGCCGCCCGCATCGCGCCTGAGCGCTCCGCGCCGCACTCCTCGGCCGGGAACGCTCTCCTGCGGCGCAAGCGCCCCGCCGAGGCGCTTCGGCACTACGAGGTGGCGCTCGCGATCGCGCCCCGCGACGAGGTGGCCCTCCTGGGCCGGGCGCAGGCGCTGGCCGCGCTGGACCGCAGGGGCGACGCCGCCGACGCCTTCGACGCCCTGGCCGAAGCCCAGGCCCGGGGCGGTCGCCTGGCCGACGCGGTGGACGCGGCGAGGCGCGGGCTCGAGATGGCCGAGGGCCGCGAGCGCCGCCGAACGCTCGAGCGGCTGATCGCTCAGCTCCGCGCCACCGAGCCTGACGAGCCGGGTCGCGTGGCGCTCGATCATGCCCTCCTGGTCCTCGAGGGGCCGGCCGTTCCGCAGGCGAAGAGGCAGCTCGCCGACGGGGCCGGGAGCTCTCGCGCCCAGCAGGCGCAGGACAGCGCGAGCCGTGCGCAGGTGCTGGCCGCGAGTGATGCTCTCGAGGGCGCCGCCGCCGCCTCAGGGGGTCTTGCGGAGGTCGCGGGTCCCGACGTCGGGGTTCCCGAGGTCGCCGGCGCCGGGCTGGACGAGGGCGCCACGCACGCCGAGTCCGCTGATGCCCTGCGCGCGGCCCAGGCATCCGAGGCCACTGACACGGACCTGGCCGCGGCCGAGCGGGCTGACGCGGCCGGCGAGAGCCCGGAAGCCGCTGCGTCCGTCGCCCCTGAAGCCCGCGTTCCGCAGGTCACCGAACCCGACGCGAGCAGCGCGGCGACCGCCATGCCCGGGCGGGCTCCTCGTGTCGTACCGGCCGACGTCACGGTCGCCGAGCTGGAAGCCCGGGCCGAGTCTGAGCTCGAGGCGGGGTCTCCGCAGATGGCGCTCGAGGCGAGGCTCGACCTCGCCGCGCTCCACGAGCGCGAAGGCAGGAGTGACGCCGCCCTCGACGCGTGCTACGAGGCGCTGTCGCTGGATCCAGACAGCGTCGCCCTGCACCTCGCGCTCGCGAAGCTCTACGCGCGGCGGGGCTGGGACGGGCTGGCCGACACCAAGCTCGACCTGCTCGAGCGGATCGCGCGGCTCGACGGCGACGAGGCGGTCGCGGCGGAGGTCGCGAGCGTGCGCGCCGGTCGCGGCTGACCGCGAGGCCGCCCGGGTGCCGGTGTAGACTCGCCCGAAGATGCTCCCATTCCTCGAGTCGCTGCTCCAGCAGATCACGCCCAACGCTCTGCTGGACGTCGGCATCACCGCCCTGTTCATCTACTGGCTGTTCAGCCTGATCCGGGGCACCCGGGCCGTGACGCTGGTCATCGGCGTCTCGGTGCTGCTGGGCATCTACGCGCTGGCCCAGTTCCTGGGGCTGCGGCTGTTCACTCAGATCCTCCAGGCGGGCGCCTTCGTGGGGGTGTTCGCACTCGTCGTGGTCTTCCAGCCCGAGCTCCGTCGGGCGCTCGAGCGGATCGGACGGGTGGGCACGTTCGGCTGGCTGGTGCCTGCCTCGTCGCACCGGCGCGTGGAGCACGTCGCCACGGTGATCGCACGGGCGGCCGCGGCCCTCTCGGCCGAGGGCTACGGGGCGTTGATCGTGATCGAGCGCGAGACTGGCCTCGAGGACACCGCGGAGACCGGCATCATGCTCCACGCCGATCTAACGGCTGAGCTGCTGATGACGATCTTCATGCGCGGCACCTCGCTCCACGACGGCGCGGTGATCATCCGCGGCGAGAGCGTCCTTGCCGCGGCGTCGCTGCTCCCGCTCACCGAGATGCGCCTCTCGGAGCGGTTCGGCACGCGGCACCGCGCGGCGCTGGGCATCACGGAGGACACCGACGCCGTGGCCATCGTCGTCTCCGAGGAGAGCGGCCAGATGAGCGTCGTCGAGCGCGCGCGGATCGTCCGGGTGCCGAGCGAGGCGCTCCTCGAGCGCGCGCTGGTGGGGCTCCTCGAGGCGCCCGACGTGACGGGCGGCCTGGGCTTCGGGCGGGGTCGCGGGCCCGGGACGCCGCGCCGGCCGGGGACCAGGCTCCGCATCACGCGGCGCTCCGCGGGTCGGCCGGAGGCGCCGCTCCTCGGCGACCCGCCGGCCGACGAGCCCGCGGAGGAGTCCGATCGCCCGCGTGCACCCGACAGCGTCCAGGGTGGCGAGCGCCCGACCGCGGCTGACGACACCGCCGCCGCATCGAGGACGGTGTCCGCCCCATGAACGTGCGCCGCCTCGGGCGCCGCGTCGTCGGCGTCTTCGTCCACAACTGGCCCCTGAAGGTTGCCGCGATCGTGCTGGCGACGCTGCTCTACGTCGGCCTCGTGGCCACCCAGGCGAGCGCCACGTTCCCAGGCCCGATCGCGATCGTGCCGGTGAACCGGCCCGCCGGGACGGTCATCACCAATCAGCTGCGCCCGGTCGACGAGGTGCGCTACATCGCGCCTGCAGACCTGGGCCGCCTCACGGCCGACGACTTCATCGCCACCGTGGACCTCTCGAACCTCCAGCCCACTGGCGGCCCGGCGAGCGTCCCCGTGTCGATCGCCGCCAAGGATCCCCGGGTCGCCATCCTCGACTGGCGGCCGAGGACCATCTTGGTCACGCTCGACCAGGAGATCACAGCCCAGGTCCCGGTCACGGTGACGCGCGGCCCGGCCCCGCCCGGTACCGCCGCTGGCCAGCCCGTCTTCTCGCCGCAGCAGGTGACGGTGCGCGGCGCATCGGCGGCCGTGCGCAAGGTCGTCGGGGTGCAGGTGGACGTGCAGCTGGATTCGCCGATCGACTTCGACCGCGAGGTGCAGGGAACGCCGGTCGATGCGTCGGGAGCGCCGGTCACCGGTGTGGTGCTCATGCCGCGCACGATCCACGTGACGATTACCCTCATCACGAACCAGCAGTCGCGCTCGGTCCCGGTCAACGCCGTGTTCACCGGCACCCCGGCGCCGGGCTTCCGCGTCGCGAGCGTCCAAGTCTCGCCGCTCACGGTCACACTCCAGGGCGACGCGAGCCAGCTCGTCTCGCTGTCGGCCGCGGACACCGCCCCGATCAGCCTGGAGGGCGCGACGCGCGATGTCGTCCAGAAGGTGTCGCTCGCCCTCCCGTCCGGCGTGACCCCCGTGGAGGCGGCCACCGTCAGCGTCACCGCCCACATCGAGGCCGTCACCGAGACGCGCACCTACCAGGCCGGCCTGCGGCTTGACGGGGGAGACCCGAACCTCGAGTACAGCCTCTCGGTCCAGACGGTGCTGATCACGGTCTACGGCTCGTCAGCTGACCTCGACCGGCTCGGCTCCGCCCCGATCACGGTCAGCATGGACGTGTCCGGGCTCGCGCCGGGCAGGCACACGCTCACGGTCGTGCCGTCGGTGCCATCGGCGGTGACTGTGGTCTCCATCAGTCCGCCATCGGTGACCGTCATGGTCGTGGCGCCGCCCTCAGCCCCGCCGAGCGAGATCCCGACGCAGCCGACCGCCTCGCCCGGAGCTCCGACGCCCGCGCCCAGCTGATCTTGCGCCCGCGCCCGGCCTCGGGTGTGCCCCTCCCTCGGACCGCCCCCACCACCCGCACGAGGATCTCCATGACCCGCCTGTTCGGCACCGACGGCATTCGCGGCGCAGCCAACGTCGACCTCCGTCCGTCGCTCGCCACCGCCCTCGGTCGCGCCACCGCTCACCTCGTCGTCGGGGTCGGCGGGTCACTTGTGGTGGGTCAGGACACCCGGCGCTCGGGCGACATGTTCGTTGCGGCGATCACCGCGGGCGCCACAAGCATGGGCGTGGACGTCCACAGCGTGGGCGTCGTCCCCACGCCGGCCCTCGCCTTCCTCGCGGGCAATGGCAGCTTCGCCGCCGGGATCATGGTCTCGGCGTCGCACAACCCGGCTGAGGACAATGGGCTCAAGGTGCTCGACCCCAACGGCCTCAAGCTCGACGACGACCTGGAGGACGACCTCGAGGCCGTCATCTTGCGCGCGGACGAGCTGCCCGGCGTGGAGCCGGGACGCCTGGGCCGGAGCGTCCACGCGGGTGCGCTCCTCGGCCAGTACCTGGCGCACCGCACGGCCCTTGCCTCGGCGGTCTCCGCTGGCGGCCTCCACGTCGTCCTCGACACGGCCAACGGCGCGGCCCATTCGGTGGCTCCCGCGATCCTGCGCGCGACCGGTGCCCGAGTCACGGTCATCCACGACCAGCCCGACGGCGACAACATCAACCGCCGCTGCGGCGCGACGGCGCCCGAGTCGCTGATGGCCGCCGTGCGCGACTACGGCGCCGACGTGGGGTTTGCGCTCGATGGCGACGCAGACCGCTGCGTCGCGGTTGATTCGGCCGGCCGGCTGGTGGACGGCGACCAGGTGCTCGGGATCCTCGCGCTCGAGCGCCTCAAGCGCGGCGGGCTGGACCGCCAGAGCCTGGTCGTCTCCGTCCTCTCGAACGGCGGCCTCCAGCACGCGATCGAGAGCGCCGGTGGCCGACTCGTGCGCACCCCCGTGGGCGACAAGCACATCTTGGCGGCGATGCTGGTCTCGGGCGCCGGCCTCGGCGGCGAGAAAAGCGGCCACGTCATCGTCCGCGAGCACACCACGTCGGGCGACGGCATCGTTACCGCCACGGAGCTGCTGCGGGTCATGACCACGGCCGGCGTCGGCATCGACGAGCTCGCCACGCAAATCCCGCTCCTGCCCCAGCAGCAGCGCGCCATCCGCGTCCGCCACCGCGACCAGTGGGACGCCGACGAGGTCCTGGGCAAGGCGATCGCCGATGCCGAGGCGCGCCTGGCGCCCCACGGCCGCATCCTCGTGCGTCCGTCGGGGACCGAACCCGTCCTGCGGGTGATGGTCGAGGGCGACGACGCCGCGATGGTCACGGAGGTGGCCGACGCGATCGCGGCCCTAGCGGGGGAGCGTCTACACTAGGCCGGCCGCGGCGGGCCGCGGCTGACCCGGAAGGAGTCCCAACGCGGCATGTGCGGAATCGTCGGCTACACCGGTCCCCGTGAGGCGGGCCCCATTCTCATCGAGGGGCTCCGGCGTCTCGAGTACCGCGGCTACGACTCCGCGGGGATCGCGCTGGTGAGCGAGGCTGGCGACCTGTTCGTGGAGAAGAAGGCGGGCAAGCTCGCCAACCTCCAGACCGCCATCGCGGACCGTACGCCGAGCGCCGCCATCGGGCTCGCGCACACCCGCTGGGCCACCCATGGCCGCCCCAACGACCTCAACGCCCATCCCCATCAGGACTGCACGGGCGCGATCACCGTCATCCACAACGGGATCATCGAGAACTTCCGCGAGCTGCGGGACGGCCTTGAGGCGCGGGGCCACACGCTCACCTCCGAGACGGACACCGAGGCGATCGCGCACTTGGTCGAGGAAGCGTACGCCGGCGACCTGGCCGACGCCGTGCGCGCCGCGCTGCGGCAGTGCGAGGGGGCGTACGCGATCGCGGTGATGCATCGCGGCGAGACGGACCGCCTCGTCGGAGCCCGCCAGAACGTGCCGCTCGTCGTGGGCCTGGGTGATGGCGAGGCGTTCCTCGCCAGCGACGTGGCGGCGATCCTCGCCCACACCCGACGCGTCTTGTTCCTCGAGGAGGGCGACGTGGTGGACCTCCGCCCGTGGGGCGCCACGATCACCAACGTGGAGGGGGCTCCCCGGGAGCGCGCGGAGACGCTCGTGGACTGGTCGCCCGAGGCCGCCGAGAAGGGCGGCTACGACCACTTCATGCTCAAGGAGATCCACGAGCAGCCCGACGCGCTGCGACAGTCGCTGGCGGGCCGCGTGAGCACGTCGGGCCGCATCCATGCGCCCGAGGTTGCCGCGCTCACCGAGGCCTTCCGGCGCGTCACCCGGGTCGAGCTCGTCGCCTGCGGGACCGCGTCGTACGCAGCGCTGGTCGGTGCCGCGGCCATCCAGGACTGGACGGGGCTGCCCGCACGGGTCACCGTCGGCTCGGAGTTCCGCTACTCGCCGCCGCCCCTCGACGAGAACACGCTAGTCATCGCGGTCACCCAGTCGGGCGAGACGGCCGACACCATCGCCCCCACCCGCTGGGCGCGCGAACAGGGCTGCCCGATCGTCGCGGTGACCAACACTGTGGGCTCGGCGATCACCCGAGAGGCGAACGCGGTGATGTTCCTCCAGGCCGGTCCCGAGATCGCGGTCGCGGCGTCGAAGACGTTCGTGACCCAAGTGACCACGCTGATCGTGCTGGCCGCGGCGATCGCCAAGGCGCGCGGCTCGTTGGGGCTGGAGCAGGAGCTGGAGCTCGGCCAGGCGCTCCGGGCCCTCCCCGAGGCCGCCGCCCGAGCGCTCGAGCTGGCGAAAGACGTGCCGGCCATGGCGGAGCGCTACCTCGGCGCCCGCGGCTTCATGTTCATCGGCCGCGGCTACACGCTGCCGGGGGCTCTCGAGGGGGCGCTCAAGCTCAAGGAAGTCAGCTACATCCACGCTGAGGGCTACGCGGCCGGCGAGCTCAAGCATGGGCCCATCAGCCTGCTCGACCTCGAGTGCCCGCTGGTGGCGGTCGCCACCAGGTCGCGCGTCTACGACAAGCTGATCAGCAACGTCATGGAGGGCCGCGCCCGCGACGCCAGGGTGATCGCGGTGGCGACCGAGGGCGACCAGGGGATCGGCCGGATCGCGGACGACGTGGTCTGGGTCCCGGAGACCCACGAGGCCCTGAGCCCCGTCCTGGCCGTGATCCCGCTCCAGCTCTTCGCCTACTACACGGCGGTCGCCCGCGGCAACGACGTTGACCAGCCGCGGAACCTGGCCAAGTCGGTGACGGTGGAGTAGGGCATGCCCGGCGGCGGCAACGGCGGGAACCCGAGCCCGCCCCCCGGGCTGGTCCCGGACGGGACCACGGAGCTGGGCATCGACATCATCAAGGTCGATCGGATCCGAGCCGCGCTGGACAGGTTCGGCGAGCGGTTCAGCCGCCGGGTCCTGACCGACCACGAGCGCAAGTACGTCCGCGGCCGGCCCGAGACCTTCGCCGGGCGCTGGGCGGCCAAGGAGGCGGTGTCCAAGGTGCTCGGGCTTGGCGTGCGGGGGATAGGCTGGCGTGACATCGAGGTCCAGCGCCTGCCCACGGGCCAACCGTCGGTGCGCCTCCACGGGCGCGCTGCGGGGCGGGCCGAGCAGCTGGGCATGGGCCGGATCGCGGTCTCGATCACCCACGAATCGGACTACGCGGTGGCGATCGCCTTCGGGATCCGGACAGCCGGCGGGCGGTACGTCTTCCCGCTCGACATCGACGAGCGGATCAGCGAGCGCGAGCGCAAGCTGCTGGCGCGGATGGAGCGCCTGGGCGCCCTGCACGACGCGCACCTAGCGGCGGCGGCCGGGACGGGGACCGGCGGCGCCTCCGGCGTGGGCACGGTGGCCGCGGCGAGGGGCGCATCGCACGAGGAGGAGGCGCCCGATGACTGACCGGGCGCTCGGGTTCGGGCGACGCGAGGCCGACGCTGGGGCCCATGCGGTGCCGGAGGGGACCTCGCGTCTCGACGACGAGTCGATGGCGCGGCTGCTCCCCGAGCGCTCCAAGCGCGGCCACAAGGGGACGTTCGGCAAGCTGCTGGTGATCGCTGGCTCGATCGACTTCGCGGGGGCCGCGCTGCTCGTGTGCCGGGCATCAGGACGGGCGGGCGCGGGCCTTGTCACGCTGGCCGTCCCCGAGTCGCTGCAGCCGCTGTTCGCCGCGAAGGTCGTCGAGGCGACGACGATGGCCCTCCCCGAGGACGATGTCGAGGAGGTGGACCCCGAGCCCACGCTGGCCAAGATCCTCGACAACGAGCACGACGCACTGGTCATCGGGCCCGGGCTCCGGCCGTCGCTGGCGGGTGCCGACCTGCTCCGGCTGCTCCTGACCTCCCCCGAGGAGGGCCTGAACCCTCCCGCGGTGCTCGACGCCGAGGCGCTCCGGACCCTTGCCTCGGTAGGGGAGTGGTGGACCGGTGTCACCCGCCCCTGCGTCCTGACGCCGCATGCCGGTGAGTTTGCCCGGCTCCGGGCCGGCAGCGGCCATGATCCAGCCGATGACGGCGAGCTCAACGACGACGACGCCGCCCGGGTGCGCGCGGCCTCTGCTGCGGCTGCGGAATGGCGCCAGGTCGTGGTCCTCAAGGGCGCGAACACGGTCATCGCCGCGCCCAACGGCACCACCGCGATGGCGCCGTTCGAGAACCCCGCGATGGCCACGGGCGGCACGGGGGACGTGCTGGCCGGGACGATCGGCGGGCTGCTGGCCCAGGGCCTCGCCCCGTTCGATGCCGCCCGCCTGGGCGTGTACATCCACGGCCTGGCGGGCGAGCTCGTCCGCGAGCGGCTGGGCGACGCGGGGCTCCTGGCCAGCGACCTGCCCGACGCGCTGCCGCTGGTCCGCAAGCGACTCACGGCGCTCGCGGAGCGGCAGCGGAACGGACGCCGCCTCGGGTTCGGCGTGCACGCCGCGCATGCCGTGGGGGACGGCGGGGAACCGGCCGATCCGGGCTCGGCCACATAACCCGCGCCGCGCAGCCACGTGACCGCCTACCCGTCTGACCGACGGACCCCGATCGAGCAGCGCCTGCAGGAGGCCGGGCTGCCGCCGCTCGCTCGGATGGCGTGGCTCGAGGTCGATCTCGACGCCCTGCGCGGCAACCTGGCGATCCTCCGCTCGGCGGTGGGCGCCGGCGTGCGCGTGGAGCCGGTGGTCAAGGCTGACGCCTACGGGCATGGGTCGGTGCCGGTCGCCCGGGCGCTCGAGGCGGCCGACGCCGACGGGCTGTCGGTCGCGACGCTGGACGAGGCGGTCGAGCTTCGCGACGCTGGCGTGACGCTGCCCTTGCTCGTGCTCTACCCGGTGCCCGCGGCATGGCTTGGCGAGGCGGCGCGTCGGCGGATCGCGGTGACGCTGGGCGCGGGCGAGTTGGCCGCGGAGGCGCTGGCGGTGGCGCGTGCCGAGGCGGCTGCGGGAGCGCCGGCGCTTGAGGTCCACGTGGAGGTCGAGACGGGGCTCGGGCGGGGCGGCGTGCTGCCTGCCGATGCTGCATCGGCGGTGAACGCGGTGCTGGCCGCCCCGGGCGTTCGCCTGGGCGGGGTGTGGACGCATCTGGCGGCAGCGGACGACAGCCAGCGCACGATCGACCAGGACCGGCGGTTCGCCTCCGCGATGGAACCCATCGCGGACGTTGTGGCGTGGGGCGCGGACTCGGCGGCCTCGGCCCGGCGCCATCTTGCGGGCAGCGGCGGGGTGCTGGGCGACGACGTGCCGCGGTGGGACGCCGTGCGCACCGGGATCTCGATCTACGGGCTGGTCCCGGACGCCCTGGTGCCGCCCCCCTCGACCGCCGCGATGGCCGCTGCGCTGCGTCCCGTCATGGCGCTCTACGCCCGCCCCGTGCGCGTGCTCGAGCTGCCCGAGGGCCACGGCGTCTCCTACGGGCCATCCTTCGTGACGCAGCGCTGGAGCCGCATCGCGACGCTGCCCGTGGGGTACGCGGACGGGTGGCGACGGGCTTTCTCAGACCAGGCGTCGGGGCTGGTGCGGGGTGTCCGGGTGCCGCTCGTGGGGCGCGTGGCAATGGACGCGGTGATGGCCGACGTGACCGACGTGCCGGGCGAGCCGGTGACAGAACGCGACGAATTCGTGCTGCTGGGCGAGCAGGGCGCGGAGCGGATCACGGCCTATGAACTCGCTTCGGCAGGCAGGACGATCAGCTATGAGGCGGTGACCGGGATGTCCCGCCGACTGGCCCGGGTGTACCATGCCGCCGGTTCCGTCGTCGAGACGCGAACCCTCGTGGATGGGAGGCCCGGTTGGCCAGGATCGAGCTCTGGAACGGCGACATCTGCGACCTTGAGGTCGACGCCATCGTGAGCCCGGCCGCCACCTCCCTGTGGATGAGCACGGGGGTGGCGGGCGAGATCAAGCGCGCTGGTGGCGATGCCATCGAGTTCGCCGCGGTCCGGCAGGGCCCGGCCAGTCTGGGCGACGCGATCGTGACGCCAGCGGGTCTCCTCGCCGCCCGTGTAGTGATCCACGCCGTCTCGCTGGAGCGTGACCGGCGGACGAGCCGCGCTGCCATCGACGCGGCGGCCCGTTCCGCCATGCGGCGCGCCCGCGAGCTGTCGCTCACGAGCATCGCGTTCCCCGCGCTGGGCACGGGGATTGGCGGGTTCCCGCTCGACGACGCGGCGCGAACCGCTGTGGAGGCCGTCCGCGACGAGCTTGCCGACGCCTCGAGCGTGGAGCACGTTGTGTTCGCGCTGCGCGGCGCGGCCGCCTACGAGGCGTTCGCCCGCGCCCTGAGCGAATCCGAGCCCCTGCCGTCGCGCTCGCTCCTGGAACCGGTGCACAGCGAGCCGGCATGAGCTTCAACGCCGAGCCCTTTGACGAACGGCGCGAGGCCCTGGTTGAGGCCGTCGCTCGGGAGATCCGGCTTCGCGGCCTGACTGGCCCAGCGGTGCACTTCCTCGAGGCGAGCCGCCCCTACCGCCCGCTGGGCGCGCCAGCCATGCTGTTCTTCGACCCCGTCCTGGGCGAGCTCTTCGGTGGTCAGATGCCCTCGGCGAGTGAGCTGCTGCGCGACGACATGGGGATCGAGGCGCTCATCGACCGGCTTGAGGATCTGGACGAGCCCGACGGCTGGGACGCCTGACGGCGGGGCGGCCGGCTGATCCGCCGCCATCGCGGCGTTGTCGCCTGCGCGCGTCGCTCACGCACCCTGGGGTGCGCTCGCTCCCGTGCTCGGCTCCGCCTTGCGCTGACGACGGCTGAGCCGGCCTTGGGGCTGGCGGGGGCGGCCGGCTGATCCGCCGCCATCGCGGCGTTGTCGCCTGCGGTGCTCGGGCTTCTTCTCGACGTTCATTCGTAACCCGGCAGGTACTCACGGTGCACGCCGGGCGTCGGGTTGTCGCCCGTGGGGTGACGAAGTGGCGCGCGAGGAGGCGTTTCTCGGGTTCTGGGGGTCGGAGCGATGCCTGGAAGGGAGCGAACCGACGCGCGAGGTGCACGGTCTGCACCTGCTGGCTCACGGGCGGCCGGGCCGGGGCGAGCCGCAATCCCGGGTCTCGGCCGGTCCGATCGTGCGGTCGCTGCTAGCATCGGGTCGGTGAGCAGTCCGACGCGTGCCTTCGCCACGATCGACCGGGGAACCGCAACGACGGCCGTGGCCCTGATCGGGTGGGCGGGGGGACGGCATCGGCTGCTCGGCGCCACGGCGGGTCCGGCGGGTGTCCCGGAGTGGGCGCTCCTCGAGCGTGTGCGCCGGCGAGCCATGGCGGCCGATGCCTCGCTCGTTGCATCTGTCGGGCTGGAGCGCGAGGGGTCGGCGGCCGATCTGCCCCGCCTCGAGTGCGCAACCTCCGTGCCTCGAGAGCTTGCCGTCGTGGCCGCGACGGAGCGCGTCCTCAAGCCGCTCGCCGCGGTCGCGGCGACTGCCGGCTGGCGCGTCCGCGGATTGGTCATCGAAGGCGCAGACATCCTCAAGCTCGCGACCTCGCTGGCGGACCGACACGTGGTCGCGATCCTCGCCGGCGCGTCCGAGCCGCCCGGTGCGGACGAGCGAAACCTGATCGCGGAGCTTGGGACGGTCGTCGCCGCGACCACAGAGCGGCGGCCCGACCTCGTCACCGTGCTTGCGGGCGGTCTGGCAGCGCCGGGCGGCAAGATCGGGCAGCTCTTCCGGCCCGATCGCCCCGGACCGACGATGCTCGCGCCGTCGCCGCTCGACGACGACGGGGAGCCGCTTCGCGCCCTTCTCGACGGTCTCCGCGGCGAGCAGGATGACGCCCGTCGGGCGCTCGCCGCAGCCACGAGATCGCTCGCCCGGGTGCTGCGCCGGCGGGTGGAGGTGCTCGAGATCGGCCAGTCGGGTGGATCGCGCACGCTCGGGGGCTGGCAGCCCGGGAGCGAATCGTGGGTTCGCACCGCCTCGGTCCCGCGGGCTGCGCTGCTGCCCAAGCCGTTCGCCGAGGCGGACCTCGATGCCGTGATCGGCTGGCTGCCCGTGGCGGCGGACCGGCTCCGCCTCCGCGATCGCCTGCGCGAGATGGCGACCGCGCCGTGGGCCGATGCGGCGGGCGAAGGCGCCGTCGTGCGCCTCGCGGCCGTCCGGGCCGCGGCGGTTCGGCTGCTCGAGGCGACGCCGGCTTTCGATGCACTGCCAGCGCCGGACCTCGTGGTGGTCGCGGGTGGCACCTGGCTGGCCGGCCCCGCCGCGGCGGCCGCCCTGGCGATTGCCGACGTGGCGCGACGACCCGGCGCCCGGGCTGTGGGGATGGACCATGCGCGCGTCCTTGCGCCCATCGGGACGATTGAGGACGAGGACGAGCGGGCTCGGCTGCTGGCTGACCTCCGGGACGACATGATCGTCCCGCTCGGGACGATCGTGCTGGCGTCGTGGCTGCGGGCGGGGCGGCGGGCTGGTCAGCTGACCGTCCACGGAGCCGACGGGCCGGTTGATGTGGAGCTCGCGCCCGGCTCCGTGGAGCTGGTGGACGTGCCACCCGGCGAGCACGCGAACGTCGAGCTGCAGTTTCAGGAGGTCGTGGATATCGGGGTCAAGGCGCGGCACATGGGGCTGGTGGTAACAGGCGGCCTCGGCGGGCTGGTCGTGGACCTGCGCGGTGTCCCATTGCGGCTGCCGGATCGCCTCGAGCCGCGGCGGGAGCTGCTGGCGTCCTGGCAGGGCGCGGTCTGGCCGGGGTTCGACCAGTGACGGACCTCCGCTCGAAGGCGGGCCTTGGGTCGAGGACGGACGTCGCCGACCGGCCGACGCGCCCCGAAACGATGCTGGGGGCGCACGCATGACCGGCCTTGCGGGGTCCATGGCCTGGCTTGCGGAGGTGCCTCTCCGACCGCTCGTCGTGGCGGGGCTGGAGATGAGTATCCCCCTGCCGCCCGGAGACCGACCGCTGGTCGAGCCGGGGACGGTCGTCGTGCCGGGCGACCTGCTCCTCGAGCATGTTCGAGACCGGCGCGTGGACGAGGTGGACGTGCGGACCCCCCAGGGAGATCGCCCGCCCGCTGGCAGTCGCTGGGCGCCGGCCCCCGGGCGACGGCACCACGCCGACCGTCCCGCCGACGGCGAGCTGCTGACCCCCGTGCCCGGCAAGGCGGGCCGATGGCGCCTCGTAACCGGCGAGCACCGTGCCCAGACCGCGGCATCGGTTCGGGCGACCGTGGTCGAGGTTCGCCCTGGCACCGTGATCCGGCTCCGCGTGGAGGGCCTGGCCATCCGGGGCGCGTTTGCCGCGGGTGCGTCGGCCCGCGGACGTCTCGAGCTCGCGACCGACCCGTTCGGCGACCTGCGGCCGGGTGGCATCGACGTCGGGAGGAGCGGCAGCATCCTCGTCGTCGGCTCGCGGATCGACGCCGAGGCCCTGACGCGCGCGCGGGCGATGGGCGTGCGGGGCATCGTGGCGGCTTCGGTGGCTGGCAAGGACCTGCGCGACTTCCAGGCCTCCGAACGGCGGCAACGGGCGGCGCTCCACATGCCTGAGCCATTCGGCGTGCTGGCGCTCGACGGGGCGCTGAGGCGACGGATCGCCACCCCCGTGGCCGCCCTCCTCGAGCGCCTCGCCGGACACGAGGTGGCGCTCCTGGTTGACCCGCCGGCCCTGGTGTTCGACGCGACCGGCGTGGACCTGCCGATCATCCCGCCGGACTGGGTCCGCGTCCGAGGCGGCCCGAACCTGGGAGCGGAAGGTCGTATTCGAGAGCTGGTCGGGCTGCGTCGGTTCGCGGCCGGCGTGCACCTCGAGGCTGCCCGCGTGGACCTCGATGGCGAGCCGGCGGCCGAGATCCCGCTGGGCGATCTGGAGCGCATGGGCTGAGCCCGCCGCGGGCTGTCGGGCCGCACCGCGCGACGGCTTCGGCTACCCTCGGGGCCTGATGCCCAATCTCGCGACCGGCGAGCGCGTCGTCGTGACGCGCGACGCCGCCGGAACCCGTGACCTCGCCTCCCGTCTGGCCACCAGCGCCCGTCCGGGCGACCTGCTGTGCCTCGTGGGCGACCTCGGCGCGGGCAAGACGCAGTTCGCCAAGGGCTTCGCCGTCGGGCTCGGTATCCAAGATGTGGTCTCGTCGCCCACCTTCGTCCTGATGAGCGAGTACGAAGGCCGGTTGCCGATGTTCCACCTCGACCTGTACCGGCTCGCGGACGGGGCCGACGCGCTCGCGGGCGGGCTGCTCGACGACCGCCAGATCGAGGGCGTGGCGCTGGTGGAGTGGGCCGAGCGGCTCGGGGACGCCCTCCCGGCCGCGCGCCTGGACGTGCTGATCGACGGTGTCGGCGACGAGCAGCGGCGGATCACCCTGCGCGCCTGCTCGCCCGACTACGCGCGCTACCTCGAGGCGCTGGCATGAGTGCTGGCGGTCCGATCCTGCTCATCGACACGGCGACCACCCACGCCGTCGTCGCGCTGGGCGCCGCCGACGGGTCGCTGGTCGAGCAGCGGAGCTGGCTGGCGGGCTATCGCCACGGTGAGGAGCTGTTGGCCCGGATCGATTCGCTACTGGCCGACCGTGGCGTGGCGCCGACTGACATCGGCGCGGTGGCGGTGGGCACCGGCCCGGGGGCATTCACCGGGCTGCGCGTGGGCATCGCCACCGCGAAGGGCCTCGCGCACGCCCTGGCGGTGCCGATCGTCGGCGTCGCGTCCGGCATCGCGCTCCTCGACGCGGCCCGCGCGGCCGCGCGGCCGGGAGCCGGTAGCCTCGTACTGCTCCAGCCGGCCGGCCCCAACGACCGCGTGCTGACCCGACGCGCCGAGCCCCCGGCCATTCTGCCCGGTGGCACCGACCCGGACCTCCGCCCAGGTGAGCGGCTGGTTGCCGTGGACCTCGCGGGCCGGGCCGATGACGCTGCGGTGGCGCTGGGCGCCAGTGCCGTGGACGGCCTGGCGGCCGCGATGCTCTCGACGGCGGCGGGACGGCTCGCGGCCGACGATGCCGACGACCTCGCGACCCTCGCCCCCGAGTACGTCACGTTGCCGCGTGGTGTCCGCATGCCCCCGACGGACGCCGGCGTCGAGGTGAGCGGCTCGACCGGCCGGGACCGGGCATGAGCACCACCGCCCCGGTCCTCCTGGTCCGCCCGATGCGCGTGGCAGACCTGACCGCCGTGCAGCGCATCGAGCGCGCCTCGTTCACCACGCCGTGGCCTGCGCAGGCCTATCGGCAGGAGATCGAGACCAACCGCCTTGCGCAGTACCTCGTGGCGCTGATGGGCGACGCGGTCGTCGCGTACGGCGGCATCTGGCTGATGGTCGACGAGGCGCACATCACGACCTTCGCGGTCGATCCGCGGTACCGGCGGCGCAAGATCGGCGAGCGGCTGCTGCTGGCGCTCCTCGACCTCGCCGGCGATCGTGGCGCCCGAGAGGCGACCCTCGAGGTGCGGCTGTCGAACCTGCCGGCCCGCCGGCTGTACGAGAAGTACGGCTTCCGGCCCGTCGGCCTCCGCCCGCGCTACTACACGGACAACAACGAGGACGCCCTGATCATGACGACCGAGCCGCTCGACCTGCCGGCGATGCGCGCCCGCGTGGCGCGCCTGCGGGCCGAGCTCGACGCGTCGCCGGCGCCGTCTACCATGCCCGACGACGACCTCCCAGAGGGTCCGAAGCAGTGAGCGGGCCCCTGCTGCTCGCGGTTGAGTCGTCCTGCGACGAGACCGGCATCGCGCTCGTCGAGGACGGCCGGCGCATCCACGCCAACGTCGTGGCCTCCCAGGTCGCCCTCCACGCGCCAACCGGCGGCATCGTCCCCGAGGTCGCGGCGCGCGCCCACCTGCGCTGGATCGTCCCCGTGCTCGACGAGGCGCTGGCGACCGCGGGCGTCACGATGGCGGACGTGGATGGCGTGGCGGTGACGTACGGGCCGGGCCTCGCGGGCTCGCTGCTGGTGGGGATCAACTTCGCCAAGACGCTCGCCTGGGCCCACCGCAAGCCGCTCGTGCCGGTGAACCACCTCGAGGGGCACGTGTACGCCGGGTGGCTACTGGACCCGGGCGAGGCGGAGCGCGAGTCGCCCCCGTTCCCGCTCGTGGCGCTGGTGGTCTCGGGCGGCCACACGTTCCTCGTCGAGATGCGCGGCCACCTCGACTACCGGTACCTTGGCGGGACCGTTGACGACGCGGCGGGCGAGGCGTTCGACAAGGTGGGCCGACTGCTGGGCCTCGGCTACCCGGGCGGTCCGGCGATCTCCCGCGAGGCGGAGAAGGCGACGGCGCGCGACCGGTCCTTCCCGCGCGCCTGGCTCGGCGACTCGTTCAACGTGTCGTTCTCGGGACTCAAGACCGCCGCCCGGCGGATCGTCGCGCAGGCGCGCTCGGACGAGGGCCTGCCCGCGGATGAACACGAGGGCGCCCTGCCCGACCGTGTCGTGGCCGAGCTCGCCTGGGGCTTCCAGGACAGCGTGGTGGACGTCCTCACGGCGAAGACCATCCGTGCGGCCGAGGAGACGGGCGCCCGCGGCATCGTCCTGGGGGGCGGGGTCGCGGCGAACGCGGCGCTCCGGGCGCGGATCGCGGGCGAGGCGGAGGCGCGCGGCATCGCGATGGTCATCCCGCGGCCCGGGCTGTGCACCGACAACGGCGCCATGATCGGCGCGGCCGGGGCGCGGCGCATGGCCGCGGGCGTTCGCGCCGGCCTCGAGCTCGACGCCCGGCCGTCGCTGCCCCTCGCACGGCCGGTAGCCCCGTGAGCGGGCCCCCGGGCACCGCTCTGCGCCTCGACCAGCGCTACGTCCAGCGAGTCCTCGCCGATGCGGGCCTCCACGCGCGTCACAACCTCTCGCAGAACTTCCTCGCCGACGTGGACGTCCTCGAGCGGATTCTCGCCGAGGCCATGCCGCGGCCCGGCCGGGGCGTGCTCGAGATCGGCCCCGGGCTGGGCTTCCTGACCGGCGGGCTGCTCGCCGGGGGCGCTGCGGTGACCGCCGTCGAGCTTGACCGAGGCCTCGCCGCGTTCGTCGCGGCGGCGTACCCGGACGCGATGGAGAGCGGGCAGCTGCGCCTGATCCAGGACGACGCGCTCGATCAGGACCTCGTCAACCTCGTGCCGCCACCGTACGACGTCGTCGCCAATCTGCCGTACCACATCACGAGCCCCATCCTGCACCGCATGCTGGGCCAGGCGCCCCGCGCCGAGCGCCTGGTCCTCATGGTCCAGCGCGAGGTGGCCGAGCGGATCGCCGCTGCGCCCGGTGCCATGAGCTACCTCTCGGTCTTCGTCCAGTACCACGCGCGCGCCCGTGTCGCCTTCCGCGTCCCCCGCGAGGCGTTCGAGCCCGCGCCCAAGGTGGAGTCGGCGGTGCTCGTGCTCGAGCCGTACGACACCGACGACCGCCTCGATGCCGAGGCCGAGGACCAACTGTGGCGCCTCGTCCAGGCGGGCTTCCGCGAGCGGCGCAAGATGCTCCACAACGTGCTGCGGCGGCAGCTCCCGATCGACGCGGAGCAGGTGGAGGCGGCCCTCGCAAAGGTGGGGATCGCCCCCGATCGGCGGCCTCAGACGATGGCGGTGGGGGAGTGGATCGCGCTGTCCGAGGCGCTCGGGCCGATCCCCGGCGGGCGATAGGCGTGGAGGCTGACCCGTCCCGCCGACTCGCGCCGGTCGTCCGCCTGGCGCCCGCCAAGGTCAACCTGACGCTCGCGGTGCTGGGCCTGCGCCCTGACGGTTATCACGAGCTCCACAGCGTCATGGTCCCGACCGGCGTGGCGGACCGCCTCTCGGTCGCCGTGCAGCCGCCCGGGAGCGAGGACTGCCTCCACGTGTCGGGATTCGACCCGGGTCCCGCGCCCGACAATCTGATCCTGCGAGCGATCTCGGCCGCCCGGCGCGCCGCGCGCGACGCGGGCTTCGGCCCCGACGTGCCGCCGCCGCTCGCTGCCCGCCTGGAGAAGCGGATCCCCGTGGCGGCGGGTCTGGGCGGCGGGTCGTCCGACGCGGCTGCGGCGATGGACGCGGCGCTCGAGGCCTGGGGCGTGGCGCTCGACGCCGCCACGCGGCATGCGA
>JAJZRG010000059.1 GCA_021802825.1 Chloroflexota bacterium
TCTCGGTAAGGCCGTCGAAGCTGCCGGCTACGAGGCTCGGCTCGATCGCGCCGAGGGTCTGGAGCGCAGAGATGATGCCGCGGCCACCGCGTCCCCGCCGGCCGGGCCGCGCACGGTGACGCTGGCCGTCGAGGGCATGACCTGCGCCTCGTGTGTGAACCGGATCGAGCGCTATCTGCGCAAGGTCGACGGCGTCGAGAAGGCGAGCGTGAACCTGGCGACCGAACGAGCGTCGATCAGCGCGGCCGCGCGGGTCACGATCGAGCGCCTGGTCGCGGCGGTCGAGGCCGCCGGCTACGAGGCGCGCCTGGCGGATCCTGCTGCCGCCGACGTCCGGCGCACCCCGGGCGTGGCCGCCGGTGGCGCCACCCGCACACCCGTCGTCGCAGCCGAGGAGCCGACGTTCGCGCAGCGCCACCTCGCCGACACCCGCCGCCGCCTGATCGTCGCCGCGGTCCTCACGACGCCGCTCATCGTCGCGCTCGCGTCGATGACCGTGGCGCCGTTCCTGCCCCACTGGCTGACTAACCCCTGGCTCGAGCTCGCGCTCGCCACGCCCGTCCAGTTCTACGCCGGGGGCGGCTTCTACGCGGGGGCCTGGAAGGTGGCCCGCCACCGGGCCACCGACATGAACACCCTCATCGCGGTCGGGACGTCCGCCGCCTACGCCTACAGTGTGGCCGCGATCCTGGCCCCGGCCTTCTTCCGGGCGGCCGGGATTGGCACCGGGAGCGAACCACCGCTCTACTTCGACACGTCGTCGGCGATCATCACGCTGATCCTGCTGGGGCGGTTCCTCGAAGCTCGCGCGCGCAGCCACACATCGGACGCCATCAAGCGGCTCATCGGCCTCCAACCGCGGACCGCGCGCGTCCTGCGCGATGGGCGGGAACACGACATCGCGATCGAGGAGGTCGTGGTCGGCGACCTTCTGCGGGTCCGACCGGGCGAAAAGGTGCCGGTCGACGGCATCGTTCGCGACGGCCTCTCCGCCGTCGACGAGAGCATGGTGACCGGCGAGAGCATGCCGGTCACCAAGGGTGCCGGGGACGAGGTGATCGGCGGCACGATGAATGGCTCGGGGAGCTTCTCGTTCGAGGCGCGGCGGGTGGGCCGCGACACGGTCCTCGCCCAGATCGTCCGGCTCGTCCAGGACGCCCAGGGCAGCAAGGCGCCGATCCAGCGCCTGGCCGACGCCGTGACCGGCTACTTCGTCCCGGCCGTGCTGCTCGTCGCCGCGGTCACGTTCGGGGTCTGGTTCGTTTTCGGCCCCGAGCCCGCCTTCAACCTCGCGCTCCTCAACATGGTCGCGGTCCTGATCATCGCCTGCCCCTGCGCGCTCGGGCTCGCCACGCCGACCTCGATCATGGTCGGCACCGGCAAGGGCGCCGAGAACGGGGTCCTGTTCCGCAACGCCGAGGCGCTCGAGCGGCTCCACCAGGTCCGCGCGGTCGTGCTCGACAAGACCGGCACCCTCACCGAGGGTCGGCCGCGCGTCACGGACGTGGTGCGAACGGACGACGCACCCGAAGAGGCAGAGATCCTGCTGCTGGCGGCCGCCGCCGAGCGCGGCTCAGAGCACCCGCTCGGCGAGGCCATCGTGCGCTTCGCGGCTGAGGAGCGCGGCATCGAGCTGCCCGAGGCGACCGATTTCGCATCAACCGGTGGCCAGGGCATCCGGGCGCTTGTCGCCGGGCACGACGTCCTCGTTGGGCGGGCCGGCTACCTCGAGACCGCGGGCATCGACCTGATGGCGCTGCGGTTCGCCGCCGAGGGCCTGGCATCGCTCGGCAAGACGCCCGTCTACGTCGGGCTCGACGGCCGTGCGGCGGCGGTCGTTGCCATCGCCGACACCCTCAAGGCCGGCTCGGCCGCGGCCGTCGCCGAGCTCCACCGACTCGGCCTCCAGGTGGTCATGTTGACCGGCGACAATGAGACGACGGCCCGAGCGATCGCTCGACAGGCCGGGGTCGACCGCGTCCTCGCCGACGTCCGTCCCGACGAGAAGGCGGCCCAGGTCCGGAGCCTGCAGGCCAAGGGCACGCTCGTGGCCATGGTCGGCGACGGAGTGAACGACGCCCCGGCTCTGGCCCAGGCCGACGTCGGGATCGCCATCGGCACCGGCACCGATGTCGCGATCGAGTCCGCCGCCGTCACCCTCATGAGCGGCGACCTGCGCGGCCTCGTCACCGCCATCGCGCTGTCGCGCTCGACGATGCGCAATATCCGCCAGAACCTGTTCTGGGCGTTCGCCTACAACACGGCCCTGATCCCCCTGGCCGCCGGAGCCTTGTATCCCTTCGCAGGGATCCTCCTCGACCCGATCTTCGCCGCGGCGGCGATGGCGCTCTCGAGCGTCACCGTGGTCTCGAACGCGCTGCGGCTGCGGCGGTTCCGGCCGACGCCGGTGCGCGCTGCGGTGCCCGCGATCCGAAAGGCCGCCGGCGCATCCGTGCGCTGAAAGGTGCGCCGTCGCCGCCCGAACTCGCGGCGAACAGCTGGCACGCGCGACGGCGCGATCGAGGCGCTCACGACGTTCTCAGCGGATCTTCATCGCGCTCACCGGATCGGCGCGTAGCGTCACTTTCAGCGGGATGGCCTGCGAGTCGCCCGCATCGAAGGAGATGAAGGTTCGATGGATCTCGGTGCGTTCCTGCCGTTCCTGCTCGGGATCGGCTTCCTCGTCCTGATGTTCGGCATGCACGGCTCGGGCTCAGGCATGCACGGTGGTGCCCACGCCGGCCAGGGGGGCATGTCGCGCGACCACGACACCAGCGCAGCTGGCGACCATGGCACGGGCGCCGGCACGCATGGGCCGCACGATGAGGACCCCGACGCCAGTGGCGCCGCTGGGCATCGGCACGGCTGCTGAGCTGCCTGCCTGCCGCAGGCGGCCCGCCCGCACGCCTCATCTCTACTACGAACCCGTAGTACCATCGATCGCCGTCAACCGGCGGCCGGCGCGGAAGGACGAAAAGCCCCACGGACCGACCCGACGTCGACTGCCGTGGCGGCTCGCGAGGTGTCCATGGCTGAGGGCCGCATGGGGTCACCCGAGTGTCGGGCTCGTCGACCCGGGTTGACGAGCCCGTGAGCGACGAGCTTCTGGTCCTCCTGCTCCTGGCCCTGCCCCTCGCTGGCTTCGTCGTGACGGCGCTCATCGGGCGCCGCCTGGGCCCGCGGGTGTGGCTGATCCCCGTCGGATCGGTCGTGGCGACGTGGGCGCTCGCCATGGTCATCGTGCCCCGGGCGCTGACGGGTTCGTACGGACCGGCCGGCCTGGCGTTCACGCTCTACCGCTGGATCCCGACGGGGCTGCTCGGGGCGCACCCGTTCAGCGTCGACGCGAACTTCGTGGTGGACGGGCTGACGGCCGTCCTGCTCGTGGTGGTGACGACGGTGGGCATGCTCGTGCACGTCTACTCGATCGGGTACATGGCCCACGACCCGGGCAAATGGCGCTTCTTCGCCTATCTCAACTTCTTCATGTTCAGCATGCTCCTGCTGGTGCTGGCCGGGAACTTCCTGCTGCTCTTCGCGGGCTGGGAGCTCGTGGGCCTCTCGAGCTACCTGCTGATCGGGTTCTGGTACCGCCGGCGGAGCGCCGCTCTCGCCGCCAAGAAGGCGTTCCTCGTCAACCGGGTCGGGGACGTCGGCTTCATCCTGGGCATCCTCGCCATCGCGACCACCGTCGGCTCGCTCAACTTCGCCGAGGTCTTCGCGAAGCTCCCGCCGATGGTCGCCTCGGGTCAGCTGCCGTCCTGGCAGATCAGCGCGATCGCCCTGCTCCTGCTGTGCGGCGCGCTCGGCAAGAGCGCCCAGTTCCCGCTCCACGTCTGGCTGCCCGATGCGATGGAGGGCCCGACCCCGGTCTCCGCGCTCATCCACGCGGCCACCATGGTCAACGCCGGTGTCTATCTCGTCGCCCGGGCCAGCCCGATCTTCAGCCTCGCCCCGGCGGCGATGACGGTGGTGGCCGCGATCGGGATCTTCACCGCCATCATGGCGGCCTCGATCGCGCTCACCCAGACCGACATCAAGCGGGTGCTGGCCTATTCAACGCTTTCCCAGCTCGGCTACATGTTCGCCGCGCTCGGCGTCGGCGCCTACGCGGCCGCGATCTTCCATCTGCTCGCCCAGGGCTTCACGAAGGGCCTGCTCTTCCTTGATGCGGGCTCGGTCATCCACGGGGTCGCGGACGAGCAAGACATGAACCGAATGGGCGGGCTTTGGCGGAAGATGCCAATCACTCACGCCACCATGCTCGTCGGCGCGCTCGCCATGGCCGGGCTGCCGCCGCTCGTGCCGTTCTTCAGCAAAGACGAGATCCTCGGGGCGAGCTTCCGGAGCGGCTTCTACTGGGTCTGGGCGCTGGGCGTCCTCGTGGCGGGCATGACCGCGTTCTACATGTTCCGGCTCATGGGCAAGACGTTCTACGGTCCGAGCCACGTCGACGCCGATGTCCACCCACATGAGTCACAGCCGACAATGTGGGTCCCGCTCGTCCTCCTGGCGATCCCGATCCCGCTGCTCGGACTCGTCCTCGGTGTGCCGCTCGACGCCGGGCTCATCCACCGGTGGCTCGACCCGGTCTTTGCCCCGGCCGAGGCGGCGCTCGGCCTGCGGGCCGAGACGTTCGGGCTCCTCGGTCTCGACGGCGGGCTCGTGGTCGTTAGCGTGGCCGTGGCAACGCTGGGGCTGGTGATCGCCATTCGGCTCTTCGGCGCGCGCCTGCCGGGGCGCGATGTCGAACCGCAGCCGAGCGCGGTCGAGACGCTCACCCGAACTCTGCGGCCTCTCTACGTCGGCTCGGCCAACAAGTGGTGGTTCGACGCGTTCTACGAGCTCCTCTTCTACCGCCTGGGCGCGAGGTTCGCCCGGGCCGCCTGGTGGTTCGACGGCCACATCATCGACGCTGCCGTCGAGGGCGTGGCCCGCCTGACGGAGCGCTCAGGGCACGGGCTGCGGCGGATCCAGACAGGGCGGGTTCAGAACTACGCCCTCGGGATCGCCATCGGGCTCATCGCGATGGCGGTTGGATACCTGTGGATCGCCGCAGCCCGCTGATGGGGGCGCCACCCGGGGCACGAGATCGGCACACCGGGAGCGCCACCATCTTGCCTGGATCAGTGCCGATAGCCCTCGGCCCAGCGGCTTCCGCCGCCGGGACTGTGGCGGAACCCGCTAATGCCGACCTCTCCCTCGGCCATCTTGGCCGGGTCGCGGGCGACTCGCGGTTGCCCGTCGCCATGATCACCCGGCCACTCGGCCAGGTTCCAGCGGGGGACGTCCGGCTCGTCGGGGATCGGGTTGACCCCGGCCCACTCGTAGCGGCTCCACTCGTGATAGGCGGCTTGCGCGTTGGTGACTGTCATGATGGACCTCCTTTGGTGTTGTCCACATCGAAGCATCGGGGAGCGCGCTGAGAGGGACGTGATGGCGGACTGACAGTCAGCTGTGAGATCCCACTGCTCAACCATTGGGTCATGGCGGGCCGCATCGGTCGATGCGGGCATGGGACGCTCGAACGAGAGGGAGCCGACGATGGAGCCACTCGCGATCGTGATCGTTGTCGCACTAGTTGTCGTCGCCGCCTTCATGGGGGTGGCGATGTATAACGGCCTCGTCAGATGGAGGCTGCGAGTCGACGAGGCGTGGGCGCAGATCGACGTCAGGCTGAAGCGCCGCCACGATCTCGTCCCGAACCTTGTCAACGCCGTGAAGGGCTACATGGGCTTCGAGCAATCGGTGCTCGAGCGCGTCACGCAGGCCCGCGCCCGCGCCGTCGCTGCCGGCGGACAGGAGCTCGCGCCCCGGGCGACCGCCGAGAATCAGCTCACGCAGACGCTGCGCTCGCTCTTCGCCGTCGTCGAGAACTACCCGGATCTCAAGGCAAGCCAGAACGTCCTCAAGCTGCAGGCCCAGCTCACGACGACTGAGGATCAGCTCGGGGCCGCCCGCGACGACTACAACGCCGCCGTCCGCGCCTACAACACGGCCATCGCCACGCTCCCGGCGGCCCTGATGGCAGGCCGCATGGGCTTCTCCAAGCGCGAATTCTTCGCGGCCGAGCCAGAGGCAGAGCTTGTCCCGGCGGTGGAGATCGGCCCGATGTGAGCCCGCCGCGGTCGTGGGGTTGCCACGGCGTGGCCGTCGCGCGAGCTCAACTGCGGGGTACGGGCCGCCCCCGGAAGGATGAGCGGGCGTGCGCGGTGAAGGCGCCAGGCCCGCGACGCGACGGCTCGCAATAACCGTGCTCGCGGCGCGCTGGCTTGCGGGGACGCTCCGGCGCGTCACCTGTTCGCGTCGGCCACCTCGTATAGATGCCCGGTTCCACCGGCGGCTGCGCAGCAGCGACCCGTTCCGCGTCCCTGCGCCTTGATTTCGGAGTAGGTGTCGCCGAAACAGCATCTAGCAGCTCTCGTACCAGCGCCGCATGCCTTCGTCGATGATCGGCAGGGTCACGGCCGTCCTGTGGGTCGCCCGCGCGGTGGCCGCATCGGCGGCGACCTCCGCCGGCGCCGAGTAGGTCTGGGGATCTTCGAGGAAGGCCCGGCGGCAGCCGGTCCGGCAGCGGTCGCGACGGGGACCGCTATGCCACAGACCGGATCGATCATCGTGGATGGCCTGGCGGTCATCGATGATCGCTCACTCTGGCCGGCCGAGGGCCACAAGCGGAGTCGATCCGCCGGTCGATGCGGCCGCACAGCGCGCGCAGCCGCGGGCCCGCATCCGCAGCCGCCAGGCGAGCGTGGCCGCGAGCAGCGCGAGCGAGGCCCCACCGATGAGTGGCTGCAGGGGCGCGAATACGTTGAGGGCGCCCGACACGCCCAGAACGCCGACGATGATCTTGTTGCAGATCGGGCAGCCGATCGCGAGGTACGAGGCGATACCGCCGAGCGTCGCCCGGCCACCTCCCGCGTCGGCGTGGGCGTCCAGCGCAGCTGGGCCGCGACGGGCGACGTACGTCGCCAGAAGCAGCCCGGCGAGCGGCGCCGAGGCCAGCCAGACGGCGACGTTCACGGGCTCGGTGGGGGTCATCCGCGTGAAGAACGGGTTCGGGATGACCGCCGACGGGACGCCGAGCACGAGCGCAACGAGCAACGTGCCCGCCGCGGCAGCCAGCCAGAATGATCGATCGAGCGTTGCCGTCAACCGCGTGACGTCCGCTGCCACGGTTTCCTCCAGCGCGCCTGAGTGCGCGCATCGTACGACCCCTCTGTAGTTCATGCCGCGCTCAGATCTGGACCGCCGTTCGGCGTCGGGCAGGAGGTCGCATCCAGACTTCTGAGGAAGCCATCAGCCTGCGCTCATCCCGATCTCAGCATGGTTCGAGAGCTTCCGAGATGGAATTCAAATGCGGTGGCCAACTCGGAGGGAGACGGCTCTCAACGTGACTTCGCCTCAATGATGGGCCGGCGTGCCCAGCGCCCCGGACTCGCCCGCCCTGCGACGCGGCGACGCTGGCTCCCTCGTCTGGCGCATCTCCTCCTCGTCGTACCCCTGCTTGCAGGCGCGTTCGGCGTCCCTCAGGTGGCCAAGGGCGATTACCTCTCGGACGCCCTTGCTCAGCAGAAGGCGCTCTCCGCCAGGATCGCCGCCGAACGCGCCCAGATGTCCCGGCTTTCGACGATGCAGTCGAACCTCTCCGCGGAGATCGCCTCGACGCGCAACGACCTCAACACGATCTCGGCGAGCCTTGGTGACCTCCAGAATCGGGTGGCGAAGCTTGGGGCGGCGGTCGCCGTGGTGCAGGCGAACTACGCGATCACCGTGGCCAGCCTGACCGAGCTCAACAATCAGCTTGCCGCCATCGAACACGCGGAGCAGCAGAAATCCGTCGAGCTCCAGCAGCGCAAGGACCTCCTCGCCAGCCGCGTTCGCGCTGCCTACCAGGTCGATCAGACGCCGCTGCTGGAGACGATCCTGTCGGCCCAGTCCTTCGCGGACGTAGTCTCCGACGTCAGCGACTACCTCGAGATGGGCCAGGAGGACCAGGCGCTCGCAGCTCAGATCGTCCACGACCAGCAGGTCCTCGCGACGCTCCAGCAGCAGACGACGACCACGCGGGACGCGACCGACCAGGCCCGTCTCGAGATCGCCGCTCAGAAGCAGCAACTCGATCTCGAGGTGGCCAACCTCAACCAGGTCCAGGCCAGGCTGAAGGCGCTGCAGGCGGCCACGGCCAAGGCCCTCGCGGCGCAGCAGGCAGCCCAGGGCGAACTGGCAAGGAGCAAGACGGCGCTCGCCGCCGCGCTCGCCGAGAACGGCAAGGCCCAGGCGGCGCTCAAGGAGCAGGTCGACAAGCTCGTCGCCGCTGAGTTTGCCAACGGCAACATCCCGTCGGTCTACAACGGCACCCTCCAATGGCCGATGGGGGGAGTGATTAGCCAGCCGTTCGGCTGCACGGGCGTGCCCCAGGAGCCGCCGTTGGGCTCATGCGCCCACTTCCACCAGGCGATCGACATCGTTGCCCCGTACGGCACCCCGGTCCGCGCGGCCGGCGCAGGGACCGTCGTCTTCGTCGGCTACAACCCGTACGACGCGCCGCCGCAGGCCTGGATCATCATCATCGCCCACTCCCAGAACCTGCAGACCTGGTATGCCCACATGCAGCCCGACGCGCCTTCCGGGATCTACCGCGGCGCGGTCGTGTCGGCCGGACAGGTGATCGGCTACGAGGGCAGCACCGGACACTCCACCGGAGCACATCTGGACTGGCGAGTGGAGCTCAACGGCTCGTTCATGGACCCGAGGCTATTCGTCTGAGGCCGCACCCGGCGCCATCGTCTGTGCAGCCCGCCGAGCCTTCCACCCGCACGTTGATGGATGACACCGCACCCAGCACCGCGGTGCCGGACTCGGCGATAGGGACGACGCCCGCGCTCCGAGGCAGCCGGCTTCAGCAACGAAACGAACGATCGCCGCTCGCCGTTGTCGCCGTCTATGTAGTCCTACTCTCGGGGCTCATGATCGCGAAAGGCATCGCGGCCACACCCGATGTCGTCGCGGTCGCGCTCGGGTTGGCTGCGATCGTCCTCGGACGCGGCCGGCTCTTTCTTCGCGACTGGATCCCATTCCTGGTGCTCTTCTTCGCCTACGAGCTGATGCGCGGGTACGCCGATCAGTTCGGCCAGCAGGTCCACATCGGCGACGTCATCGCGCTCGAACGGGCGCTCTTCGGCGGTCAGCTACCCACGACCATCCTGCAGGCCTGGCTCCATCCGAAGTCCGGGATCGATCCTTGGGCAGTCGCGGCGACTGTCGTCTACTTCCTCCATTTCCCGCTGCCGCTAGCTGTCGGCTTCCTCCTCTGGCTTCGGCGGCGCGCCGCCTACTACGACTTCGTGGCGGCGCTCGTCGTCCTCTCCATGGCCGCGTTCGTCACGTATGTCTTGCTGCCGGTGGCGCCCCCTTGGTGGGCGGAGCAGCGAGGGTACCTGCCCCCTGGCGCCGTGTTGCCGCTGAAGGAGCTCGGCTTTCTGGCCCTGGCGACGACCTTCGGATTTGACGGGCACTATGTCTACAGCTACGCCTTCTACAACATCAACCCCAATCAGCTCGCCGCAATCCCGTCACTTCACGCCGCGTATCCGTTCCTGGCGTTCCTCGTTGCCCGGCACTACTTCGGGCGGGCAGGCTGGCTGATGCTCCTGTACTCGGCGGCAGTCTGGTTCTCGATCGTCTACCTCGGCGAACACCATGTCGTCGACGCCATGGCGGGCGTGCTGTACGCGAGTCTGGCCTACTGGTTGGTGCTTCACGCCCGAACAGTCATCCGCGTTGTTGCCGAGATCTGGCCGAGCGCGGCAATCGCAGGTGCCTTGCCCAGCGGCTCGGCGGGCCAGAATGTTCATGACATTCAGAGCCGGCGATCGGGCTTTGTCGACATCGCTCAGGGAGGCGCGTCATGCGCGCTCGGGGTTGCGGTCGCGGCGGCGATGGTCACGACCGGGTTCGCTGGCGGTCCCAGGTCGCCCTTGTACTTGCTCCCGTGGGTAGCGATCCTGGTCGGTCTCTGGCGAGCATCGATGGCGTTTCGACATGACTGACCGTGTGAGAACCCCGGCCGGCAGGCTTCCTGCCTACGGCGATTTCCGCTGGATGCCAGGGGCGGGCCGCAGGCCCGCAGTGACTCCGCCAGTGGACTTCGCGACGACGTCTCCGTGTCGAGCCTGTCCCGCAGCGTCCTGGTTGGCCGACGAACGCTATCGCTGGCGGCACACTGTCGCCCAGCGCGACGACGCACACGCCTCCGCTTCGTCTGTCGGACTGACGCTTCTCCACGGCGTGGCCTGCGGGAGGCCCTCCACGATTGCCCGAACCGACCCGGTGTACGTACCGGGCGGCGGGCGGCAGGTGGCAGTGGGCAGGACACGCAAGCAGGGCCGCGGTCGACCAACCGGGACGAGGGAACCGGGCGGTCTCGTCGGCATTGCCAGAGGCTTTCGGGTCACACGGCCTCTCTCGCTCGGGCGAACAGATCCCTCAACCGGTCGCGAACAGCCGGTACAGCAGCCCTGCGAGGACGAGAAAGGCCGCTAGCAAAAGGATGACCGTGCGCCGGCCCGCGGTGCGGCCCAGGAACGAGCGGGCGAGGGGGACGGTGGCGACCGCCAGGCCGCCGTAGAGGAGGTGGAGGCCATCCGCCGGTCGGCCTCCCTCCCCGAACACGACAAGCCCGCTCGCGGCGGCGACGATCAGCAGGGAGACGACGGCGGCCTGGAACCGCTCGCCTGGGCCGGGAGTCCCAGGACGAAGGAGGGCGACGGCCGTCCAGACGAGGCCGATCGCGATGCCGAGGACCGCTGCGTAGGCCAGGAGGTGGTGGATCGGCTCCATGTCCCGACTGCCGTGGTTGGGCCCGGCCGACCGTCCGGGATCGACCGGGCCCGACTGCAACCGACTCAGTGGTGCATGTGCCCGCTCGACTCGTGGCTCGGATGACCGAAGCGGTGGGGGTCCTTCAGGAACGCCTTATGGCAGCCCTCGCTGCAGAAGTAGAAGGTCTGGCCCTCATGTTCCTCGTGAGCCGCCGCGTCCTCGGGGCGAATCTCCATACCGCAGACGGGATCCTTGACCTTGTCGGCCATGTGTTCACCTCCAGCTGGAATTGGGTAGAACGGTCCGGTGAGCCGACAAGCGGTCGGCGTTCCGATCCATGTGTTGAGGGGGCCCGGACCGCGGAAACCCACCGTGTCGAGCCGCCCTGAGCGCTCACCCGTGCCACCATGGCCGAAGCGGAAGCCGCGCCGGGCCCCCCGCCTCGGGCCGGGCGAGGAGCAACTGGACGACGTCGAGCGAGCCATCCTCGAACCCGCGTCGAGCGGCCGCCATGTACAGCCGCCACGTGCGATACACCTCCTCGCCGGCGACCTCACGCGCCCGCTCGGCCGACGCCTCCAGACGCTCGACCCAGGCCTGGAGCGTGAGAGCGTAGTGCGGGCGCAGCCGCTGGACGTCGAGCAGCTCGAAGCCGGCGCGCCGGGCGAAGTCGATGGCATCCTCGACCGTCACGAGCTCGCCGTCGGGAAACACGTAACGAGCGACGAAGCCGCCGTCGCCGAAGCGCGTCCAGCTCGGTCGTCGCGTGCCGCCGGGGGCTGTCGTCGCGATCCCGTGATTGAGGAACAGACCGCCCGGCCGGAGCGCCCGGAAGGCGGCCCGGAAGTACTCCGCGAGACGTTCGCGGCCGACGTGCTCGAACATGCCGACCGACGCGACGGCGTCGAACGTTGCGAACCTGGCGAGATCGCGATAGTCGCGCACGGTGACGAGTGAGCGGCCCTCGAGGTCACGCCGCCTAATCTCGTCCGACGCCCGCTCGGCCTGCTTCGCGCTCAGGGTGATCCCCGTTGCCTCGACGCCGTACCGCTCCGCGGCGAAGACGACGAGCGAGCCCCAGCCGCAGCCGATGTCGAGCAGGCGCATCCCGGGCCCGAGCCGGAGCTTGCGGCAGATGAGGTCGAGCTTGGCTTCCTGTGCGTCGTCGAGGCTGGCCTCGGCGGTTTCGAAATAAGCGCACGAATACGTCAGCCGGCGATCGAGCCAGAGCGCGTAGAAGTCGTTGCCGACGTCGTAGTGGAAGCGCACCGCGGCGAGGTCCCGTGCCCGGGAGTGACGGCGACCTGTGAGTCGAGCCCGGCGATGGAGGGCCGGCGCGCGTGCGGCGCCTCGTCGCAGCTCGAGCCCCAGCCGCATGAGTCTCGCCGCGTCCCGGGCGAGTACGCGAAGGGTGAACGATCGACCGCCGTCGACGGCAACCCAGATATCGCCTTCGATGTCGATGTCGCCCCGGAGGTAGGCCTCGCCGAACGCATCAGGTGACGGCGGCCACAGGAGGCGGGCGAGCGCGTCGGGTCCATTGACCACGATCTGAGCAGCGAGTGCCGCCTCGGGTCGTGGGTCTCCTGCGAGCGTTAGCTCCAGGTGAGCTTCGGGATCGAGCGCCCGGCCGGCAAGCGCGAGCGCCTCTCGCGCGATCGCGAGCCGGTGGAGATCTCGCTCGGTCGCGGCCATCAACCCCGGATGGTTTTGGGCACCGGCCTGGCCGCCACCCTCGAGGATGTCCTTCAAGTTCTCGGTCATGTGCCGGGCCGTGATCGATGCCTCCTCCCACCCTCGCGCGGGCGTGAGCCGACATCCGCGCGTCGGATGCTCCTGGCCGGGAGAGTGAACGCGCCCTCTGAATCGATCATGAGGTGCTCCTGAGAAAAGCGTGCGGAAGTCAGCGGCGGTCTTGAGAGGGTCGCCCGCGCGTTCGCCCCTGCGTTGCCTGGCCGCGAGGCAGATCACTGCGCGCCGTACCGCCGGATCCCCTCGAGTTTCGTGCGCTTCAGGAGGAGCGCGTTGACCGCCACGAGGAACGAGCTACCCGCCATGCTGATGGCCGCGATCTCGGGGCTCAGCAGGAGCCCGATGGACGGATAGAAGACGCCCGCGGCGATCGGGAAGGCGACCGTGTTGTAGCCGACCGCCCAGAACAGGTTCTGGCGCATCTTGCGGACCGTCGCTCGCGACAGCGCGATCGCACCGAGCACGTCGGCCGGGTCGCTCTTCATGAGCACGACGTCGGCCGCTTCGACCGCCACGTCGGTGCCGGCGCCGATGGCCACGCCCACGTCGGCCTGGACGAGGGCCGGAGCGTCGTTGATCCCATCCCCGACCATCGCCACGAGCGCACCGGCCACCTGAAGCTCCTTGACCTTGGCCGCCTTCTGGCCGGGCAGCACCTCGGCAAACACGGTGTCGATCCCGAGCTCGGCGCCGATCCGCTCGGCGGTGGCGCGGTTGTCGCCGGTGAGCATCGCCACCCGCACGCCGATCCGATGGAGGCGCTCGATGGCCTCGCGAGCGGAGGGCCGAACGGCATCGGCGATCGCGATGATCCCGGCCGCCTCGCCGTCGACGGCGACCCGCACGACCGTCCGACCGGCGCCCTCGAGCTCGGCTGCCCGCGCATCGAACGCCTCGAACCCGACGCTGCGGTCACGCATCAGCTTCGCGTTGCCGATCAGGACGGTCCGCCCGTCGACCCGGGCCTCCAGGCCATGGCCGGGCACGGCCCCGAAGTCGGTCGCCGCGCCAAGCGCCATGCCCCGTTCCTTCGCCGAGGCCACGACCGCAGTCGCCAGGGGATGCTCGCTCGACGCCTCGGCCGAGGCTGCCAGCCGGAGCAGCTCGTCCTCGCCGACCGGGTTCGCGCTCGCCACGAGCTCCACCACGCGGGGCTCGCCGACCGTCAGCGTCCCGGTCTTGTCGAAGATGACCGTTCCCACCTTCGACGCCTGCTCGAGCGCGGTCGCGTTCTTGAACAGGATCCCGTT
Organism: Chloroflexota bacterium; assembly: GCA_021802825.1. Classification (GTDB taxonomy): domain Bacteria; phylum Chloroflexota; class Limnocylindria; order Limnocylindrales; family CSP1-4; genus CAIXZV01. The sequence goes on from JAJZRG010000059.1 coordinate 13,827, forward strand.
GAGGGCACCGAGGCCGGTGCCGACCATGATCGCGGTCGGGGTCGCCAGCCCGAGGGCGTCGGGGCAGGCGATGACGAAGACGGTGATCGCGAGCGTGAGCGCGAAGACGAACGTAGAGCCGCCGATCGTGAGCCAGCCGAAGAAGGTCGCGAGACCGAGGACGACGGCGATCGCAACGAGCCATTGCGCAGCGCGGTCCGCGAGGCGCTGGCCCGGTGCCTTCGAGTTCTGGGCAAGCTGGACGAGACGCACGATCTGCGCGAGGGCCGTGTCAGCACCCACCTTCGTCGCCCGGAACCGGAAGGTGCCGGTCTTGTTGATCGAGGCGCCGATCACGTTCGAGCCGACCGCCTTGTCGACCGGCACGCTCTCGCCGGTGAGCATCGACTCGTCGACGCTCGACGATCCCTCGACGACGATCCCGTCGACCGGGATCTTGTCGCCCGGGCGGATGAGGACGATGTCGTCGGGGACGACCTCCGAGGTGGGGACCTCCACGGGCTCGCCGTCGCGGATGACCGTCGCCCTGGGGGGCGCGAGATCGAGCAGGGCGCGGATCGCGTCCGACGCCCCTGACCGTGCACGCATCTCGAACCAGTGGCCGAGCAGGACGAACACGAGCAGATCGATCGACGCTTCATAGAAGACGTCGCCGCGGTACAGGAAGGTGCCGGCCAGGCTGAACACGTAGGCGCTGCCGACCGAGAGCGCGACGAGGACCGACATGTCGAGGGTCCGGTGGCGGAGCGCCCGGTAGGCGCCCACGAAGAAGATCTGGCCGCTCCACAGGACGGCTGGCGTCGTGAGGACGAAGAGGACGATCTTGGTGTCGATCCCGAATGGTGTGGCCACCTCGGCGTTGAAGAGGTCTTTGAAGAGCGGCGAGTAGAGCGTGACCGGGATCGCCAGCGCCAGCGCGACTAGGAAGCGGTTGCGCATGTCGCGCACCATGGCGTCCATGCTCATGCCGGCGCCATGGCCCATCGCGTGGGCCATGGTCGCCATCTCGCCTGCCGGCTGGGCGGTGGCGGGCATGGCATAGCCGACGTGACCGAGCTCGGGCCCGGCCATGACGTGGCCGGCATGCTCAGCTGCGGGCCCGGCCATGGCGTGCCCGGCGTGGCCCCCGGTGGGCGGGGCCGGGTGGGCCGCCCCGTGGGAGACGGCGCTTCCCATGGCGGCCGGCGTCTCGCCCTGGCAGAGGTTGCACGGTACGACCTCGCCGCCGCAGCTGCAGCCGAAGTCGCGGATCAGGGCCTCGATCGCGTCGGCGCCGATGACGGTGTCGTCGTAGCGGACGCTCACCTGCTGGGCGACCGGGTTCGCTTCGGCGCCGTCCACGCCCGGCCGACGGGTGAGATGGCGCTCGAGCGCGCCCGCGCTGCTCGCCCGCAAGAGGCCCCCCGCCTCGAAGACGGCCTCGATCACGTTGCGCTCCCTCCATCTGGGGCTGGCGGTTGTCGCCAGTTCTACTACAGGTCTGTCGTTGGCGCCCGCGGCGCGCCGGTTGGGGCGAACCTCCGGGGCCGAGGCTCATGCTGGCAGGGCGAAGTGAGTCGTGCCTGAGCGCGGGCTGAGCGGGAACGGAGAGGGTCGGGCGGCCCTCCGCGCCTGACCTCCCAGGTCGAAAACGAACCGCAAGTCTCAGGCCGTGTTCATCGGAGTCTCAGGTACCCCGATCAGGCTCCGGTCATCGACATCTCGAAACCGCCAGCACGGCGGGTCGACACACAGAGGCTCGGGCTCACGGCCGACAGGAGTATTGGACCATGGATCGCTCATCTGCTCGCACCCCCTCGCTCGAGGGCGACGCGCGGCCCTTCCTCGTGGGCCTGCTCGCCGTGCAGATCTTCCTCGGCTACGAGTGGCTCATGTCGGGGCTCTCGAAGGTGCTCGCGGGCGACTTCGCCTCGGGCCTCGCAGGCACGCTCTCCGACCAGGCGAAGGACCTGACGGGTCCCTACAAGTCGTTCCTCGACACCATCGTCATCCCTAACGGGCAGCTGTTCGGCTATCTCGTCATGGCTGGCGAACTCGCTCTGGGCATCGTCCTGATCGTCGCCCCGCTGATCTGGCTGGCCCGCTGGTCGCGGTTGGCGATTCGCGGCCGCAGCATCATCCTCTCGCTCATCGTGCTCTCGGGCGTCGTCGCGATCATCATGAACGTGAACTTCCACCTCATGAGCGGCGCCAACCACCTCTGGATCATCGCCGCCGACCCGAACGGTGAGGGTGTCGATCTCGACAGTGTCATGCCGGTCATCCAGCTCATCCTCTCCGCGGTCAGCCTCAACGTCCTTCTCTCGATCCGCCGGGCGACGCGGGCCCAGGTCGCGGCCCCGGCGCACTCGGGAGCCTCCGCCGCCTGACCTTCGTCAGCTCCCTCCCTCCCCGCGGAACGAGCCCGCTTCGGCGGGCTCGTTCTGTGCCCGCCGGTCGTCGCCACGCGCATCGAACCGACGGGCGGGCACCGAGGATGGGCCACCGTGCTCGTTCCTCAGGCGCTCCCCAGCCTGTCCTCACATGGCTCTCAGCTTCTGGCAGTCCACTGGGCGTGTCTGGAGCCGCGTCCTTCCGGCCCTCGCGAATGCTCGCCGGCAGCCGTGGACATGGAGCAGCTCCGGGTGATGCGCATACGACCTTGGGCCCGGAGCGCTCGCGATCCGGTCGACACGGGAGGAGCTCGATGACGGCGAGGGCAACGACCGCGCCCCGGGGCAGGTGGCGACGCGCGTGGCACGCGATCGATGAGCGCCTCGGCCTCTCCGGCCTGGCCTACCCGGTTCCTGCCCACGCCAACGGGATCGGCTACATCCTGGGCGGGATCAGCTTCTTCGGGTTCCTAATCCTCGCGGCGAGCGGCGTCTGGCTCGCCCAGTTCTACCATCCGACGCCTGAGGCCGCCCGCGAGAGCGTGCTGTACATCATGAACGCGGCGCCGCTCGGCGACATCGTGCGCGGCATCCACTTCTGGACCGCCAACCTCGTGATGGCGACGGTGCTGCTCCACATGGGCCGGGTCTATCTGACCGGGGCCTACAAGCGCCCCCGCGAGCTCAACTGGCTCATCGGGCTCGGCCTGCTCACGATCACGGTCGGGCTCATCTTCACCGGCACCGTCCTCAAATGGGACCAGGAGGGGTTCGAGGCGCTCGGCCACAACGTCGAGATCGGCGATCTGATCGGCGCCTTTGGGTTCTGGTTCTCGCCGACCTTCGGGGCGAGCCTGCCGATCGTGGGGCGCCTCTACATCGCCCACGTCGTGATCCTGCCGGCGCTCGGCACGTTCCTCCTCATCGCCCATTTCCTGCTCGTCAAGCGCCACGGCATCTCGCCGCTCCCGGCCGACTTCGACGCCGCGGTCGACGGTGGCCCGGAACCGTCGAGGGAGGGCTCGACCTTCGCGGCCCACCTCGTCCGGATGGCGGGCTTCGGGCTCATCATCCTGGGCATCACGACCGTCCTTTCGCTGCTCGTGCGCACGCCGCTCGGCGGGAGTCCGAACCCGAGCGTGGAAGTCTCGAAGCCCTGGTGGATGTTCCTGCCGTTCTACCCGTTCGAAGACTGGTTCGGGCTGCCGGCATTGCTCTGGGCGCCGGGCCTGCTCGTCGGCGCGCTTGCTCTCGTGCCGTTCGTCGACCGAAGCCGGTACCGCTCACCGGGCCGTCGACGGGCGTTCATCGTCGCTGGCGTGCTCCTCCTGGTGGCCCTCGTGGCGCTCGTGGCCTACGCGCTGGCGACGCCCGCCAAGAGCCACGTGGCGATGTGATGGGCGCCGTGCTGTTCCGGCTCGCGCTCCTCGCGGCCGGCATGGGCCTCGTCGAGATCGGGCTCGGCGATGCCCTCGTGCGCGGGTCGCTGGGCGGTTGGGTGCTGGCGCTCCTCGTGGGCCTGCCGCTCGTGCTTGGCGGGACGGCGGGTTTCATCGGTCCGCTGCTGGTGGCCGGTCGGACCAGGAAAGGCGGAGATCATGGGCGCGATTCGTAGGCTTTCGTGGTGGGCGGCGCTGCCGGCGGCGGGACTCCTGCTGCTCACGGTTGCGCCCGCCGCGCTGGCCCATGGGCAGGTCAGCGTCGTGGTGACGCCCTCGACCGTGACCGCCGGCGACCAGGTGACCTTGAGTGTCGCAGGCGTCGAGCCGAACCTCGAGCGCGTCATCGTGCTGGTCGGGCAGGGCATCGTGGTCCAGTTCCCGACCGTGCGGACCGATGCCACGGGCTCCTTCACCGACACGGTGATGATCCCCTCGCGGCTGCCCGGCGGCACGTACCGTTTCGAGGCGATCGGGGACGAGACGCTCACCGGCGACCTCGCCGTGATGGCGGCCGCCGGCGGGATCGCGGCCGAGGCGCCGGCCGACCTGAGCGTGCCGTCGTCGCGGACCCGCTCGGGGCTCGAGGCCGCGCTAGTGGTCCTCTTCGCCCTCCTCGCCGTCGGGGTCGGGGCGGTCCTGGTGCTGCGCGCCGAGCGCCTTCGCGGTGAGCGCGCATAGTGGCATCCCGGATCGCACGCCGGCCCGCGCTGCGCTCCCGACTTGATCGAATCTTGACGCCGGCCGGTATGCGGCCTTGAGGCTGCGGCGCCACGCTCTCGGAGTGGCGGCGGTGCGCCGACCCCTCACAGTGCGACACGGTACTTGTAAGGAGACGCTCCCATGATGGGAGGCATTGGCTGGGGCATGGGCCTCGGCAGCTCGTTGTGGATGATCGGCGGTCTGATCCTCGTGATCGCCCTGGTGGTGCTCCTCGTGCGCGGCCTCTCCGGGCCTGCCGGCGCCGACCGCGGCGGCTCCCGCCCGCAGGCCACCGCGCTCGAGAGCCTCCGCGAGCGGTTTGCCCGCGGTGAGATCACGGAAGCCGAGTTCGAGCAGGCCAAGAAGGCCTTGGGGTACGCGTGATGCGTCGCGTGACGCTCGGCCGGCTGGCCGCCGGCCTGCTGGCACTCGGACTCGTCCTGCTCGTCGCGGGGGCCGCCTTGGGCGGCAATGGCGTGACGAGATCTCCGGCCTGGTCGAACTCCGGCGGCTGGGGCTCGTCCGGCTTCATGGGTCCCGGCATGATGGGCGGCGGCATGTTGGGCAACGGCAGCGCGATGGGCCAGGCCATGGGTAGCGCACTGGCCGGTCGGGTCGGGCAGCCGATCTCGCAGGCCGAGGCAACCGCCCTCGGCAGCGCCACGCCGGCCGGCGCGACCGTCGACCAGGCGGCCAAACGGATCACGTTCGGCTCGAGCGACGTCCGCTTCGCGGTCCTCGCCAGCCCGTCCGACGGCCCCGATCTCACGTTCCGGATCGCGGGTCTCACCAACCCCACGATCGTCGTGCCGCGTGGCGCGACGGTGACGGTCGAGCTCGTGAACGCCGATCCCGACATGAGCCACAACTGGGCGCTCGTCAGTGGCTCCGGGCCGTTACCGTACATGTCGATGATGGCGGGGCCTGCGTTCGCGGGCGCCTCGGCCGCACCGCTCGGCGATCCGACGTCCGCCGGTCTGCCAAGCGAGACGCTGAGCTTCACCGCCTCAACCGCGGGCACCTACACCTACCTCTGCCAGGTGCCAGGTCACGCCGAGCAGGGGATGTACGGGACGTTCGAGGTCACGGGGTCCTGACACGGACGAGGTCGCTGGGCACGCGTCGGGCCGGCCGGGCTTCGTGGAGTTCGCCGCCGCGACAGTCGGCCCATTGCGATCGCTGAGCTCCATGACTGCCTGCCGTGCACGGCGCCGCCAGCTCGAATCTCGATCCATCTCCGCGGAGCCGACGAAGTGCACCAGGTGCGGCGGGGGCCCGCTCCTGATGAGCGCGTCAACCCGCGATCAGGAAGGCGAGACCGGCGACCAGCAGTACGGCCTCGATGCCGGCGATGAGGACGCGCTCCGGAAGGCGATCGATGATCCGCCTGCCGGCGAACGAGCGCGCCACCGCGCAAGGTCCTGGCGCGAGCCCGACCGCTGCTCCGGACCCGGAGTGGATCCGTTCGCGCCGTAGGCGGCCAGCTTGACGACGTGAACCACGCCCGTCGAGGGGGCCTCGGCCCCCGGTGTCTCCCTCGGCCATGCTCGGGAGTATCGGTCCGCTCGTGGCGCCGTTCTTCCGACGCCCTTGACGACCGGCCGCCAGCAAAGATCGCCGATCGCCTCGGGGTGGATGAGGGACGACCGCATTCGGCTCCGGCCGCCGGGACGAGGCGGCGACCGAGCCGACCTCGACGATCTTATCGGGCGGTCGCGCTGACGGGCGCCTGTGCGCTGACCGCCGTGCTCGCGATCACCTTCTCAGGTGGCTCTCACGGGTGGCTCAAGCCCTCCTCAGCGTCCTCCGACATGCTGGCGCCCACAAACGGAGGTGTCGGATGAGACTGATCGCGGGGCTGACGGTCATCGTCGTAGCGCTCGTCGT
>JAJZRG010000060.1 GCA_021802825.1 Chloroflexota bacterium
CGCTAGTGATCGCCGCATGGGCGGCGCTTGCCGCGCGCGCTGTCATCCGAGACGTTCGCCTGCGCACGATCCTCGATCGCAACGCGAGCCCGATGGAGGCCGACGGCATCCGCTGCTACGTCATCCGAGGGGGCGGCCGCTATGCCTTCGTCTTGGGCTGGCTGCGCCCTGACATCTACGTGGGCTCGAGGCTGCTCGCCGACCTGCAACCCGAGGAGCTTCTGGCGGTCCTGCGCCATGAGGAGCATCACCGCAGGACGCGCGCCCCGATGCGCGCGGCGGCCCTGCACGCGTGGGCGACCTTGCTCCGGTTCATCGACCCCGTCCAGGATGCCCTGGCGGACCGCCTCGTCGACCTCGAGATCGAAGCTGACAAGGCCGCCATCGACGCCGGCTCGAGTCGCGTCGTCGTGGCGAGCGCGCTTCTCAAGACGGAGTGGCTTCGAATGGCCGGCACGTCGTTCACGGCGGATCCGGACCGGAGGATCGCGTGGCTCGTGGGTCCGAGCCCGCCCGGGCGAGAAGATCGAAGGCTCCGCGTGCCTTACGAGTGGCTGCCCTTCGCGATGTACCTCGTGGTCCTTGCCGCCTGCCATGTCGGGGTCGCCCAGTTCGGGTGATGGCCCCCGCGCTCCCGCCCGAGCATCTCCTCGTCCGCCCTTGCCGCTCATCGTACCCTCAGGTTGCGCTCAGGCTGTGACCCTAGCGTTGGTGGCGGCGCAGGCACCCAGCCGGGCGCCATTCAACTGGAGACCGCGATGCCCGACAACGACCAGCCCGTGACCGACCCCGTCTGCGGCATGAAGATCCGGCCCTCGGAGGCCGTGGCCTCCATCGAGCACGACGGCAAGACCTACTACTTCTGCAGCCAGGACTGCGCCGACAGCTTCCGCGAGGCGCCGGAGGACTACGTCTAGCCATGGTCGACCTGGGCCCGCTCGCGATCGCCTCGGCGGTCATGGTCGCCGCGCTCCTCGCCGTGCTCGGCTCGTGGCTTCGCGCCGCCCGCCGGCCGTCGAGCCGCACGGCGCCCGAGCGGGTCCCGTTCACCGGCGGCCAACCGCCGTCGGTCCACGCGTGGAGCCGCTACCACGTCCGCTACTACCCGATGGCCCTGCTGTTCCTCGCGTTCGACATGGAGATGGTCTTCATGTACCCGTGGGCGGTCGTGTTCGTGGGCGAGGGCCTCGTCGCGATGGTCGAGATGGGGATGTTCATCGGGATCCTGCTCCTGGGCGTGCTCTACGCGTGGCGAGAGCGGGCCTTCCGCTGGACATGACATCGCTCATCGCGCGGCTGGCGGCCGGGTCCGACGCCAGGGTCTTCGCGATCGCCGGAGCCGGGAGCCGAGCTGCGGTCCAGGACCTGCGTCTTGCGGACGGCGTCGAGCTCGTCGATTCGCCGCGAGCCGCGGACGTCCTGCTCGTCGCCGGGGCGTTGGACCCCCGCCACCACGACGCGGTCCGGCGCGTGCACGACGCGCTCCCCCACCCGCGCGCATCCGTGCGGTGGGCGGGATCGCGGGACGTCCTCGTGCCCGGGGCGGCCCACGTTGCCCTAGGCACAGATCCCTCGTCGGCCATCCGAGCCGCCCATCAGGCCCTCATGCACGGCACGATGCCGACCGAGCCGCCGCTCCTGCCCGACGAGGATCCCGCGCCGTGGCGCGGTGTGGGGCCGTACGGGCAGGGCGGCAGCGGCATGACCGGGGGCACGCCGTATGGCCGCCCGATGGCCGAGCTCGCGCCGGACCGGGACGGCCTCCGCCTCGATCTCCTCCCCACCCGTCTCGGCCCGTTCTCCTCACTGCTGCCCCACGGGCTGGAACTGGACCTGCGGGTCTCCGGTGACATCCTCGTTGGCGTCGAGGTGGCGGCCACCGGGCTCGCGGCGTCCGCGACGAGCGCCTCGCTGTTCATCCGCGCGCTCACCGAGCCGGTGTCCATCGCGGAACTCGAGATCGGCCGGGCGCGGGATCATCTCCGCTGGACGGCCGACGCCCTTCGGCTCCAAGGGCTGCGGGCCCTGTCGCTCCGCGCGCTCCGGCTGGGCCTGCACGCTGCACCAGGCGACCATCGGGCCGTCGAACGGCTCGCCGCCGACATCGCCAGGACCGGGATCTACCGATGGTCGCTGCCGGCGGCCGACGGGGCGCGCACGGAACTCCTCGCCGGAGCGCGGCTCGGCCCGTCGACCCGCGCGAGCGGTGTCGGCGAGGACGAGCGTCAGGCCGACCCCGCCTATCGGTCGCTCGGCTTCGCGCCCCTGCTGGGCGCCGGCGGGGGCGCGGCGGCCGCCTGGCGGCTCCGGCTCGCCGAGGCAGTGCGAAGCCTGGAGCTCGCCGGCCGCGGTGGAGACACCCGCAGCGCCGTCACCGGGGCGGTCGAGAGCCCGCGCGGACGGCTGGCACTCGGCGACGCGCCCTCTGGGCGGGCACTGGGGCTACTGCCGACGCTGATCGAGGGGATGGAGTGGGGCGACGCGATGGCGACCATCGCCGCCCTCGACATCGACCTCGATGAGCTTGGCGCAGTGACCGCCGGGACGAGTGCGGAGGCCGCCGCGTGAGCGTCGCGCTCGACGCCGCCCTCGGTGTCGCGGCGGTGGGCGGGATGCTCGCCGTCGGGAGCCTGGCCCTGGCGTTCGCTGACGAGGCCGCCGCTGCCGCCGTCGCGGGGGCTCCGCTGCGGCCGCGACGTCTCCTCGTCGCCCCCTTCCGCCGGGCGGCCAGTGCGCTCCTCACCGCCACGACCACGACAGAGCGCCCTGATGGCGGGGGCCGGGCGCTCGCCCCCGCGCTCCTCGCCGGCCTCGCGGCGCTCGCCATGTCGATGCTGCCGCTCGCCCCCGGCGTCGTGCCGGCGGACCCGTCCACCGGGTTCGTCGTGTTCTCAGCCGCGGTCGCCTTCGTGATGATCGCGGTCTTCCTCCACGGCTGGTCGCCCAACTCCACCCTGCCCCTGCACGGGGCCTACCGGTTCGGCGCCGTGGCGCTGTCGTTCCAGATCCCGTTCCTGCTCGCGATGCTCGCGACCGCCCTGCCAGCCCAGTCGCTCTCGCTCGTCCGGATCGTCGAGGCCCAGGCCCCGCTCTGGAATGTCATTCGCGAGCCCCTGGGGCTGCCCATCTACCTCATCGTCGGGCTCGCGGTCGGACTGTGGGGCCCCCTCAACCTGCCGGATGCGGACGACCTCGCCGGCGGCACGTCGGCGGAGGACTCGGGGCTGGCGCGCTGGCTCTGGGAGGCCGCGCGCACCTCGATGCTCGTCGCGGTCGCCGCCCTCGGTTCAGCAGCCTTCCTGGGCGGGTACCTCGGGCCGCTGCTCCCGGGGCCCGTGTGGGTCGCCCTCAAGACCGCCCTGCTGCTGGCCGTGATGGCCGTCGCGCGGCACGCGCTCGCGAGGGCCCGGATCGAGCGGTTCGTCGAGGTCGCCTGGGTGCTGCTCGTCCCCCTTGCCCTCCTCAACGTCTTCGTCTCGGGGGCGTTCCTGCTGTGAGCGACCTGCCCGTCAGCCTCGCCTTCGCCGCCTTCTCGGCGGTCGCGGTCGTCGCCGGGATCCGCGTGTTCCGAACCGACTCGATGGTGCGCGCGGCCTTCTACCTGCTGGCCTCGTTCGCGGCGGTCGGCGCGATCATGGTCCTGCTCGGCGCCGAGTTCCTGGGCATGGTGCTGATCCTGATGATGGCCGGCGAGATGCTCGTGATGGCCATCGTGATGGTCATGTACATGATGAACCCGGCCGGGCTCAACCCCATGGTGATGGTCCACCAGCACCGGACCGCGATCGCGGCCGGGGCGGTCGCGTTCCTCGCCCTCGCGGGCGTCGGCCTGGCAGGCGGGGTGCCCCAGCGGCCCGTCACGAACCCGGGCGCTGCCACCGGCGACCTGGGTCGCGAGCTGCTCGGCAACTCGATGCTCGTGTTCCAGACCGCAGGCGTCACCCTCCTCGGCACGATGGTCGGCGCGATCGCGATCGCGGCGCCGCGCGGGCGGTTCGGAGACGCTGACGCCGACTCGCAGGAGCCGGCGCTCCAGCCCGACGAGGAGCCCGAGGCGTGACGACCGAGACCGTTATCGTCGTCGGGGCCGCGCTCTTCGGCATCGGCGTGTACGGCGCGCTCAGCCAGCAGTCGTTCGTGATGCTGATGATGGGCATCGAGCTGATGATCAACGGTGCGCTGCTCGTCCTCGTCGCGATGTGGTCCCGCGCGGCGGGCGGCAGCCCGGACGGCCAGATGCTGGCGGTCGTCTTCATGACCGTGATGGCCGTGGAGATGTCGCTCGGCTTCGCGCTGATCACGAGCGCGTACCGGGTCAAGCGCGCGGACATCACCGAGAAGCTCCGGAAGCTCAAGGGATGACGGTCCTCGCGCCGTCCTTCGCCGCGCTGCTCCTGGCTGCGACGCTGTCGCGGCTCGGCGGCCGCCCGCGTCTGCTCGGGCCCGTCGCCGTCGCCGGCATGGCTGGCGTCGCGCTGGTCGGGCTGGCGGTGGCCCTGACTGGGCCGGGGATCGAGATCGCGTGGGGCCCCGCGTTCGGCCTGACGCTCGGGGCCCAGGGGTTCGGGCGCGTGATGCTGGTGCTGGTGCCGGCGATCGCGACGCCGGTTGTCGCCTACGCCGCCGGGTCGGGCGAGGATGGCCTTGCGCGCCTCCTCTCGTTCATGGCCGCGTTCGTCGCCGCCATGCTCCTCCTCGTCACGGCCGGCGACTTCATCTCGCTCCTCATCGGGTGGGAGCTTGTGGGTGCAACCTCGTGGGCCCTGATCGGGCACGGGTGGCGCGACCGCTCGAACGTCGACGCCGCGACCCAGGCGTTCTTGACGACCCGGCTCGGCGACCTCGGCCTGTACGCGGCCGCGGGCGCCGTGTTCGCCGCGACGGGCTCGTTCGCCTTCGACGGTGTCGGGGTCGCGGCCTCGCCGTGGCGCGAGATCGTCGCCGCGGGCGTCCTGCTCGCCGCGGCCGCGAAGTCCGCCCAGGTCCCGTTCAGCCCGTGGCTGTTCGCGGCGATGTCCGGCCCAACCCCCGTGTCCGCGCTGCTCCACAGCGCGACGCTCGTGTCCGCCGGCGCCTACCTCCTGATCCGCCTCGCCCCGTCGCTGGCCGCGGTGCCGTGGTTCCTGCCCGCCATCACCGCCGTCGGGCTGGCGACCGCGCTCTCGGGCGGGGCCGTCGCCGCACTCCACCCCCACGGGAAGCGGGTGCTCGCGGCGTCCACGTCGGCCCAGTACGGGCTGATGTTCCTCGCCGTGGGCGCTGGCTCGACGGCCGCCGCCGGCGCGCAGCTCGTGACGCACGCCGTGTTCAAGGCCCTGCTGTTCCTCACGGCGGGCATCGCCATCCACGCCACGGGTACGCCGGAGATCCGGCGCTGGCGCCTCGGGAGGTCGCTCCCCGCTCCAGCGGCCGCGGCCGCGATCGGCGCGCTCGCGCTTGCCGGGGTGCCCCCGCTCGGGGCGGCGTGGAGCAAGGAGGCCGTCGTGTCGGCCGCCGTCGCAGCCGGCCCGGCGCTCGGCGCGCTCGCGCTCGCGGCGTCGCTGCTCACTGCAGCCTACGCGGGGCGGTTCCTCGTCCTCGCGTACGGCCCCGGCGACCTCGCCCGCGGCCTCCGCCGTCCCGAGCCGGCCGAGCTCGCCGCACTCGGCGCGCTCGCCGCGGCGACCATCGCCCTGGCGGTCCTCTGGCTCCCGCCCGCCCGGGCTGTTGTGGAGGCTGCAACCGGCGGCACCCTCGAGGGGGGGTCGGTGTGGGAGACCGCCGCCGCCCTGGCGGCGCTTGCGGCCGGATGGGCCGTCGTGCTCGTGCTCGACCGCCGGGGCTGGCTTGGCTCCGGCGCCGCGCCTGGGTCCCGCCGGGTCCTCGTCGAGGACTGGCTCGGTCTGCCACATCTCGCCACCCGTTTGGTCGTCAGGCCCGTGAGCGGGCTCTCGCTAGCCTTGGCCCGCGCCGACGACCGGGTGGTCGACGCGGGCGTCCGAGCCGCCGCGCGGGTGGGGCGGGCCGTCTCGGTGATCGCTGCCCGCCAGGTTGACCTCTCGATCGACCGCGTCGTGATGTCGACGGCCGGCGCTGCCCTGGCCGCCGCGCGCGGCTCGTGGCGCGCGGACGACGCGGTCGTCGACGGCTCCGTCGAGGGGGCCGGACGGCTGGTCGGCGTCGCGGGGCACCAGAGCCGGCGCCTCCAGACCGGCCTCACGCACCACTACTACGTCATCGGCGCCCTCGGCGTGGCCGCGATCGCGGCCGTCCTCGCCGTCGCCCGCTAGCACAGCCAGGAGCTGCCTCGTGCTCACCGCCGCCATCTTCGTCCCCATCCTCGCAGCGTTGGCGATCGCCCTCCTGCCCCGCCACCGGGGCCTCGGTGCCAGCCCGCGGGGCCTGACCGTCGTGGCGACGGCCGTCGCGGCCGTGCCTCTGGTCCTGCTCGCTGTCGCGTGGCTCCGCTTCGACGGCGCGCCGGGCTTCCAGCAGGTCGAGGCGGTGCCCTGGATCCCGACGCTCGGGATCGCGTATCGCGTGGGCTTGGATGGGCTGTCGCTGCCGCTGGCGGCCATGACGGGCCTGGTGTTCACGGTCGCGGTGGCGTACCCCGTGGACCTCCGCGGCCGGCCGGTTGCGTACTTCGCCCTGATGCTGTTCCTCGAGGGCGTGTCCGTGGGCCTGTTCCTCGCCCTCGACCTGTTCCTGTTCTTCGTCTTCTGGGATGTCTCGCTCGTCGCGATGTACTTCCTCATCGGCGCATGGGGCCACGGCGACGCGCAGCGCTCCGCCCTCAAGTTCTTCCTCTACACCTTCGCGGGCTCGCTCCCCCTGCTCCTGGCGATCCTGGGCGTGTACCTGGCCGCCGAGCCGCACACCTTTGACATGGCCGAGATCATCCGGCAGCAGCCGCTGGCCGGGGGCGGCATCTACGCCGCGCTCGTGTTCGCGGGCTTCTTCATCGGGTTCGCGATCAAGACCCCGATCGCCCCGTTCCACACGTGGCTGCCGCCCGCCCACGTCGACGCCCCGGGGCCCGCGTCGGCGATCCTCGCGGGCGTCCTCCTCAAGATGGGCACCTACGGCTTCGTGCGGATCCTGATGAGCGTGCTCCCGGACCTCTGGGCGCAGCTCGCGCCCGCGCTAGCCGTCCTCGCCGTGATCTCGATCGTGTACGGGGCCCTCGTGGCGCTGGCGCAGACGAACCTCAAGCGGCTGATCGCCTACACCAGCGTCAATCACATGGGGTACGTCATCCTCGGGCTCGCTGTTGCCGGTGCCGCGGCGCCGGGCCAAGAGGCGGCGCGCGCGCTCGCGCTCACCGGCGCGACGGTGGAGATGGTCGCCCACGGCCTCATCACCGGCGGGCTGTTCCTCGTCAGCGGCTCCGTCCTTGCCCGGGGCGGCACCTACGACCTCGAGACGTACGGCGGACTCCTCGGCCGGGCGAGATCGCTCACGTGGTTGACGGCCCTGCTCGCGTTCGCGAGCCTCGGCCTGCCGGGCCTCGCCGGATTCGTCGCGGAGGTCCAGATCTTCGTCGGCGCGCTCGCGGTCTACCCGGCATTGGCCATCGTGGCCCTGCTCGGGATCGTGGTCACGGCCGGCCTCTTCCTGCGGATGCTGGGCCGGGTGTTCCTCGGCGCGCTGCCCGACCGGTGGCGCGAGTTCCCCGACCTCGGCCGGCGGGAGGCTGGGCTGCTGGGCGTCCTCGCCGGGCTCGTGCTCCTGATCGGGGTCGTCCCGGGGTGGCTGCTGGGCACGATCGACGCGTTCGCCGGACCGTTCGTGGGCCGGCCCTGATGCCGGTCGCGACCATGGCCGGCTGGGCGGCCGACGTCATCGCCGAGCTGTCCGTCGTCGCGGGCGGCGTGGTCGTCCTGCTCTACGCGCTCGCCGCGCGGCGCGGCCGTCAGGCCGGCGCCGCGTGGATCGCGCTGGCGACGACCGCGGTCGCCCTCGCCCTGACCGTGCCGGCGCTGATCGAGCCCGGGCGGCTGACATTCGCGGGCACCTACGCCCGCGACCACGCCGCGGCGATCGCCCGCGTGATCGTCCTGCTGGCGACGGCAGTCACCATCGTGTTGTCGGTGCCGTGGTTCAGGCGCGACCCGCGCCACGGCGAGTACTACACGCTGCTCCTCTACTCCGCGCTCGGCGCGATGCTCCTCGCCGGCGCGACGTCGCTGAGCGAGCTCGTCGTCGCCATGCTCCTCTCCTCGGCCACCGGGTTCGTCCTGGCCGCCTACCACCGGCGGTCGTCGGCCTCTGCCGAAGCCGCGATCAAGTACTACCTGGTGGGCGCGCTCGCGAACGGGGCGATGCTGATGGGGGTCGCCCTCCTGTACGGGCTCGCCGGGGGGACGACGCTCGACCGCCTGCCCGGCCTGCCGCCGACCGCGGGGCCGGTCGCGGCCGTCGCGGTGGCGCTCGTGATGGCCGGGCTGATGTTCAAGGTCGGCGGAGTGCCGGTGCACGTGTGGGTGCCCGACGTTGCGCAGGGCGCCCCCGTGCCAGTCGCGGGGTTCCTGCTCGCCGTGCCCAAGGTGGGCGCCTTCGTCTTCCTAGCGAGGTTCGTGCTGGCGCTCCCGGCGCAAGAGCTGGGCTGGGCCGCGATGGTCGCCGTGGGCGCGGCTGCCACGATGACCCTCGGCAACCTGGCCTGCCTGTGGCAGGACGACGTGCGGCGGCTGCTGGGCTGGTCGGCCGTGTCGCAGACGGGCTACGGGCTGATGGCCGTAGCGGCCCTGGGGCGGAGCGACCTCGCGATGGTCGCGCTCCTGTACTTCCTCGTCGCATACGTGCCGGGAAACCTGGCCGCGTTCGGCGTCGTCACGACGCTCCGCGGGCGGACCGCGCTCGCCGACTACCCGGGTCTGGCCGACCAGCACCGGGCCGAGGCGGCGGCCCTCGCCCTCAGCTTCCTCTCGTTCATCGGCGTGCCGCCGCTCTCCGGGTTCGTCGCGAAGCTACTCCTGTTCGCGGTCGCGATCCAGGCCGGTTTCGCGTGGCTAGCGGTCTTCGCGGCCGTGAACACCGTCATCTCAATCTTCTACTACGTCCGGGTGCTGGCGCCGGTCTACTTCGCCGCGGCGACCGCGCGCATGCGCACGCTCGGCGCCGCCGCCGCATCGGTCACGGTCGCATCGGCGGCCGCGCTCGTGATCACCGGCGTGCTGGCGCAGCCGCTCGTGGCCGCCTTCGCGGCCGCGGCGCCGGGGCGGTAGGAGGCCACGGCGATGGCGCCTGACGCGGACCGCGCGGCCGTCCGCGACGCGGTCCGCCTCGCCGACCTCCACGTCGCCGCACGCGCACCGTTGGATTCGGATGTGCCCTCGCCCCCTCCTCCGGCCGCGGCCCCTCCCACGCCGGCGGGGCCCGCGACCGCCAGGCCCCTGCGGCCCGGGACCATCCTCGTCCCTCGGGAGGCCCGTCCGATCGGGCCCCGCTGAGTCGCGCATGCTGAACCAACGGAGTGTTTGCGGCAACGCCCCGGGCCGGCACGCCACGAGTCTCAGCGGGCGCTCAGACTGCTCTCAGATTCGGAGCGCACTCTGCGACCGTGCCACCACGGGCGACGGCGCCGAGCGCGACATCGTACGATCGCCGCGACTGGCGGACTCATCGGTCCGGCGGCGCAGTCACCGCAGGAGGCACCTCGCCGCTATGGCCGACCCCACGCGCATCCTGGTCGTCGACGACGACCCCAAGATCAGGACCGTGGTGCGCCGCGGCCTCGCCTACGAGGGGTACCGCGTCGTCGAGGCCGCCACGGGCGAGGAGGGCCTCGAGAAGGCGCGCGAGCACCTGCCCCAGCTCGTCGTCCTCGACGTGATGATGCCTGGCATCGACGGGCTCGAGGTCACGCGCCGGCTGCGCGCGGCCGGCGACGAGGTCGCCATCCTGATGCTCACCGCGCGCGACGAGGTGCGCGACCGGGTGGAGGGCCTCGAGACCGGCGCCGACGACTACCTGGTCAAGCCGTTCAACTTCGAGGAGCTGCTGGCGCGCGTCCACGCGCTCCTGCGCCGCCGCACCGCCCCGGCGGGCGAGGTCCTCCGGTTCGCCGACCTGGAGTTCGACGTCGACGCGCGCGAGGCGCGCCGCGGGGCGCGCCGGATCGAGCTCACGACGACCGAGTACAACCTGCTGCTGCTGTTCATGCGCCACCCGCGCAAGGTGCTGACCCGGGACGTGATCATGGACCACGTGTGGTCCTACGACTTCGACGGCGAGTCGAACGTCCTCGAGGTGTACGTCCGCTACCTGCGGGGGAAGCTCGAGGGCGGTGGCGAGCCGAGGCTGATCCACACGGTGCGCGGCGCCGGCTACGTGCTCAAGGACGGGTGATCCGCCTCCCGCCGCTCACGATCCGCCTGCGGCTCGCGCTCCTCTACGCGGCCCTTCTCGCCGCGGCCCTGGCCGCGTTCGGCGGCGGCATGTACGTCGTCCTGAGCCGCGAGCTCCAGATGTCTTTCGACGACTCGCTCGTCGCCAACGCCGAGCACGCGGCCGGGGCCGTGAGCCAGGACGTGGACGCGGCCGGGAATCTGTCGCCGACGCCCAGGCTCGTGTCCCAGCTGGCCTCGACCGGCGGGAGGATCCTCGTGCTCGACCCCGCCGGGCGCGAGATCGCCGACTCCGCTCCCGCCGCGGAGCCGGCCCTCCCGGTCACGCCCGACGACCTTGCAGCCGCGGACCGCCACGACCACTACATCCACGAGCACCCGGTGCAGGGAGACGTCCTCCGCGTCACCGTGCAGGCTGTCCTCGCGCCCAGCGGGGCGACCCTCGGGTACGTCGTCTGGGCGGACAGCACCCGACCGCTGCGATCGCTGCTGGACACCGTGCGGGTCGCGCTCCTCCTGGGAGGCTTGGCGGTGACGCTGCTGGCGCTCGTCGCCGGACTGCTCCTCGCGCGCCGAGCGCTCACGCCCGTGGCCGACGTGACCGAGACGGCACGCGCCATCGCGCTCTCGGGCGACTTCGGGGCGCGCGTTGAGCGCCCGGAGGTGCCCGACGAGGTGGGCGAGCTCGCCGCCGCGTTCAACGAGATGCTGGCCGCTCTCGAGTCCAGCCACCACGCGCTGCAGCGGTTCCTGGGCGACGCCTCGCACCAGCTCCGCACCCCGCTGACCGTGATCCGGGCCAACCTCGACCTCGCGACACGTCCCGGCCTCGACGCCGCAGAGCGGGCGTCCATCCTCGACGACGCCCGGGATGAGGCCGAGCGGATGGGCCGACTCATCGCCGACCTCCTCTCGCTCGCGAGGGCCGAGTCCGGGGCCCGGCTCACCTTCCTGCCGGTCGAGCTCGATGCGCTCCTGGTGGACTGCGTCCGCCGGCAGAGACAGGCAGCGACGCACGTGCGGATGTCGGTGGCCGCCGTGGAGCCCGTTGTCGTCGAGGGCGATGCAGACCGCCTGCGCGAATTGTTCGGGATCGTCCTGGACAACGCGGCGCGGTACACCCCAACCGGCGGCAGCGTCACCGCGCGCCTCGCGACGCTCCATGAGACGGCGGTGGTGACGGTGGACGACACGGGCATCGGGATCGACGAGGAGGACGCAGACCACCTGTTCGAGCGGCTGTTCCGCGGACGCAGGGCGCGCCAGGTTCGCCCCTCGGGCACGGGCCTGGGCCTTGCAATCGCCCGCTGGATCGCCGACGCCCACGGCGCGACGATCACGCTCTCGCCTCGCGCTGAGGGAGGCACGCGGGTGGAGATCGTGCTGCCAGCCAGAGCGGACTGAGGCAACGCGCTCCTCAGTAGGCCGTCCGGCCGAGCCCAAGTCTCACGAGAGGCTCATCTGGCTCTCAGCCTGCGGCCCGAGCATCGGGCCATGGACAGTTCTCCTCAACTCAGGATCCCGGTGTACGGCCTCGGGTGTGGCGGCGCAGGCGCGACCACGCTCGAGCGCGCGCTTGCGGCAGTGCCCGGCGTCCGCAGCGTCTACGTGAACCCCGCGACCGAGACGGCATACGTGCGGTCCGAGCCCGGGGCCGTCGACACCTGGACGCTGATGCGAGTAGTCCACCGTGCCGGCTACCACGCCGGTCGACCCGTCGAATCCTGACCACTCGGAGCTCAGTGCATGCACGCTCACGGACATCACCATGACCACCGCGCGACCGATCCCGTCTGCGGGATGAAGGTCGCGCCCGGCGGATCACCGTCGGCCGTGTTCGAGGGTACGACCTACTGGTTCTGCGACCCCGCCTGCGCGTCCACCTTCCGCGAGGACCCGACGCGGTGGGCCGATGGCGCGCCGCTGACCCACGACCACGACGAGACCGATGCGACCCACCATGGCTAGAGCGGCTGGGTCGCCGCATGGCGTTCCCAGGTGAGCTCCAAGCGCCGACCCCAACGGCGGGCGCGCTCGGCACCTGCCCGGTCCTCCGCGGCGGTCGTGCCGACGCAGCCCCGTGGTGCGGGCCCCGGTCCGTCGCCGACGCCGTCATCCGCGGCCACGCAGCACGGTACCGCGGCCGAGGCGGCCATTGAGGGCGAGCCGCAGGCGCTCGTGGTATCGCACCGGTTCGACCCTGGTCCGGCCGGCGGGCCTGCGTACACGGCGACGATCCGACTGGCAGGGCGCCGCCGCGGCGTTGTCGGCGTCCCGGCCCCCGCGGACGCATTCTCCAGAACCGAGACGATCGCAGGGGTCGTTCCCGGGAGCACTCCCATGTCGACCACGACCTGGGTGTACGGCGTCTCCGGTGGCGAGTGGGACGTCACGGCCGAGGTCGTCGGTCCCGAGCGCGCCCGCGCGGCCAACCCGGCTGCGCTGCCGCTTGTCGGGTGGTCCTGGCGCCGCTGGGAAATGGTCGGCGTGGCGGGACCCGCGAGGACCCGCTGGGCCTTGACCGCGCCGCTCGCCGCGGCGCCAGGCGTCCTGACCGGCAGCTTCCTCGCCGCGGCGACCATCGCGCTGGCGGGATCCATCGCGGCGCAGCCGCTCTTCCTGACGCACCACGGCGTTCCGGTCGGCCCGGCCATCCTCGCATCGGTGCTCGCGATGCTCATCGGCGTGGCGGGCGCCAAGGGCTGGTACATGGGCCTGAAGGGCCCGAGCCGGGCGACCCTGCGCGAGGGCTGGTCGGTCGACGGCTTCCTGGTGTCGGCCCCCATCGCTGCGTTGACCTCCGCCCTCGTCCTCGGGGTGCCGATCGGCGGCTACCTCGACGCGGTCGCGCCGACGATCTTCCTCGCGGTCGCCGTGGGGCGAGTCGGCTGCTTCCTCACGGGGTGCTGCGCAGGCCGAATCACCGCGGGGCGGGGCATCTGGTCTTCCGACCGGCGGGTTGGCGCCCGACGCGTCCCCGCGCAGCTGATCGAGTCGGCTGTCGGGTTGGCGCTGTCGCTCCTGACGGCTGCGCTCGTGCTGGGTCGGGTCGCCCAAGGCACTGGCCTGGTGTTCGTCGCCTCGATCGCCCTGTACGTCGCGGCACGCCAGGGTCTGCTCAGGGTTCGCGCCGAGACACGGCGGTTCTCGTGGCGCCGCGCTGCGCAGGGGCCAGGTGCCGCCTGACCGGGACCCTGGCGACGAGCAGATCAGATGCACCACTCGGTGAACGGCGTCGAGCCTGGCGCCGCTGCGGACTCGTGGTCGGCGTCGCCGCTGCAGCATGACGCGGCCACCCCGTCTGGCGCGTGGTCGGCGTCGAGCACGAACCGGGAGAAGCAGCCCTCGCACCGGAAGCGCAGCGTGCGGCCGTGTCCCGTGGAGTGGTGGACTTTGGGCGATCCTTCGTGATCGTCAGCGACGTGATCGGATGCGTCCGTCAGGACGCCAGCAGCAGGCTCCTGCCCCCGTCCACCTCCTTGGTCAGCCCATCATCGGGGACCCGGTCAAGCAGGGCCATGGAGCCCTCGGCGAGGTAGCGCCGCTCGGCGATCGCCCACTCGTCGTGGACCTCGAGCAGCACCGCGCCCGCCAGGCGCAGGACGGCCGCCTCGTTGGGGAAGATCCCGACCACGTCGCTCCGGCGCTTGACCTCCTTGTTGACCCGCTCGAGCGGGTTGGTGCTCCAGACCTTCTTCCAGTGGGCGAGCGGGAAGGCCGCGAACGCCGTCACGTCCTCCCGCGCCTCGCGCAGCATGCCGGCGACGGCGGGGAAGCCGGACTCCAGCTTGTCCGCGACCGCGTCGAGCTGCTCGCGCACCGCGGCGGCGTCGGGCTGGGCCCAGATGGTGCGCACGAGGGCGAGCACCATCTCCGCGCGGCCCCTCTGGATCCGGGACAGCACGTTGCGCAGGAAGTGGACCCGGCAGCGCTGCCAGGCGGCGCCCGTGAACACCCGCGCGATCGCGCCCCTGAGGCCCTCGTGGGCGTCGCTGATGACGAGGCGCACCCCGCCCAGGCCCCGGGCGCGGAGGCTGCGCAGGAACGCCGTCCAGAAGGCGCCGTCCTCGCTGTCGCCGACGGCCAGGCCCAGGACCTCCCGGTCGCCCGACGCCGTCACCCCGGTCGCGATCACGATCGCCTTGGACACGACGCTCGGGCCCTCGTGCGCCTTGACGTACGTGGCGTCGAGGAACACGTACGGGAAGGCCGTGTGCTCGAGGCGCCGCTCGCGGAAGGCGCCCACGACCGCGTCGAGCTCGCCGCAGATGCGGCTGACCTCGCTCTTGCTGATGCCGGCGTCGATGCCCAGGGCCCGGACGAGGTCGTCGACCTTGCGGGTGCTGACCCCGTGGACGTACGCCTCCATCACGACCGCCCAGAGCGCGCGGTCGATCCGCCGCCGCGGCTCGAGCAGGCAGGGCAGGAAGGAGCCCTCGCGGAGCTTGGGGATGTGGAGCTCGACGTCGCCCGCCTTCGTGGACAGCAGCCGGGTCCGGCTCCCGTTGCGGTGCGTCGTGCGGTCGTCGGTCCGCTCGTACCGGCCGGCGCCGATCGCCGCGGTCGCCTCGGCCTCGACGAGCTCCTGGAGCACGAGCGTCATCGCCTCGCGCATGACGTCGAGCGAGCCGCCGGCGCGCATGGCGTCGAGCAGCTCGGACAGGGCAGACTGTGAGAGGGCCATCGGGTTGATCTCCTCGTCGTGAACCTTGGTCGGAACACGCTGAGGATCACACCGGTGGCTCCTGTGCGCCCGGCTCAGCCGGTGCCAGGAGCCTCGCTCAAATCACACCACTCGGGGGGACACTGCTCAGCGTGCGGCCGTGGAACACCGCCGTCACGCCCGACCCAGGGGGCACGGGCGAGCCGCAGGTGGCGCAATCCGCAGCGGGCTGGCCCTCCGAATCGACAACGGTGAGCTCAATCAGCTGCATGAGAACCTCCTGTAGGCGTGGGTCGGGGCCTTATCCCCGGATCCGAACGTCGCCTGGAACGCTTAGCCAGGCATGAGGCAGCCATGAGCAAGCAGCATTCCGCCGCCCGCCCGCCGCGGGAAGCACGGCGGGCTGCCTGGCTCGCGGCGGCCGCCACGCCGGTCCTGATCGCGGGCGCGAGCCTCGCCCTGCTGTTCAACCCGTGGTGGGTCCTCCCGGCCCAGCAGCGGGCGGGGGTGGCGGGCATCGCCGGCCTACCGGAAGCGGAGGTGGCGCGGATCACCAAGGCCCTCATCAGCGACGCGACCATTGGCCCGCCGGACTTCGTGGTCGCCATCGGCGGCACGCCCGTCCTCGACGCCGCCGAACGCGGGCACATGCGCGACGTCTTCGGCGTGGTGCGCGCCTTCGAGGTGGTCGTGGCGCTCGCGGCCGCGGCCATGATCGGTTCGGGTATCCAGAGCTGCCGCAACGCGCGGTGGTGGCGGTCGGTCAGCCGCGCGGCGCTCGCGACGGCCGCCGTCGGCGCAAGTGCAGGGGTCCTGTTCGTTGCGTTCTTCGACGCGGCGTGGCTGGCGTTCCACCAGGTCTTCTTCCCGGAGGGCAACTTCTCGTTCGACCCGCGCGTGGAGCGCCTGACCCAGCTATTCCCGACGTCGTTCTGGACTGAGTCGGCCGCCGCCGTCTTCATCGTGGGGGTCTCGATCTCGCTCGCCCTGTGGCTGGGCAGCCGCTACCTCGCATCGCGGCTCGAGATCCACCTCGGCTGAGACCCGCGCGATGCGCGCAAGTCTCAGCCGCAATTCAGGCTGCGCTCAGACCGCCGCCCGAGACTCTCGTCGTCCTCTCCCTCTCAGAGGGCGGCAGGCGGTGGACCGGTCGTCGGACACGGGCACGCCACCGACTGTCGACCGGACGTGCCTGGCCTCCCCCCGGGCCGCCGTCCACGCGGCTCCTGCGATGGGCCGCCGAGCGGGCGGGATCCACCTCGGTGCGGATCCCGCCCGCCTCCGTTTCCACACGCCTGAGCGAGCCGTACCCGGGCCGCGACCAGGTGCCGTCACTTCGGTCATGTCCCCAGACTTGGTGTCACAGCGCGGGCGGCCGTGAACGTGGGAGGCCACCGCGTCATCCTCGCGTCGTTGGGGTGAGAACCGACGACACGGAGAACGCCGAGATGGCCGAGGACAGGATGGCCGTGCTGGACACGGTGCGCAAGGCGATCGCCGAGGGCGACCCGGACTTCCTGCGGGAGGGCGTGCGGGTGCTGGCCCAGGCGGTGATGGAGGCCGAGGTGACCGAGCTCACGGGGCTGCCGCACGGCGAGCGGGACCCCGAGCGCAGGCTCACCCGCCGAACGGGTACCGCGACCGCCGCTGGGACACCCGCGTCGGCACGGTCGAGCTGGCGATCCCGCGCGTGCGGGACGGCTCGTACTTCCCGTCGCTGCTCGAGCCCCGCCGGCGGGCGGAGCGCGCCCTGGCGGCGGTCGTGCAGGAGGCGTACGTGTCGGGCGTCAGCACGCGCCGGGTCGACGACCTGGTCCGGGCGCTCGGGATCGAGGGCATCAGCCGCAGCGAGGTGAGCCGCATCTGCTCGGCGCTCGACGCCGAGGTCGAGCGGTTCCGCAGCCGGCCGCTGGGCGACAGCGCCTTCCCGTACGTCTGGCTCGACGCCACGTACCTCAAGGTCCGCGAGGGCGGGCGCGTCGTGTCGATGGCCGCGCTCGTCGCGGTCGGGGTCGCCATGACCGGCGAGCGGCGGGTGCTCGGCCTCGAGCTGTCCCGCGGGCACGACGAGGGCTCGGCGTGGCCCGGCTTCATCCGCGGCCTCGTCGGGCGCGGCCTGCACGGCGTCCGGCTCGTCGTCAGCGACGACCACGCCGGCCTGGTCCGGGCGGTCCGGGAGCAGCTCCTGGGCTCGGGCTGGCAGCGCTGCCGGGTGCACTTCACCCGCAACGCCCAGGACCTCGTTCCCCGGAGCGCCCGGAGCATGGTCGCCTCGGCCATCCGGCTCGTCTTCGAGCAGCCGGACGAGCGGGCGGCGCGCAGCCAGGTCGACACCCTGCTCGAGGGCCTCCGGCCGCGGTTCGCGGCCGTCGCCGACCTGCTCGCGGACGCCGAGCCGGACCTCCTGGCCCACTTCGCGTTCCCCGAGACGCACCGGAGCAGGATCCGCAGCACGAACCCGCTCGAGCGCCTGAACAAGGAGATCAAGCGGCGCAGCGCCGTGGTCGGGATCTTCCCCAACGCGGGCTCGGTCATCCGGCTCGTGGGGATGATCCTCGCCGAGCAGGACGACGAGTGGCAGGACGGCCGGCGCTACTTCCGGCCCGAGACCATGGCGGCGATCGACGCCGCCGCCAGCATCGAGGAGGCGAGCCAGCCGCTGCTCATGGCGAGCTGATCGGGCGCGAGGTGTGACACCACGCGCTGGGACTTGACCGTCACTTCCTCACCGACCGTTCAGACCGCGCTCATCAGGGATTCAGCCTCGGCGGCTGAACTTCGTCGTGGGCCACTGAGCGCCCACCGTAGTCAGACAGGAGATCGGCAACCATGGCCAATGCGGCAGTCGCAGCGCCCCGGCGGCGCCGCCTGAGCTGGGCCGCAATCGACGAGCGGCTGGGCATCAGCGGCCTCGCCTATCCCGTGCCCGCCCACGCGAACGGCATCGGCTACATCCTCGGAGGGATCTCGTTCTTCGGGTTCCTGATCCTCGCGGCCAGCGGGGTGTGGCTCGCGCAGTACTACCACCCGACGGCAGCGACCGCGCGCGAGAGCGTCGTCTACATCATGAACACCGTCCCGTTTGGGGACATTGTCCGCGGCGTCCACTTCTGGACCGCGAACATCGTGATGGCGACCGTCCTCCTCCACTTCGGCCGGGTCTTCACGACCGCGGCCTACAAGCGCCCGCGCGAGGCGAACTGGCTCATCGGCCTCGGCCTTCTCGCGGTGACCCTCGGCCTCATCTTCACCGGCACCGTCCTCAAGTGGGACCAGGAGGGCTACGAGGCGCTCGGCCACAACGTCGAGATCGGCAATCTGATCGGCGCCTTCGGCACCTGGTTCTCGACCGACTTCGCGGCGACTCTGCCCATCATCGGACGGCTCTACCTCGCGCACGTGGTGATCCTGCCCGCGATCGGGATGCTGTTGCTCATCCCGCACTTCCTGCTCGTCAAGCGCCACGGGATCTCCTCCCTGCCGGCCGAGGCCGACGTGGCCGTCGACGGCGGCCCCGCGCCGGAGCGCACCGGGTCGACGTTCGTCGCCCACATCGTGCGGATGGCCGGGTTCGGGCTCGTCCTGCTCGCGGTCGCCGTCGTGCTGGCCGCGGTCGTCCCCGCCCCACTCGGCGACCGCCCCATCCCGGGCACTGAGACCACGAAGCCGCCTTGGATGTTCCTGGTCTTCTACCCGTTCGAGGACTGGTTCGGCCTGCCCGCCCTGCTCTGGGTCCCGGCAGTCGTCTTCGCGGCGCTCGCGGCGCTGCCGTTCCTCGACCGCAGCCCGTACCGCTCGCCCCGTCGACGTCGGCTCGTGATGGCGATCGGCGCCCTCGCCGCAATCGCGGCCGTGCTGCTCGTCTTGTACGCGCTCGTGACGGTGCCGGTGGCCCACGTGCAGGGGGCGATGGGATGAGCACGCTCGTCCTGCGGGTCCTCCTGCTCGGCGTGGGCCTCGGCCTCGTCGAGATCGCCATCGGCGGCGGACCCGGCACCGCGCCGCTCGCCGCCGTCCTCCTCCTCGCGTCCGGGCTCGCAGGCATCGCCGCCGGGTCCGCGGGGTTCATGCGGCCCCTCCTAGGCGATGCTCGCAGAAAGGAACAGCGCTGATGCGCCGCACCCTCGTCCTCGCGGCCGCGCTGGCCGCCCTGGTCGTCCCCATCGGCATCGTCACCGCGCACAGCGGCTCTGGCGAGGCCTCCGTCCAGGTCGAGCCCGCGTCGGTCGACGCAGGCGCCACCGTCGTGTTCGCCGGGACCGGACTCGAGCCCGACAGCGACCGGGACCTCGTCCTCGCAGGCGACGGCATGGTCATCGACTTCGGCGTCGTCAAGACCGACGCCACCGGCATGTTCAGCAAGGACCTCCAGATTCCCGCGCACGTCCCGACCGGAGCCTTCGAGCTCCGCGCCATCGGCGACGAGACACTGACGGCGTCGCTCCAGGTCTCCGCCGCCGCGGGCTCGGCGAGCACCTCGACGACCGCGGCCGAGACCGTGGTCGGCCGTTCGAGGTCCGGACTCGAGGAGGCGGCAATCCTCCTCCTCGTCGCCGTGCTGGCGGTCGCGGGCGGCCTCGTGGCGTGGAGGGCGGAGCGGCTCAGCCGGGCGGTGAAGGCCTCCCAGGCGATCCGGGAGACACCTAGATGAGTGGCGCGCGCGGCGGCGGTCCGGCCCATCGTGCTGGCGCGACCGCCGGCAGCGCTCGCTCGCTGCTGGTTCCGGGCGCCATCGCCTTCGTCCTCATCGCGACCGTCTACCTCCCGACCCACGCGAGCGCGTCGGGTGCGCAGGCCCTTCTGGGCGCCGTTGCGGGCGTGTACGTCGTTGGCATGACGGTCATCCTGCCCCGGGTGGTCCGCGTCCTGATCCTCGGCGGCCGGCGCGCCGCCGCCGACGCGCCATTCGTGCGCCCGGGCGCCCTGGCGGTCGGGGCGTCGCCCGCCCGAAGGCTGGCCGCTGTGGTCGCCGGCGCGGTCGTGTCCGGCGGGCTCGCGCTCGTCGCCGTGGGGGCGACGAGCGGCACGACGCCCGGGAGCTACCAGCATGCCATCGGGACGCTCGCGGTCATCGCGAACCTCGGGCTACTGCTCGCCACGCTGGTCCCCCTGCCCGGGCTCGCGGGGTGGGAGGCCGTCGAGTCCTTCGCCGCTTTCCGGTGCCCTGAGGCCAGCCACCACGCGGCGCACACCGCGCACGCGGCCAAGGCTGCC
>JAJZRG010000061.1 GCA_021802825.1 Chloroflexota bacterium
CGATCGTGGTCGCCACCCCTCTGGAGGGGTCGGGCGCGAGACCCGGAGGCGATCTCAGTCCAAAGGACTGGAATCGCCGGAGGGCGCGCGCCAGACCCCGACATACGGACCCCACCCAGTGAGGGCCTTCATCGACCTCCACTGCCATACCAGCGCCAGCTTCGACTGCCTGGCGTCGCCACAGTCGGTCGTTCGGGCGGCAGCGCGGCGCGGCCTCACGCACCTGGCCATCACGGACCACGACAAGATCGACGGCGCGCTCCGGGCGCGCGACGCGGCGGCTGGGGGCCTGACCGTGATCGTCGGCGAGGAGGTCAAGACGGCCGACGGCGACCTCATCGCGCTGTTCCTGGAGCGCGCGGTCCCGCCCGGGCGGCCCGCCACCGAGACCATCGCCGCCGTTCGCGCGCAGGGCGGCGTGGTGGGGATCCCGCACCCGTTCGACGGCCACCGCGGCTCGATGCTCAAAGACCCGCGCCACCAGGCGATGGGCGAGCTCGTGGACTGGGTCGAGGCGTACAACGCGCGGGTGGTCGGCGGATCGGGCAACGCGCGGGCGGCCGCGTTCGCGCGCGAGCTGGGGCTGCCGGGCGTGGCCGCGTCCGACGCGCACAGCGTGATCGAGGTGGGCGTCGCGTACAACATCGTCGAGGGCGACCTGTCCACGCCGTCGGGCCTCCTGGCGGCGCTCCAGGTGCTCCAGATCGTCCCCGGGCGCGCTTCGTATATCGTGAGGGGCCTGACCCCCATCTCGAAGCTGGTCAACCGCGCGCGGGGCAACACGCGCGTGCCGTGGTCGTCCGCCGGGTCGTCGGGCGACGCCTGATGGAGCCGCCCGTGTCACAGCCCGGTCCCGACGCCAGCGACGACCTCCGCCGGCAGGGCGACAGCCAGCCCGAGGACACCGTCTCGCTCGGCCGGCGCCTCCGGCAGCCGAAGACGATCCTCTCGATCGTCGTCCCGATCGTGCTCGTGGTGCTGGTCTTCCGGGTGGCGTTCAACGTCGACGTGGCGAAGCTGGTGCAGGGCGTCGGCCAGTCCAACAAGCTGCTGCTCCTGGTCGCGTTCTTCGTCTTCTACCTCGGCTTCCCGCTGCGGGGCTACCGCTGGACGAGGATCCTGGCCGCCACTCGCTTCCATCTGGGGGTCAGGGACGGGACGGAGATCCTGTTCCTCTCGTGGCTGGTCAACTGCCTCGTCCCGGCGAAGCTCGGCGACGTGTACCGCGCCTACCTGCTCAAGCTCAACGCGTCGAGCGCCTCGCTCTCGCGCACCTTCGGGACCGTGTTCATCGAGCGGCTGCTCGACATCTTCGCCATCGCCGTGATGGGGCTCGCCGCAGGCTTCTGGAGCTTCCGAAAGGGCATCCCCACCGAGCTCCAGCCCGTGATCGGGCTGGGCGTCGCTGTCGTGATCGGCATGGCCGTGCTGCTCCTCACGATGCGCAACTTCGGCCGCGGGATCCTGGTCCGGCTCCACGTCCCGCACCGCTTCGTCGTGCTGTACGACAAGTTCGAGGAGGGCGTCTTCGGGGCGGTCGGCGTGCGGCAGCTGCCCCCGCTCGTCGTGCTGACTGGCCTAATCTGGGCCACCGAGGGCTTCCGCCTCTACTTCGTGATTCAGGCCCTGGGGTTCCCCGGCGTCGAGATGGGCATTTCGGGCGCGTTCTTCGTCGCGCTCATCGGCTCGCTGCTGACGGCCGTGCCGCTCAGCCCGGCAGGGTTGGGCACCGTCGAGCTGGGCGTGAGCGCGGTGCTGACCCTCGCCTACGGGGTGCCGCCCCAGGAGGCGGCAACGATCGTCATCGTGGACCGGGTCATCAGCGTGTTCTCGATCATCGTGCTCGGCGGCATCCTCTACGTCGTCTCGGGCAAGCGCCGCGGGGAGGGTCTGGCTCCCGGGTCCGGACAGGCGGACGAGGCGCCAGTGCTGGCCACCTAGCGCCAGGGGGCACGGCCGGAGCAGGCCGGGATTCGGCGGGGCGAGGCTGGGCCTCGGCCCGGCCGCCTCGCGGGCGCGTCCCCCAAGCCTGAACCGAGGGTCCCGGCCAGGACCCCTGCCGATCGGGTCATCCCCGGACTGCACGCCACCGCACGGCACCGCACCGATGCGGCGGCATTCGGTCAACGCGCGCGAGTACCAACGGGTGATTGGGAGGTTCGGCGATGCGGCCGACACTTCCCTTGAGCCTGCGGAACAGCCGTGGGAGCCCAAGCAAGGCAGCGATGACCACCGAGACCGGCCGCGCATTCAACGAATGGCTGCGAGCGCAGCTCAAGGCCAAGAAGATGTCGCAGCGCCAGCTCGCCCAGCAGTCCGGGGTCGATCACTCGACCATCTCGCGGCTGATCCGCGGAGACCGGATGCCATCGCTGGGGACGGCGACCAAGCTCGCTCGAGGTCTGCGCGAGATCCGCGAGGACTCCGACACCTCGGCAGCCCTCGGTGTCGTGTCGGTCGGGCCGCAGAACCCGACCGCCCGCGTCGAGTACGCCCTCCGTGCGGACGAGGGCCTCTCCGAACCGCAGGTCCGCCAGATCATGGAGTACTACCTCGCCGTCCGACTGCGCCGCTTCAGCCGGTCGTATGCACCCAGCGTTGCTGCCGAATCAGGCATCGGCAGCAACGGCGGGACGGCGTCGGCAGCGAGCGGCTACGGCACCCGCCCGCCGCTCCACAGCGCCGCTGTCGGAGCCCCCACGGCCGTCCGCCCGGTGCCGCCGCGCTACGGCGCGCCGCGGCCGGCGGCCAGGACCCCCGCCCGCACGCCGGGCCGACCCTGACCACACCTTTCGGCACGACCCGGCGCAGGCACGCCCGGGTCTCGGGGACAGCGAACGCCGGCCTTGCAGGGGTCGGCGTTCGCATTTACGGCATGGCCGCCAGGCGCGAGGGGGCGTAGACCGAGACGACGCGGCGCGAGCCGGCGCGGAACCGCTCGACGAGCTGCATGCTGCTGGGCGGGTAGGCGTCCGACAGCCAGGCGTCCTCGGCCAGGCTGCCGCAGGGCGCGCCGGTGACCTCGTTGAACAGCGGGTCGCAGACCACGATCACGACGCCGACCGGCGGGACCGCGCCGGCTGCCTGCTCGTCGAGCGGCGGCTGGAGCGCCATGCCGTGCCTGGTCAGGGGGAAGCGCAGCGCGTCGTCGGGCTTGAAGGAGGGCAGGCTCACGAGCACCCTCGGCTCGTCGGGCGGCCAGCCCGCGTTGACGCGCTGGGCGACGTGGCGCGCCGCCGCGTCGGCGAGTCGCCAGCCCCCGTCCGGGGAGACGGCAGGGGGCCACGCGGTCACGGCGACCAGCCCGAGGGCGGTGAGCCCCGCCGCGGCCGTCGCCGGTCCGGCGAGGCGCGCCCCAGCCGACAGGCGCGGTCCCGCCGCGGCCGCCGCCGATCCGGCAAGGCGCGCCCCAGCCGGCAGACGCGGTCCCGCCGCGGCCGTCGCCGATCCGGCGAGGCGCGGCCCGGCGGACGGGATGCTCGCCAGCCCCGCGTCGGCCAGCCGCGCGCCCGCCAGCCCAGCGGCGGCCAGCCCCGCGCCCGCCAGCCCCGCGCCCGTCGGCCGCGCGCCCGACAGCCCCGCGAGGCGCACAGCGCCGGCCGCGACCAGCGCGACCACGATGGGGTCGAGGAAGGCGTGGTAGTGGTCGTTGGGGAGGCCCGGCGTCACGACGGCGAGGCTCGGGGCGAGGACGGCGAGCGCGGGGATCGAGACCACGAGGGTGGCCAGGAGCCAGGCGGCCGGCCAGCGCGGGGCAGGCGCGGTGTCCCCGTCAGGTGACGCCGGGCGCACCGCCGGCTGGCCCGACCCCGGACCCGACCTGAGACCCGCCGGCCGCGGTGCGATCCTCGCCACGAGCGCCGCCGGGACGAGCGCCGCGGCGCCCAGGCCCACCACCGCGACCAGGGCCACCAGCGACGCCCCGACACGATCGGTCAGGAGCCCGGCTTCGGGCCATGTCAGGGCCCGGACGGCCACCATCATCACACGGCCCGGCAGGCTGCCCGAGGAGCCAGAGCCCGATCCAATCCCGCCTCCGGTGAGGTACGCGATCAGCGCGCGGGTCTCCGAGGCGTCGCCTGTGAGCTCATGAGCCAGCAGCGGCAGGTAGCCGGCAAGGAGCACGGCGACCCCAGCCAGCCCGGCCCACAGATGCAGCGCGGTCCCCAACCCCGCTCGCCGGCGGCGGCGAAGCTCCCACGCCCACATGCCGGCGACGGGTATCAGGAGCACCCCGCTCACCAGTTGCATCTGCATGGTGGCCATGGTCCCGGCGGCGGCGAGCAGCCACCAGCGCGAGGCCCCGGTCCGACGCGCCTGGATGGCGCCGCCGACGGCGAGGGCCGCGAACAGCGGGATCGGATTGGGGTTCCAGATGAACGTGGACTCGCTGATCGCGGCCGGCGACACGGCAAGCAGGAGCCCGGCCACCGCAGCCGCGGCCGGGCCGCCGACGAGCCTCGCGAGCCACCAGGTCGCAGCGACGGCGGCGACCCCGAGGAGGGCGATCTCGACCAGGACCGCGACCGGATCGGCGCCCGAGACCAGCGCCGCCGGCGCGAGGAGGTAGTAGTAGAGGGCGCCGTGGTGCAGCGACCCCACCGAGGTCACCGGCCCTAGCAGGGGCCACTGCCCGTGCTGCACGAGGTTGGCGAGCACCGTCATCTCGTGGCCCTGGTCCGAATCCCACTGCCCGCGCTGGTCGATGCCGGGGAGGCGGAGGAGCGCGGCGAGCACGAGGAGCACCGCCAGGACGGCGGGCTCCAGCCATCGGCTTGCAGCCCTGGTCCAGACGGTCACGGGACGGTCACGCGACAGTCACGAGACGTCCGCCGGCGCGTCTGCCTCGGGTGGCGCCGAACGGCCCCGCGCGCTGCGGGTGTCGAACGCCGACGGTGGCAGGGCCGCGAGCGGGCGTCCGGCCGCGAGGTCGCGGGCCCGCGCGAGGTTGACCTCGTCCCAGCCCTCCTCCATGCCGGGGGTCTCGAGGATGTAGGTCACGTGGCCGAGGTCGGGGTGCTGCAGGAAGCGGGCCAGCCCCCCGATGCCGATCCGCCCGCCGCCCAGATGCTCGTGCCGGTCCGACCCGGTGCCCATGCCCGAGCGCGAGTCGTTGAGGTGGACCATCCGCAGTCGGTCGAGGCCCACCTGCGCGTCGAACGCCGCGAGCACCGCGTCGGCCCCCTCGAGGCTGCCGACGTCGTGGCCGGCCGCCCAGAGGTGGGCCGTGTCGAGGCAGAAGCCGAGCCGGTCGCGAGGCACGCCAATCGCCGTCGCCGCCCGGTCGATGGCCCCAAGCTCGCCCGGGGTCGTGCCCAGCCCGAAGCCGGCCCCCGACCCGTTCTCGAGGACCACCAGGACGCTGTCGCCCGCCGTGCCCGCGTGCTCCACCACGCGCAGGAGGCCCTTGGCAAGTCGCGCGATGCCCGTGTCAACCCCGGACCCTCGGTGGGAACCGATGTGGACGTTGACGAATGCCGCGCCGTAGGCGGCGGCGACGCGGAGCTCGCTCGTCAGCAGCTCGACGGACCGCACCCAGACCTCGTCGGCGGGCGCCGCGAGGTTAACGAGGTAGGGCGCGTGCACCGAGACCGGGGCGATGCCGTGGTGCGCCAGCCGGTCGCGGAAGGCCGGCAGCTCGGCGGGGAGGCCCGGCCGTCGCCGCCAGGAGGTCGGGTTGTCCACGAAGACCTGGATCGCCGAGGCGCCGATCGCCGCCGCCCGATCGGCCGCGCGGACCATCCCCGTCGCGAGCGGGAGGTGGGCGCCCAAGCGCTGGCCGTTCGGAAGCATGCCGCAAGCCTATCCGCCGTGGCCTGGCGGCGTGGTTGCGGGCGCGCAGGCCGAGGAGTGCGGACACCGTTTCGCGGCGGCGCGCTGACCGCTGCGAGACGGCGCTCAGGCGGCTCCGGGGCGGCCCCAGCCGACGGGGGAGCGGCCGACGGGGGAGCGGTCCCCGGACCCGGCCCCCCGAGTCGGCCCTCAGCGGCCCTTCGCCGCCTTGCGCGCCGGCGTGTAGTCCCCGCCGACCACGGGCTCGATCATGCCGAAGTCGCCGTCCTTGCGCCGGTACAGCACCGCGACGTGCTCGTTCTCGGCGTTGACGAACACGTAGAAGTCGTGGCCGAGCTCCTCCATCGCGGCCACCGCGTCCTCCTCGAACATCGGCTCGATCGCGAACCGCTTGGTCTTGACGATCTTGCGGTCGGTGGAGCTCTCGGAGGTGCCGTCGGCCAGCTTGCGCAGCAGCGCCTTCTCCTCCACCGGGCGGGCGCGGACGCGGGGCTTCTCCTTGAAGTCGATCGCCTGGCGCTCGACCTTGTCCACCACGACGTCGAGCGCAGCCTGGTACGAGATGCCCGAAGCCGTGCTGCGCAGCGTCTTCCCGTCGATCACGAGCTGGACGTCCACGATGTGGGCGTCCGTCGCACTCCGGTGCGCCTCGTTGGAGAGCTCCACGATGGCGTCCGTGCGGTCATCGAGGAGCCGCTCGAGGCGTGCGAACTTGCGCTCCGCGTACTGCCGGACGCGGTCCGGTACCTCGAGGTTCTTGCCCCTGACGATCGTCCTCACGGTTGACCTCCCGGCGCGAGCAGTGCGCCTGGCTGCGAGGCGGGCAGGCCGCGAACGGGCGCTGTCCGGAAGCCGAGTATAGCCGCGCCGCGGGATCGACCGATCCTGCCGCAGGCCCGCCATAGGTGTTCGCCCACCCCGAGCGCCCCATCGACGGACCGCGGGATCGACCGATCCTGCCGCAGGCCCGCCACGCGGGGACCCCGGGCAGGTGGGTTCGGCCGAATGGCCCCTCAAGGCACGGGCTTCCGTGGCCGCTGCGGCCCGCAGAAGCGCCGCCGGTCGCCCTGGGCGGGCCCGCAGAAGCGCCGCCGGTCGCCCTGAGTCGCCTCAGACTCAACGTCCGACGGCGCGCGCGAGGCTGCCGGGCCAGGACGGCCGTGCGTGGGGTGGGGCGTGCGGTGTGCTCGGCCTGGTGAGTCTGCCCAGACTCACGCGGAGCCGAGGAGCCGAGGAGCCGAGGAGCCGAGGGAGCCGACGGCGCCGAGGGAGCCGAGGGAGCCGAGGGAGCCGACGGCGCCGACGCGGCCCGCTCGCCCTGAGTCGCCTCAGACTCACCGTCCGACGGCGCGCGCGAGGCTGCCGGGCCAGGACGGCGGTGCGTGGGGTGGGCCGTGCGGTGTGCTCGGCCTGGTGAGTCTGCCCCGACTCACGCGGAGCCGAGGGAGCCGAGGGAGCCGACGGAGCCGACGCGGCCGACGCAGCCGAGCGAGCCGACGGAGCCGAGGGAGCCGACGCGGCCGAGCGAGCCGGCGGAGCCGAAGGAGCCGAAGGAGCCGAAGGAGCCGAAGGAGCCGACGCGGCCGAGGAGCCGCCGGTTCCCGGTCAGCGCTCGCGGGCCACAGTGACCGCGGCCACGCTGAGCGCGCCCTCTGCGAGCAGGGCGTTCGCCGTCGCGGCCAGGGTCGCGCCAGTCGTCACGATATCGTCCACCAGGACGATGTGCCGGCCGGCCACTTGGCCCGCGTCCCGCGGACGGACCGCGAACGCCGTGGCGACATTGGCTGCCCGGTGGCGCCGGTCGAGCCGGTACTGGGCCGTCGTGGCCCGAATCCGTTCCACGGCCGGCAGCATGGGCACCCTCAGGCGCTGGGCGGCAGCCGCCGCGATGAGCTCCGCCTGGTCGTAGCCTCGCTCGCGCCGGCGGGCCGCGTGGACCGGCACCGGCACCAGGAGGTCGCCGCCCCCGCCCGAGCGCGCCCAGCGCGCCGCGACCGCCTCGCCCAGCGGCTGCGCGAGCCGGCGCTCCCCCGCGTACTTGAGGGCGTGGAGCGCGTGCCGGACGACGCCCGCGAAGGGCGCGCACCACTCCAGGCGCACGAGTGGGTCGGGGGGCCCGTCAGGCAGTCCGAGGGGCGTCCCGGCGGGCAACGGCAGGCGGACGTCGATCGCCGGCCGGCAGTCCGGGCAGAGCGGCTTGCCCTCGGCGCCGCACCCGGCACAGGCTGGCGGGAGGGCAAGGTCCAGCAGTGCAGTGACCGGGCGGCGTCCGAAGGCGAGCATGCGCGGAGGATGACCGCCGGCGTGTATCGCGCGCTCATCGCCCGCTTATCTGCCGCTAGGCCCGCTCTCGGATCTCCACGCGATCGCCCACCTGCGTCCGGGTCGCGTCGATCGCGCCCACCGGCAGCTCCAAGACGCCGTGAGCGCCCGTGATCAGCGGGATGAGGCCCGTCCAGGCCCGCACGCCCCGGTGCACGGAGCGCACGCGCCGGACACCGCTCACATCGGCCTGGGTGACGAATACGGCGTCGATCGGGAAGCGCATGAACATCATGTGGATCCCGTTGCCGCCCGGCAGCCACAGCCCCTCGCCGGCGGGGAGGTCCGGCCGCCCCATGAGGCCCATGAACTTGGCCCAGAACGAGCTTGCGGTCTCCAGCCGGGCGGCGAGCACCGTGTCGCGGTCGAGGTTGCGTGCCGTCCCCCGATCGCCGCCCACGCCCAACCCCTGGCCCGTCTAGGTCTTGAGGTTGATCATGATCAGGATGATCGCCGGCCCCAGGATGACGATGAACAGCGACGGGAAGATGCAGCCGACCAGCGGGAACAGCATCTTGATCGGCGCCTTCGCGGCCATCTCCTCGGCGCGCTGCCGGCGCTCGATGCGCAGCTGCTCCGACTGGACCTGGAGCACCTTGCTGATCGACACGCCCAGCTGCTCGGCCTGGATGACCGCGCCGATGAAGTTGGTCAGGGCCGGCACCTCGGTCCGCGGGACGATGTCCCGCAGCGCGTCGCGGCGCGACTTGCCGACGCGGATCTCGGCCAGCGCCCGCCGGAACTCGTCGGTCAGCGGTCCCTTGAGCTTCTCGACCACCTTGCCCAGCGCGCCGTCGAAGCCGAGGCCCGCCCGGACGGAGATCGTGAGCAGGTCGAGGGCGTCGGGGATCTGGAGCAGGATCTGGTGCTGGCGCTTGCGGACGCGCCCGCCGAGCCAGAACTCGGGGATCGTGTAGCCGAACATCAGACCGATCGGGAGCATCACCACCCGGAGGACGAGCGGCAGGTCGAGGACCCCCACGACCATGAACAGCAGGGCGAAGACGCCGGCGCCGACGAGCGCGCCGACCGCCTTGATGCCCAGCCAGTCGGCGGTGCGCAGATCGCCCGGGTTCCCGGCCAGGGCCAGCCGCTTCTCGGTCTGTTGCGTGAACGAGGTGCTCGCGATGCGGGCAACCGAGCCCGAGAGGCGGGCCGCCATCGGGCGGATCGTCCGCTCGAACAGGGGCGCCTGGAGCTCGAGCTCCTCGAGGTTCTTCGCCTGCATGGTGCCGAGCTGGGTGAGGCGCGCCTGGACGGGGTCAACTGGCGACCCGCTGGCGAGCCCGACGAAGATCAGGACGATGGCGAGCGCCGCGACTGCAGCGACGCCGAGGGCTAGGGGTTCCATCGCACTAGACCTCGATCGCCACGATCTTGCGGATGAACATGAACCCCAGGAACATCATGAACCCGCCGAGGAACAGGATGATGATGCCGGCCGGCAGGCCGGCCAGCGACACCCGGTCGTCGAACATCGGCGCCATGAACTGGGGCGCGGCGACGAACAGGAAGCCCGCCAGGCCGATGGGCAGGAAGCCCACGACGTAGCCCGACAGCCGCTGCTGGGCGGTGAGGGTGCGGATCTCGCCCTGGATCCGGACCCGCTCGCGGATGGTGAAGGCGATCGAGTCCAGGATCTCGGCGAGGTTGCCGCCGACCGTGTGCTGGATCGAGATGGCCGTGGCCATGAGCTCCAGGTCGTCCGACCGCACGCGGCGGACCATGTTCTCGAGGGCCACGTCGAACGCGAGGCCGAGATTGACCTCACGGATGACGCGCCCGAACTCGGTGGAGATGGGCGGCCGCGACTCGCGAACGACGAGCTCGATGGCCTGAAGGAAGGACGAGCCCGCGCGCAGGGCGTTGGCGATCAGGGTGATCGTGTCCGGGAGCTGCTTGTTGAACGCCCCGACCCGGCTGCTCTTGCGGCGGGCCAGCCAGAAGCGGGGGAGCATGAAGCCGATCAGCGCCCCCACCAGCAGCACGATGGGGTTCCGCAGGCCGGGCATGCCAACTGACGCGAGCGCCATGGCGATCGGCACCCCGACCGTCACGCCGGCCCAGATCAGGAGGTACTCGCTGACCTTGAGCTTGAGGTCGGCGCGCGCGATCTCACGGGCGAGGTTGGCCCCGAAGTCGCGCTGCTCGACCACCTTGTTGAGCTGCGCCATCGCCGCGGACGCCTGGAGCGACTCCGCGAAGGTCTGTTGGCTGCCGGGCGCCACGGTCGACTTGTCGGGCTTGGCGGAGGCGTACCGCTCAAGGCGGGCGTTGACGTCCGAGCTGCCCCGCGCCATCGAGATGCCGACGGCGATCAGGAAGATCGCGAACGCGGCGATGCCAGCGATCGCGAGCGTCATCGGGTTGTTCACGACGGATCTCCCGCTCGCCTAGTAGCTGAAGCCGAAGAGGCCGGGCGGCAGGTGGATGCCCTGGACCTCGAACTTCTCGACGAACTTGGGCCGGATCCCGGTGGGCTTGAGGCGGCCCTGGATCTTGCCCTCGACGACCCCCGTCTGCTCGAACACGAACACGTCCTGCATGACGATGACATCACCCTCCATGCCCTGGACCTCGGTGATGTTCGTGATGCGGCGCGTGCCGTCCTTGAGGCGGGCCTGGTGGACGATGAGGTCCACGGCCGATGCGATCTGCTCCCGGATGGCGCGGACGGGGAGGTCAACGCCGGCCATGAGGACCATCGTCTCGAGGCGCGAGAGCATGTCGCGCGGGCTGTTGGCGTGGCCGGTTGACATCGAGCCGTCGTGGCCGGTGTTCATCGCCTGGAGCATGTCCAGCGCCTCGCCCGAACGGCACTCGCCGACGATGATTCGGTCGGGGCGCATGCGCAGCGCGTTGCGCACGAGCTCGCGGATCGGGATGGCGCCGCGGCCCTCGATGTTGGGCGGCCGCGACTCGAGGGTCACGACGTGCTCCTGGCGGAGCTGGAGCTCGGCCGCGTCCTCGATCGTCACGATCCGCTCGTCGTTGGGGATGAACGACGAGAGCACGTTGAGCGTGGTGGTCTTGCCCGAGCCGGTGCCGCCGGAGACGAAGACGTTGAGCCGGGCCTCGACCGAGGCGCGCAGGAACTCGAACATGTCCGGCGTCGCCGTGCCGAACCGGACGAGGTCGTCCACTGTGAACGGCGTGGCCGAGAACTTGCGGATGGTGATCACCGGGCCGACCAGCGACAGTGGCGGGATGATCGCGTTCACGCGCGATCCGTCCGTGAGGCGGGCGTCGACCATCGGGCTCGACTCGTCCACGCGCCGGCCGATGGGGGCGATGATCCGGTCGATGATGCGCATCACGTGATCGTCGTTCTGGAACACGACGTTGGTGAGCTCGAGGCGGCCGGAGCGCTCGATGTACACCTGGCGGGGGCCGTTGACCATGACCTCCGAGATGCTCTCGTCGCGGAGGAGCGGCTCGAGCGGGCCGAGGCCGATGATCTCGTCGGTGATCTGCTCGAGCATCCGCACGCGCTCAGCACGGGTGAGCGCGAGGCCCTCCTCGTCGATGACGCGGCCGAAGATCTCCTCGATCTGGCGGCGCACCTCAACCTGGTTGGACAGGTCCAGCTTGGGGTCGAGGTCCTGGATCACGCGGCTCTGGATCCGGAACTTGACATCCCGGAACGATTCGCGGACCGGGGTCTGCGTCATCAGCCGACCGGGCGCCTGCGGTCCGGGCTGCTGCGT
The DNA here is from genome assembly GCA_021802825.1 of Chloroflexota bacterium. Classification (GTDB taxonomy): domain Bacteria; phylum Chloroflexota; class Limnocylindria; order Limnocylindrales; family CSP1-4; genus CAIXZV01. Next base: position 11,823 of record JAJZRG010000061.1, read on the forward strand.
GGGACTGGCGCCCGGCGTCGGGACCGGCAGGCTTGCGCCTCCCTCCGGCGCGGCGCCGGGACGGGCGCTCTCGATGCGCTTCAGCAGCGACATTGGCTTCTCCCCTTAGGCCGCGAGCGGCCTCCAAGTGCGACGAATTACCGCCATGCGAACAGGGACTTCTTCTGGGTGGCTTTCCGGCTCGTGTCGCCGGCGTCGGCCGTGCGAGCTCCCGCGACCGCCGACGCCAGTCGCAGGACGTCCTGGGAGACCTGCGCCTCCCGGTTGGACAGGAAGAACGGCACGCCCCGGTTCAGGGCGTACACCACGCTGCGGCCGTCCGAGACGATCGTGTGGTCCACCCGGCGGCCGATCGAGTGCTCCACGTCGGCCACCCGGATCCCCAGGGAGGAGTCGGCACGGTTGAGGACGAGACGGATCTTGTCCGCGCCGTAGCCGAGCTGCTGGGCCACTTCCAGGAACAGCCGGATGTTCTTGATTGAGGTGATCTCGAGCGACAGCATCGTGAGGACGGTGTCGGCGAGGTCGAGGATGGCGAGGGTGGTGTCGTTGAACGACGACATGCAGTCCACCACCACCAGGTCGTGCGACTGGCGCAGCGACTCGAGCAACCGCTTGACGGCGCCCGGGGTGATGAGCTCGGCCATCTCGGGCGAGGGCGGGGCGAGCAACACCCGGATGCCGGCCGAGTGGTTGATGATGAACGTGTCGAGCGAGTCAACCTCGCCGGCCTCGAGCTCGGGGATGAGGTCCGCGATCGACTTGTTCTTGGGGTTCAGGTTGAGCAGGACCCCCACGTCGCCGAACTGGAAGGACGCGTCAACGAGGCACGTCCTCTGCCCGAGCTCGGTCGCGGCCGCGACGGCCAGGTTGACCGCGAGCGTGGTCCGCCCGACGCCGCCCTTGGGGCCGAAGACTGCCACGATCCGCCCGGGCTCGGCGTTCTCCCGGTCGTCCCCGGTGGCGCGCGCGGTCGTGCTCCCGCCGCTGCCGCCGGGCTGGACCGCGATCCGCGACTGCTTCTCGCGCTCCCGCGTGTAGACCTGGCGGATGGACGAGGTCAGCTCGTCCGACGAGAACGGCTTGACCAGGAACTCGCGCGCGCCGGCCAGCATCGAGCGGCGCAGGTAGTCCGCCTCGCCCTGCACGGACATCATCACGACCGAGGCCATGGGCGCCTGCGAGGCGAGCTGCTCGGTGGCCGCGATGCCGTCCATATCCGGCATGTTGATGTCCATCAGGATGACGTCCGGGGCCAGTGCAGTGGCCAGCTGGATCGCCTCGCGCCCGGACGCGGCGGCACCCACGACCTCGATGTCCGCCTCGAAGCCGAGCAGCTTCGCGAGGTGGTCTCGCGTCTCCGGGATGTCGTCCACGATCAGGACACGGATCTGGTCTGCCATCAGACGGGGTCAGTCCTTGTTTGGTCGATCCGGCAACGCCGGCCTGCTCCGATGGAGATGGGCCGGTTCGCACCGGCCCATCGGGGCGCCTGTCGCGGCACCGTCGGCCGCGCCGGGCGGTTCGCTACGGGGTGGTGCTCCCACTCGCTGTCGGGCTGCCACTCGGGGCCGGCGACGGCGTCGGGCTGGGGTAGGAGCGGCTCGGCAGGGGGCTCGGGTAGGGCGCCGGCTCGAGCACCTCGACCACCTGCGGGGGCAGGACGCCGAAGTCATCGACCATCCGGCGCAGCGTCACGCCGGTGGTCGGGATGATGGGGCACGCGGCCGGCGCGCCGTCAGCGGTCTGGCAGTCGGCGGCGCTCCGCAGCACGAGGGCGATCGTGCCGTCGAGCTGCGCGTAGCGAATGGCCTCCGCCTGCTGGATCGTCGCCGCGACGATCACGATCTCCTGCTGCCCGTTGAGGCTGGTCGCGCCCGTCGTCTGGCCACTGGCAGCGGGCTGCTGCGCCGTCTGGGGCGGCGGCGGAAGGAGCGTGCCGATGACCTGGAGGCCCTCGACGACGGTCTTCACGGTGGTCGGGTTGTACGCCAGGCCGAGGGGGTTGTAGAGCTGGTCCGCACCGGGCGTGCGCGACGGGCCGGCGCTGCCGCTGGGCCGCGGCGTGGGTGCGCCCGCGGGCCCGACGACACCGTGGTTGTTGACGACCAGCGGCACCTTGTCGAGGCCGGTGAACGCGACCACCACGTCAACGCGGTCGCCCGGCTTGACGAGGGTGCCCACGCCGGTCAGCTGGTCAACCTGGACTGGGATGCCCACGAAACCCTGCGGGACCTTGATGTCCTGAACGCTGCCGCCGCCGTTGATCGTCGTGGCGCTGATGTACGCGCCCTTGACCACGGCCGAGCGGACCGTCTTGCCGATGACCAGCGCGGTGGCCGGGTAGCTGTCGGCCGGCTTGGACGTGATGTCGACGTCCTGGAGTACCACGGCGTCCTGGGTGATCGTCGCTCCCAACGGGAGGTCCTTGGCGGCGACGACGATCTTGGCCGTCGTGGGCACGGCCGATGGGCCGTTGGCCCCCCCTGGGCCGCCCCCTTGGAGCATGATCGCAATGAGGATGAACGCCACGACGGCGAGGAAAATCCCCACCAGCAGGACGAGGCGGTTGCTGCTGCGCTTCAAAGTACTCTCCCCAGCCATGTGACAGGCTGCACCACTCTAACATCGCGTCAAGCCCGTGCGACCCACCAAATGACCTAGGACCATTGGGAGGATTTGGGCGGATCCGGATCGGGCGGCAAGGTCGGCTGCAAAGCGGCGTCAGCGTCTCCCGCGCCGACCCCGCCAGCGTGACCAAACAGCCCGTCAGGATGAACCTGACGGGCTGTTCAATAAGTGCTGGACTGCGCTATATCGCGTTTCCGACGGTGCTCAGCTTGCTGCTGATCTGGCCGCCGAGGAAGATGAGTGCCACGATCGCGACGATCGCGATCAGGGCGAGGATCAGGGCGTACTCGGCGAGGCCCTGGCCCTCCTCGTCGCGCTCGGGCAACACCCGGGCAGCGATGCCCGCCAGTGCGGTTAGCACGGCTTCTTTACCTCCCGCGTTGCGATGTCCGCGAGGACCGGGGTCCTCGTCCCCCAGAGTGGCGCAACGCCGGTCCCAGCAGATGCTGGAGGCCGGCGTCGCACAACGTGGTCGGAAGGCGGGGCTAGACCGAGTTGCCGACGTTGGACAGGATCTTGGACACCTGGCCGCCCAGGAAGATCAGGGCGATGATCGCGACGATCGCGATGAGAGCGAGGATCAGCGCGTACTCGGCGAGACCCTGGCCCTCCTCGTCACGGTCGAGATGGAGGAACGAGATCAGTGCGGGAATGAACGACATGAGCTTCACCTCCTTTCCTCGAGAGATGCCGTCGATGCGGGTCGCCACGGTAGGGCGACGGGGCTCGGCGTGTCAATGGTTTTGTAAGGGATTGCGGTGTAAATGCGCACCGTCGTCGAGTGGTCTTCCGTCCGTCTCCGGGCGAGCCCCGCTCGGCTAGACCGAGTTGCCGACGTTGGACAGGATCTTGGACACCTGGCCGCCCAGGAAGATCAGGGCGATGATCGCGACGATCGCGATGAGAGCGAGGATCAGCGCGTACTCGGCGAGACCCTGGCCCTCCTCGTCGCGGTTGAGGACCGAGCTGATGGACTGGATCAGTGCCATGGCGCCTCCCCGTGCTGTCGGCATGGATTGCCGGCCGGATATGTGGTGCAGCCTACTAGCTGCCCACGCCCTCGCAACAGGACCATCGTCCTAGGGCGGTGCGCGCCCGCCCCGAGTTGGGTTGTGCTGCCCGTCCCCCGGCGGTGCAGAGCAGACCTTATCCATTTCCCGAGCGGATTCCAGTACCCAATGGTCCGTTGTGGTGCGCTCAGGCCCCGAATTCGCGCCTGATCAGCGCCCCCCGTGGGCCATATCCACCAGCAGGCCCACGACCTGGCTGAGCGTGCCACCGAAGAACAGGATGATGATCCCGGCCAGCAGCAGCGACGCCCCCAACACGATGCTGGTCTCGAGGATCCCGGGCCCGGTGTCGCGCGAGGGTCGGGAGCCGCTCACGAGGGCTTGTCGCCCTCCGCCTCCGCCAGCCCGACGGTGATCCGCACCTCTCCCGCGTCGATGACCTCGATCGACGCGCCGGCGGCCGCGGCGCGCTCCGTGAGGTCGCGGCGCACGCTGGGGGGCAACGGCAGGTGGGCGGCGACCTCGGCGGCGGCAATCGCCGCATCGTGCGCATCGTGGCGCTCCTGGATCATGCGGCGCATCGTGTCGGGGACGTTGCCCTCGGGGATGGGCGGCAGGTCACCTCCGGGCGGGTAGGCTGGTGTCCGCGACGCGGCGACCACGGCCTGGAGCTCCGTCGCGCCCCACTCGAGTGTCAGCGACACCCGGTCGGGCCCCTGGCCCAGGTACGCGGCCAGCACCTCGTCGAGCATGCGGAACAGCGTGCTCTCGAGCTCCATCGACAGCCGCCGGTCCTGCCCGTGCGACTCGAACTCGACCGTCACGTGGGCACGCCGGCCGCGCTCGCGCGTGGCGCGGCGCAAGGTTGGCACCAGGCCCAGGTCGTCGAGCACCATCGGGCGCACGTCGAAGATGAAGTTCTTGGTCGTGTCGAGCGTCTGCTGGACCATCGAGGCGAGCAGCCGGAGCTCGGCCCGGGCCGCGGCCTCGTCGCGGTCCATCAGCCGTTCCACGATCTGCGTCTGGAGGACGATGTTGGTCAGCGACTGGGCGGGCCCGTCGTGCATCGAGCGCGCGATCTCGCGCCGCAGGTCCTCCTGCGCGGACAGGACCACACGCGACAGCGAGGGCGGGATCGGCGCCTCCGGAGCGGGCACGACGGTCGGGGAGATCGCCTCCCCCGACTCCCTGCCCATCCCGGTCGCGATCTCGCCTACGGAGATCAGGGCCGCCCGATGGCGGGCGAGCGACTTGCTCTTGGCCTCCAGCAGCTCCGCCTGCGACTCCATCAGGACCGCGCGCTTGGTGAGCGTGATCAGCTGATTGAACGTGTCCACCAGGTCCTTGACGGCCCGGTTGTCCTTGAGGGTCGGGTTGCCCGTGGCGCCCGCGACCTTCTCCGCCGCCGCCGCGCGACGCTGCTCGTGTCGGCCCGCCTCGCTCTTGACCTGGCTGGCGAGCATGTCGATCTCGGCCAGCTCTCGGTCGATGGCCTCGATGCTGCTGGCCAGGAGCTCGGCGAGCGTGTCGCCGCCACGCGCGGTGGCGTCGGGCATGGTGTCGCCGCGCCTGGTGTCGTCGGTGCTCATGTCGCCGGCCCCGCCCCCGTGGGCAGCGCTCAGTCCTCCGGCATCCGGATCCAGCCCTGGCGCATCGCGTACACCACGGCCTGGGTCCGGTCGTTGACGGAGAGCTTGCGCAGGATCGAGCTCATGTGGTTCTTGACGGTCTGCTCGCTGATCGAGAGCGCGTAGGCCACCTGCTTGTTGGTCATCCCCTGGGCGATGTTGTCCAGGATCTCGACCTCGCGGGGCGACAGCGGCGCGAAGATCGGCGCGGCCTCCTGCCCATAGACCGCCAGCTCGCGGAACTCCTTGAGGACCCGCGACGCCACGGCCGGCTTGCTGAACACCTTGTCGTTGATCAGGTACTCACCCGCCACCACGCGGCGGATGATCATGACCAGGTCTTCGGGCGCGATGTCCTTGAGGATGAACGCCGCGGCGCCCGCCTTGATGGACTCGAACAGCGCGTCCTCGTCCTCCTCGGTGGACAGCACCACGATGGCGGCCGAGGGCAGCTCGCGCTTCACCCGCTGGGTGGTCTCGATGCCGCCCGGGGCAGGCAGCGAGAGGTCCATCAGGATCACGTCGGGGTTGGTCGCGAACGCGGCGTCGAGCGCCGTCCGGCCGTCGTCCGCCTCGGCGACCACCTCGAGGTCGGGCTCGCGCTCGAGGATCTGGCGGATGCCGACGCGGAACAGCGCGTGGTCGTCAACGATCAGGATCCTGACGCGCTCGTAGCCGCCAGCCCGCCGTTCCGCGTTTCGGCGGCGCTCCGGGCCCGTGTACTCCGTCATCCGTTCTCCTTCCGCGGCAGTGGGATGGCCAGCCGCACGACCGTACCCGCCTCAGGCCGAGATTGAACCTCGAATCGTGCGCCGATGAGCTCGGCGCGCTCACGCATGAACTGGAGCCCGAAGTTGCGCCGGCCCCGAGCCGCCACCGCACCGGTGTCGAACCCGCGGCCGTCGTCCCGAACCTCGAGGACCCAGTCCGTCTCTTCGAGCCGCGTGGTCACCAGGACGTTGGTGGCCATCGCGTGCTTGCGCACATTCTGCAGGGCTTCTTGGACAATGCGCAGGACGACGGTCTGGGCCGCCTCCGAGAGGCCGTCCGAGGATGCGCCCAGATCCGTCGCGATCGCCATGCCCGACAGCGCGGCCTGGGTGTCCACGGTGTCGCGCATCGAGCCGTCCAGGCCCAGCTCCACCAGGACCGGTGGCCGGAGCTGGACGATGAAGCTGCGGACGTCGCCCAGCTCGCGGCGGAGCAGGCCGCGGAGGAACCCCAGCTCCGCGCGGGCGAGCGTGGGCTCCGTATCGAAGATGCGGTCGATGTACTCGACATGGAAGATCGCGTTCGAGAGCGCCTGGGCCGGGCCGTCGTGGACCTCCTGGGCGAGGCGGCTGCGCTCGGCCTCCTGCGCCTCGACGATGCGCATCTGGAGTTCCGTGGTCAGGCTGGGCAGCGAGGTCTCCATGATCAGCGAGTCGTCGCCGCGCTCGAGGAACAGCCACGTGCTCTCGAGATTGCGGATCGTGAGCTCCAGGCGGCCCAGCTCCGATTCGTGGTGGGCCACCTCGGAGCGCGCGTGGTCCGCCTCGCCGCGCATGAACCGGAGGCGCAGGTCCGCGGCGCCCGCCTCGGCCGCCGTGGCGGCGAGCGCGTCCGATCCGCCGCCGTCCGATCCGCCGCCGTCCGTGCCGCCGGGGTCCGTGCCGCCGGGGTCCGTGCCGCCGACGAGCGCGCCCTCGAACCCGTCGAGGTCATCGGAGATCACCTGGAAGCGGGCCATCTCCTCCAGGTAGGTGGCGCGGTAGCGGTCACGCACGGAGCGCACCGAATTCGCGGCATAGGCGAGGGCCTCAGCCGCTTCTGCGTGCAGTTCGTCGAACCGCGAGCCGCCCGGCTCGCTTCGGGCCGCGTCCATCTGGCGCGAGTGTAAACCGGGGACATCGCGCGGCGAGGGCCGAGCGGCATTGGCGGGGGCCGCCGGGCGCCGAAACGGTCCCGAAATGACCGCCACGGCGTCCGGCTGGTGTCGGGTGAGTCACGCCGGACTCACCCGGGAGGCGTGGCCGCGTGAGTCACGCCGGACTCAGCCGCGGGCCGTCCCAGCGTGGGCGCCGCCCACGACCCCGGCTTTGGCCCGTCGTCCGCGCTCCGGTGGCCGAGAAACGAGTCTCACGCGACTCACGGCGGGGAGCGGGCGGGGAGCGGGCTGGGGGCGGGCTCGGGTGGGG
>JAJZRG010000062.1 GCA_021802825.1 Chloroflexota bacterium
GCAGCAAGGCCGTCGACGACATCATGGCCGTCGAGCCGACGCCCACCGGCGCGGACCTGCGGCGCGTGATCAACCTGGGCCAGATCGTCCAGAGCAACGCGCTCTCGTTCTTCCACCTCTCGTCGCCAGACCTTCTGTTCGGGTTCGACGGCGACCCGGCCAAGCGCAACATCGTGGGCCTTGCCGCCGCCAACCCCGGGCTGGCGAGGGACGGGATCGGGCTGCGCAGGTGGGGCCAGCAGATCATCGAGTGGCTGGGCGGCAAGCGGATCCACCCCGAGGGCATCGTGCCCGGCGGAGTGGCGTTCCAGCTCACCCCCGAGGTCCGCGACCGGATCCTGGCCGGCGTGCCCGAGGCCATCGCCGCCACGGAGCGCGCCATCGCCTGGTACAAGAGCGACATGGTCCGCTGGGAGGAGGAGGCGTCCACCTTCGGCAACTTCCGCTCGGCGTTCATGGGCCTCGTCGACCGCCACGGCAACGTGGACCACTACGGCGGCTGGATCCGGGTCGTCGACGCGGATGGCCACCACCTGGCCGACAGGGTGGACCCCAAGACGTTCAACGACTACATCGGCGAGGCCGTGGAGCCGTGGTCGTACCTCAAGTCCACGTACTGGAAGCCAATGGGCTACCCCGACGGCATCTACCGGGTGGGGCCACTGGCACGCCTCAACGTGGCCGAGCGGACGGGGACGCCGCGCGCCGACGAGGAGCTCGAGAAGTTCCGCTGGCGCGTCGGCCGGATCGCCGGCTCCTCGTTCCACTACCACTACGCACGCCTGATCGACACCCTCCACGCCATTGAGAAGACCGAGGAACTGCTGCGCGGCCCCGACATCCTCTCGCCGCACGTCCGCTCCATTGCCGGCATCAACCGCAACGAGGGCATCGGCGTGTCCGAGGCCCCACGCGGGACGCTGATGCACCACTACAAGGTCGACGACGACGGCCTGGTCACCTGGGCGAACCTCGTCATCGCGACGGGCCACAACAACATGGCCATGAACCGGGCGGTCCTCCAGGTGGCCCGCAGGCACGTCAAGGCCGACCGGCTCGAGGAGTCCATGCTCAATCGGGTGGAGGCCGTGATCCGCTGCTACGACCCATGCCTCTCGTGCTCGACGCACGCGCTGGGGCAGATGGCGCTCCGCGTCCAGCTGCTCGCGCCCGACGGTCACGTGCTCTCGGAGCTGGTGCGCTGACCATGAGGGCCGAGCCGGGCACGCGCGCCGCCTCGTCGCCCAGCGACGGCCCGGCCGCGCCCAGCGGCGCTTCGTTGGGGTCCGCACCCGCGGAGTCGTCCGGCCCGTCGGGGGGCGCGTCGGGCCCGGCCTCGTCTGGAGCTGCCGCGCCGGACTGCGGCGCCGGCTCCAGGCTGGCCGATGGCGTGCTCATCGTGGGGTACGGCAACCCGCTGCGCTCCGACGACGGGGTGGGCCCGGCCGTGGCGGCGCGCCTGGCGTCGGATCCGCGGTTCGCGGGTGCGGAGGTCCGCGCCGAGCACCAGCTGACCCCGGAGCTTGCGCTCGACGCGAGCCGCTCGTGGCTGCTGGTGCTGGTCGATGCCGCCGAGGGGGTGGCGGCGGGGGAGGTGGCCATCCGCGAGCTGGGGACGCTGGGCTCGCTGGGCGAGCGGGGCCCACTGGTGGGTCGCGTCGAGGCGCCTGGCCGGCCGCTCACGCACCACGTCGACCCGGCGGCGCTGCTGGGCCTCGCCGCCGAGCTGTGGGGCGCCGCCCCGCGCACGATCCTGGTGGGAATCGGCCCGAGATCGCTGGAGCTGGGCGAGGGGTTCACGACGGAGGTGGAGGCGGCCGTGCCGCGGGCGATCGAGGCGGTGGCCGACGCGATGGCCGCCCTTCGCGATGCGCGAACCGGCGGCGGGGCAGGGGAGCGCTAGATGCACGAATTCGGGATGGTGGCCCAGTTGGTCGATGCGGCGGTGGCGACCGCCGCCGGACGCCCCGTTGCCGCTGTCCGAATCCGGTACGCGACCACGCTGCCCGAGGACGTTCTGCGCCAGGGGTTCGAGATGCTGACCGGGGACGGCCCGCTGGCGTCGGCGGTCCTCGAGGCCGAGCCGTTCGACGTCCGGCTCGCATGCCCCTGCGGCTTCAAGGGGGCGCTCGAGCACGACGATGTCATCGGGCCGGGGCAGGCGGTCTGCCCGTCCTGCGGGGAGCTTCGGTCCTTCCCGCCCACGCCGGAGCTCGAGCTGGTCGAGGTTCGCCCCTCGCCCTGACCGGCCGCCTCGGTGCCCGCCTCGAGTCCCAGCTCGTCGCCCAGCGTCACGCCTCGAGTCCCAGCTCGTCGCCCAGCGGCCCGCCTCGTCGCCTGCCGCTCCCCCCGCCTCGGCGCCGGTTCGTCGGCCGCCCGGCGGTCACGCCGTCGGCGAAACGTTGCCGAGCCGCAACGCCGTTGTGCGAAATGGGCGTGCGCAGGGACGCGGAGGGCGCCACAATCCGACGCGCTCCCCGGCCCGGACCTCCAGGTGGGGAGAAAGCCCCGGGGGCCGGCGATCGCGATCGATCGACGCATGGATGTGCCCCCACGCGCCGTTTGCGCGGCGCCGGCCCACGGCGCGTCGTGTCGCCTGTCACGCGGCCCCGTGACATGGCAACGTAGGGCCATGCCCCGAACCCGTCCCGCCCTGCCGCTCGAGGTGGAGCTCTACCCGCCGGTCAAGGCGCTCCTGGAGGACCAGGGGTACGTGGTCAAGGCCGAAGTGGGCGGCTGCGATGTGGTCGCTGTCCGTGGTGACGAACCGCCGGTCATCGTCGAGCTCAAGCGGACGTTCGGGCTCGGTGTCGTCCTCCAGGGGATCGACCGGCTCGCGGTCACGGACGCGGTCTACGTCGCCGTTGGCGTCTGGCCGCCGAAGCCCGACGGCGTGCGGCGGCTGCTGCGTCGCCTGGGCCTGGGGCTGATCGTGGTCAGCCACGGCGACGCCGCGGTGGTGCTCGACCCCGCTCCCTACCTGCCGCGCCGCAACCGGCGCCGGGCGGCGCGCCTCCTCGGCGAGCACCAGCGACGGGCCGGCGATCCGAACACCGGCGGCTCGACGCGCCGACCGATCATGACCGCCTACCGCCAGGAGGCCGAGCGCTGCCTGCGCCACCTCGCGGCGGGCCCGGCGCACCTGCGCACGCTCCGGGCCGCGGGCGACGTCCCGAACGCGCCCTCGATCCTGCGTCGCGACGTCTACGGCTGGTTCGAGCGGGTCGACCGCGGCATCTACGGTCTGACGCCCAAGGGCGAGCAGACGGCCGCCGAGCGGGCGTCGGCCGGGCCGGGCAGCGCCTCGACCTGACGGACTACCCGGCTGGGAGGGTCAAGCAGGCGCAGAATCCGCCGATCCCGATCCAGAACGCGAGACCGACGAGGCCGACGATGAGGGCGATCAGGACGAAGGCCTTGACGTAGTCGCGCGTGGTGCCCGCAGCCTGGCCCGCCGGCTTGGTCGCGCCGGTTGCGTCAGCTGCGTCGGTCCTGTCCGTCATGTCCGGCATGTCGTTCTGGGTCTCCTCCGGCGATCTTGCCCGCCGCCACGACGGCTGCCGCGGCGTTGTTCTGACCCGTCGGACGATCGTCGGCGCCCGGATGTCGGGCAAGGGCCTCCTGGCACTGAGGGACGGCACGTGAAGCCGCCGACGGGCCATCCGGAACCGCGCCGCTGACCCCTCGGGACCGCACTCCCAGCGACCGCAGCTCCCCGCTTGGTACCACCGGCTTACCGAGAGTACGGGTTGTCCAGAGGGCCCCGGACTCCGACACTCCATACAGCAAGGAGCCGGACTGCACCGAAGTGCCCTCATCGCAACAACCCGGCTCGGCATAAGGGAAGCAACCGATGGCGCCCATGGCAATGAACGAACTCGGGCCGATGCTCACCGCGAGCGAAGTGGCCGAGATGCTCCACCTCCACGTGAACACCGTCAAGCGGCTCGGCGATCGCGGCGAGCTCCCGTACTACCGCGTCTGCAAGCGGGGCGACCGGCGCTTCCGGCTCGAGGATGTGATGCAGTTCCTCGCCCGGAACCGCTGAAGCCGGAGCCCAGCCCCCCGCCCCGGCCGCCGCCCCGGCCGCCGCCGCGGGTCGCCGCCACGAGTCGGCGCCGCGGGTCGCCACCGCGAGTCGCTGCAGACTCGATTCCGCGGCCGGCGAGCGCGGCTCCCCGCGCGAACCCGGCTCCTGGCGCGTCGCGCGCGCTCGGCGGTACGGGATTCGAGTCAGGCGCGACTCGGCCCCCCGGGGCCACCCCGCCGGGTGGAACCGCTCAGAGGAGCCTAGGCGCGGAGCGCGCCCTCGAAGATCCGCAGCGACTCCTCGACCTCGGGCACCGTCACGTCGAGCGGCGGGATCCAGCGGATGACCTGATGGGCCGTGCCGCACGAGAGGAGCAGCAGCCCGGCGTCGCGGGCGCGCGCCATCACCGCTTCGGCGGTCTGCCCGTCTGGCGTCCGCGTGGCGCGATCCTTCACGAACTCGACCCCGATCATGAGGCCACGGCCGCGTACGTCGCCGATCTCCTCGTGGTCCGCCAGCAGCTCGCGGAGGCCGCCCAGCAGCTCGATCCCTCGCGCCTTGGCGTTGGCCAGCAGCCGCTCCTCCCGGATGGTCTCGAGCACGGCCACGCCCGCTGCGCAGGCGACGGGGTTGCCGCCGTACGTCGTGCCGTGCGCGCCCTTGCCCCAGGCCGTCATGATCTCGCGGGTCGAGACGATCGCCGAGAGGGGCAGGCCGTTCGCGATGGCCTTCGCCACGCAGACGACATCCGGGACGATGCCCGACGACTCGAACGCCCACATGTCGCCCGTTCGGCCGTAGCCGGATTGGACCTCGTCCACGACCAGCAGGATGCCGAACCGATGGCAGCGGTCCTGGAGCCCGCGCAAGAAGGCCGGCGGCGCAGGGTAGTAGCCCCCCTCGCCCTGCACGGGTTCGACGATGATCGCCGCCACCTCGTCGGGGGCGACAGTGGTCGTGAACAGCCCGTCGAGGTGCTTGAGCGCGTCGGCGATCGCGCGCTCCTCATCGCCAGCGTAGTAGCGGTACACGGCCGGGAAGACGCTGGTGTAGACGCTGGGCAGCAGCGGCTCGTAACCCATCCGGTAGTTGAGTGACGACGTGGTGATGCTGGTCGCGCCGATCGTGCGCCCGTGGAACGCGCCCCGGAACGCGATGACGGCGGGGCGGCCGGTGACGCGCCGGGCGAGCTTGATGGCGCCGTCGATGGCCTCCGAGCCCGAGTTGAGGAACAGGACACTGTCGAGCGCCTCCGGCATCGTCTCGGCGAGCATGCTGGCGAGCTTGACGGTGGGCTCCGAGAAGCCGATCGCGTGCACCGGGCCCATGAGCCTGTCCACCTGCGCGTGGACCGCCGCGGTGACCCGCGGGTGGGCGTGCCCGAGCGCCGTCACGGCGATGCCGTTCGCGAAGTCGAGGTACGCGTTGCCGGCCGTGTCGTACAGGCGGTGGCCGATCCCGTGAGACCAGCTCTTGTCCATGTAGCGGCCGAGGATGGGGCTGATATTGGCCGCCTGGGCGGCGAGGTCGAGCGGCTTGGTCGTGTCCACGGGCCGAGTATAGGCACCGCCCCTTATCGCCGGCTCATCTGGACGCGCGATTCGGCGCGCGCGCAACAGGCCCCGGGCGGCCATGGGCCGGGCGGTAGCATGGCCGGGCCGGACCCGCCCTGACCCCTCGCGCGGCGGGAGGCCACCAGTCCGAGGCGCAACCACCGTGATCGACTTCACCCTGTCCGACGAGAACAAGCTCGTCCGCGACGCGGCCCGCTCGTTCGCCGAGTCCGAGATCCTGCCCTACATCCGGGAGTGGGACGCCAAGGGCGAGACCCATCGCGAGGTGTTCGCGAAGATGGGGGAGATGGGGTTTCTCGGCGCGCCGATCCCCGAGCAGTACGGCGGGTCGGGGATGGACTACATCAGCTTGGCGATCCTGTGCGAGGAGCTTGAGCGCGCCGACACCGCCTTCCGCGTCGTCCAGAGCGTCCACGTGGCGCTCAACAGCCTGACGCTCCTCCAGTGGGCCACCGAGGAGCAGAAGCAGCGCTGGCTCGTCCCCCAGGCGAGGGGCGAGAAGCTCGCGACCTTCGGCCTGACGGAGCCCGGCGTGGGCACCGACGCCGGCAACCTCGCCACCACCGCCCGGCGCGACGGCGAGAGCTACGTGCTCAACGGCAACAAGCTCTGGATCAGCCTCGCCGACCTCGCGGACCACTTCCTCGTGTTCGCCTCGGTGGACCGAACCAAGAAGCACAAGGGTGTGACGGCGTTCGTGGTGGAGCGGGGGATGCCCGGGCTGACCACCGGCACGCTCCACGGCAAGCTCGGCATCAGGGCGGGCAACACCGGCCTCATCAACTTCGAGGACGTGCGCGTGCCGGCGGAGAACCGGATCGGCGAGGAGGGCGAGGGCTTCCTCATCGCGATGAGCGCGATCGACCAGGGCCGCTACACGGTGGCCGCCGGGGCCGTCGGCCTCGCGCAGGCGTGTCTGGACGCGTCGGTCAAGTACGCGCACGAGCGCCACACCTTCGGCCGGGAGATCGGCGAGCACCAGCTGGTCAAGCAGATGCTGGCCAACATGGCGAAGGGCACCGAGATCGGCCGGCTGCTCGTGTGGCAGGCGGGGGCGCTCAAGAACCGCGGCCTGCGCAACACGCGCGAGACGTCGCTCGCCAAGTGGCACGCGACCGACCATTCGGTGCAGGCAGCGCTCGACGCCATCCAGATCCACGGCGCCAACGGGTACTCGAACGAGTTCCCGGTGGAGCGCTACCTGCGCAACTCGAAGGCCGCGGTCATCTACGAGGGGACGAGCCAGCTCCACACGCTGATCCAGGCCGATTACGCGCTGGGCTACCGCCACGACCGCCCGCTGCGCTGCGAGCCCTGGCCGGCGCAGGGGTTCGAACGGGGGTAGCGCCAGCCGCGCCCGGGGGCCGGTGCGGCTGATCTACGCGGCCGTGGAGATCGCGACCGGGCGGCACACCTTGCACGGGCGATAGCCTCGCGCGCCCGCCTCGCGGAGCGAGCGGAACGACACGCGGTGCTGCGGTGTGACGCGCCGGGCGTGGCGGCAGGTTGGCCAGCAGACGATGTGCGTGGTGTCCGAGCCCACCAGCCGCTCGCCACGATGCGCGGCGTCCTCGAGCGCCTCGGGGTCCACGCCCTCGGCGGCCAGGATCGCGCGCTTGTTGCGCGGCCCGCCCAGCGAGTAGTTGCCGATCGAGCCGTCCGTGCGGACGACACGGTGACAGGGGACCACGAGCGGCACGGGGTTGTGGCCGAGCGCGGTGCCCACGGCCCGGACGGCCTTAGGGCTGCCGATCTCGGCGGCGACCCAGCCGTAGGGGCGCACCTCGCCGAACGGAATCTCGAGTGCCTTGCGCCAGACGGCCACCTCGAACGGCGTTCGGCCGCGCAGGTCGAGCTCGATCGGGGCGTGCCGGTCGCCGGCCAGGCGACGCGAGACGGCCGAGGCCAGCTCGGGTGGCAGCGCGTCCGCGAGCAGCGTCCGGCGGCCGGTCCGCGCCTCGTGCTCGGCGGCGGCCGTCGGGCCATCCTCACCCAGGCCCACCGACGCGAGGCCCCGCCCGTTCCACGCCACCCACAGGGTGCCGATGGCGCTCAGGGTGCCGATCGCGCTCGCGAGGGGCGCGATCCGGTCGGCCAGGCCCACCTCGACGAGGATCTCGTCAACGAGGCCCCTCGGCGCCCGAACTGCCAGACCACCGAGCAGGCCGGGGGCGAGGTCAGCCGCGGCAGCCTCCAGCATCCCGTTCACCGTCATGCCATCACCTCCTCGGGCTCCGCCTCTGCGGCGGCGGCCCGCAGCATCGCGATCCCGCGGTGCACCTGTGCCTTGAGCGTGCCCTCCGGCCGGCCGAGGACCTCAGCCAGCTCCGCGTACGAGAGGTCGTCCACGTGCCGGAGCACCACCGGCACCCGATAGCGCTCGGGCAGCGTCGCGAGGAGTGCCGCCAGCTGCTCGCGCTCGGCCGCCCGCTCGGCTACCGCGACCGGGCCGTGCTCAGTGGGCGCCGCGGGCTCGCGCCCCACCTCAGCCAGCCCGTCCAGCGGCGTGGTGGGCGCCCGACCTCGCCGGATGCGATTCCGGCACAGGTTGACGACGATCGTCGCCAGCCAGGGGCGCAGCCGGAGGTCCCGGATCCGGGCCGACTCGTATCCCGCCAGCGCGCGATAGGCGCGGACCAGCGCGTCCTGGGCCACCTCCTCGGCATCGCGGGGGTCGCCCAGGACGCGGAGGGCGATGGCGAAGCAGCGTCCGGCGTGCGCGCGCACGAGGGGCTCGAAGGCGGCGTCGAGGTCGTGGGCCAGGGCGTCGGCGAGAGTCGGGTCGTCCATCACACCTGTTGAACACGCCCGGCAGGAGCGCGGTTGCAGAAGGGCTCGTGCCGCAACCGCACCGGGCGACGACCGCGCGGCATGCCGACGGGGCCATCGTCGCATGTCACAATCGGGCCATGCGCCTCGATGACCGTTTTGACGAGCTCGTCGCCAGCCTTGGCGGCTTCTACCGCACCTGGTACGTGTTCGTCGGCCTCGAGGTTGGCCTGTTCGACGCGCTGCGCGATGCCGGCGGCCCCGGGCTGACGGCGGGCGAGCTGGCCGCGAAGTGCGGGCTGGAGCCCTCGCTCACGGCCCGCTGGGTCTGGGGCGCCGACGCGCACGGTCTGGTCGAGACCTCCGGCGGCCGCATCCGGGTCCCGGCGGACGTTGCCGCGATCCTGCTCGACCCCAGCCGCCCCGAGTTCCTTGGCGGCCAGTTCCAGTTCGCGGCGGTCGGCAGCCTCGACTACGACGCCCTGCCCGCGATCTTCCGGACGGGTCGGCCCAACCGCTCGCGGCCGGACCGCTACCGGATCGCGATCGAGCGGCTGACGATCCAGGACGTGGCGGTGTTCTTCACCGAGGTGCTGGGCGCCTTCCCCCAGCTCGTGGCCGACCTGCGGCCGGGAGCGCGCGCTCTGGACGTGCACTGCGGCGGCGGCCGCTGGCTGATCGCGATGGCGCGTCGATTCCCGGGTCTCGAGCTTGCCGGCATCGAGTTCGAGCCCGACTCGGTGGCGCGTGCCCGCGACAACGTGGCCGAGGCCGGCCTCGCGGACCGGATCACGGTTGAGCAGGGGTCGATGATCTCCGTGGGCCACGCCAGCGAGGCGGACCTCGTGTACTTCCAGTACGCCCTGCACCAGCTGCCTGACCCCGTCGCCACGCTGCGCTCGGCGTGGTCAGCCGTCCGGCCTGGCGGCTGGCTCGTCTCGCTGGACTGGTACCTGCCGACGGATCCCGAAGAGCTGCGCTCGCCGCACGGCGAGCTGATCGCGGGCTTCCAGCTTGACGAGGCGGTTCAGGGCACCCGCCTGGTGACTGCCAGTGAGGCGTTGGGCTGGTTCTCGTCAGCGGAGCTGCCCGTGCCGGAGCTCGTGGACCTGCCGTCGGGCGCGAGCGCGATCGTCCTGCACAGGCGCTAGCTCGGGGCTGCTGCGGGGCGCCGTCTCGTCGGCCTGACCGCGCGCGGGCGCCGCGGGGCACGGGTGTCGCATGGCTTGGCCCTCGGCGCCCACGTCGGCGCCCTGCCGCTATGGTTGAGGCGTGACCCACCGCCTCGCGATCGACGCCGCCACGATGACCGCCATCGAGCGCCACGAGCTCCTCGCCCACGCCATCCCGTCGCGCGAGACCCGCGACCTGGGCGACGCGCTGCTGCTCCACGACGCGCGCGACCGCGACCCGTTCTGGAACCGGCTCCAGGCCGTTCGCTGGCCGGAGGATCCCGCGGCCTTCGACCATCGGCTCGCCGAGACGCTCGTCCTGTTCGCGTTGCTTGGCCGGCAGCCGCACATCTGGCCCTCGCCCGTCCACGCGGGGCCGCGCGACCTTGCGCTCCGGCTGCAGGGCAACGGCTTCGTGGACATCGGCGGCGGGCACCTCATGGTCATGGCGGACCCTCACGCGGCGCCGCCCGTCCGTCCCGGCGAGCCGCCCGCCGGCGTGATGCTGCACACGATCGCTCATCCCGAGGACGTCGGGCCGGGCGATCTCGACGACGCCGGGTTCGTGCTCGCCACGTCCTTCGGGGCGCCGCCCGGGCGCGCTCCAGAGCTGGCGAGCGACCTTGTCAGTACCCTGCCGGATCGGCGGGTCGTGCTCGTTCTGGTCCGCATCGATGGCGCCCCGGCGGCCGTGGCCAAGGCGACCACGTTCGGCGGCTGGACGTACCTGTCGTCGATCGGCACGCTGCCCGGCTATCGCGGCCGGGGGCTGGCGGCACTCGCGACGCGGCAGGCGATCGCCAGCGCGGCGTCGATCGAGCCCGGGCGTGCGTACCTCGGCGTGTTCAGCGGCAACGACACCGCGATCCGCCTGTACGAGCGGCTGGGCTTCCGCTCGGTTGGTGAGTCGCCGGACCTGCTGCTCGCGGCGCTGCCGGGGCCTGCGGTCGAGGCGCTGTCGGGCGCGGGGACCACGGGCGCGCTGCGGACGCCGGGGGAGGCGGGGATCACGGGCACGACGGGCGAGACACGATGAGCGGCGACCGCTGGGCACGCCTCACCTGGCAGGCGGGCGACCCGGGAGCGCTGGCCGGGGACCTGGCGCGATGGCTCGCCATCCGGCCGGGACTGGTCGATGGTGGCGTCTGGCGCTTCGACCTTGGCGGGGAGGCGCTGGACATCGTCCCGTGGCGGCGCGAGGGGCCCGGGGACGAGCCCACGGCCGACGGCCGACTGGTGTTCGAGCCGATCGCTGGTGGCAGTGACGTCCCGCAGCGGGACCCTGAGGCCCGGGTCGCGCTCGTCGGCGTGGCGTGGGCGACAGTCGAGCTGGACCGCGCCGAGGCCGAGCTGGACCCCTGGCTGTTCGCGGCCGAGCGGTCCGCCGGCGATGGCGACGCCCATGCCGACCCGCATCTCGGAGCCCGAACCCGGCTCCGGCGTGGCACCTCGCTCCCGGGCGGGACGCTCGTGCTGGCTGAGCCAGACACCGAGGGGCGCTTGGCGGCCGCGCTCGCCCGCGATGGCGAGGGCCCGTGCGCGCTGTACCTGCGGTCGGCCGAGGGCCTCGACGCCTGGGCCGCAGCCGCCCGAGGGCGCGGCGTCCGGCTGTCCGCGCGCCGGCGCGGCCCCCTCGGCACGGCCGTGCTGCTGCTCGGCCGCCGCGGCGCCGGGCCGCACCTGCTCATCGTCGAGAACTCCGCGACGGCGGCACGCCCGGGTACCATCGCGCCATGAACGACGCCAACGTGACCGTCCGCCCGGCAACGCCCGACGATGCCGAACGCCTCGCCTCGCTGCTCACCGACGAGGGCTACCCCGCCGGGAGCTCCGACCTCGCGGCGCGCATGGAGCGGTATGCGTCGCTCGGCTCGCAGGTGCTGGTGGCGGATGCCGCGGGCGAGGTGGTCGGGTTCGTCACGATCCTGGTCCTGCCCCGGTTCGAGGTGGACGACCTGTTCGCGCGCGTCACCTCGCTGGTCGTTGACGCCGGGGTGCGGGAGCGCGGTATCGGCCGGCTGCTGATGGAGGCGGCGGAGGAGCAGGCGAAGGCCGCGGGCGCGGCGTGGCTCGAGGTCACCGCCGGGCACCACCGCCCGGATGCGCGCCGCCTATTCGAGTCGCTGGGCTATGACCCGGGCGTCGCGGCCTACCTCCGCAAGCGGGTCTGACGCGGCCCGGTCGCCGGCGCCCGAACAACCCGGTGGTGCAGTGACGGGCAGTCTGCCTCGCCTCCGCCTGCGGGACGAGATCGCAGGGCTCCTCGACCTGCCCTGGGAGCAGCCGCTCGGCGAGTGGGAGGACACGGGGCGCCGCTTCCGCGAGCTGCCCGTCGGCCCGTCGCGCCACCTCGTCCGGTTCCTCGTCCACGCCGGCACCGTCTACGCGCTCAAGGAGCTGCCGGCGGCGGTGGCCGAGCGCGAGTTCGAGGTCCTGCGCCACCTCGAGGAGGCGCGCCTGCCCGGGGTCCGCGCCGTCGGCCTCGCCGTGCGCCCGGAGCGCCACGACGCCATCCTCGTCACGCAGTACCTGCGCCACTCCATGCAGTACCGGCGCCTGCTCATGCGGTTCCGCGGCGTCACCCCGATGTACCGCGACCGGCTGCTCGACGCCATGGCGCTGCTGCTCGTGGACCTCCATCGGGGCGGCGTGTACTGGGGTGACTGCTCGCTTGCCAACACGCTGTTCCGCCGCGACGGCGACCGGATCCAGGCGTACCTCGTGGACGCCGAGACGAGCGAGATCCACGAGCATCTGTCCGATGGACAGCGCGCGTATGACCTTGACATCCTGGTCGAGAACGTCGCCTTCGGCCTTGCCGACCTCGCCGCCTACCAGGGCCGGGGCGAGGAGATGGAGGCGTCGATCGAGGCCGCCGAGTCGGTCCGCGCGCGGTACGCAGCCGTCTGGTCCGAGCTCTATGACCAGCCCGAGCTGATGCCCGGGGACCGCCGGGCGATCCGTGCGAGGCTCCGGCGCCTCAACGACCTGGGGTTCTCGGTGGACGTCGAGCTAGACCCGGTCTCGGTGGGCGCGGTCCGGCTGCGCACGAGCGTCACCACGCGCCGCTACCACGCCAACGAGCTCGAGCGCCGGACGCGGCTCCGCGCCCTCGAGGGGCAGGCGCGCATCCTGCTCAACGACCTCGCAGAGTACGGGGCGTGGCTCGAGTACCACGAGAAGCGGGTCATCGAGCCCGACGAGCAGGCCGACCGCTGGCTGCGCCAGGTCTATCGGCCGACGCAGGCGCGGATCGCCCGCGAGGTGGGGCCCAACCGCGACCTCGTCCAAGCCTATTGTGACGTGCTGGAGCACAAGTGGTTGCGCTCCGAGAACGCCGGGTACGACGTGGGGCTTGACGCTGCGGTTGAGTCGTACCTAGCCGCCGGGGCGCCAGCGCCGGAGGTGGTGGTCACGCCCGCCGGTGACGTCGTGGACCCGCTGGCTGGCCTTGACCTGGAGATGGAGGCGGGCCTGACCGACGAGGGGATCGAGAGCTAGCCCGGGGTGCGGCCGTGGCGATGTGCGCGTGCCGCCGCCCTGGTCCTTCAGCCGCGCCCGCCCTCGGACGTCGCCCCTGCCCCCGCCTCCGCATCGGCCGACGCTGACCAGGCCTCCCAGTGCACGAGGTCCTCCACCGGCCTGCGGCCGCCCGCGCGGTTCGGCTTCGCGAGCACAGCAGGGTCCGCCGGGTAACCGAACGAGAGCATGAACTCGCAGTGCATGTCGGCCGGGTAGCCGAGGATCTCGCGGGCGCGGTCCGCCTCGTACACCGTGGCTGGGCAGCTGCCGACGCCCAGATCCCAGGCGACGAGCATCATCTGCGCCGCGGCCCCGCCGAGGTCCCAGGTGATCGACAGGGAGGCGCCCTCGGCCCTCGGGTCCGGCGTGACCAGCGCGATCGCGGCCGCCGCCCCCCCGACATGCCCGCACCACGGCCCGAGGGTGGCCATCTGGCGCAGCCGCTCGCGGTCGCGGACCACGATGAACGCCCAGCGCTGGCGGTTCTTCGCGCTGTGGGCGCGGCGCCCGGCCTCGAGGATCGTGGCGAGGTCCGCCTCGGCGAGCGGGCGGTCGGCGAACTCGCGCACGGCGCGCTTGGTGTGCACGGCGTCTCGAACGTTCACGTCAGGGCCTCCGCGGCAGTGGGGTCAGAAGCGATGCCCTCGATCGCCGATGGGCCGGCAGCAACCGGCTTGAGCGGCAGGGCCGGGGATTGTGGCCGCAGGACGCCGAGGAGCGAACGGACGCCGCCGGGCTCCTCGTCGAGGGTCGTCAGGCGCTCGGGCTCAGGCAGCCGGGCGGCGGGAATGGCCGCGGCGACCCGGGCAGCAGCATCGGGATCGAGCGGGCCGCCGAGGGCGGTGGCGAAGAACCGCGCGACCGTGCTGCGGAAGACCGGGAACTCGTACAGCCAGGAGTGGTGGCCCTCGTGCACCACGAGGGTCTGCGTCGTGCCGGGGTGGGCTGCCCGACGGGCGGCGGCGAGGCGCGCGAGGTGGCTTACCGGGACGACGTG
Organism: Chloroflexota bacterium; assembly: GCA_021802825.1. Lineage (GTDB taxonomy): Bacteria > Chloroflexota > Limnocylindria > Limnocylindrales > CSP1-4 > CAIXZV01. The sequence goes on from JAJZRG010000062.1 coordinate 14,065, forward strand.
GTCGTCATCGCCGTGGACCAGGAGCACCGGTGCGGCGACCGCGCGGACGGCGCGGGCCGCGCTGGTGCTCGCCACGGTGTGGCCGCGTGGCCGGAGGTAGACGCGGGCGGTGAGCCACGCGAGGGGCCACGCGACCACGCCCGGGATCGGCAGCTGGGCGAGCCGGAACGTCTGCCGGGTAAGCCGGTACGGGTCCGCGGGCGTGGAGACGGCGACCACCGCGCTGACTGCGGGCTCACCCACCGCCGCGACGAGCGCGCCTGCCGCGCCCATCGAGTGGCCCAGGACGCCGATGCGCGTGACCTCCGGACGGGTGGCCATCCACCGGATCCCCGCGGCGGCATCGGCCGCGAACTCGCCCACGCTGATCGGCAGCGTCTCGGGGGCATTGCTGCCGTGTCCCCGGACATCGATCGCGAGCACGTGGAAGCCCGCCGCGTGGAGGAACTGGGCGTGGGGCAGCGTGCGGTCGCGCGCCGACTCCCAGCCGTGGACGAGCACGATCCCAGGGGCGGCAGGCATCTCGCCCGCGGGCATGAGCCACGCCTTCAGCGCCGCCCCCGCAGCAGTCGGCACATCGACGTCCTCGTACGGCATGCCGAGCGCCTTGGGCGTCCACAGCGGCGGGTGGCGCCGGGGGTAGCCGGCACGGACGCGATACACCTGCGCGAATCGATAGGCGAGGACAACGGGCACAGCGGCGACGGCGGCGGCGATGCCCGCGCGCCGCGTGCCGGAAGTCGGGACCATGCTCGAATGGGAACCCGGGGAGCCCGGTCTGTCAAATGGGACGGCCCAACGGGAAGGACCACTTGACGACCCAGCGCGTCGGGCCCCGAACGATCAGATCGGCCCGGGACACGCTGCGGCTCGCGGGCAGGCTCTGCCAGGCGGGATCGCGCGCGTTCTCAGGATCGTCCGCTGCGGGTCCCACCGCAACCGAAACGTGGGGCACGAACTCGAACCGCCCCCCGCTGGATGGGAACTCCGGGAACGCCGAGAGCAGATCCGCGTAGAGCGCTCGGACGGGCTCCTCCGGCTCAACGGACGCGTACAGGACCTCCGGCCACCGCGCCAGCCCGACCAGCCGAAGCGAGAACGCGGCATGGGACGAGACGATGCCCCCCAGCCTCGTCCGCACGGCCCCGTCAAGGGCATCCGGCTTGGCGAACGGGTAGAGCAGAGTGACGTGCGCGGGCAACCCGCCGACCGCGTCCGGCAGGCACCGACGGCGGAGGGCCTCAAGGGCCGCGGGCAATCGGACCGGGATGATCAACGCTGTGTCTTCGCTCGGATCGGCCACTCGATCGATGCCACTCCCTTGCCCTGTCCTTCCATGAGTGTGGCGCCGAGCATCTCCGAGTCAAGGCCTCGCTGGGTCCGCCCGTGCTCGGTGGGGTCCCGAATTCAGGGATGTACGCCCCGTGGTCGCCGACGCTCGATCGGTACACTGGGCGGGTGCCTGGTCGAGATCCCCACGACATCCTCGGTGTCGAGCCCGGCGCCTCGCGCGAGGAAGTTCGCGCGGCCTGGCGTTCCCTCGCGCGTCAACACCACCCGGACCTGACCGCCGACGATCCGGAGGCGGCCCGCCACGCGACACGTCGGATGGCCGAGATCAACGCCGCCTACGCGTCCCTGACACGCTCGGCGAGTCGGCGTCGACGTCAGGCCGCCGAGGACGCTGCCGCGCACGCGGCCCCCCAGCCGATGCCGGTGCCCGGCAGCGGGCCGCCGCCTCCCCCCCGTACCAAGCCCGTCACCGGTCGGCTGGACACATCGGCCACCTTCCAGCCGCGCAACCAGACCACGACGCCACCCGGGATCCGGATCCCGCTGACTGGCCAGCCCCCGCTTCGGCCAAGCCGCTCGAGGCCCGAGCTCCGCGCGTCGAAGCCGTCGGGGCCGCTCGAGCGCGATCGCCTGGCCGGGCACCCCATCGCCGAGCCGCCGTGTCTGGACGACGCGCTCGACACCGAGCTGACGTTCGGCAAGTTCCACGGCCACACGCTGGGCGAGGTAGCCGCCTTCGAACCCTCGTACATCGACTGGCTGGCGGGGACGCTTACCCGCGAGCCCGAGGTCACGCTGGCTGCCCGGGTCATTCGCGACGAGCTCGACCGCCGCCGCATCCACCGCGAGCACCGTCCGGCGAGGCCCGGCTGGCAGTCGAACCCGTTCCGCTGAGGGCGGGCGGGGGGCTGGTGCGACGTCGCCGTTCAGGCCGCGTTCTCGCCGGATGTCCGCCCCGTGAGCGTTACGGGGCGGGACGAGCGACAGGTAGAGCGTGGCGGCTCGATCCGCGCTCAGGTCGCGCCCCGGTTTCCGCCAGATGGCCGCGGGGTGGGCGCTATCCAGGAAGTTCTCGGACAGCGGCCGCAGGGCGGGCGCCTGGCGAGAACTGGCCCCCATCCTCGACCAGATGTTCGCAGGGCGGGCGTCTGGCAGAAACGCGCCCGAGAGCGACCGCACGGTGGGCATCTGGCGGAAATGCCGTCAAGCGAAGGCGCGAAGTCGCGAAGGCGCCATCCGCCGGACATGACAACGCCCCCGGCGCAGAGCGCACCGGGGGCGATGAAGTCTGATCAGTCCTGCCGCCCCACCACCGGGCCTGCTGGCCGGTAGGTCCATGGTTACTCGGCTCGTGACCGTGGCTTTGGTTCCCTCGTGCCGCCGAGCGTCCCCGGCGGTCGAGTCGTCCTGCCCTCCGGTCCGTGACCGACGCCCCAGGTTGTTGCCCCGGTTGGTCGTGGACGGCGCGTATCGAACGCATTCCGAACGTTAGGGGCGTGCTCGCCGCGTGGGAATGGGTCGGCGGTACGGATGTGCCGGACCGATAGGTCAGGCGCGTGCGCGCACCGCCGGGACCATCGGCTACACGGGGCGTCTGACCATCAGACACGTCGGGCGAATGCCCTATTCGGCCCCGACGGATTCGGCCCCGCCGGGCTGCCGCGCGTGATCGCGGGAGGCCGCGCCGAGGTGTAGAGTCGCCGTGATGAGCGAGCGTCCTGACGCCTGGGCCGACCGTCGCCGACGCTGGCGAGAGGAGCGCCTTGGCCCCTCCCTGGGCCGTCTTCCGGAGCGGCGCGACCACTTCGACACCCTGGGCGATCTGCCGATCGAGTGCCTCTACGGGCCCTGGGACCTCGAGGGCGCTCGCGATGGCGAGCTCGTCGGCCCGGGCGGCGCGACCGCCGTCAACCACCTCGGCCACCCGCTGCGCGAGGGCCCGGGCGAGTACGCCGACTTCGACCCCGTCCGCGACATCGGCTTCCCGGGCGAGCCCCCGTTCACGCGCGGCGTCCACCCGACGGGCTACCGGAGCCGCCCCTGGACGATGCGCATGTTCGCGGGATTCGGCTCGGCCGAGGACACGAACGCCCGGTTCCGCCAGCTGCTCGCCGCGGGGCAGACGGGCCTCTCGATCGCCTATGACATGCCGACGCTCTACGGCTACGACACTGACGACCCCGAGGCCGAGGGCGAGTTCGGCACCTGCGGCGTCGCGGTCAGCAGTCTTGCCGACATGGAGGTCCTGCTCGCCGGCCTGCCGCTCGACCGCGTGAGCACCTCGATGACGATCAACTCGCCGGCCGCGCCGATCTGGGCGATGTACATCGTCGCGGCGGAGAAGACCGGCGTTCCGCGCGGCCGCCTCGAGGGCACGACCCAGAACGACATCCTCAAGGAGTACGTGGCCCAGAAGGAGTTCCTGTTCCCGCCCCAGCCGTCGATGCGCATGGTCGTGGACACGATCGAGTTCGGGACCCGCGAGCTGCCTCGCTGGAACACGGTCTCGATCAGCGGGTACCACATCCGCGAGGCGGGCTCGACCGCGGTTCAGGAGCTCGCGTTCACGATCGCCGACGGCATGGCGTACGTCGAGGCGGCGATGGCGCGCGGGCTCGACCCCGACGAGTTCGCCCCGCGCCTCTCGTTCTTCTTCAACAGCCACTCAGACTTCTTCGAGGAGATCGCCAAGTTCCGGGCCTCGCGCCGGATCTGGTGGAAGCTGATGCGCGAGCGGTACCGTGCCAAGGACGAGCGCTCCGCCTGGATGCGCTTCCACACCCAGACGGCGGGTGTCAGCCTCACGCCGCAGCAACCGCTGAACAACCTCACGCGCGTTGCCACCCAGGCTCTGGCCGCCATCCTCGGCGGCACGCAGAGCCTCCACACCGACGCCTTCGACGAGGCGCTCGCGGTTCCGACCGCCGAGGCTGCGCTGCTCGCCCTGCGTCAGCAGCAGATCCTGCTCGAGGAGACGGGCGTTGCGTCCACGGTGGACCCGCTGGGCGGCTCGTGGTTCATCGAGACGCTGACCAATCGCATGGAGCGCGAGGTTTGGCGCTACCTCGACGAGATCGACCGGCGCGGCGGCATGGTCGCCGCGATCGCCGAGGGGTACCCGCAGCGCGAGATCGCCGATTCTGCCTACCGCTTCCAGCGCGAGCTCGACGCGAACGACCGAGTGATCGTGGGCGTGAACCGCTACGTTGTGGGCGAGCCCGTCCCGGTCCCGGTGCTCTCGGTGCCGGAGGGGTCGCTGGAGCGGCACCTGGCGCGGCTGGAGCGAACGCGCCGTGAGCGCGACGCCTCGGAAGTCGAGTCGGCCCTCACCGGCCTGCGCGAGGCGGCATCCCGGCCCGGCACCTCCGAGACCAACCTGATGCCGCACTTCATCCGCTGCGCCGCCGCCTACGCCACGCTGGGCGAGCAGTGCCAGGTGCTTCGCGAGGTGTTCGGCGAGTACCGCGAGCCCGTGGCGGTCTGATCCCTCGCGCCGGGCCCGGCTGCCCGCGCCCCGCGTCGCCCGCGCCGCCCGCGACGCCCCGGCCCGGCCACGGCCCCGCCCGCGTCCCGCGCCCCGCCCCGCGTCCCGCGCCGCCCTCGCGTCCCGCGCCCCGAGTCGCGTCGGACTCTGGGCCGCGGCCGGCGAGCGCGGGCGCCGGCTCGGATCGGGCCCTTGCGCCGCGGCTCGCGCTCGGGCGCGGCCGATTTGAGTCAGCCCTG
>JAJZRG010000063.1 GCA_021802825.1 Chloroflexota bacterium
GGCCGGGACCCGCGCGCGCCGCTGCGCGCGGCGACCCCGGCACGACTCGGCCGCCGGCGCGCGGCGGGGGTCCGGGGCGGCAACCGGCGGGCGGCTTCAGGGACGGGGCACCAGCCGGCGCGGCACTGGTCGCCCGCGCGCCGCGACCGCGTCCCCCCACACCACCGCCCTCGCGGTTCGTTGTGTGACGGCGACCTTCGCCTTCGCTTCGGGCGGGCTCGACATCGTCTCGGAGCGCCGATGCACGCCGACCGCAAGGCGCGTGCGTTGGGTGACCTTCGGCCCGGATTTCGGGGGTATATATCCTTTCTGTACCGGTCCATACGTTGGTCCGCGATCGGGGCCACACGACAATTCCATCCAGCAGGGATCCACGCAGCCCAGCGTCGGAGGAGAGGGATGGAATCGGAGGCCAAGGGGCCCGGGACCATTGCCCGCGCGTCCGTGGCGCCCGGGCCAGCTGCAGGTGAGCCGAAAGGCCTCGCGGCGCAGTCCGGCTTCCCGGCGGCCCCTCCCCCGCCCGTGCCCGCCGCCCTGCCCGTGGAGGCCACGCCTCCCGCCCGCACCTCCGGTCGTCGGAGGTTCCTGGCCTGGCTCGGCGGCCTGACCGTGGTGTCCACGGCGTCGATGGTCCTGACCCCGATCGTCGGCTTCCTCGTCCCCACCTCGTCCACCGCCGGCGGCAACGGCGGCAAGGTGCTCGTGGGCACCACTGACGACATCCCCCCGGGTTTCGGCAAGGTCGTCGCGATGGGCAGCAAGCCCGCCATCGTGGTCAACACCGACTCGGGCGTGAAAGCCTATTCGGCGATCTGCACCCACCTCGGCTGCGTGGTCGCGTGGAACGACCTCTCGTCGCAGATCGTGTGCCCGTGCCACGGCGGCATCTTCAACCCGTCCAACGGCTCCGTGGTGGCGGGTCCCCCGCCGACGGGCCTGCCGCCGCTCACGGCGTCGGTCGAGGGCAACCAGATCTTCCTCTCGGAGTCCTGAAATGAGCGCCACGCCCAAGACCGCCAACGATGTCGCCCCGCGCGGCGCGCTGGGCTGGCTCGACGAACACACGCGCCTCGGGCCCGTCATCAGCGCGAGCCTGCACGTGCGCGTGCCACGGACCGCCAACACGATGTACTTCGGTGGCATCGCCCTGTTCCTGTTCGTGATCCAGGCGACGACGGGCACGCTGCTCTCGCTGTACTTCAAGGGCACGCCCGAGGCCGCCTACAAGAGCGTCCAGTTCATCACCAGCGAGGTGAACTTCGGCTGGCTGATCCGCAGCATCCACCACTGGGGCGCGGACCTGATGATCCTGTTCGTCGTCCTGCACCTGCTGCGGATCTTCTTCCAGGCGGCCTACAAGTACCCGCGTCAGATGGTCTGGCTGGTGGGGATGCTCCTGCTCATGGTGACCCTGGGCTTCGGCTTCACTGGCTACCTGCTGCCGTGGGACCAGCGGGCCTACTGGGCCACCGTCGTGGGCACCGAGATCGCCGGCAGCGTGCCGGTGATCGGCGAGACCCTGCTGATGCTCCTGCGGGGCGGCACCGACGTCACCGGCGACACGATGAGCCGCTTCTTCGGGATCCACGTCCTCGTGCTGCCGATCTCGCTCGCCGCGCTGCTGGGGCTGCACATGCTCCTGGTCCACCAGCTGGGCCTCGCCAGCCCCAAGCGGCCCGAGCCCCGGACGCCGGAGGGCAAGGCTGCGCTGGCCAACGAGCCCGTCCGCCCGTTCTTCCCCAACTACATCGTGGACGAGCTCGTGGCGTGGTACATCCTGCTGGCCGTCCTGGTGGTCCTCGCGTCGATCTTCCCGGCAGGCCTCGAGGACCCCGCGAACCCGCTCCAGACCCCGCAGCACGTCAAGCCCGAGTGGTACTTCCTGGGGGTCTACCAGCTGCTCAAGCTGATCCCGATCAAGGTCATCGGCATCATGACGCCGATCGTGGCGGTGGGCCTGCTGGTGTTCTGGCCATTCCTCGACCGCAGCCCTGAGGTGCTCGCCAGGCGCCGGAAACTCGCCGTCGGCGGCGCCACGCTCGTGCTGGCCTCCCTCGTTGCCCTCACGGTGTTCGGCTATGTCAGCTAGCACCCGCTCACGAGCCCGCCTTGCCCGGCGCCGTGCCCCGCGCGTCGCCGCCGCGACGAGCCTGATCGGGCTCGCCTGGTTCGCCCTCGCGGGCACCGCCAGCAGCGTGGACCCCTCAGCCTCCGCCAGCCCGTCGTCGGCGACCGCCGCGGGGCCCTCTCCCGAGGTCACGGCAGCGCCCTCGCCGGCTCCCACCGACGCCCTCGGCTCGCCGGCGCCCACGGCGGGATCGGCATCGGCGACCCCGGCCTGGACACCCGACTTCAGCCCGTCCGCATCCGAATCGCTGAACCCGCTGTTCATCCCCACGATGCCGCCGGCCACGCCCCTCCCGGCCACCGCGCCGCCGCTCCCCACCCCGATCCCGCATCCCACGAGCGGCGACAAGAACGGCTGCTACGACTGCCACAGCGCGGTCAACGACAAGCAGGCGGGTATCGCCAGGGACTGGAAGTCCAGCGCGCATGCCTCCGTCGGCGTGACGTGCGCGGACTGCCACGGCGGCGACCCCACGTCCGACCAGATCACGGTCGCCATGGACCCCAAGCGCGGGTTCGTGGGCACGCCGACACGGCTCAAGACCGTGGGCCTGTGCGGCAGCTGCCACGCCGACCCCGCGCGGATGAAGCCGTACAACCTCGAGACCGACCAGTACGAGAAGTACTGGACCAGCGTCCACGGCCAGCAGCTGCTCGTGAACAACGACGTGCGGGTCGCGATCTGCGTGGACTGCCACGGCGTCCACGACATCAAGAAGACCACGGATCCCACGGCCAAGGTGTTCCCGCTCAACGTGCCGGCGCTGTGCTCGAGCTGCCACTCGGACGCAGCCCGGATGCAGCCCTATGGGATCCCCACCAACCAGTACCAGATCTACTCGCGGAGCGTCCACGGCGTGGCCCTGCTCCAGGACAAGGACACGCGTGCGCCGAGCTGCGCGAGCTGCCATGGCTCACACGACGCGCAGCCGCCCACCTCGGCCACGGTCGTGGAGGTCTGCGGCAAGTGCCACACCGCCACCCAGAAGCTGTACGAGGAGAGCCGCCACTCGCAGCTCCCCGCTGCGACGCCGCAGTGCTGGACCTGCCACGGCTGGCACGACGTCACGCAGCCGAGCTCGGAGCGGTTCTTCCACCAGCAGGCGCCGAACTACACCTGCGTCACCTGCCACGACCTGCAGTCGCACAAGCTGCGCCTGGAGGTGGCCCGGTTCGGTGACGACGCCGATCGGCGCTGCGACACCTGCCACCATCCGGACTCGGACATCTACGCCCAGGCGGAGGGCATCAACAAGGCCGTCACCGGGGCCGAGGCCGCCTACAGGCTCGCCGACGACGAGATCCAGCAGGCGGCAAGGCTCGGGATGATCACATCGGACGCGGAGGTGGTCCTCGCGGGCGCCAAGACGAGCCTCATCCAGGCCCAGGCCGCGGTGCACACGACGAAGCTCGCGACGATCTCCCAGCTCGCGACGGACGCCATCGCCAAGGCCCGAGAGGCCCAGGCGCGCGCCGAGGCGAAGATCGAGCAGAGCAACTTCCGGCGGGAGGCGATGACCGTGGTCCTCGCGCTGATCGGCGTGTGCGTCGTGTTCCTCGTCCTGCTCAAGCGGCAGCTGGACCGGGAGGCCGAGCGAGGCTGATCCCCCTGGCCTCCTGTCACGCGCCCGACGCCCGACCGACCGCGACCCGGTCCGGGCGGGTGTAGACGTTGAAGCCCTCGCCGCGCAGGAACCCGACCAGCGTGATGCCCAGCCGCTCGGCGGCGTCAACCGCGAGGTCCGACGGGGCGGAGACGGCGGCGAGGATCGGCACCCCGGCAACGGCCGCCTTCTGGACGAGCTCGAAGCCGATCCGGCCGCTCACGAGGACGATCCCCCCGCCGAGCGGCAGCTCGCCCGCGAGGAGCCGGCTGCCGATGAGCTTGTCGAGCGCGTTGTGGCGGCCGATGTCCTCGCGGACGGCGACCAGCGTGCCGTCGGCCTCGAACAGGCCCGCCGCGTGCAGCCCGCCCGTCGCCTCGAACACGGCCTGGGCCTCGCGCAGCCGGCTCGGCAGGGGCCACAACACCTGGGGCGTGACGACCGGGCCGTCCGGGATCGGCGCGACGCGGACGTGGATGTCGTCGAGGGCCGCCTTGCCGCAGATCCCGCAGGACGAGCTGACCGCGAAGTGGCGCGCGGCGAGGAGCGCGGGGTCGAACGGCCGGCGGAGGCGGACGAGGACCTCGTCGTCGGGGCGCGCCAGCGCCGACGGGTCGCCGAGCTCCACCGCCTCGACCTCGTCGCGGTGGCGCAGCAGCCCCTCGGCGTGCAGGAACCCCACCGCCAGCTCCGCCTCGTGGCCGGGCGTCCGCATCGTGACCGACACGTCCACCGGCGCCTGGCCGGGGCCGGCGACGCGGATCGCCATCGGCTCCTCACCGGCCAGCCGGTCGTCGCGCGTCTCCACCGCCAGCCCGCGAACGGCCGTGACGGCCACGCGCGTGGCGCGGCGCTCGAGGGCGGGCTCGTCGGGGTGCGGGCCCATCACGGTACCTACGGGGCCGGTGTCGCGGCGTCAACCCCGGGCCGCTCCAGGTACACCGCGGTGCCCGCCGGGCGCAGGCAGTGGGTCATCGACATCGCCTGAAGGTAGCCCCCGGCGTTGAGGATCGCCACGCCCTCGCCCTCGGCGAGCTCGGGCAGCGGGTAGTCCTCGGCGAACACGTCGCCCGCCTCGTTGATGTGGCCCGCCACCGTGACGAGCTGGGTCCGCTCGCGCAGGGGCGCCACCAGCGGCACCACCTCCTGGGCGTAGCCGTAGATGAAGTACGCGCAGTTCACGTTCCAGCCCACGTCGAGGCCGACGAAGGTCACGTCCCCCCGTCGCTCCACACTGACCACCTCGGCCAGGAGCACCGCCGCGTCCTTCATCACGAAGTCGCCGGGCTCGAACGCCGCCGTGACGTCGTACGGGGCGAGGCGCGCGGCGATGGTCTGCGCGTAGGCGTCGAGGTCAACGGGGATCTCCGGATCGCGTGCCACGCGCCCCAGACCGCCGCCCACGTTGACCTCGCGGATGGCGAAGCCGGCGTCGAGCAGCCGCTCCAGCATCGCGGTCGCGCGCGCCAGCGCCGCCTCGAACTCGCCCAGCTGGCCGCCCAGCCAGCCCGAGCCCGCATGGAAGTGCAGCGTGTCCACGACGAGCCCGTGGCGCCGGGCCGCGGCGATCGCGTCGTCGAGGCGCTCCGGCGTCACCCCGAACTTCGTCGGCCGCTCGCCCGCGTAGGCCAGGTGGTCCGTGTAGCCGGCGCCGGCGCCCGGGTTGACGCGGATTCCCACGGCGCGGCCGGGCGCCCGCCGCCCGACCCGCTCCATCTGGCTCACCCCGTCGAGGTTGAGCCGGATCGGGTGGGCGAGCAGGACGTCGAGATCCCGCTCCGAGACGTTCGTCCCCGTGTGGCTGATCGCGTCGGGCGCCCAGCCGTTGGCCAGGGCGTGGAGCACCTCGCCGGGAGAGCAGGCGTCGATGCCGATGCCGTCGGGCCTCCCCGGCTCGCCGAGGCCGCGCAGCACCGCGAGGATGCGAGGGTCGGGGCAGGCCTTGAGCGCGAACCTCGTCACGTAACGCAGGCCCGCTCGCCGGAGCGCGGCCTGGAGCGCCCGCACGTTCTCGGCGGGCCGCGCGAGGTCGTAGACGAACAGCGGCGCGCCGTGCTCGCGCAGGAGCGCGTCGAGGTCGTGACCGTTGAGGGCCAGCCGATCCGCGACCACGTCGAGCCCGGGGCGGCGCCACCAGCTGGGCGCAGGGTTGGGAACGGGAGGCGGGACGGATGCGGCCCGGGGTGCGGGGACCGTCATGCGGGGCCCTCTGCGGGGGCGGCGGGTGGCGCAGCGGTCGCTTCAGCTGCCGCGCGCGAGGCGCGCGGTGCCCGGTGCGGGCGCGGGTGCGGGCGCGGGCGCGCGGCGAGGATCGCCCGGCGCTGTACCGGGTCGGCGAATGGGTCGGGTCCCTCGGTTACGTCCGTCCCGATTGCGGCCAGGAGGCGCTCGGTCGCCGCCGCCACCTCGGCGACGGCAGTGTCGAAGGCGGCGCGGTGGCGCGCCGGCGCCGTCCGGAAGCCTGACACCTTGCGGACGTACTGGTGGGCGGCCGCGCTGGCCTCGCCGGTCGTGGCGGGGCCGCTGTCATCGGCGCGGCGGAGCTGGCGGATGCTTCGGCACATCGGCGCAGCGTAGCGGACGGCGAGTCGGGCGGCTGCGACGGGCGGCTGCGACGGGGCCATCGCGCGCCCGCGGGCGTATCCACCGCCCGGGCCGCGCGGGCATCGCGAGCGCACGCCACGCCCGCGGGTCTCCCGTCCGCGCGCGCATACTCCGGGCCATGGACCGCTGGCAGACCATCATCGAGCCGTTCCGGATCCACGCCGTCGAGCCGATCCGCCTGACGACCGAGACGGAGCGCGGGAGCGCGCTCGAGGCAGCCGGCTGGAACCTGTTCGGCCTCCGCGCCGAGGACGTCCTGATCGACCTGCTGACCGATTCGGGCACGGGCGCGATGAGCCGGGACCAGTGGGCGGCCATCCAGCACGGCGACGAGAGCTACGCGGGCAGCCCTTCGTGGTTCACGTTCCTCGAGGCCGTGCGGGAGCTGTTCCCGTTCCGCCACGTCATCCCCACCCACCAGGGCCGGGCGGCGGAGAGGATCCTGTTCGCGGTGGCCGGGGGACCCGGGCGCGTGATCCCGAGCAACACGCACTTCGACACGACACGCGCCAACGTGGAGTTCACGCAGGCCGAGGCCGTGGACCTCGTGGTCCCCGAGGGCCTCTCGCCGTCCACGCTCCACCCGTTCAAGGGCAACCTGGACGTGGGGGCGCTCGAGCGGCTGCTCGAGGAGCGAGGCGCGGACGTGCCGCTCGTGATGGTCACGATCACCAACAACTCGGGCGGCGGCCAGCCCGTGAGCCTCGAGAACCTCCGCGCCGTGCGGGCGCTGTGCGACCGATTCGGCAAGCCGCTGTTCCTCGACGCCTGCCGGTTCGCCGAGAACGCCTGGTTCATCAAGACCCGTGAAGCGGGTCACGCCGAGCGCGCCGTCACGGACATCGTCCGCGAGATGGCGAGCCTCGCCGACGGCATGACGATGAGCGCGAAGAAGGACGGACTCGCCAACATCGGGGGCTGGCTGGCGCTCAACGACGACTCGGTCGCCGAGCAGTGCCGCAACCTGCTGATCCTGACCGAGGGCTTCCCGACCTACGGCGGCCTCGCCGGGCGCGACCTTGAGGCGATCGCGCAGGGCCTGCGCGAGGTGGTGGAGGAGGACTACCTGCGCTACCGCGTGCGGTCGACGGCATACCTGGGCGATGCGCTGGTCGGGGCGGGCATCCCCTGCGTCCAGCCGTTCGGCGGCCACGCGGTCTACCTCGACGCGCGTGGCCTTCTGCCGCACATCCCCCCGCTCGAGTACCCGGGGCAGGCGCTGGCCGTGGAGCTGTACCGGGCGGGCGGGATCCGGGGCTGTGAGATCGGGACCGTGATGTTCGGTCGGCACCCCGACGGCGCCGAGGCGCCCGCGGCGATGGACCTGGTCCGGCTGGCGATCCCGAGGCGGACGTACACGCAGAGCCACATCGACTACGTGATCGAGGTGGCGCGCGACGTGGCCGCGCGGGCATCAACCCTCCGCGGCTACCGGATCGTCCGCGAGCCGGCCGCCCTTCGCCACTTCAGCGCGCGCTTCGAGCCGCTCTCGTAGGCCTCGCACGAGCTCAGCCCGCCAAGCCGAGGAGGGCCTGGCGCCGCGCCCACGCGCGGTCGATCTGGTCGCCGGTCAGCCGGCCGTGGGCGACGGCACCCAACACGACGCTCATGACGTGGCGGACGATGCGGGGGTCGTAGGCCTGCTGGTTCGCGAGGAGCAGGAGGTCGTTGCCGGCCTCGAGCGCAAGCAGGATCGCCTCGTCGGCGCCGAAGCGCTGGGCGATCGCGGCGGCTGGAGGTCGTCGGTGACCGCCAAGCCCGTCGAAGCCGATGTCGGTGCGCAGCAGGTCGAGCGCGGGCCGCATTGGGCGGGGGCGCAGCTGGGACGACAGGCTGCTCGGTCTGCACCGGCGCAGGGTACGCCCCTGGGGCTTCCGTCAGCCCGGCAGCCGCCAGTACATCGCGCCCGTGTAGCAGTGGCCGAGGTAGGTGCAGAGCCCGCCCGTCATGTCCCAGGTGCGGCCCGTCACGTAGGGCCCCCGGTCGATGACGAGAACCGTCGCGGTGCTTCCGTTCGCAGGGTTCCGGAGGGTCACCCGCGTCCCGCACGGGAGGGTCCGATGGGCCACGCCCAAGGTCGTGGTGGTGAGCGTCACCCCGCACGCCGTCCTGTGGCCGTAGAACCCCGGACCGTACCAGCTCACGTTGGAGTCAAAGTGCCAGAGGCCGACGTTCGTGGCAGCCGCCGGCCGCGGAGCCGGCGTCGAGACAGCCGCCGGCCTCGGCGTGGGAGCGAGCGCCGCCAGCACCGTCGGCTGGGGCACGTTCGGACGCGCCTCGCTGACGCCGGGCGGGACGCCGAACTCCGAGAGCGGGGAGTCAGGCGCAACCCATCCGGCTGAGCGGTTCACGCTGCTGAGTGTCGGGATCGTCGTCGCCGGCGAGTCCGGAGGCAAGGTGATCGTCAGCGCGTGAAACTGCGCAGGGTCGATCGGGGAAGGGACGCTCGAAGGACGAGCCCCCACCGCTCCGGGGCCGGCGACCAGGGCGACGGCGGCGATGAGCGCCGCGATCGCGACGACTAGCCTGGTTCGCACGATGCCGCGCCACCATATCGGGGCCTCGGGCGCCCAGAAGGTTTCAGACAGCCCCGTGCGGCTAACGGAAGTGTTGCGTACGCTGCTGGCGTGGCGTCGCACCCGCTCTCGCCGGCCGCCCCGCTCCAGCGCTCGCTCGAGCTGTCGGGACCGCTCGACCTGCGCCTCACGCTTGCCCCTCATGGGCGCGGTCGGTTGGATCCGGCGCTCCGGTTCGAGGCCTCCGGCTCAGCCTGGCGCGCCACCAGGACGCCGGACGGCCTGGCCACGTTGTTCATCGAGCTGGAGCCCGCTGGAACGCGAGTTCGGGTTCGCGCGTGGGGCCCGGGCGCGCCGCATGCGTTGGGGAGCGTGGACGCGCTCCTCGGCCTGGACGATGACCCGACGGTCCTCGTCCCCTGTCACCCGGTCGTCGCGGATGCCGTTCGCCGCCTCGCCGGCCTGCGAATCGGGCGGACGGGGAACGTCATGGAGGCGCTCGTGCCGGCGATCCTCGAGCAGAAGGTGACGCGCACCGAGGCGTGGCGCGCCTACCGAGCGATCATCGGCCGCTGGGGCGAGGACGCGCCCGGGCCGCCGGGCCTGCGCGTCTCGCCGTCGGCCGCCACCCTCGCGTCGCTCCCGTACCACGCGTTCCACCCGGCCGGCCTCGAGCGTCGACGCGCCGATCTGATTCGCGCCGTGGCCCGCGAGGCCGAGCGTCTGGAGCGGCTAGCGGAGACGGCGGCAGGCCCGAGTGGCGACCCGGAGCCGGCCTACCGGGCGCTGCGGGCGTTCCCCGGCATCGGGCCGTGGACCGCAGCCGAAGTGGGCACCCGCGCCTTCGGCGACCCGGACGCGATCAGCGTGGGCGACGCCCACCTGCCGCACCTGGTCTCCTGGGCGCTGGCGGGCGAACCACGCGGCACCGACGAGCGCATGCTCGAGCTGCTTGAGCCGTACCGCGGCCAGCGCGGCCGTGTGATTCGACTCCTGGAGGCAACCGGGCGCGCGGCGCCCAGGTACGGGCCGCGCGTGACCCCCCGCCACATCGAGCGGCTCTGAGGCGACGCTCGCTCGTCTCGCGGCGCCCCGCGGGAAACCCCTGAGATCAGCCCGCCACTGGCTCCGGGACCGCCTCCTCGCGCATGCCCCACGGCGAGCCGTAGGCCACCAGCAGGTCGAGGAACGGCCTGGGCGCGAACGCCTCCGGCCCAAGCACCCCGACGCCCGACCAGGTCCCGTCGGCGAGCAGCTCGAGGGCGACCATCGGGTTGATCGCGGTCTGCCAGACCACGGCCTGGCTGCGGTACTCGCGCCACGTCCAGTCACTGTCCGCCACGTGATAGAGGTAGACCGCCCGCGGGTTGCCATCCTTGCCCTTGCCCCTGACGTACGTCCCGGCGCACGTCTTGCCGTGCATCCGCTCGCCAAGGCCAGCCGGGTCGGGCAGGCAGGCCGCCACCACGTCGCGCGGTGAGACCCTGGCGCCCTTGACGCTCACGGGTTCCGTGCGGTCGAGGCCCAGCGTGTGGAGCACCTTGAGCACGTTGATGAACTCGTTGCCCAGGCCGTACTTGAAGGTGACGCGCCTGGCCTTGACCCAGCGCGGGATGAGGAGCACCTCCTCGTGCTCGACGTTGACGCACTCGACGGGGCCGATGCCCTCGGGGAAGTCGAACACCTCGGGCTCGGAGAACGGCGGCGTGGTGAACCAGCCGCGTCCATCCTCGAAGACCGCCGGCGGGTTGAGGCACTCCTCGATCGTGGTCCAGATGGAGAACGACGGCGCGAAGTCGTACCCGTCCACGACCAGGTTCGCCCCGTCGCGGACGCCGGCCTCGTCGATCTCGCTGAACAGCTCGTCCGCGGCGTAGCGCGCGAACACGTCAGAGAGCCCGGGCTCCACGCCGACGCCCACGAGCGCGAGCCTGCCTGCAGCTTCCCAATCCGCCGCCCTGGCGAACTGCTCGTCGCCCAGTTTGAGGCCGGTCAGCGCGTACGGCTGCTCCGGGTGCGGCTTGGACAGCGACATCGCCATGTCCAGGTAGGTGACGCCCCCTTCGAAGCAGGCGTCGAAGATGGGCATCACGAAGCGCGGGTCCACGGCGTTGAGGACGTGGCTGATCCGGTGCTCGCGGATCAACCCGACGATCGAGGCCACGTTGCCGGCGTCCACGCGCGCGCCCGAGAAGCGGGCGTCGCCGGGCAGCTGGGCGAGCGCGTGCTCGACCCGGGCCGGGTCGTAGTCGGCGACCACCATGTGCTCGAAGAAGTCGCGCCGGGCCGCGATCGCGACAGCCGCCGTGCCGACGCCGCCCGCTCCGATGACCAGGATCCGCATGACCTGCACCTCATTGTCGGCGGCGCCGACGGGACGGGCCGCGCCGTTGGGTCCTCGTTGGGGACTCGCCCCGCCCCCTCATGATGTCAGCCCGGGCGATCGCTGTGGGGCACAGGCTCACGAGTCGTCCCGGCAGGTGGCACGGCGACGGCGTCCTCGAGCAGGCACCCGCCGCTCGTTCCTTGCGCGGCTGGGTCGTCCGCAACGGCCACGCGGGCGTCGGCGCGGGACCCACAGCTAGCGCCCCGATCCGCCGGTCCCTCGCTCGTTGAGTTGCGTCGGGGTCGGGAGCGCCCGCCGCGCGCACGGGCCGCGCCGCGGACCCCAGGCTCGGGCCGGGACCCGCGCACGCCACTGCGCGCGGCGACACCGGCACGACTCGGCCGCCGGCGCGCGGGGGTCCCGGGCGGCAGCGGCGGGCGGCTTCAGGGACGGGACCCACAGCCCAGGGCGGGCTACACAGGGTTCGGCCTGACGGGTTCCATCCCCGGCCTGCGATCAGCTTCGGTCTCCCGCCGTGAGATCCTTGTCCTCCATCTCCCACGCGTGGTCGAGCGTGTGGAACGCCGAGTGGCGGATGAGGAACGGAAGCGTCCATGAGCGCATTCGCCGCGCAACATCGCCGGCGTTGTAGGCGCGCATCGCGGCAACGTAGGCCTCTCGATACTGGCGCAGATCGTCGGGCGTCCGGATCGCGCCCTCGGCGACACGGAGGCCCACCCGCCTCGCGAAGTCCTCGCTCTCGTTGCGGACGGTGTGCTCGATGATCTCGTCACGGTCGCGCCCGCCGCCGCGCGCGCCCTTGCGCATCTCGGGCGACGCGCGCGCGGCAACGCCGTCGAAGTACGCCCAGGCGGCGCGCAGGAGCGTGATGCCGCGCTCCAGATCGGTCGCGTCCATGGGGTCCTGCTCGGCCGTGGCTGGCGAGAACGAGATGCCCCAGAAGTCGGTCGATCCGGTGCCGACGCGATCTTCCACGACCTCGAGCGGACCGGCCTCGTCAAACTCGCGGCCCATCCCGGCGAGCAGAGCGACGGGCCGGTAGCGCGGCCGATACGCCTCGAGCACTTCGAGCGCGAGGTCGGGGCTCTTCGCGCCGCGGCTCCAACCGGGCCAGTCAAGGCCGAACGCGACCGACCGCTTGTCCTTCGTCCCGTGCTCGATCACTGTCCGAACGGCCATGGGGGCACTATGGCATCCCGCGGGAATCGTGTCGCTACGGCCGGCCGCGCCCCAACTTCCCGGGAAACCGCGCGAGCACCCACTGGTAGCGGAAGGTTCGGCCGTTGGCGGCCTGGACCGGCAAGACCTCGAACGACTCGAGCCGAGCGTGCCGGCCGATGGCCGCCGACATCGCCTCGTCGGTCCGCCAGTTGAAGTAGCGTGGCGGGTCGAAGGTGTCGTCGGGGTGCAGGCCTTGCGTCCCGTCGCCGCCCCACATGCCGAACGCCGCGAGGGCCCCCGGTCGGAGGACCCGGGCGAACTCGGCGAGCGCGGCGTGGAGGTCGGGGTCTGGCATGTGCATCAGGACGCTCATGCTCCAGAGCGCGTCGAACCATCCGCTGGCGAACGGAAGCTCCTGCGCAGCAGCGACCTGCACGTCGATCCCCGCGGCTCGGGCCAGGGCAACGTGAGCCGGGGACAGGTCAACGCCCGAGACGTCGAAACCAGCTTCCAGGAAGGCCGCGCCGTCGATCCCGGGGCCGGTGCCGATCTCGACCAGCCGATGCCGGCGCTCCTCCCGGAGCCTCCCGATGAACCGCTCGCGGCGTGCGACGCGCTCGTCCGGCAGACCCCGGACAGCGCGCGCTGCCGCGTCCTGGTCGTAGTACCGCGCGAGGTCGGAGCGAAGGCGATAGCCGTCGTTGGTCATGGCGCGAGCCTACTTCAACACCGCACCGACACGTCGATCTGGGGCGATCGTTGACAGCGTGTTCACGGGGCGGAGGTGGCAGCGCACGGACTGTGCTGGTCAGTGTCGACGCACGACCGGATCACCTTCGGCCGCCGGTCGCCTCGAGGCACTCGATCGCCAGTTCCGGAGCACACGAGGAGCCCTATCGATGGACTGCGAGTCCTGCGGCCGGCATTGTCCGTCCGGCCAGATCGCCTCCACGCGTTCGATCACCGGTGAGGTCCTGATGGTCTGCGGCCGCTGCCGACGGCATCTCGGGACGCAGCCCGGCGGCGCGCCCGACGAGGTCACGCGCCTGACCGATATCGTGGTTCCGCCCAGGGACAGCGACGGGATCCTCCGAGCAATGGCCTGGTTCTTCCCCGACCTTGCGGAAGGACTGGCTCGCCGCCTCCTCCCGCCGTCGATCGACCTCGACGGGTACCGCTGGCTCCGTGACGCAGCGGAGAGCACGCGAGCGGGCCTGATCGGCTGATCAACCGTCGGCCGCCAAACTGCTCACGTCGCGTTCAAGCGCCGAAAACGGTGCCCCACGAGCCTGACCCGCATGACAGCACCCGACGTCCAGATCGAAACCCCGTTCGTCGCGATGCCCCGCGGCGTGTCACCCACGCTCCGGCTCGCTTCGGCGCTGCTCCACGTGCTTGTCCGGGATGAGGCACCGCCGGCACGCTGGCACGCGGAGCCGTTTGTGCTCGCGGTCGCGAGGCACCGACTTGCACTGGCACCAGTGCGAGCGAGCGCGGATCTCGATCGTCTCGCGATGCCAAGACCCGACCCCACGTTCCGGGGCGCGGTTGCGGCGCTGGGGAACGACCCGCTGGCCGTCGCGATCGCGGTGCGGCGCCTGGAGCTCGAGCGCGGGATGCCGCTCCCCGCCTGGCCGGCCATGGTCGGACGGGGCATCTGGCCACGCGCGACCCGCGCCGACACGGAGCGGTGGTTCGGGTGAGCCCGGACACACGCGCGGCCGAGACGCCCCGGAAGGTGCCAGCCTGTTTGTGCCGGCTCGCTGTGGAGCCGCCGGCACGCCATGACGGCTGGCGCCGCGCGATCCGGATCCTCCACGTTCGACGCCAGCCGGCCGGTCGGCGGCGGCGGGCGGGCTGAGCTGGCGCGATCCGTCGCGAGGTCCGCCGATCAGCCCAGGGTCGATGACCGGATGTCGAGCACGCGTCCCCAGTGCAGCAGCCGCACGGCGATGAGCACCCCGAAGGCCGCGAAAACGAGGATCGCCGCGGCCGCGACCGACGTGTCGAGCCCCGCCGCCTGGAACTCGCTGTACACGACCAGCGGCAGCGTCTGGGTTCGGCCCTCGATGTTGCCCGCGAACATGATGGTGGCGCCGAACTCGCCCAACGCCCGTGCCCAGCTCATCACCAGCCCGGCGGCCAGCGCGCTCGAGGCAAGGGGCACCGTGACCCGCAGGAACAGCGCCCACTCACCGGCGCCGTCCACGCGCGCCGCGTCCTCGAGGTCGCGATCCACCGACGCGAACCCGGTTCGCGCCGAGCGGACATAGAACGGCGCGGCGACGAAGCACTGCGCCACGACCACGGCCGCCGTGGTGAACGGCAGCTCGATCCCCAGCATCGTGAGGGACGGGCCGAGCAGCCCGTTGCGGCCCAGCAGCAGCAGCAGCGCCAGGCCCGCGACCGAGGGCGGCAGGACGATGGGCAGGTCGATGACGGTCTCGAGCAGCCACGAGCCCCGGAACCGCCGTCGGGCGAGGAGCAGCGCCAGCGGGGTCCCCAGGAGAACCATGAAGGCGAGGCTCAGCGTCGTCGTGGCGAGGCTCAGCACGAGGGCGTCCAGGACGGCCGGGGTCGCCGCCGCCCCCATGAGCGACCCGTCGAGCAGCGCTCGACCCACCAGCGCCACGACGGGCAGACCCAGGACCAGCGCCGCCGCGAGGGCCAGCGCGGCAACCGGCCAGCCCGCATCGAAGCGGCGCCGTCCGGCTCGGGGAGTGGCGGCCGCGAACGAGCTCATGGCCTTCGTGGGGCCGGCGCGGCGAGCGCAGTCATGCTGTTCGGGACGTTGCTGCGGCTGACGGGGTCACGACGGACGCGGTCTCCTATCCCGACGGCGGGACGAACCCGAACGAGGCCAGGATCGCCTCGCCGTTCGGGCCCGTCAGCCATGCCAGGAACGCGCGGGCTGCGCCCTCGTGCGCCGAGGACCGGACCACGGCGCCGCCATAGGTCGCCGGCACGTTCTGATCGATCGGGATGTCGATGGTGCGCACCTCGCCGGAGGCCTTCGCGTCCGTCACGTAGACCACGCCGGCATCGCCCTCGCCCAGCGCCACCTTGGCGACGATGGAGCCGACGTTGTCCTCCCGGGAGACCACGTTGGCGTTGTAGCGAGCCGCGAAATCGGTGCCGTACGCCGGCAGCGCCGACACCTTGGCCAGCCACTGGGCGGTGTAGGTCTGGATGGGCACGCCGTCCGAGCAGGCGATGACCTTGACGCCGGGCCGCGCGAGATCCACGGGCGCCGCGATCCCCGCGGGGTTGGCGCTGGGGACGATGACCGTGAGCAGGTTGCCCGCGAAGTCCACGACCGGCCCCGACGCGAGGCCCTTGTCCACCAGCATCTGGGGGTTCTTGGTGTCGGCCGAGAGGAGCACGTCGGCGGGCGCGCCCTGCTCGATCTTGGTCTCAAGGGCGGTCGAGGAATCGGTCGAGATCGTCAGGGTGATGCCCGGCGTGGCCGCCTCGTAGGCGGTCTTGACCTGGTCGAGCACCGCCTTGAGCGATGCGGCGGCGTAGACCTGGAGCTCAATCTTGGCGACCGACGGGGAGCCGGCGGACGGCGAGCCCGGTCCAGCGGAGCACGCCGCGACCAGGAGCGCCACCAGCAGGCTGGGGAGAGCCAGACGCACACGCACGTGGATGGGCCTCAGGCGGACGGGATCTCGACGATGACGTTGGTCGCCTTGACCACGCACACGGCCTCCTTGCCGACCTCCAGGTGCAGGTCGTCGATGGCCTCGGCCGTCATGAGCGAGACCAGCCGGTGCGGGCCGGCCTGGACCTCGACCACCGCGACCACGGTGTCGCGCTCGATCCGGGTCACGATGCCGGGGAAGCGGTTGCGCGCGGACTGGGCGACGATCGGTCGCGAGCCGGCCGACTTGCGGCGTTCGGCGAGCAGCCGCCCGACCACAGCGAGGTCCACGAGCCGCTGCCCACCCTCGGAGCGCGTGGTCTCCAGCCGCCCGTCCGCCTCCCAGCGCCGCAGCGTCTCGACGGACACGCCCAGCATGTCGGCAGCCTGCCCCAGGCGGATGAAGGTCGCGACGTCGGCCGAGGAACTGCTCATCTCTAGCATCATGACGGCAAACACTCATGTATGTCTAGCTACGTGAGCTTAATTCGGCAGGTCTTTGGCCTCCAGACAGGGGTCCCGCCGCACATTGTGCAAGATCGGCACTTGCGCGTTTCCAGAAATCGCGTATGGTCACAACTCGCCCAACTTGGGCGAAGCCCAGCGCGGCGCACACGATCCCACCCCTCCCGGACTCCGCCGAGGCAGATCGCGGACTCCGACGCACAACCCCACAGGAGTGGATCGCACCCAATGGCTCTCGACAAGACCCTTACCTGCGCCGACTGCAACCAGTCGTTCACGTTCACGGCGAGCGAGCAGGACTTCTTCGCTGAGCGCGGCTTCACCGAGCCGCGCCGCTGCCCCTCCTGCCGCGCCAGCCGCAAGGCCGCTCGCGGCTCTGACGGCGGCGGCTACAGCGACCGCTCCGGCGGCGGCTACGGCGGCGGCGGCTACAGCGACCGCTCCAGCGGCGGCTACGGCGGCGGCTCGCGCGGCCCGCGCGAGATGTTCGCGGCCACCTGCTCGGCGTGCGGCCAGGAGACCCAGGTCCCCTTCCGCCCGACCTCGGGCAAGCCGGTCTACTGCAGCTCCTGCTTCCAGCAGCGCCGGGCCTGACGCCCGCGGCGGGTCGCCTCGCGCGTCCCGCCTCTCACGCTCGAGGCCGCCGGCACCCGCCGGCGGCCTCTTCGATTCCCGGGCTCCGCCCTGCCGCGCCGCCTGCGGCAATCCCGGCGGTCCGCTCAGCCGGCCGGAGCGGCCGGTTTCGGTCCCCGTCGATCCCCTAGCCCTGGCCCCGGAGCAGGTCCAGCGCCTTGAGCAGCTGCGCGTCGCCCGACGAGGCCAGCTGGGCTGCGCTCATGTTGCGGACGTCGGTCGGCGTGACGGGCGTGGCGTTCTGGGCCAGCGCGACGGGCACGTTCGGCTCGAGGCCCTCGTGCCAGATCGGTCGGCCATTGCGGGTGAGCCAGCGCTCGGTCCCGATCCGCAGGACCGAGCCGTCCGCCAGCTCGAAGCGCCCGAGCACCGTGCCGGTGCCGAACGTCTTCTGCCCCACGACCTCGGCGCGCCCGGCGTCCTGGATGCACCCGCTCACGATCTCCGCGGCGCTGGCGGTGTTGCCGTTGGCCAGCACGACTAGCGGGATCTTCGTGGCCAGGCCCCCCGGCGTGACCGGGATCGACTTGGTGACGCCGCTCCGGTCCACGGACTGGTAGACGGTCCCGTCGCCCACGAACTCGCTGGCCACCGCGACCGCCTCGTTCACGTAGCCGCCGCCGTTGTTGCGCAGGTCGAACACGATCGCCGTGGCGCCCGCGGCCTCCGCCGCCCGGATGGCGTTCTCGACGCCCTTGCCGGCGCCGGTCGCGAACGATTCGAGGCGGATGAAGGCGACCTTGCGGCCGGGGATCATCGTCCAGCTCGCCAGTGGCAGGTCGTACTTGCGGCGGGTGATGGTGAGGTCGAAGTTGGCCACGCCCTGGCGCTCGAGGGTGATCGTGACCTGTGTCCCCTCGGGGCCGCGGATGGACTGGACGATCTGGTCCTCCGTCTCGCCCGCTGTCGGCTTGCCGTCAACGGCCACGATCCGGTCGCCCCGCTTGACGCCCGCTGCCTCGGCCGGGGTGTTGGGGAACACCTGGCCCACCAGCAGGCCGCCCTTGCCGTCGTCGGGCGCGACCTGGATGCCGATGCCCACGAACGTCCCCGACAGCGACTGGTCCATGGCCTTGGCCTGGGCAGCGGTCATGAACGACGTGTGGCCGCTGTCGCCGACCGCATCGACGATCCCCTGGATCGCTGCGTACGCGAGCTTCTGGTTGTCGAGGTGCTGGGCATCGACGTAGTTGTCCTGGATGTCGTGCCAGGCCTGGTCGATCAGCGCGAGCTCCTGGTCGGGGGTCAGCGAGGCCGATGGCCCCGGTGCGCCTGACGAGGAGGCCGTCCCCGGCCCCCCGGGCGACGGTGCGAGGCCACCGCTGCCCACCGCGAGGCCGCCCGCGAACATGATGATCGCGAGGATGGGCGCGAGGACCGCCACGAGGATCCTCGGGACGCCGCCGGACCGGATCGGCTCCAGGCGGGGCGGCGGCGGCGGCGAGCCCTCGTCTGCG
>JAJZRG010000064.1 GCA_021802825.1 Chloroflexota bacterium
CCACGCGCGCATCTCGGCGCGGTTCCACGGGCGGCGCGCCAACCGGTCGCCGTTCGAGCGGGCCATGCTCCGGATCACCGGCATGGACCTCAAGATGGAGCAGTACCGCAGGGGCGAGGAGTTCGTGGCGGGCATCGAGGGGATCGCCGGCCCGCAGGCGCTTCGGCGGCTGTGGGACGGGCCCGAGACGCTGCCGGCGCCGGACGAGATGGACGACCCCGCGGCGTGGGTGCGGCGCGTGGGGCTGGGGCCCGACCGAGGAGGGACGGCGTGACGGGGACCGGGGGCGCTCGGGAACCAGAGAGCAGGCCGAATCCGTCGGGCGCCGCCCGGGCTGTCTGGGATGCGAAGGCACCCGGCCCCGGGGTGGGCCCCGGTGGCGCTCCCGCCGCGATCGCCCTCACCCCGATCCTCGCCGCCCGCTACCGCACTCGCGACCTCGAGGCCATTCAGGCGGCAGCGCCAGGCGCGCGCCTCGTGTCAGTCGGCTTCGACGGCCATCCGGACGGGCCGCTCGACGACGTGGAGGTGATGCTCCGCGGCCGCCTGCCGGCCGAGGCGTTCGACCGCGTGCTGAGCCGGGCCCCGGCCCTGCGTTGGGTCCATTCCGCGACCGCGGGCGTGGAGCGCGTGCTGACGCCGGCATCTCGCGCGAGGGGACTCGTGATCACCAATGCACGGGGTGTCTTCAGCCGGCCGATCGCGGAGTACGTGCTGTTGATGATGCTGACCGCGGCCCGGCGCCTGCCCCAGCTGCTTGAACTCCAGGCCGAGCGCACCTGGCAGCCGCTCGAGGCGCGCGAGCTGCGGGACGTCACCCTGGGCATCGTGGGCCTGGGGTCGATCGGGCGGGCCGTGGGGGCGCTGGCGACGGCCTTCGGCTGCCGCGTCATGGCGACCCGGCGGCGGCCCGACGCCGGTGCCGACGCCGCGGACGGCGCGGGTGACGAGCCCTTCCTCGGCACGCTGATGCTCGACCGCGTCCTGGCGCCGGAGCAGCTGCCCGAGTTGCTCGCCGAGTGCGACTTCATCGTGCTCGCGGCGCCGCTCACCGAGGACACGCGGGGGATCATCTCCGACGAGGCGATCGCGCAGATGAAGCCGGGGGCATGGGTGATCAACGTGGCGAGGGGCGAGCTCGTGGATGAGCGGGCCTTGGCGCGGGCGTTGCGCGAGGGCCGTCTGGGCGGCGCGGTGCTCGACACGTTCCTCGAGGAGCCGCTGCCGCCCACCTCCCCGCTGTACGACGTGCCGAACCTGATCATCACGCCCCACACGGCGTGGTCCTCGTCCCGCGTGCTGGACCGCTCGGTCGGGCTGTTCGCGGACAACCTGCGCCGCTACGCCGAGGGGCGCCCGCTGGTCAACGTGGTGGACCCGAACGCGGGCTACTGAGCGTTCTGCGTCGAGCGGCCGCGAGGGGTGGCGACCGGTAGCATCAACGCATGCAGATCGCCATCGTCGGGCTTGCCGGGTGCGGCAAGACCACCGTGTTCAACACGCTCACCCGGGGCCATGCCGAGACCGGCGGCTACGGCGGCATCCAACTCAACGTGGGCGTCGTCAAGGTGCCCGACCCGCGCCTTGACAAGCTCGCCGAGGTCTTCAAGCCCAAGAAGATCGTCCACGCCGACGTCACCTACGTCGACTTGCCGGCGCCCCCGGCCTCGACCGAGTTCCACGTCGGCACCGAGGAGCTGCCGGCCGAGCACCTCGCGCGCCTCCGGGATTCGGACGCCCTCCTCCACGTCGTCCGCGCCTGGGACGACCCGGCACGCCCGCACGCGGCGGGCTCGGTCGACCCGGCGCGCGACCTCGAGCAGCTCGACCTCGAGTTCATCCTCGCCGACCTCGCGATGGTCGACCGCCGCCTCGAGCGCCTCAAGTCCTCGGGCCGCCACGGGACGCCCGCCGAGCGAGAGGCCAACGAGCGCGAGGAGGCGATCCTGTCGCGGCTCAAGCCCGCCCTCGAGGCCGGCCGCCCGATCCGCGACGAGGCGCTCGACGAGGACGAGGAGAAGGCGCTGCGGGGCTACCGGTTCCTGACCCAGAAGCCGGTCCTGGTCCTGCTCAACGTGGGCGAGGCCGACCTCGCCGCCGAGCCGGCCCTCATCGAGAAGATCGCGTCGGGCTATCAGCACCGCCACGCGATGGTCGACGCGCTCTCGGCGCGGATCGAGATGGAGCTGGGCGAGCTCGAGCCCGACGAAGCCGCCGTGTTCATGGAGGAGCTGGGGCTCCACGAGTCGAGCCTTGATCGCGTCATTGCGCTCTCGTATCGACTGGTCGGGCTGATCTCGTTCCTCACTGCCGGCCCCGACGAGGTCCGCGCGTGGCCGATCCCCGACGGCTCGAACGCCGTCGATGCGGCTGGCGCCATCCACACCGACCTCGCCCGCGGGTTCATCCGCGCCGAGACGATCGCCTACGAGGACCTGCTCGAGATGGGCTCGATGGCGGAGGCGAAGAAGCACGGCAAGGTGCGCTCCGAGGGCAAGACGTACCGCGTCCGCGACGGCGACGTCATTGAGATCCTGTTCAGCAAGTAGGCGACGCCATGTCCGAGGACGAGCTCTGCATCCGGCCGATGACCGCCGGCGACTACGACGCGGTGATCGCGCTCTGGCGCGACACGCCGGGGGTTGGGCTCGGGGTGGGTGACGATCGCGAGACGGTGGGCGCCTCCCTGGAGCGGAACCCCGGCCTCAGTCTGGTCGCGGTGCGCGGCGAGACCCTCGTTGGTGCCGTGCTGTGCGGTCACGACGGGCGGCAGGGCAGCATCAACCACCTCGCCGTCGTGCTTGAGGAGCGCGGGCGTGGCCTCGGGCGCGAGCTCGTGGACGGGTGCCTCGAGGGGCTGCGGGCAGCGGGCATCGGCAAGTGCAACATCGCCGTCTATCGCCACAACGCCGACGGCCAGGCGTTCTGGCGGGCGACCGGGTGGAGGACTCGCGACGATCTGCTGCTCATGCAGCGCGGCATTCCCTCCCGCGACTGACCGCGGCACCTACGCCGCGTGGCGGCAGCCTCGAATCCGCTCCCGCCGGCCGCCCCCTGCCTCCGCCGTCGCTTGGACCCCGCCGCCCTCGCCGCTCGCCCCCGCCGCTCGCCCCCGCCGCTCGCCTGGCGAGCGGACCGGCACCCGCAGTGTGGCTGCGGCTCGCCTGGCGGTTGTGACGACGCCGGCAGGGTTCAGGCCGCTCGACTGGCGAGCAGCCGGGAGCGCGCAGGCCTCCGTTCACCCGTTGGGCGAGCGGCGAGGGCGAGCGAGCGGCAACGGCGGGCGAGCAGCAACGGCGAGCGAGCGGCGTGCAAGCGATCAGCGCGCGGGCCGGGCCATAGCCGGGGCACCGCGGCGTCGGGGATGGCGGCAGGCGCGCGAGCCGCGGCCCGCGGCCGCGGCCCTCAGTTCAGCCGGGGATCGCCCGCCTGGAGGTCTGCCAGGATCGTCGCGTAGTCGGTGCCGTCCTCGGTCGTGTCGAGGTCGGCGAGGAAGTTCTCCTCGGGATCGCGCGAGACGTTCACCGCGGCGGTCAGCCGGTCGTCGGTGATGGCGGTGAACCCGTAGTTCGCCTCCAGCTCCTCCGCGATCGCCTCGACGAGCGTGTCCTGCTCGAAGGAGTCGATCACGCGGCTGCGGATGGACTGAACGACCTCGAAGAACTCCTCGGGATCCATCTCCTCCTCGCGCACGAGGAGGATGTCGGCGTAGACATCATCGTCGCCTTCGTGGAGCTCGTAGAAGTGCATGATTGATAACCTCGGTCGAGACGGCGTCCTGGTGCCGTCGTGGCGCGCGAGCGCAGGGCGGTCAGTATAGGCGGGGCGTCGAGCGACCCCGGGAGGACGGATGAGCGGGACGCCGGACGTGGTGGTGGTTGGGTCTGCCTGCCGTGACCTGGTCGATGACGACCCCCGCGGCTGGCGGCTGGGGGGCGGCGCCTCGTACTCGGCGCTGGCCCTGGCGCGCCTGGGCCTGCGGGTCGGCGCGATCGTGGTGGCCGACGAGCTGGCTGCTGGGTCGAGCGAGATCGAGATGATCCGCGACGCGGGTGTGGACGTGCGGATCCAGCCGGGCTCGAGGGGGCCGATCTTCATCAACACCGAGACCCCCACAGGCCGCATCCAGGAGACGCCGCAGGTCTCCGACCCCGTGGACCCGGCGGCGCTGCCCGACGCCTGGCGGTCTGCTCGCGCGTGGATGATCGCCCCGGTCGCCGCGGAGATCCCCGACGTGTGGGCCGAGATCCCGCCGCCGGACGCCCATGTCGCGCTCGGCTGGCAGGGCCTCCTGCGCGTGCTCGTCCCGGGCGCCAGGGTCCACCATCGCCAGCCCTTCACTTCGCCGGTCGTGTGGCGGTCGAACCTCATCGGTGTGGGTGTGGACGACATCGACGACGTCACCAGCGCCTCCGACCTGGCGACCCTGCTCCGCCCCGGCGCCGAGATGCTGCTCACCGACGGCATCCACGGCGGCAACGCCCACCGGATCGGGCCTGACGGCACGATCGCCTCGACGCGGCACTGGCACTCCATCCCGATCCAGTCCTACGTGGACCCGGTCGGCGCAGGCGACTCGTTCCTCTCAGGGGTCTTCGCCGCCCAGGTGGAGCCGTCGCTCGTCGCGCACTGGCCCGACGGCGACGGTGATCTCCGGCTCGGCGCCGCGTGCGGCTCGCTCATCCTCGAGGGCCCGGGCCTGTTCGGCGTGCCCCACCGCGAGGATGCAATCGCGAGGATGGCCGGGGGCGACAACCCCGACTGAGACGAGGCGTCAGTCGGCGGACAGCTTGGCCCGCCGGGTTGGGAGGAGCCACTCGGCTCGCCGGCTCAACCTCCTCGAGCGTCGACCGTCCGCGCGACCCGCGCGGCGAGCCGCGCCCCTCGGCGCACGAGGTCTGCCTCGACCCGCGGGTATGGCCGGCCGAGCTGGCGCGAGCGCTCCAGGATCCGCCACGCCGCCCTGGTCGCCGCGAGCGCGCCCAGGGGATCCCCCAAGCGGTGCTCCCGCAGCTTCGCGACCTCGATCCAGGCGATGGCTCCCAGCGCGCCGCCCGCCCCCGCGGCCGCCTGCCACGCCTCCGACGACTCTGCCCAGCGTCCGAGGCGCCGCAGCGTTCGGGCCCGCTCCGCTTCGATCCGCTCGTCCGTCCACGAGGGTCCGGCGTCCCATGGCGCGGCGCTCGGCTCCGGACCCAGCGGGCCGCCGCGCCCAGCGGCCAGCTCGCCGCGCCAGCCGCCCCTCGGCGCCCGACCCCCGAAGTGGGGACGCGTCCGCGGCTCCCACCAGGCCGCACCCGGCCGGCCGCCCTCCTCGTCAGGGCCGCCCCGCGCGACGGGCGTCCGCCCGAACGGATCCCTCGTGGCGTCCGACCCCGCCAGCGCGTCGTCGAGGCAGGCGAGCGCCTCGTCGTGGCGCCGTGCCCGTCCGTAGGCACGGGCGAGGCCGGCCAGGTCCCCGCGCGGCGCACCCAGCCGCGTCTCTCGCTCCGCGTAGTGGCGCTCCACATGGGCGAGCAGGAGGCCCAGCGCCCGGACGTCCTTCTCGTTGTGGATCACCACGCCCGCCAGCGGCTCGACCGGGCCACCGCGGAGCACATCGAGGTAGATCGAGGGGATCTCCCAGCCCTCGACGTCGCCCGTGCGCGTCACGCCGAGGAGCCGCTCTTCGACCGTCCGCAGCCGCGCGTCTTCCATCCGGTGGCGGAACACCCGGCGCACGAACGGCAGCAGGTCGAGGTGGCCCGCATGGGCGGGGGCGGCTCGCCCCGCGAGCCGGAAGCGCGCCTCGAGCAGCGGCCAGTCGAAGCCGCGACCGTTGTACGAGACGAGCCACGCGTCGGGGCTGACCCAGCGCTCGATCTCGGCGAGGAGGGCCGGTTCGTCCGCGTGGTCCGGGAGCACGAGCTGCGTCTGGCGGTACGAGACGCCGTCCCAGCGCGCGAGGCCCACGAGGAACGCCAGCGTGCCCGCGGCCGTGGCGAGGCCCGTGGTCTCGGTGTCGAGGCAGACGAGGGGCGCGTCGGCGGGCGGGTGACCGGGAAGGGCCGCCAGGCGCTCGCGGTCCAGCGGCATGTCGATGGGCGTGACGACCCGTCGCACCAGCCAGCCGTCCGCGCTGTCCGCCGCCTCCGCGCCGAGCGCCCGCGCGAGCCGAAGGGCGAGGTCGGCCGACCGGCGCCCGGCGAACGGCGCGCGCGCCGGGAGCTGGGCCGGCCCGGCAGGCGGCCCGCCGCCACGCGCGAGTGTTGCGCGCAGGTTGGCCAGCCGCCGTTCGCGGGTGACGGCGGGCACAGGCTCCACGGCCGCGATGGGCTCGGGCGTCACCGGCTCGGCCTCGCCCGTCCGCCGGATGCTGCCGCGTTGCCCTCCGTCATGCGACGGCTGCCCGAGGGTGCGCCAGGGCCGCGTCGTCCTCGCTGCCCGACCCCGCTGAGGCCGCCGTCGTCCGGGGGGCGAGCGACGCCAGCAGTCGCAGCGCGAGCGCCTTCCCGTCAACCTGGGGCTCCAGGCGCGGCCCCGTGCAGGCCGGACAGCCCGCCTCGCAGCCGCAGGCGCGGATCAGCTCGGCGGCGCCCGTGACCAGCTCGTCATGGCGGGCCCAGAGCCGCTCCGAGAGCCCCACGCCGCCGGGCATCGCCTCGTACAGGTAGATCGTGGGCGCCTCGTGGTGGGGCGAGCGGACCTGGGCCACCAGGCCGAGGTCGCGCGGGTCCACCATGAGCAGCACCGCAGCCACGGCCTGGATGGCGCGCCCCGCGCCGATCAGCGCCACGTCCAGCTCGTCGCGCCGCCAGCCGATCGCCGCGCCCTCCGCGGTCAGCCAGTAGGCGGTGGTCTGGAGCTCGATCTCCGGCAGGTCGATGGGCCCCCAGCCCACGTTCTCGTCCGTGCCGAACTTGAGCTTCTTGTACAGGGTGACCAGGCTCGCGACCATCACCTCGCCGTGGACGCGCGACCCGCCAGCGGCTGGCGCCGAGGCGAAGACGTCGAGCGGCTTGAGCGTCACGGCCCGGTTCGCGTAGGTGTAGTGGTCCGCGTCGATCCTGTGGACGTAGGCCTTCCGCTCGCCCCACTCGAGGCGGTCCACGTGGTACTGCACCGACTCGTGCATGTAGATCGCGTGCTCGTGGACGAGGACCTGGGCGCTGAACAGGTCCACCTCGCCCAGCACGCGAGGCCGGTCTGGGGACGTGTCGATGATGACCACGTTCTCGGGGGCGGCGGCGCGGAGCGAGACCTCCGACGCCGGGAAGTTCTCCGAGCTCCAGTACCAGCGCCCGTCGTCGGCCTGGCGCACCTGGCCCCCCTCAGCGAGGAACGCGAGGAGCTCGTCCGCAGGGCCCGGGCCGAACCACTCGCCTGGCTCGAACGGGAGCTCGAAGGTGGCGGCGCGGACATGGGCGAGCAGGATGTGGAGGTTGTCCGGGTCCAGGCGCGCCTCCTCGGGCTGGCCGCCGAGCACGAACTCCGGGTGGTGGATGACGTACTGGTCCACGGGGGCCGGGGAGGCAACCAGGACCGCCACGCTCACGTCGCCCCGCCGTCCGGCGCGGCCCATCTGCTGCCACGTCCCGGCGATCGAGCCCGGGTAGCCGGCCAGGATCGCGACGTCCAGGCGCCCGATGTCCACGCCCAGCTCGAGCGCGTTGGTGGACACGACCCCCAGCACCTCGCCGTCTCGCAGTCCGCGCTCGATCGACCGGCGCTCCGTGGGCAGGTAGCCGCCCCGGTAGCCGCGCAGGCGGCTCCGCGGCCCCAGGTCCTGTCGCAGCCGCTCCCGCAGGTTGCTGAGCATGATCTCGACCTGGACGCGGCTCTTGCCGAACACGACGGTCTGCCGCCCGGCGCGGAGGAACGGGAGCGCCCAGCGCTCGGCGAGCGTGAGCGCCGATCCCCGGGCGCCAGTGGAGGCGTCGATGACCGGCGGGTCCACGAGCACGAGGTGCTTCTCGCCCGAGGGCGCGCCGTTGCGGTCGATCAGCTGGACGGGGCGTCCCGTGAGCGTCTCCGCGAACTCCGAAGGGTTCCCGATCGTGGCGGAGCAGCACACGATGACGGGGTGGCTGCCGTAGTGCGCGCACAGGCGGAGGAGTCGACGGAGCACGTTGGCGACGTGGGAGCCGAACACGCCGCGGTAGGTGTGGAGCTCGTCGATGACGATGACGCGCAGCTGCTCGAACAGCTGGAACCACTTGGTGTGGTGGGGGAGGATGGCCGAGTGGAGCATGTCCGGGTTGGTCACCACCACCTGCCCGGCCTTGCGGATCGCTGACCGGATGGGTGCGGGCGTGTCGCCGTCGTACGCCGCCGACGAGACCTCCAGCTCCGCGTCCCGGACGAGCTCGCTGATCTCCGCCACCTGGTCCTGCGCCAGCGCCTTGGTGGGGAACAGGAACAGCGCACGTGCCGAGGGGTCCTCCGCCAGCGCCTGGAGCACCGGCACCGTGTAGCACAGCGACTTGCCCGACGCCGTGGGCGTGACCACGACGACGTCGAGCCCGGCGTGCACCGCCTCGATGGCATCGGCCTGGTGGAGGTAGGGCCGCTCGATCCCGCGCTTGGCCAGGCCGGCCCGGAGCCGAGGGTCCAGCCAGGCCGGCCAGTCCGCATGGCGGGCCTCCGTCGCTGGCCGCACCTCGTGGTGGACCAGGCCGCGGGCGAGCGACGGCTCGTCCAGGATGCGCTCCAGGACGGCGAGCGTGGGCGCGGGGGCGTAGGTGCGCATGGCCGGCTCCAATGCAAACCGAACGGATGAGCGAATTGGACCGAAGTCTACGCCAGCCTGCCCCGCCCGCGTGACACCTCGGCTGTCACAGCCCGTGCGGCGGCCGTGCGCAATGGGGCTGCCGAGCGCTGCCGGAACTCGGTTGACAGCGGAATCCCGCGAAGCTACTCTCGCCCTGATGTCTCGACCCGACGCGCGCGACCGCACCCCCGACACTCAGGCCGCCGAGTCTGTCCCAGAGCCGGCGCCCGTCCTCGGCGGGGCGGCCGTGAGCCTCGCGGACCTGCCGGTGGCCGGCCTGACGCGCCGCCGGATCGCGCTGCTGCTGGGCGCCGTCGTCGCCGCCTGGGTGATCCTCCTGTTCGCCCATCAGGTCGGCCAGGCGAGCGAGGCGTCGGCCCGCGCCGACGCGATGCGGACGTCGAACGCGGCCCTCCGCTCTGACGTCATGGCGCTCCAGTCAGAGCTCGCGCTGATCCAGCGCCAGGCGTACATCGAGCAGCAGGCCCGCGCCTACCGGCTGGGCACGGCCCGGGAGATCCCGTTCGCGCTCGCCGACAACGCGCCGGCGCTGCCGCCCGACGCACCTGGCTCGGCAGCCATGCGCCTCGGCGCTACGACCGACAGCCCGGGCCCGCTCCAGCAGTGGATCCGGCTCCTGTTCGGTCCGGGCGACGGTCCGTCAAACCCGGCGGGCAGCCACAAGGGCTGACGCCGCCGGGCTCCGGCGGGTGGTTGGGCGCCTAGTGGAACGCAAGCTCCGCGATCGAGACCGCCTCGCTGCATGCCTTGGGCGAGTACGGGACCCCCGCAGCGCTGCTGGCCTGGTCCAGGAAAATGTCGCCGTACGAGCTGCCGACGAGCAGGCTCACGTAGACGAGGTCGTTGCCCCTGCGAACCAGCGCGCCTGTCGCCGGGTAGGTGTCTGACCAGCCGGTGCAGAACGCCTGGTCACCCGCGCCCGAGACGTCCTGGGCGAAGTACTTGCCCGCCTGCGCACTCGATCGCTCTCGGTCGAACACGGAGGCCGCGTCACCGCCGCTGTACTTGGCGATGCGCCCGTAGCCCCCGCTGACCTGCGTCGAATCGCTGCTGGCGCCGGACACGATGTAGCAGTTGTCCGCGTCCTTCAGAACGCGCTTGTCAAGCGTGAGGCCGACCGCAGCGTTGGCGAGCCCGGACAGCGGGTGTGCCTCGGTGTCGGGGCCGAGTGCGGACTTGAGCTGAGCGCTCGACACGATCGGGCAGTCCTTCAGGTTGCCGCTGGAGTCGATGCCCAGCCCGCCGACGAAGCTCGCACCGAGGGCCCCCAGGGCGATCACGACGACGATCGCCAGGACCACGAGGATCGCGCCAACGATGAGGCACGCCTTGAGGCACCCGTTGCCCCCGGTCTTCGCAGGCGGCGGAGCACCGTAGACGTAGCCGGGCTGCGGCTGTCCGGGCGCACCCCAGCCGGGCTGTGGGGCGGGCCCCTGGGGAGGAGGCGGGGTCGCCCAGCCGGGCTGCGGGACCGGCGGCTGGGCCGGCGAGTTCCACGCTGGCGCCTGCGGCTGGGACGGCTGCTGTTGCGGCTCCTGAGCCGTGGCACCCCAGCCCGGCTGGGGCGAAGGCTGGGGGGCGGGCTGGGGCCCGGGCTGGGATGGTTGCTGGGGGGCGGCGGGCGCAGCACCCCAGCCGGGGATCGGTCCGCCCGCGCTGGTGTTGGGCGGGGGCGGTGCCGTCCATCCCGGCACCGCAGGCCCTGCGGGTGGGGTCGGTGCGGGTCGTTGTGCCTCGGGCTCAGGCTGCTGCGGACCGGCCTCCGGGCCGGGCATGTCGCTCGCCATCCACGTCTCCCCGTGCAGGAACTCTGGGCCCGGCCATTGTCACCGTTTCGGGGCCCCACGGGAATGGGCAATCGCAGGGAGTGCGCCGGCGGCGGGTAAACTGGTCTACAATCCGCGCCCGTGGCTGGGTAGCTCAGCGGCAGAGCAGGCGACTCATAACCGCCCGGTCGACAGTTCGATTCTGTCCCCAGCCACCAGCACTCATCACCCGTTCGGGCGCCACGCCCGGACGGGTCTCTTGTTTGATGCCCGGAGAGCCGGCGGGCATGCATCCGCAACGGCTGCTGCGGCGTACTGGCACCAGGCGGTGCGGAACCCTCGTTTGAGGGTCGTGCGGGGACCCGGCGCTATACTCGCCCGACGGCCGGCCCCCTCCGGCCTTGGACCTTTCGGAGGCGCTCCGTTTGAACGCAAAGTTCCTGCGCAACGGGATCGTGATGCTCGTCCTCGTGGTGGGCACGGTCGTGTTGCTCTACACCTGGGTCAACTCCTCGACCCAGCCCAACCAGGTCGGCTACGCCCGGTTCATGAATGACGTCCGCGCTGGCCAGGTCAAGCAGGCCATCCAGGACGGCGAAACGGTCGCGGTCACCCTCAAGGACGGCACGGCCTACTCGGTCGTCGTCCCCAACCAGATCATGACCAACGTCTACGCTGACATGTCCCAGGCGGCCAAGGATGGCGGCCAGGCCGAGCTGGGCAACGACGCCTTCATCCGCAAGCCCACGCCGGACACCTCGTGGATCGGCCTCCTCCTCACGGGCCTGCTGCCGCTGCTCGTGATCGGGGGCTTCATCTTCTTCATGATGCGCCAGGCCCAGGGCACCAACAACCAGGCGCTGAGCTTCGGCAAGAGCCGGGCGCGCATGTTCCTGGGCAACAAGACCGTCGTCACGTTCGCTGACGTCGCCGGCGTGGACGAGGCGAAGACCGAACTCCAAGAAGTCGTGGAGTTCCTCAAGTACCCCGAGAAGTTCAACTCGCTCGGCGCGCGCATTCCGCGCGGCGTGCTGCTCGTGGGCCCTCCGGGCACCGGCAAGACGCTGATGGCGCGAGCCGTGGCCGGCGAGGCCGGGGTGCCGTTCTTCAGCATCTCGGGCTCCGAGTTCGTCGAGATGTTCGTGGGCGTCGGCGCCAGCCGCGTACGCGACCTGTTCGACCAGGCGAAGCGCAACTCGCCATGCATCGTGTTCGTGGACGAGATCGACGCGGTTGGCCGCCAGCGCGGTGCCGGCCTGGGCGGCAGTCACGACGAGCGTGAGCAGACCCTCAATCAGATCCTGGTCGAGATGGACGGCTTCGACACCAACACGAACGTGATAGTGGTCGCGGCCACCAACCGCCCCGACGTCCTCGACCCGGCGCTCCTGCGGCCCGGCCGCTTCGACCGCCAAGTCATCCTCGACCGCCCGGACATGAAGGGCCGTGTCGCGATCCTGCGTGTCCACACCAAGGGCAAGCCGCTCGACAAGACCGTGTCGGTCGAGGAGGTCGCGCGCCAGTCGCCCGGCTTCTCCGGTGCCGACCTCGCGAACCTCGTCAACGAGGCGGCGATCCTGGCGGCGCGGCGCAACAAGAAGGTTGTCGGGATGAACGAGTTCTCCGAGGCCCTCGAGCGCATCGTCGCAGGCCCGGAGCGCAAGAGCCGCGTCATCTCCGACGAGGAGAAGCGGATCATCGCCTACCACGAGGGCGGCCACGCCGTCGTGCAGCGGATCCTGCCCAAGTGCGACCCAGTCGCCAAGGTCACGGTCATCAGCCGCGGCATGGCCCTCGGCTACACGATGGCGCTGCCCACGGAGGACCGCTACCTCCAGTCCAAGACCGAGTTCGAGGACAAGCTGGCGGGCCTGCTGGGCGGCAACGTCGCCGAGCGGCTCGTGTTCGGCGACATCACCACCGGTGCCAGCAACGACATCGAGAAGGCCACCGACCTCGCGCGGCGCATGGTCACCGAGTTCGGCATGAGCGATCGCCTCGGGCCGCTCTCGTTCGGCAAGCGCGACGAGCTCGTGTTCCTCGGCCGCGAGATCGGGGAGCAGCGCAACTACTCGGACGACGTCGCCAAGATGATCGACGAGGAGGTCCGCTCGCTCATCGACAACGCGTACGAGCGGGCGACGCAAGTGCTCACCGCGCACCGAGACCGCCTCGACCGCCTCGCCGACAAGCTGATCGCCGAGGAGACCGTGGACGCGGAGGCCTTCGAGACGATCTTCGACGGCATCCCGCCCAAGCCCGAGCGCAAGGCCGGGATCCCGCGGGTCATCGCCCCAGGCAACGAGGGCGGCACCTCGCCTGGCCCCACGGCGCCTGCACCGAACCCCTCGCCCCAGCCGGCCTGACGCCGGGCCGCGGAGGCCAGACCACCGAACCATCACGCTACGAGGGCGGACCCACTGGTCCGCCCTCGTAGCGTGTCCGCTGCGGGTAGCATCGGGTCGAGCCATCTCAGCCGTCAGGAGCACCCATGACCGACGAGCCGCGCAGCCCCGAGCCAACCCCGATCGACCCTGCGGTGGAGGCGGCCCTGGTGGGCTCGCGCGAGGCGCGGGCGGCGACGCTGCTGGAGTTCGCCAGGATCCCCAGCATCTCGACTCAGCCCGAGCACGCGGCGGACATGGTGACGGCGGCGGAGTGGATCGCCGCGAGGCTGCGGGGTGTGGGCGCCACCGAGGTCGAGGTGTGCGAGACCCAGCTCCACCCGATCGTCTACGGGCGGATCCACGAGGCGCCCGGCGCCCCCACCGTGCTCGTCTACTGCCACTTCGACGTCCAGCCGGTGGATCCGGTCGAGCTGTGGGAGACGGCCCCGTTCGAGCCCTTCCTGCGCGACGGGCGGTTCGTCGGGCGCGGCGTGGCGGACGACAAGGGCCAGCTCGTGATGCATCTGTCCGCGATCGAGGCGCTGCGGGCTGCGGGCAGGGCACCGGCCGTCAACCTCACCTTCGTGTTCGAGGGCGAGGAGGAGTACGGCTCGGAGAGCCTGTTCGCGTGGATCCCCCAGAACCGCCACCGCCTCGGCGCCGACGTCGCGGTCATCAGCGACACCACGTATTTCGAGGGCAACGTCCCGGCCATCACCGTGGGCCTGCGCGGGATCATGTACGCGCAGATCGACGTCGAGCTCTCGCCGGTTGACCTGCACTCGGGGCAGTACGGGGGCTCGGTCGAAAACCCGGCCATCGCGCTCGCCCGGATCATCACCGCGCTCAAGGGGCCCGACGGTCGCGTCAGGATCCCGACGTTCTACGACGACGTGGTCGCGCTCAGCGACGCCGACCGCGCCCAGATGGCGGCGCTGCCGTTCGACGAGGAGTCGTTCCGCGAGGAGACGCAGGTCCCGGCACTGGTGGGCGAGACCGGCTGGACGATCCTCGAGAGCCGTACAGCCCGCCCCACGCTCGACGTCAACGGCATCTGGGGCGGCTTCCAGGGCGATGGCGCCAAGACGATCATCCCAGCGCACGCTCACGCCAAGGTGTCCACGCGCCTGGTCGCCGACCAGAAGCCCGGGAAGGTGTTCGAGGCGCTGCGGGATTACGTCGCCCAGGTGGCGCCTCGGGGCGTCAGGGTCACCACGACGTTCATCCACGGCGGCGAGGCGAGCCTGACGCCGACCGACCATCCCGCGACCCAGGCGGCGGCGCGCGCCATCCGGGCCGTGGAGGGCGTGGACCCGGTGTTCATCCGCGAGGGCGGCTCGATCCCGGTCACGGCGGCGTTCAGCAGCGTCCTCGGGCTGCCGGTCGTGCTGGCCGGCTTCGACCAGCCCAACTGCAACGCCCACGCCCCCAACGAGTGGCTCGACGAGCGCAACTTTGAGACGGGCACGCGGATCATCGTCCGGCTCTGGGACGAGCTCGCCCGGCTGCCGCGCGGCGCGCAGTAGGCCCACTCGGTAGGACGATCTGCGGAGGGGCGCGTGCGTGCCCGGGTGCTAGGATGCGTCGATGATGGGGTTCCGCGGGGAGGGCATGACGGCGTGACGACGGAAACTGGGCCGGCGGAAACCGGGCCACTGCCGAGGTCGGCGTGGCGGCTTGACGGGCCCAATGGCAGCATGGCGCCTCGGTCCGCGATCGAGGTGCTCGTTGACCTGAACGACAAGGTCGCGACGGGGCGGGTCGGGGAGTACCAGCCCCTGCCGCTCGGCTTCACGCCCCTCGACAAAACGATCGGCAGCGGGCTCCGCGCGGGCGAGCTGCTGCTCATCGGCGGCGCCCAGGGCACGGGCAAGACCACCATGGCGCTCCAGATGGCGCGCAACGTCGCGTCGGGCGGCCAGGCGAATGTGCTCTACATCTGCTACGAGCACGACGAGCTCTACCTGCTCAACCGGCTGATCGCCGCGGAGTCGGCGCTCACCCACCTGCCCCACACCACCGGTGCCATCAAGATCCAGGACGTGCGCAAGGAGATCCTGGGTACCTGGATGTCCGAGGGGGGCGGCGTGGCGCAGCTGGCGGCGAACCCCCGCCTGCGGCCCTCGCTCGACCGGATCGCCCGCTACGGGCAGAACCTGTTCCTGCTCCGCGGAACGCAGACCGCCAGCACGATCGATGGCATCCGCGAGCTCGTGAAGCAGCATCGCGCCCTATCGGGCGACCGGCGGCTGATGGTGGTCGTGGACTACATGCAGAAGGTGCCGGTCATCCCGGAGCCGCCGAACGAGGCAGAGAAGGTCACGTTCGTGATCAACGGCCTCAAGGACGTCGCACTGTCCGAGGACGTCCCGATGATCGCGATCGTCGCCGCAGACAAGGAAGGCCTCAAGGCCTCGCGGCTGCGCAACTACCACCTGCGCGGGTCGTCGGCGATCAACTACGAAGCCGACATCATCCTGATCCTCAACGAGAAGTACCAGATCGTCGCCAAGGTGAACATCGAGTTCAACCCGTACCAGGCG
Organism: Chloroflexota bacterium; assembly: GCA_021802825.1. Lineage (GTDB taxonomy): Bacteria > Chloroflexota > Limnocylindria > Limnocylindrales > CSP1-4 > CAIXZV01. Next base: position 15,467 of record JAJZRG010000064.1, read on the forward strand.
CAGCGGTTCCGCGACTGGGTTGTGCTCTCGGTGGAGAAGAACCGCGGCGGCATGGACGCGGTTGACCTCGAATTCGAGAAGCACTTCGAGTTCTCCTGCTTCGACCCCAACGGCCGCACCGTGCAGGAGAAGCTGATCGAGGAGCGCCTCTACAACGACTAGGTGGCAGCTCGGACTGGGCGGCGGCTCAGCGAGCCCATCGCCGCGCTGGCCTGTCGTGCTCGCTCGCGCTCGGGCTGTCGCCGCCTCGCGCGCTCGCTGGCGCCCGGGCTGGCGCGCGCCCGCACTTGGTGAGCCGGCCCTGGGGCGACGCCGGCGTCCGGCTGACCCGCCCCCAGCGCCCGCGCGTGGCGACTTTTCACTCCTAGCGAACAAGACTCGGGCCGCGCGCGGCTTCGGGAGTCCGCCGCGGGTCGCGGACGCTCCAATCACGCGCGTTCGGCCCGCTGCGGGTCGATTCCGAGCTCGACGGGCGGGGCTCGGAAGGGCCATCGGCTCACGGAAAGCCCGGCGTGAGGCTCGGACTGTTCGCTCTATCCGAAAAGCAGGGGTGAAGCGCGGGTCGGATCCGCCGGAACTCGTCTTGCCGATCGACAACGCTCGAGGCCCGGCCCCCAACCTGTGCCGGAGTGGCCACGGAGGGCGGCGCCATCCACTCGCCGGTGGGCGGCAGGCCCGGACGTTCGTCCGCCGGGACGTGGCAGCCCGCCAAACGGCGTGTGCCGTGTCTCACGGTGCCTGGTATCCCTGTCGGTGGACGTGGCGCGGGGCGCCTCATGGTCGATCGACATCCGGCCGGACGTCAGTTGCGGAGCGGCGTCGCCCGGATCACCACGTACCCCGCCTGCGAGGCTACCCGCCCGGTCTCGGAGAACCCGTGGTCGGCGAGCATCCTTTCGAGCCCGCGGCCGGGCCATGTCGCGCCCGTCCCGGTACGGCCGGCGAGCTTGCTCTCCTGGTAGCAGTAGAGCAGGTCGCAGCCGTAGATGATGGGCGAGGTCGGATCGGCCGCGTCGGTTGTGGGATCGCCGGACACGGCGGACTCGGCGAGCAGCAGGGAACCGCCAGGACGCAGCGCGGCCCGCATCCCGTCGAGAACCGCGGACGGATCGCTCACGTGGTGGAATGCGTCGAACATGCAGACGAGGTCGAAGGCCGCGCGGGGCATGGCGCCGCCATCGACAGCCTCGAAGCGCAGGTTGGCGAGGCCCTCGTCGGCCGCCGCCGCGACCGCTTCCCGGACTGTCGCGACATCCACGTCGTAGCCGACGAAGCGCGACGCGGGGAATGCGCGGGCGAGGATCCGCAGCGCGGTGCCGCTGCCCGGCCCAACCTCGGCGACGTCGATCCCGTGCGCGAGGGCCTCCGCCAGCTCCGGGTGGCCGGCGATCCACTCGTCGAGGAGGAACGCGCGGTACATCGGGCCGTTCACCCGCTCGGACGTCATGCCGAGCGCGGCCTGGAACTCCGCCGACTCGATGCCGCCCCCGTCGCGGATCGCCGTGGCGACCCGGGGCAGGAGCGACCCGAGCGGCACGAGCAGCTCGGCGACGGCGCGGACGTCGATGGGGACGCCCCCGCGCAGCAGCCCGACGGTCTCATCGAGCGGCTCGTAGCGGCCATCGGTCACCGTGGCATAGCCGGCGCGACCATCCCATCTGCCCAGCGGGCGGCGTTGTTCGGATCGACCAGCGCGGTGGCGGCGAGCTCGGCGGCAGTTCCGCCGCCGCTGAGAAGCGCGTCGGCCAGGCCCGTGCGGATCCCGAGCGCGAGCGTCGTCACTGCGTACCAGCGGGAGACATCCTCGAAGAGTCGCGGCAGCCCGCTCATCGCCCATCCTCCCTCGTCGTGGCGGACGGATCAGGCGACCCGCTTGCCGCCGCACGGCTGAGGGTACTCGGTGGCCGCGGATCGACAGGCCGCGGATCGACAGAAGGTGGCCATCCATCGCCTCGACCTTGCGCACTCGACCGCCAAGCACCCCTTGGCGAACGGGCGGGGCAGGGGCGACGACCGACGCCGCGGCCTCACGAGCGTGCGGTCGCCGAGGTTGCCGCGCTGCCGGGCGCGGGGCCGGAGAGTGCGCTCTCCCACGCCTCGTGCTGCCACGCTCGACCCGCGGGCGTGGCCGACGACCTGCCTCGGAACCATGGGTTGATCTGGTGGCTGCCTGCGTGGAGCTTGCGGCCAGATTGACGAGGAGGCGCTGATGCTGGCGGACGAGGAGACGCGGACCGAGATCGATGCCCTCGTTCGCGAGACGTATCGCCGGATGTCGACGCCGGGGCCCATCGAACCTGCGCGAGTTGCTCACCGCGCATGGTCTCCTCGACTCCGGGATCCGGCAGGCGAAGACGTGGCGGCGCCCAGCCCCCGTCCCCATCGATCCGCCGATCGCAGTCGATGAGCTCACGGTGGCGGATCGGGATGGCTTCGAAGCCGTCAACGTGGCCGCGTGGGGGGGTGCCTCCCGTGCTCGCTCCATGGTTCGGCGCAACGGTCGGCGCCGACGGGTTTCGACACTTCGGCGTGCGCGACGGGGCCGACCGCGTCGTCTCGACGGGATCGATGTTCGCCCGAGACGGCGTGGCGTGGCTTGGCTTCGGGGCGACCTACCCCGAGTTCCGCGGTCGGGGCTACCAGACAGCCCTCCTGGCCCACCGGGTCAGCGAGG
>JAJZRG010000014.1 GCA_021802825.1 Chloroflexota bacterium
AGAGATGGCGTCCTCGACGTCGCCCAGGACGCTCTGGGCCTTCCCCTGGACCTTCTGGGCCTTGCCCTTCGCCTCGAGCTTCTTGTTGCCGGTGAGCTTTCCGGCGACGTCCTTGACGTTGCCCTTGGCTGCGCTGACGGCGCCCTTGACGTGCTGATTGGCCATCAGGCGGCCCTGCCCCCGCCGCGCGACTGGAAGAGCCGCGCGACGAGGATGACGATCACGGCGCCGAACACCGCGACCAGGAGGCTGGAGAGGTTGAAGCCGGTGATGTCCGCGATGCCGAGCAGCGTCCCGGCGACGAGGCCGCCGACCACGGCGCCGACGATCCCGAGCACGACCATCATGACCAGGCCCTCCCCGCCGCCCGTGATCAGGTTGGCGATGGGCCCGGCGACGGCGCCGAGGACGACCCGGGCGATGATCCCCAAGGGCGCAGCCCCTCTCGTGCCGCGCTCGTCCCGGACGGGCGCGCAGGCGTTGGCTCAGGCGGATGCGGTGGTCGACCGGCGGGCGAAGATCCCGATGACCCAGAGCACGACCAGCTCGAGGACCGTCCAGCCGACGAACGCGACGATGGCGGTCACGTCGAGCGTGGAGCCGGCCGAGTGGAGGGCGTCGGTCCGGAGCATCCCCTCGAACGGCGCCACGAACACCTGGCTGGTGCTCAGGATCGCGGACACGAGCCCGTTGGCCTCCCGGGCGTCGAGCAGGAGCAGGACGACGCGCGCCCCGATGACGATCTGGATGAGCCCGAAGACGAGGGCCGCGACGCGGCGGCCCGTCTCGGCGCCGCCGGGGCCCCCCGTGGTCACGTGGCGGCTGGCGGTGCGGACGGACTCCTGGCCCGTGGGCGTGGTCTCCTGGGTGACGACTGTCCTGTCGACCTGATCGATGGCCATGGTGGCCTCCCGTTGCTGTTCCGGCATCCGGGGAAGCGGGGCCTGGCGACCCCGCCGGGCGACACTCCGGCCGATGCTGTCCCTCGCAGTAGGCGCCGCGGTCGGCGCGGCGTCATGACGGCCCGTCATCCTGTCCCTGGCAGCCGCCTCGGCGTACCCGACGGCCGTCGCGTGCGTCGCGGCCGACATCGCCGGCCCGCGCTCCTGACGCGCTACTCGCGACCCGACTCTCGGGGCGATGCGGCGGCCTCGTGCGATGCGTCCGCCTCGAGCAGGGCGGCGGCCTCGTGCGATGCGGCGGCCTCGTGCAGGGCGGCGGCCTCGTGCGATGCGTCCGCCTCGAGCATCGCCTCGGCCTGGTCAGCGGCCATCCCCACTGCCTCCTCGAGCTCGACCTCCGGGTGCTCGGCCTGGATGGCGGCCACCGCCTCGTCGAGCTCGATGCCCTCGACCTCGTTCACCGCTCGGGCGTCGATGACGTAGCGAACGAGCAGCGTTGCGATGGCGCACAGCGGGATGCTGAAGATGGCCCCCCAGAGGCCAGCCACCTGCGCGCCGAAGAGGAGGGCTACGAGGACGAGAATCGGGTGGAGGCCAACCTCCCGCCTGAGAAGCCGGGGCTGGATCGCGTTCACGAGAAGCGTCTGCGAGACGACGAGGACGGCAACGACGAGCAGGGCCGCGTCGAGCCGGAACGCGACCGCGACGAACACGATCGGGATGAGGGCGAGCGGCGGCCCGAAGAACGGGATGAACATCAGCACGGCGGAGCTGGCTGTCAGGAGGAACAGGTAGGGCAGACCGAACAGCAGGCCGAGCACCAGGGTGATCGTCGCCTGCACCATGACGAGCACGAGCTGGGCGCGGAGGAACCCGCGGAACGACCGCCCGACCGTGCGCTGGACGAGCAGCAGGGTCTCCGCATGGCGGTTGGGCACGATCCGGCGGACCGTCCCGGTGATGGCCGTCGGGTCCGCGACCGCGTACACGGAGAGCACGACGGTGATGAACAGCGTGCCGAGGACGGCCGCCACGCTGCCCGCGATCGCCTGCGTCTGGTCCGTGAGCCCCTGGATCAGGGCCGGCAGCGCCTGGCGCTGCGCATCCTCGACGAGGGCCGCGAGGTCAACCGTCGAGCGGTCGAGCCCGACGGCGCGCTGCAGGCCCCCGGCGAGGCCCGCGATCGACGCGGTGATCTGGTCGACCCGTCCCGCGAGGTCCGTCGCCTCGCGCACGCCCAGCTGGGCGACCGCCATGACGAACAGGGCAAGGCTTCCGATCACCGACCCGTAGGCAGCGCCGATTGCGAGGCCGCGTGGCAGGTGCCATCGCCGCACGAGGCCATCGACGAGCGGGGTCATCAGGAACGCCAGGAGCCAAGCCACGAAGATCGTCAGGAGCAGCGAGCTGAAGATGGCGAAGACAGTCAGGACCCGATCGAGGACGGCCAGGCCGAAGAAGAGGGCTCCCGACGCCAGGAAGGCGACGCGCAGGGCGTCGCGGTCGCGCGGTTGACCGATCGGGGGGGTCATGCGCGACTCCTCCCGAGCTGCGGGGCCAGGCAACCTGGGGCGCCAAGCGGTTCGCGTGTCGTCGGTACTTGCTCGGGGCAAGCGACCCCGGGGAATCTGGCCGCCAAGTTCTGCTTCGCCCGCATTCGGTGTCGTGCCGGGCGGCGTCAGTGGCGGCGGCGGCGCACCGGCCCGCCCGTGAGCCAGTCGAAGGCCGACCCCGCGGCCCACGCGAGCAGGCGGAGGAGCCAGTACAGGATCGCCAGTGGCCAGGCCACGATGAGCAGGAGGACCGTGATCAGGCAGCCGTGGTCGCCACCCTGCCTGACGATGATGACCTGCGGCCGCTCCCTACCCACGGGTCACCCCCGCGTGTGGGGCGTCGGTCCCGAGGCGTTGGGCCGGCAGCGCGCGCCAGCGCCCCGATCCAACCGATCCCAGCCGTTCCGTCATGAGGCCTCCGTGCTGCGGCACGAGCGCCCCTTGGCCGCCGCGTGTCCACGTCGAGTCTGGATTCCCTCAGGCGTCGCGTCATGACCCGACGTCATCGGCCTGAGGCGACGCGCGCATGGTCGACGTTGGCCTTGGACGACCCCATGACCAGGGCCCCGTTGCGGTCCGCTCCTTGATCGCGCTCGGGGCCGCGCCGATCCCCGTCAGGCGAGTCAGGCGACGGTCACCGGAACACGATCGATCGAGAGACGGGCGGTGCGCGGTCCAAGCGCCATCGTGCGGCCCGACCGCCACGCGGGCATGACGACGCGCCATCGGGCTGGTCATCCGCGATCGCGGATGACCAGCCCGGCACCGCCCCACGGAGCGGGCACGGGATGACGGACCGTCATGACCGAACGGTCCAGGGCGGCAGACTAAGGGGCGAAAGAAGCAAGGCGCGTGCGCGATCTCGCTCACCACCGACGCGGGCCTGACCACGCAAGGCCGCCGCACCGCCCAGCCGCCGTGGTCGGGGGCAGGGCTTCCGCGAGGGGCGACGAGGCGCGCCAGTCCGCCCCGCATCGACAGACACCCATCAGTACGGAGCAGAAGACCATGGCAGATCTGGTCGTCATCGGCTACCCGGACGAGGCCACCGCCGAGAAGGCATACGAGGTGGTGGGCCAGCTCGAGCACGACCTCATCATGCACGTCCACGGGGCCGCCGTCGTGGTCAAGCACGCCGACGGCCGGACCAGGATGGTGACCAAGACCGGGGCCACGAGCTCCGGCGCGATGATGGGCGGCTTCCTCGGCCTCCTGTTCGGACTCCTCTTCCTCTTCCCGATCGGCGGCCTCATCCTCGGCGGCGTCTGGGGCGCCCTCATGGGTACGATGCGCGGCTGGGGCATCCGGGATGACTTCCGGCAGCGGACGCAGGACGTGCTCAAGCCCGGCACTGCGGCGCTCGTCCTGTTCCTCGAGAAGTGGACCGAGGACAAGGCCCTGGCGGCGCTCGCGCCATTCGGCGGCGAGGTGATCAAGACGTCCCTCTCCAACGAAGCGACCGCAGAGATCAACGCCGCCCTGGAGGCCGACAAGGCCAGCGCGGGCACCCTCGCCAGAGCTTCGCGGTAGATGGCGGGCGAGGGCGAGAGCGGCCGGAACCGGAATGAGCGCCAGGAGCACGACCGGGAGTCGCGCGCGTACCAGGCGACGACCGGAAACCCATACCACCTGTCGAGGGCCGTCCGCGGCGCGGCAGCCGTGCTCGCCGTCATCACGGTGGTCGCGCTGACGGGCCTCTTCGTCAGCGGCACCTTCCACTGGTAAGTCGCACGGTCGAGGTGCCGAGCGTGCCGACCTCGGTCGAGATGTGGCCAGACCTTCCGCGACGCCTACACCTCGAGCAGTCGACATCGATCGGCTCCGTCACGACCCTCACGACCGTCGCGCCAAGGACTGCCCAGCGGGTGGTCGGGGACGGCTCGCCCATGAAACTGCGCGGCGCGCAGCCCAGGTCATGACGGGACGTCATCCCGCCGACCCCGCACTCAGTCCCGGGTGCGCTCCGCCTCCGGCGCGCCGCCGCCCCAGCCGGCGTTCGAGAACGTGGGGACGAACCGGTACCCCCTGCCGGGGACGGTCGCGATGAACCGCGGGTGCCGGTAGTCGTTCTGGAGCTTGACCCGGAGGCCCCGGACGTGCCGGTCGACGATGTTGCTCTCGGCCACGAAGTCGGTGCCCCAGACGGCGTCGAGGATCTCGTCCCTGGTGACGACGCGCCCGGCCCGGCTGGCCAGCAGGTAGAGCAGGCTCTGCTCGATCCCGGACAGGTGGATCACGGAGGCCCCGGCCCGCACCTCGCGGCCCAGGATGTCGATCTCGATCTCGCCCAGGCGGATCGTCGGCACCATGGGGCGGTCCGAGCCGGTCGCCCGCCGGGTGATGACGATGGCCCGGGCGAGCAGCTCCTCGGGCGAGAACGGCACCGCGAGGATGTCGTCGACCCCGAGGTCGAACGCGCGGAGCTTGGTCCGCAGGTCGCCGCGGCGGGTCAGCCCCAGCGCCGGCGTGGCGCGCTCGCGCAGCCGGTTCGACGCGCCGAGGCGCCCGAGCAGCGCCGTGCTGTCGTCGTGGTCCATGTCGATGACCGCGAGGTGCGGGTGCCAGTCCGCCAGGATCGCCTCCGCCTCGGCCAGCCCCCGGGCGGCCCGCACGGCGAACAGGCCGTGGTTCAGGGTCAGCTCGATCAGGTCGACCACGAGCTCGCGGTCGTGGAGCACGAGCGCGCGGCGCGCCTCGGTGCTCGGGCGGCTCGCGGGCTCGGCGGGTTCCTGGGACACAGTCACTCCTGCACTCGGGTGGCGCCCGGAGTATCCCACGGGTCGCGGGTGACCGGCAGGGCCAGTCGAAACGAGCGGGACGAGTACATCGCACCGTCGTGTTCGGGGTGAAATGGCCCGCAGCGGACTCCGGTGGCCCGGATCCAGGACAAGCATGGCGACGCCGGGTTTCGCCCTCGACGAGCGCCGCCTGCGGGGGCTCGACCTTGGCCTTGATCTTCTCGCCAACCAGGAGCGCGTCGGCCTCGAGGCGGACGTTCCACGCCAGTCCGCACTCGTGGCGCCTCATGGGTCCGCGCGCCGGGAAACCGGCGCGCGGACCGCCCCGCGGGTTGGATACCTCGTCAGAGTCGGTCTGGGGGCCGTCCTGAGTCGGCGCCTCCGCTACCTCGGCGCATGAACGTTCGTCATGACGTGGCACCTGGCGCGCCCAACACTCCAACCGGTGGCATGTCGCGGGCGCGCCTGCGCGAGTCATTCAGGAGTGCGTGACTTAGCTCCACTTGACATCATATATAGTAGACGATACTATTGTGACGGTCCCCTAGACACCGTGCCAGACTGGCAAGATGGGCTCCAGGGGCCATCCGAAGGACTGCGATACATGGGAATTCTTGCTTGGATCGTGCTCGGCGCGATTGCTGGGTTCATCGCGAATCTGATCATGGGATCCCGCGAGGGCCTAGTGATGATGGTCGTCCTAGGCATTGTCGGCGCAGTGGTCGGCGGGTTTGTCGCCGGCACCGTCCTGCACGTGGCCGACGTCACGGGCCTCAACCTCGAGAGTCTCGCTGTCGCTGTGTTCGGCGCCGTTCTCGTCATCTTCGTGAGCCAGCGGCTGGGAGGCCGAAGCAACCTGCGGCGCGGCGTTTGAGCCCAAGGGCCGCAGCTGCCGCCCTGAAGGGAACGAGATGACGATGACCCACACCCGCTCGCGGGGCAAGCCAGGTGACCTGTCCTGGCACCGTCTGCACGGAGAGATGCGATGAAGACCCTGGGAACGATTGGAGGGGCAGTCCTTCTGTCCGCCGCCCTGGCCGGGACTGCGTCCGGCGCGGCGAGCGTGAACCTCGGCACGGCCGAGAGCTTCGCCGTCCTCGCCGGAACCACCATCACCAACACCGGACCCACCACGATCACCGGGGATGTCGGGCTGCACCCGGGCACGGCCGTCACGGGCTTCGCGACGGTCACGCTCCACGGCACGCAGCACGTCGGCGACGCCGTCGCCCTGCAGGCCAAGAGCGACCTGATCACGGCCTACAACGATGCGGCGGGGGCCAAGCCGGTCTCGAGCGTCGCGACCGAGCTTGGCGGCACGACCCTCAAGCCCGGGGTCTACGCGTCCGGCACGCTTGGGCTGACCGGCACGCTCACGCTCGACGGCGCTGGCGTCTACGTCTTCCAGTCCGCCTCCACCCTCATCACGGCGCCGAACAGCGCGGTTTCTCTGATCAACGGCGCCTCGGCCTGCAGCGTCTACTGGCAGGTCGGCAGCTCGGCGACGCTGGGCACGACGACGAGCTTCAAGGGCACCATACTGGCCCTGACGTCGATCGCCCTCCAGACGGGCGCAACGATCCAGGGCCGCGCGCTCGCCCGCAACGGGGCCGTCACGATGGACCACAACGCCATCGACGACTCGGCCTGCTCGGCACCATCGAGCACCCCCCAGCCGTCGACAGCGCCGAGCTCGGCACCATCGAGCACCCCCCAGCCGTCGACAGCGCCGAGCTCGGCACCATCGAGCACCCCGCAGCCGTCGACAGCGCCGAGCTCGGCCGGGCAAGGAATGGTCACGCAGCCGCCCACCGACACGGTCGGAGGTGCGCCGGCCGCGGTCACTGAGCCGGTCCCTACCCCCATCCTTCTGCTCCTCGGCGTCGCGTCGATCGGCTGGGTGTGGTCGATCCGCTACGTCGCCATGCGATCCCGTCGGCGCGGCTAACCCCGCGGCCCGATGACTCCCCCGCGGCGCCGGTTCGTCGCAGTCCGAACCGGCGTCGCGGTTCTGTGTCCGGGATGTGCCGGCGAAGCGCCGCATCGTTGCCGACGTGACGGGACGGCGCCGCAATGCGCCGATATCGGCCCGTGGAGGTGATCGCGAGCCATCGGCAGATCGAGGCTGCGGGGCTAGGTGGTCGTGTCGGTCCGGGGTCCGGGGTCCTGCGGTGCGATCTGCGCTCCGTCGTCCTCGGCGTGCGCGCGCGCTGTGGCCCCCTCTTCCGCGTCGACGGCAGCCACGACACCTTCCCAGAACTCGACCGCCGCCCGCTCGTACAGCAGGCCCATGCGAAGGGTTACCCCGCGCCACTGCTCGATCGTCCGGCTGCCCGGTGCGTCGGCCGGCGGACGCAGGCCCTGGCGCTCCCCGGCCTCGTAGCCCGCGAGCTGCGCCCGGTGCAGGGACACCTGCTCGCGCGCGATGGCGAGTCGGGCGGTCGTCGGCTCGAGGTCCGCGAAGAAGAGCTGCAGCAGGGCGAGGTCGCGCAGCTCGGTCGGCTGCGTGGCGGGCTCGCCCAGCCAGGCGCGGAGCGCCTGGCGGCCGGCGTCGGTGATCGTGAACAGGCGCCGCCGCCGTCCGTCCAGCTCGCGTTCCTCGGTCAGGAGCCCAAGCCCGACGAGCCGCGGCGGCTCCTTGTACAGGAGCGCATGCGGGAACGACCAGAAGTGGCCGATCGTGGCAGCGACGTGGCCCTTCAGCTCGTAGGGCGTCGACGGCCCTTCCCTAGCCAGAAGGCCGAGGACGAGGTACGAGGTCGGCGTGAGGGACCGGCCTGCCGAGGGGTGCTGCTCGGTCATCATGCTCTATAACATACCATACTCAGCAGATGGTATATCCGCCAGCTGAGCCGCCTGCCGATGTCGAGACCCGCGGGCGTGCTACCTCGCAGCCCGAGTGACGGCGGAACGGCGCGAGCCGGGCTCCCTTCGGATGACCCGGCTCGAGTTCGCCTGGACCCCGGCTCGCCAGGAGCCAACGGCCACCTGCTGAGTGGCTAGTAGTCCATGCCCCCGCCGTACCCGGCGCCGACCCCTGCCTTCTCCTTCTGGGGGAGGTCGGTGATCAGCGTCTCGGTCGTGAGGACCATGGCGGCGATCGAGGCGGCGTTCTGGAGCGCGGAGCGCGTGACCTTGGCCGCGTCGACGATGCCCTTGGTGAACATGTCGCCGTACTCGCCGGCCAGCGCGTCGTAGCCGTGACCGGCGGGCAGAGTCTTGACGCGCTCCACAATGACTTCGCCGTGGACGCCCGCGTTGTCGGCGATCCGGCGGATGGGCGCCTCCAGCGCTCGTCGGAGGATCCCCAGGCCAACCGCCTCGTCGCCCACGAGCTCGACGAGGTCGAGCGAGGGGACGGCCTGCAGCAGGGCGACCCCGCCGCCGGCCACGAGGCCCTCCTCGACCGCCGCGCGGGTGGTCGAGAGCGCGTCCTCGATCCGGTGCTTCTTCTCCTTGAGCTCGACCTCGGTGGCCGCGCCGACCTTGATGACGGCCACGCCGCCGGCCAGCTTGGCGAGGCGCTCCTGGAGCTTCTCGCGGTCGTAGTCCGAGGTGGTGTCCTCGATCTGCGCCTTGATCTGCGTCATGCGGGCCTTGATCTGGTCCTTGGACCCGGCCCCATCCACAAGGGTCGTGTCGTCCTTCGTGGCCAGCACGCGCCGGGCCTGGCCGAAGTCGCCAAGGACCACCGTCTCGAGCTTGCGCCCGATCTCCTCGGAGATGACGGTGCCGCCGGTGAGGATCGCGATGTCGCGGAGCATCTCCTTGCGGCGGTCGCCGAAGCCCGGGGCCTTGACGGCCAGGACCTGGAGGCGCCCCTGGAGCTTGTTCACGACGAGCGTGGCGAGGGCCTCGCCGTCGACGTCCTCGGCGATGATCAGCATCGGCTTGCCCTGCTGGACGCTCTTCTCGAGCGACGGCAGGAGGTCCGGGACCGCGCTGATCTTCTTGTCGGTGATCAGGACCAGCGGGTCCTCGAGGACGGCTTCCATGCGGTCGGAGTTGGTCACGAAGTAGGCCGAGATGTAGCCCCGGTCGAACTGCATGCCCTCGGTGTATTCCTTCTCGAGGCCCAGGGACTGGCCCTCCTCGACGGTGATGACGCCGTCCTTGCCGACCTTGTCCATCACCTCGGCGATGATCTCGCCGACCTCGGAATCCGCCGCGGAGATGGCCGCGACGGCGGCGATCTGCTCGCGGGTCTCGACCGGGCGCGCGGTCTTCTTGATCTCGTCGACGATGGCCGCGACGGCGACCTCGATGCCCTTCTTGACGACCATCGGGTTGGCACCGGCGGTGACGACCCGGAGGCCCTCCGAGACCATCGCCTGGCCCAGGACCACCGCTGTGGTGGTGCCGTCGCCGGCGACGTCGTCGGTCTTGGTCGCGACCTCCTTGAGGAGCTGCGCGCCCATGTTCTCGAACGGGTCCTCGAGCTCGATGTCCCGAGCGATCGTGACGCCGTCGTTGGTGATCGTCGGTGCGCCGAACTTCTTGTCCAGCACGACGTTGCGGCCCTTGGGGCCGAGTGTCACGCGGACAGCGTCGGCCAGCTGGTCCACGCCACGCTTGAGGCCCCGACGCGCCATCTCGTCGAACAGGAGTTGCTTGGCCATGGGGTATCCGTTCCTTTCAGGAATCCGCGGCGCCGTCGTCGCGGGCGCTCGGGCTTGGCGGGGTGTTGCCGGGCTATCCGCGGTGCTCGAGCACCGCGAGGATGTCCTTGCCGCTGACAATCAGGAGGTCCTCGCCGTCGAGTTTGAACTCGGTGCCGGAATACTTCGCGTACAGGACCCGCTCGCCGGCCTTCAGGCCGAGCTTTTCACGCGACCCGTCATCGAGGGTGCGGCCGGGTCCCACGGCGATGATTTCGCCCTCCTGCGGCCGCTCCTTCGCGGTGTCCGGGATCACGATCCCGCTCTTGGTCATCTTCTCGTCGGAGCCGGGACGAAGCACGACCCGGTCGCCGAGCGGACGCAGCCGCGTCGCAATCGGGCGCGCCGACGTGGGGACGGGCTTCGTCTTGGAGGTCTTGGCGGTCTTGTCTGCGGTCGCGGTGGCCATGGTGTCAGTCCTTTCGAGGGAGTGCGGCGCGGATCGGGTAGCCGTGGGGCGGACAGCTCCGTCGGTCGCGCCTGAGGCGCCCGAGCGGCGCGGGCGTCGGCGTCGGGTCACGCCACGCGGCCCCTCTGTGCGGCGACCTCGCGCGGCGCAATGGGGTCATCTGCGGGGCTGCGTGAGGTCACCTCGGGTTCGTCAGACTCCGCCGTCGGCGGGCACGTGTGCCTTGTCCGGGCGGCCGGCGATAGCCGCCTGGATCAGCACGGCGGGCACCATCCCGACCACGAACGCCACACGTCGGGCCCGCGTGAAGGACAGGCCGACGCCCAGACCTACCGAGGTGGCGGCCAGGGATCGCAGCGTGGGGTCGGGCAAGGTCTGGAGCGCGCCCACGGTCCCGCGGGCAGCAGCCCGCGTTGCGCGCGCGGTTGCCGGCAGGCGCGCCAGCAGCCCGACCACGCCACGTCGGCCAGCCGAGAAGCCGGTCCGGACGCCCGCCACGACTCTCGCCGGACGCGTCTCGACCGCCGAGGCAGAGCTGGCGGCCGAAGCCGGGCCGTGCTGGGTCACGGGATCCGACCCGCTGGTGCTGGTGAGGGACTCAAGTTGCGGGTTGGTCATCGCTTCCTCCGATTGCCTTGACGGCATCCGGGGAAGCGGGGGTTTGACGACCACCGCCGGGGTGCGCTCCGGCCACTGCTGTGCCTTGAAGTGGACCACAAGACAGTGCTATTGTCAACTGTAGTGATCCATACCTACTATAGGTGAGACCTCCCGTGGCGCGTTCGATCGGAGCCGTCCTCAGGCTGGCGCGTGAGCTGCGCACCCTGTCCGCCGTCGAGGCAGCCCGGGCTGCTGGCATCTCGGCGGCATACTTGAGCCGTCTGGAGAACGACGCCGTCAAGAAGCCGTCGCCGCCAGTCCTCCATCGGCTGAGCGAGGCGCTTGCTGTGCCGTACGCAGAGCTCATGAGGCTGTGCGGTTACGCTGTCCCCGGCGTGGGGGACGGCGTGCTTGCCGTGAGCGTCGAGACCGCGTTGTTTGCTGACCTCACCGATGACGAGCGGACCGAGCTGCTCGAGTACCTCGCCTGGTATCGCGCCCGACGCCGATCGGGCCGCATCGCATCCTGACCCTGCCGGAAGGCCGCTCCGCCCGAGCGCAATTCCCCGTCCCTCTGCCGCAACTGGCCTTCCGTCGCGCTCACGGCGGCCGCGCCCAAACCCGTACTCTTGGATGTCAGGACCCGGCGTCACGGGCGAGGAGCCAATCGGCGATGGCGCCCGCGACATCGATCCTCGCGTGCGTCTCGACCGCCTCGAACTGGGGCTCTCCGTTGACCTCGAGGACGACGGGGCCGCCGCCCGTCGAGATAATGTCCACGCCCGCGTAGTCCAGCCCCAGGGCGCGGACGGCCTCGATCGCCATCGTGGCCTCATCGGCGGCGGGCTCGATCCCGACGGCCCGACCACCCTGGGCCACGTTGGAGCGGAAGTCGCCTGCAGGAGCCTGGCGCTCGATGGCGCCCAGGACGCGCCCCTCGAGCACGAACAGACGCCGATCGACCCCACCCGCCTCGGCCACGAACGGCTGGAGCAGGAACGGCACGCCGTCGAACGGGCGTGCGGAGGCGACGCGCTCGAGATCCGCGGGCGAGCGGAGGAGGAAGGTGTGCTCGCCCGAGGAGCCGCCGAGCGGCTTGGCGACGCACGGGTAGCCGAAGCGCTCGGCCGCCACACGGTCCGCGGCCGCCTCCGTGGTCACGGCGCAGGGGAGCTGCCGCAGGCCGGCCGCCGCCAGGCGCTGGGAGGCGAGGAACTTGTCGCCGGTGAGCTGCGTGGCGGCGACCCTGTTCGCGACGACGGTCCCAGCCCTCTCCCAGGCCGCCAGCACGAGCGACGACGGGCCGCGGGCGCCCCACCATGTGTGGATGACCGCGTCCGGGCGCTCGATCCCGACGGCGGACACCTGCCCGTCCGCGAGGGTTGGAATGAGGGTCCCGGGTGAGACCACGCGAAGCGCGGCGGCCCGTCTCCCGAACGACTCCTCGAAGCGCCGGATCGCGTAGGCGTGCCGTGGGAAGGCGACGAGCATCGGGTCACGGGACCGTCGAGACGGCTGCATCGGCCAAGCGTATGCCAGCGCCGTGGCCGCCCGGCGTGCGGGCCCACCTACAATTCGGCGCGTGATCGAGGGTGGAGGCGCCAGGACGATGTCGGCCAACGTCCGTCAGCCGCGCGTCGGGCTCATCGGCACGCCGGAGCTGGTCACGTTCCCGCGCTACGCGGAGAGCCTCGAGCTCCGCGGCGCCGATGTGGTCCAGATCGACCCGATGGACCTGGTCGCGCGGGTCGACGGGACGCGGGTATCGGCCTTCCTCCCCGTCGTTGACCTCGACGGCCTCGACGGCTTCTTCGCTCCCGTCGCCGGCTCGGCCTCGGTGGTCATGCTCGCGGCGATCCGCCAGCTAGAGGCGCTCGGCCTCCCGACGCTGAACCCCGCCGACGCGCGCTTCCTGGCCCGCGACAAGTGGGCGACGGCCGAGGCGCTCACGAGGGCCGGCATCCCCCACCCTTTGACGTTCTTCGTGGGCGGCTCCGCCCTGGCCCGCCCGGCCCGCCAGCGCGCCGCAGCCGAGCTGGGGTTCCCGCTGGTCGTCAAGGGCCGGCTCGGGACGCTGGGGGCCGAGGTCAGGCTGGCCCGCGACGAGGACGAGCTGGAGCAGATCGTCGAGGCGCTCCACGTCCACATCGATGACGGTGTCCTGCTCCAGGAGTTCTTCGCCGAGGCCGGCGCCCGCGACTTCCGGGTGATCGTGCTCGAGGGGAAGGTGATCGCCGTCAAGGCGCGCTGGTCAGGGCGCGAGGACGAGTTCCGAGCGGCGATGCCGGGCTACCTGGCCACGATCGGCGAGATCACCGACGAGGAGGCGACGCTCTCGGCGGCGGCCGCCCGGGCGGTCGGGCTGGACCTCGCGGGCATCGACCTGATGCGCACGCGCCACGGACCGCGGGTCATCGAGATCAACGGCAACCCGTTCCTCGCCACGACGGAGCGCGTGACCGGCGTCGACATCGCGGGCGCGGTGGCCGACGCGCTGCTCGGCCGGATCGCCGCGAGATCCTGACCCTTCCCTGAGGTCGCGATCATCGCCCGAGGCCGAGATCCCGCAGCAGTGGGCGGATGCGCGCGGCCGCGCGCGAGCGGTGCGAGATCGCGTGCTTCTCGGCCGCGGTCCACTGGCCCAGCGTCCGGCCGCCGGGCGGCTCCTGCGCCGGCTCGAAGATGGGGTCGTAGCCGAAGCCGCCGACACCCCGAGGACCCTGCGCGATCCGGCCGCGGCAGGTTCCGCGCCGGACGACGATGGGGATCGCGCCCCGGGACGGCGCATCGGACCGCGCCCGCTGGGCAGTCGCGACGGCGCCCGCCGGCCCAGCCCCTCCCGGGAGCGCGAGCGCCAGCACGCACACGTAGCGCGCGCCGCGCCGCTCCGGCGGCAGCCCCGCGAGGTCGCGCAGCAGCTTCTGGTTGTTGCGCTCGTCGGTGGCATCGGGGCCGGAGAAGCGCCGCGTCCGGACGCCCGGTGCCCCGCCCAGCGCATCCACCTCGAGTCCCGAGTCGTCGGCCAGCGTGATCAGGCCCGAGCGGCGCGCGTAGAAGCGGGCCTTGATCCGGGCGTTCGTCTCGAACGTCTCGCCGGTCTCGTCTGGCTCGCCCTCGATGCCCACGTCGTCGGGCGATAGCAACTCGACATCAGGCCCCAGCGCCAGCAGCTCCGCCAGCTCGCGCAGCTTGTGGCGCGACCGCGTCGCGACGAGCAGGCGACGACGTGAGCCGGACAGGTCGGGCAAGCCGGCCGGCTCCCGCGCCGAACCCACTACCGGCGCACCGTCGCCAGTGCGGCGGACTGCGCCTCGAACAGACGGGCGAGCCCGCTGCCGGCGAGGTCGAGCAATGCATCGAGTCCGGCGCGGTCGAAAGGCTTGCCCTCGGCCGTGCCCTGGAGCTCGACGTAGTGCCCAGCGTCCGTGCCCACCACGTTGAAGTCCACCTCGGCGCGCGAGTCCTCGGGGTAGTCGAGGTCGAGCATCCGGACGCCGTCGATGATCCCGACGCTGACCGCCGCGACGCGCCCGGTGAGGTGGCGCTCCATCCCGTACGTGATCAGTGCCGCCGCCAGCGCCACGTAGCCGCCGGTGATCGACGCGGTCCGGGTCCCGCCGTCGGCGACGATGACATCGCAGTCCACGGTCACCGTCCGCTCGCCCAGGTGGGCGAGGTCCACAACGCCCCGCAGCGAGCGCCCGACGAGGCGCTGGATCTCGTGCGTCCGCCCGCCGATCCTGCCCTTGGCGGCCTCGCGCTCGGAGCGCTCCGCCGTCGCGCGGGGGAGCATCTCGTAGGTGCCCGTGACCCAGCCCGTGCCCTTGCCGCGCAGGTGCGGCGGAACGCGGTCCTCGATCGTGGCCGCGCACAGGACCTGAGTGTCGCCGAAGCGGATGAGGCAAGAGCCCTCGGCCCACTTCTGGACGCCAAGGGTGATCTCGATGGGCCGCAGGTCACCGGGGTCGCGGCCGTCCGCGCGGGACCCGGTGCGAAGTGGCGTGCCCGCCGGCGGCCGGTTGCCGATGCTCATGCCGATGCCTCCCGTCGCTCGTGCGCCTTCGCGGCGTCCCAGAGCGCGTCCAGTTGTTCGAACGTCATGTCGCGGAGGGCGGTGCCCTGGGCGGCAGCCGCCAGCTCCACATGGCGGAACCGCCGCCGGAACTTGTCGTTGGCGCTGCGCAGGGCGCCCTCCACCTCGATGCCGGTCTTGCGCCCAACGTTGACGAGGACGAACAGCAGGTCGCCCAGCTCCTCGGCCCGGTGGTCGTCGTCCTCAGCCTCCACCAGCTCGCCCACCTCCTCGCGGACCTTGTCCAGGACCCCCTCGATGGACGGCCAGTCGTAGCCCAGGTTGGCGGCCCGCTCCTGCATCTCCTGGCTGGCGGCGAGGGCCGGCAGCGAGCGGCTGATGCCGTCGAGCGCGCTCTTCGGCCGCGCCTGGCCGGTCTCGTCGGCGAGGGCCGCGGCCGCACGCTCGCCCTGCTTGATCCGCTCCCACTGGCGGTTGACGTCGGACGCGGTCCGCGCCTCCGCCTCGCCGAACACGTGCGGGTGCCGCCGGACGATCTTGGTGGCCAGGGCCTGCCACACGTCGGTCAGGTCGAACACGCCCGCCTCGGCGGCCAGCTGCGCGTGCAGGACGATCTGGAGCAGCAGGTCCCCCAGCTCGCCCGCCAGCTCCGGCGTGGCGCCGTCGGCCAGCGCGTCGTAGACCTCGTATGCCTCCTCGAGCAGGTGGTTGCGCAGCGACTGGTGCGTCTGCTCGCGGTCCCAGGGGCAGCCGTCGGGGGCGCGCAGCCGGTCCGAGATCCAGGGCATGCCCCACGGCGAGGCGGCGTCGGCCACCGGCTCCAGCCCGGCGAGGTAGAGAGCGGAGCCGAGGTCCTCGTCCCCCAGCTCGCCGACCGTGGTCGCGTCGGGCCGCCCGAAGCGCCCAACGGCGTGGTCCGCCGGGTAGAGGCGCCGCAGCACCTCGAGCGGGTCTGCGCCGCGGGGTCCGTGGCGGCCGGGCAGGGGTGTGGGCGCAGTCGAGGGCGCGGCGTCTGTCCCGGGCCCGCCCGCGAGCAGCCGGGCGGCGGGCAGGATCACCAGCGGCAGCGACGGCTCCAGCGGGACCGCCACCAGGCGCTCCGCCGCCACCACGGCCAGGCCGCCCGCAGGGTCCAGGCCCCAGCGGAGCCTCGCCTCGGCCAGCAGCGCGTCCAGCATCGGTGGGGCGCCCGCCGACGTCAGCTGGTGGCCGTGCCCGACAGCGCCGGGTCCTGCCAGATCGTGTACTTCTCCCGCTGCGGGGTATACCAGGCGCTGAAGGCATTCGCCTTGATGGTGTCGGCCTCAGCACCGTCGGGCACCTTGGTCTGCTCCTCGGCCACCCAGAACAGGTAGACGCCGTCGCCGTCCACTGTGAGGACGCTGCTGACCTTGCCGATCGGTGCGGCGAAGATCGCCGAGGCGACTTGGTCGCTCACCTGGTAGGTGTGCTGGCCAATCCAGCCCATGTCGCCGCCCTGCGCCGCCTGCGCGTCGTCGGAGTTGTCCCGGGCGAGGGTCTTGAACACATCGAGGGTGGTGGCCTGCGCGGCGAGCTTGCTCGCCCACGCCGCGTCGGTTGGGAAGTGCATGATCTGGATGATGTGGTAGCCGAACTCGGTCTTGACCGGGGGCAGCAGCTGGCCCGGCTGGAGGCCCTTGGCGAAGATGGCGTCGGCGAACGCCTTGGTCAGGCCGCTCGACGGCGTGACGTAGCCGAGCTTTCCGCCGTTGGCCTTGGTCTGGGTGTCGTCGCTCTCGGCCCGGGCGATCGCATCGAACTGGGACGGGTCCTTCTGGAGCCTTGCGTACGCGGCGTCGGCAAGCGCCTTGGCCGCCGCCCACGCTGGGTCGGAAGCGGGCAGCTGCGCGGCCTTCTGGGCGTCGTGGTTGGGCGCGTACAGGATGTGCCGGACGCTCACGGCGGCCGGGTCCGACTCTGACGGGCTGCTCTGCATGTAGATGCGGTAGACGTGGCGCTGGGGCGCGCTCGCCATGGCCTGGGCGGTGACCCAGTCGCGAAGCTTGGCGTTGGCCGCGGCGTACTGGAACGACCAGTCGAGATCGGCCTGCGAGATGCCCGCATCCTGCGCCTGCTTGGCGAAGGTCGGATCGGTCTGGGGCGCGATGGTCTCGGTGACCCGCCCGATGCGGTAGCTCCCGTCCGCGCCCTCGATGACCCCCGTGGGCGTGTTCAGCGGCGCCGCCATGAGTGCCTTGACGAACGCGCTGTCGAGCGACGAGTTCTTGTCGATGAACCCCACGTCGCCGCCCTGCGGCGCGGTGGCGGTGTCGGTGGAGAACGACTTGGCGACCGTCGCCCAGTCGCCGCCGCCCTTGAGGGCATCGAACGCGATATCGGCCTTGGTCTTGGCGGCCGCCTTCTCCGCGTCGGTGGGCGCCGTCTCGGCCCCCGTCATCGTGGGCGCCACCACGATCTGCCAGACGTGGCGCAACTCGGACTGCGTGGCTGCCTTCTGCTCCGTGGCCGCGATGTCGGCCGGAGTCACGGTCTGGCCGTTCTTGGCGGCGAGGTCGAGCATCACCGACCCGTCGGTCAGCTGGTTCATCGACAGCGACACGACCTGCGACACCTGGGACGTGAGCGCCTGGATCCGCCCGTCAGCGTCGGTGGCCCACATCTTCCCGGACGAGAGCAGCGTGCGGGTCTGCCGGGTCTGGAAGTCGATCAGGAATGAGTTCACCCTCGCCTGCCTCGCGACGTCGTCCATGCTGAGGGTGATGCCGTTGACCTTGATCGCCGGGGCCAGATGGTCGCTGTACCAGCCGACGGCGAGCGCGACGACGAGCGTCAGGAGCGCCGCGAGGACGGCCAGGCCGAAGCCCAGGTTCATAAGCATGTTGCGGCGGGCCGGCTCGTCCCAGATTCGGGTGCGGCTGGAGCCCTGCCGGGGGCGGGAGGTCATGGTGGGTGGAGGTTCCTCGTTCTGGGTGGTCCTGGCGCGACGGGTTGTGCCCTCACGCCACGCAGCGCGGACGCCGCGCGATGGTACCGCGTGCGCGCGTGATCGTGTCGAGGCGGGCCATGTCGCTGCGGTTGGAGTGTGATCCCGCGGCAACTCCCGTCAGCGCCCGTCGCGCGCGAGCGACTCGACGAGGGCAAGGTATCGCTCGGACACGCGCTCCCACGACAGCTCGCCGACCAGCTCTGCGGTGCGCGCGACGGCGGCCTCTCGGGCCGGCCCATCGTCCACCAGGTGCAGGAGCGCCTCGGCCAGGGCCTCGGCATCGCCGGCCTCGTACGTGGTCACGGTCCCCGGCGGGAACATCGCCTCCACCATCGGCAGCCGCGACGCCACGGCGGGCTTGCCCATCGCGGCGTACTCGAAGATCTTGGTGCTCAGGCTGAAGTCGGTGAACTCGGTGCGGCGGGTGGGCGCCAGCCCGACGTCAGCCGCGGCGAGCGCCGCTGGCACGGCTTCGATGGGCACGCGGCCGTGGAACGTCACGACGTCCGCCAACCCCATGTCCGCCGCGCGGGCGCGCAGCGGCACCTCCGCGAAGTCCCGCCCGTAGAGGTCGAACGCCACCCGCAGGCCGGGGCGCAGGGCGCGGATGCGGGCGAGCGCGTCGAGCGCCACATCCAGCTCGTAGACCATCGACAGCGCCCCCGCGTAGACGAGGCGCAGCGTGCCATCGGCCATGAACGGGCGGGCGGGGTGCGCCCCGGGATCGAAGCGGGCGAGCACCGGCGCGTTGAGCACGACGTGCACCTTGGCGGCCGGGACGCCCATCGCCACGAGTCGGCCGGCGAGCGCGTCGTTGACGGTGATCGCCGCGGTGGCCACGGCGATCGACGCCCGCTCCTGCACCACCAGGGCCTTGCGCACAAGGGGCCGCGACGCACCCGGGAAGCGCATCCGGAAGAACTCGGGCATCGCCTCATGCATGTCGAGGATGACCGGCACGCCCAGCAGGCGGAGGGGCAGCGCCGAGAACACGAGCGCGTCGGGGATGGTGTGCACCTGGACCAGCCCGAACCGCCGGCGCAGGTGGGCGCGGGTCAGGGCGACCGAGGCCCGGGCCATGAACTCGGCGTACTCGCGCAGGTACGTGCCGATCCCCGCGCCCTGGTGCCGCTGGACATCGAGGCGATGGATCTGGACGCCATTGAGCACGCCCTCGGGCGGGTCCGCCTCGCGTCGGAGCGAGAAGACGTCGACGATCCGGCCGGAGGCGCGAACGGCCTCGGCCTCACGGCGAACGCGCGGGTCCTCCTCGTAGTAGCTGTGGACGACCATCGCCACCGGGCGGCGGCGGCTCACGGGCGCGGCTCCTCGGCAACGGGACGCCGGAACAGGGCGAGCTTGGTGGACGGCGCGGCGCCCGTCGCAAGCGCGGCGCGGTCGAGCACCATCACGAGCGGGCCGAGCCATCGGGCGCTGCGAGGGCTCGCCTTGGACTCGGACGCCACCCAACGCCACCAGCGCGCGTACCGTGCGTAGGCGCGCCGCGAGCCCGCCTCGATCGGATTGTTGGCGAGAACAGTCCCGGCCCGCAGGTCTTCGAGCACGAGGCCAGTCGCCTCGAGCGTCGCCCGGTAGCGTGTCGCCGGCCGAGCCCGGGAGTGGAGGCCCGGGTCGTACGGGCGCTCCCATCGGGCGTCGAGCAGCATAGGCTCGGCGAGGATCAGCACGCCGCCCGGCGCCACGAGGGCGGCGATCCCGGCCAGCGCCCGGTCGAACGCAGCGTCATCGGTGAGGTGGAGCAGAACGTTCATGCAGCTGACGGCTGGATAGGTCGCCTTGGGGAGGCTGCCCTCGAGCCCGATATCGGCCGTGAAGTACGTCCCCTTGGCGCCCTCGGCCTCGGCCTCGCGTCGCACGGCTTCGACCGCCTCCGGGACGAGGTCACACCCGTCAACGACGAGGGCGCCTTGGGATCGCCAGAACCGCACCCAGTATCCCGTGCCGAGCCCCACGTCGAACGCCGACGCTGGGCTCGTCACGCCGTTTCGGCGCAGGAAGCCACGAAGGGTGCGTGCCAGGGAGCGGTACAGCCAGGCGTTGATGCCCGGCGGCAGCCCGGACTGCCCCACTGCCGACAGGTCGTGGCGGCGGTGCAGGCCGCTCCAGTACGCGGCCGGGTCGTAGGTGGCGGGCGCCGCGGCGAGATGGGGCGCCTCGAGCCGCGGCTTGCCTGCGGCCTCCCACGTGGCGACGAGAGCGTCCGGAGTCCAGTTGACGAGCCGGACGGTCTGTCCGGCGAGCGGCCGCACGAGATCGGCGTCCCGGGGCTCGAGCGGCCAGACCGTGACGGGTCCGCCCGCGCCGGCAGCAGCGATGGTCGTGCGGAGCGCCTCGGCTAGCGTGTCCTTGCGAAGCACGTCGCGATGCTGGTAGAGGGAGCGACGCCGCGCGGTCCGAATGGGATGGCGCAGGGCGCGCAGCAGGCGGCGCGGAACCGACACGGCGGGCAGGTAGCCCCCCAGACGGCCGCGCGCCTCCCGGAAGCCACGCTCTGGGTCGGCCTGCCACCACAGCGGTCCGTCAGGGAGCGGCGTCCCGCCGTCCTTGCCCCCAACGGTCGTGACCACCAGAAGCCCACGGGCAAGATCCGGCGGCAGCGACGCGACCCGGTGTGCCGCCTCCCGGCGGAGCGCCACGGCCACGATAGGCTCGTGGCCGAACACGGCATGGTCCGGCGGGGACACCTCGGTCAGCGGCGCAGTGGGGTTGGACTTGAGGGCCGCGAGGGGGCTTGCCACCGGTGCAGTCTAGGCGATGGACCGGCTCGCCAAGGGTGTGGAGGCTTTCCCCGCGGTCCGATCCCTGAGCACGGGCGTGGAGCGCAACCCTGCTGGTCATGCCTCCCCCGAGATCGGTGTACGATCCGCGGGCCCAGCGGACAGCCGAGTCCGAGACCTGCCGTCAGCCCTGCGGCAGACCCCAGGCCGGGGCAACCAACGGCATCCCCGGCGCGAGCGCAGGGACAACGTTGCTGAAGACGAGTCATGGCCCGCGAGCCGTCGTCCACGAGCGCCGAGACGACATCGAGGGCCTGCGCGCCCTAGCCGTGGTGCTGGTCGTGCTGTTCCACGCCGACCTCCTAGGCGTGACAGGCGGCTTCGTCGGCGTCGACGTGTTCTTCGTGATCTCTGGGTTCCTCATTACGGGCCTGCTGATCCGCGAGCGCCGATCGACCGGCAGCATCTCCCTGCGGAACTTCTACGCGCGTCGGGCCCGGCGCCTGCTCCCCGCGTCGGCGCTGGTCCTGGTCGTGACCCTGGCGGCCGCGGCGATCATGGCCCCGCCCCTGCTCGTCCCGCAGATCGCCCACGATGTGACGGCAGCCGCGCTTTACGTGTCCAACGTTTCGTTCGCGGCACAGGCGACGGACTACTTCGCCGCGGGGGCCGCGCCGTCACCGGTGCTCCACTTCTGGTCGCTCGGCGTGGAGGAGCAGTTCTACCTCCTCTGGCCGGCACTCATCCTCGTGATCACCCGCGGAGCCCGGAACCCGGCCCGGCGCATCGGGCTCGCGGTCACTCTGATCGCCGTGGCGTCGCTGGGGTTCGCGTCGTGGCTTGCCGGCGTGTCACTGCCGTGGGCGTTCTTCCTGCTCCCGAGCCGGGCTTGGGAGCTCGCACTGGGCGGAATGCTGGCTGTCCTCGAGCCCCAGCTCGGCCGCATCCCAGGGCAGCTCGCGGCGGGCGGGGCATGGCTGGGCCTTGGGCTGGTGGTGGCAGCCGGCTTCCTCCTCACCGGCGCTTCGGCTTTCCCGGGTATGGCTGCTTTGCTGCCGACGACGGGCGCCGTGCTCCTGATCGCGGGCGGCATGGCCGCGGCCCCATGGGGCCCGGCGCGACTGCTGGGCGCCCGCCTGCCCCGGTTCATCGGCGGCATCAGCTATTCGGTGTACCTCTGGCACTGGCCGCTTCTGGTGCTGCCGGCCCTCGCGCTCGGTGCTCCGCTGCCCGTGTGGTCGCGCCTCGTCCTGGCGCTCGCGGCGTTCCCGCTCGCAGCGGCGACAGCGCGGCTTGTTGAGGACCCGCTGCGCCACGGGCGGTTCATCGGGACGCGTCCGCGCTGGAATCTTGCCATGGCCGGCGCGCTCGCCGTCGCGGTGGTGCTGACGGCCACCTCAGTGAGCGCGTCGGTGGGTGCAGAACTGGGCAGCACCGCCCCGGCGGCGTCAGCGGATGCCGACCAGAACGCCCAGAGCCTCGACCAGATCCTCGACGCCGTGGGGAGCCCGAACGGATCCCCGGGCGCCAGCGTTTCGGCTTCCCCGGCATCCCCCGCGGCCAGCCCGACCCTGGTCGCAAACCCCAGTACCGCGGGCATGACACCGATGCCGGATCGCACCCCAATACCGACCCCCCAGGGGATCGCCGCGCCCGTTCGACCCCAGACGGCCAACGCGGCGGTCCCCTCGAACCTCCAGCCCTCCCTGGCGGCCGCCGCGAGCGACATGCCGCTCACCTATCAGGACGGCTGCCACACGGGCATGGATCTTCCGCCATCGACGGCCTCGTGCTTGTACGCGAACCTATCGTCCAGCCACACCATCGCGCTGTTCGGCGACAGTCACGCGTTGAGCTGGTTCCCGGCCGTCTACCGGCTCGCCATGGACAAGGGCTGGCGGGTCCTCAGCCTGACGATGTCGGCATGCTCGCCGGCCGACGTCATCGAATGGAACCCTGCCTGGAACCGCACGATGCCCAACTGCGAGCTGTGGCGCGAGCAGTCCGTCGCAGAACTGGTACGCGCCCACCCCGACATCGTGCTGGTCACGGGGACACGCGGCTTCGAGAACGTGGACGCCTCCGGCAACGTGGTGACGGGCGACCTCCGGACGCGATTCTGGATCCAGGGGATGAAGCGAACGCTGGCCCGGCTGGTCCCCGCGGCGGGCCGCGTCATCCTGATCGGCGACCTCCCCATCTCGGTCACCGACCCGCCGGTCTGCCTCTCCAAGCACCTCAACGATACGCTCGCCTGCGACACGCCGGTGGACCAGGCGATCAACTACGACTGGATCAACACGGAGTTCACCGTGGCGCGCGCGATGGGCACCGGGTACATCGATCCCGAGCGCTGGATTTGCGTGACGAGCCCGTGCCCCGCGGTCATCGGGAACCTGCTCGTTATGCGCGACAACGGCCACATGACCGCCACGTTCGCGGCCGCCCTGTGGCGTCGGCTGGAGGCTGCGGTCGTCCTGGCCGCGTCACAGGCAACCACGACGCTCATCTGGTAAGAGGGGAGGCTCCGCGGCTTGGACGGCAGACCCTGCCACTGGACGCCGGCGCGGCGGAGCGTGTGGGAAGGAACGGCACCCAGAGGTGAGCAGCGTCGCCTCGGGCTCCCGATGCGCCTTGGGCCCGTCCCCCTGGGCCACCCTCGCCAACATTCCGGCGCGACCATCGCGCGGTGCCAGCAAGGCCCGCGGCGCGGGCTTCGGCGCCTGGTTCAAGACTCGCGGCGCGGGCTGCGGCACCCGGGTTCGGCCCTCCCGAGCGTGCCCGGCACCCGTGCTACCCTCCCGCCTGATGCAAACTCAGACGACTGCCGTCGCCCCGTCGCGTCCTCGCGCGCCGCAGCGCGGCCCGGTCGTGCTTCTCCGCGAGGCGGCCTCCGAGATCTCCCAGCGGCGCCAGCTGATCAAGTACCTGGTGCAGGCCGACCTCAAGAAGAAGGGCGCCGACAGCCTGCTGGGCAACATCTGGTGGGTCGTGGACCCGCTGCTCCAGATGATGGTCTATGTCGTCCTCGTGAGCGTCATCCTCGCCCGGCCTCAGCCCGATTACCCGCTGTTCATCTTCTCGGCAATCCTGCCCTGGAAGTGGTTCACCAGCTCGGTTGGCGACGCCATCACGGCAGTCTCGGGCCAGGACAAGCTGATCAAGCAGATCAAGTTCCCCAAGATCGTCCTGCCGACGGCGTCAACGCTCGCCGGGATCGCGAATTTCGCGTTTGGCTTCATTCCGCTGATGGCGCTCCTGCTCCTGTTCTACCGTGACCGGATCTCCATCCTGCTCCTCCTGGTGATTCCGATCGGCATCGTGCAGCTCGTGTTCACGATGGCGTTCGGCTATCTGGTCTCGGCAACGAACGTGTTCTATCGAGACGTGGCCAACGTCAGCCGCCATGCGCTCCGGATGTGGTTCTACCTGTCCCCGGGCCTCTACGCAGCCTCGTCCCTGGACACGATCGCGAAAACCCATCCCACCATCATGAAACTGATGGAGCTCAACCCGTTCTTCACCTTGTTCGAGTCGTACCGCGCGGTCATCTACGGCGGCGACACCTCGGGCCCGTTCGTTCCCAACTTCATTCCCCTCCTGATCCTGCTCGGCGCGTCGCTGCTGTTCCTGCTGGTGACCACGCTGGTCTTCAAGCGAGCCGAGACCTCATTCGCCAAGGTCCTCTGATGCCGCCCCACGTGCTCACCCCGGTCAACTACGCCATCGACGTCCAGGGCCTGGGCGTGCAGTACAACCTGCGGCTGACCAAGAAGAACACCCTGCGCACCACGTTCCAGAACATCCTCAAGCGCGAGGGCGGGGACAAGAAGTTCTGGGCCCTGCGCGACGTCAGCTTCCGGCTGGTCCACGGCGAGTCGCTCGCCGTCATCGGGCCCAATGGCGCCGGCAAGAGCACCCTGCTCCAGGTGCTGGC
The DNA here is from genome assembly GCA_021802825.1 of Chloroflexota bacterium. GTDB lineage: Bacteria > Chloroflexota > Limnocylindria > Limnocylindrales > CSP1-4 > CAIXZV01. The sequence continues at coordinate 24,537 of JAJZRG010000014.1, forward strand.
CGGGATCATCTACCCGTCCGAGGGCGTGATCGACGTCCGCGGCCAGATCTCGAGCCTCCTGCAACTCGGAGCGGGGTTCGACCAGGAGCTGACCGGGCGCGACAACATCATGCTCGCCGGCGCCTTTCTGGGCATCGACCACCGAGTCATGCTGGACAAGCAGCAGTCGATCATCGACTTCGCGGATATCGGTGACTTCATCGACGCCCCCATCAAGACGTACTCCTCGGGCATGCGTGCGCGCCTCGGATTCTCGATCGCCACCGCCGTGGATCCCGACGTCCTGCTCCTCGACGAAGTGCTCGCCACCGGCGACCAGGTGTTCCGCGAGAAGTCCAAGCAGCGCGTGCTCGAGATCGCCGCCAACGCCAAGGCCGTGGTCCTCGTGACCCATGACATGCACTGGGTCACCGAGTTCTGCAACCGGGCGATGCTCCTCGAGAAGGGGCGGGTCGTGATGGAGGGCGCCCCAGCGGAAGTCGTCGAGGCGCACGTGGAGCACTCCGCGCGCTCCAAGGCAGAGCGCGAGGCGGAGCTCCAGGCGATCGCCGCCAGGGCTGCGGCGGCCGTTCGCGTGAAGGCCGGCGCCCGCTAGGCTCGCACCCAGCCCCCCCGGGCCCTCGCTGCTTCGCGGGCCCCGGCGTCAGGAAGCGCCCTGCTCCGCGTCGCTTGCCTGCGCGTCGAGGCGGTCCGCCAGCCAGCGCATGCCCCCAGGCGCCAGCCGCGCACCGGCCTCGAGCGCTGCCCGCGACGCCAGGACATCCATGGGGTCGAGGGCAACGAGCCAGGCCTCCGCGCCCGCCGCCGATCGCCGCTTCCACGCCTCGAGAACCAGCCACTCGAGCTGACGCCGGCGGAGCTCGTCGCGCTGGGCGCGCAGACGCCGCCGCGCGAGGGCCGCGCGTGGACGGAGCAGCAGCCGCAGCGGCCGCGCCACCACGGTCGGCAGGCCCGCCAAGCGTGGGCCGGCGAGCCTCGACATCTCAAGGTCGAACGGTCCGTCCGGGTCCACCGCCACCAGCGAGCCGACCCCTCCAGCGCCGCCGGGCGAGGCGCCCCGCGCCCGAATGGTCAGCACGGTCAGGTCGGAACGCTCCTGCCAGGAGAGCTGCGTCAGCCGGCGGTCGAGCAGGCCTCGCTGGGTCCCGACGAGCAGAAACGTAGCGCCGGGGGGCGGGCCGGTCCGCGCGGGCCCCGAGGCGGTCACGGGGACCGCTCGACCGACCGCCCCTTCCCCGGACCCCGTGGGCAGACGGTCCGTGCTGAGCCCGTCGTACAGGCGGCGGTAGGCAGCAGCCACGCGGGGAGGGCTGAAGCGCTCGTCGATTGAGCGGCGCATGCCAGCCGGGTCGAAATCGCCTCGCCGGGCGAGGACGTCCTCCACCGCCCGAGCGAGGTCCACCGGGTCGTGGCTCGCGGCGATGGTCCCGAGCGCTCCATCGAGCCCGATGACGTCCTCGGCACCGCCCGAGGGAGTGGCCGCCACCGGCAGACCCGACGCGGCGGCCTCCGCTGCGACCACGCCGAACGTCTCTGCGGGGCTGGGGTGGACGAACACCGCAGCGCGTGCCATCGCCGCTGCCACGCCCGCCCGATCAGCTGGGCCCTCGAATGCCAGGCGGTCGGCGATCCCCAGCTCCATCGCCAGGGCGATCCAGTGCGCCTCGATCTCGAGCGTCGGCGCACGGCCGATCAGCCGCAGGCGAAGCTCCGGGTGGTCGGCGGCAAGCCGAGCCATTGCTGCAAGCAGCACGTCGGTGCCCTTCTTCTCGCTTCGCTCGCCCACGAAGAGCAGTTCGCCGGGGTCGCGCGCCGCAGCACCAGTCGGCGTGAAGGCTGGCGTGTCCACGACGTTCCCGATGACCTGGATCAAGCCCGCGTCGACGCCCAGGGCCGCGGCGAGCCCGCGGGCGGTGGCATGGCTGACCGCCACCAGACGGGTGTTGCCCTCGAGGAGCCGCCGATAGGCCGCGGCCAGCGCCGGATCCCTCGTGATCGAGCGGACAGCGTCGGAGGCGTGCTCGGTGACCACCAGCGGGACGCCCAGCCGGGCCGCGATTCCCGCAGCCACGAGGCCATCCGGCACGCCCGTGTGGGCGTGGACCAGGTCGATCGGCCAGCGCTCGGCAAGCGCCTCGACGAACGGCTCGAGGAGCGCCGCGTGGGCGCGCACGCGGTCGCGCCATCCCGAGCGCTCCGCGTCGTCCACCTCGGGCAGGCGCGCCACGGCGGCACCGGCGCCCCAAGAGGCGGGGCGGTTGAGCGACTCGGGAGCGGTGACGGCCGAGCGCCACGTCGCCACTGCCCGCTCGAGCTCGAGATCGGTGAGCCGGCGTCCGCGGAGGAGGGCCGCGTCCCAGGACGCAACCACCACCTCGGCGTTCGTGGCGGTGAGCGCGCGGACGAGATCGGCGACGAAGGCGCCCCGGAAGGGCGCGTCATGGGACGGGTACCACCGTGAGACCGTGAGGACGTGCATCGCCAGGCTAGACCTCCAGGCGCCCGAGCGCCGCCAGATACGGCACCACCGCCACTTCCCAGGAGTACTTCGTCCCAGAGACCTCGAGGCACCGCTCGCGCATCGTGGCGCGCTCTTCGTCCGGCGCCTCGAGGATCGACCGCAGCGCCGCTGCCAAGTCGTCAACGCTTGCTGGATCGGCCACCGCGCCCAGCCGCTCGCGCTCGGTGATCTCGCGCATGACCACCAGATCGCAGCCCACCACGACGGGTGTGCCGGCGGTGATCGATTCCCAGAACTTGTTGGGCGTCGAGAGCCGCTGGTTGAGCGAGTTGGCCGGCACCGCGATCACCGACGCGTCCGCGGACGACGTCCAGGCCGGCACGGCGTCAGGGTGGACGGGCGGGAGCGTGTAGTGGTGCCCGGCGTAGCGCGGATCGGCGTCGCGGGCGCGAAGGCGATCCTCCCAGGCGCCGAAGCCCAGCAGCACCAGTGCGGCGTCGTGGAGGCGGAGCACGGCCTCCGCCGCAGCGTCCAGACCCCGCTCGCGACCGAGCCGACCGAGGAACAGCACGATGCGGCGCTCGGGCGGGATGCCCGTCGCCTCTCGGATGAGGTCTGGGCGGGGTACCGGGACGGACCAGCGGGGCTGGCAGTTGAGCAGAACCACGGGGCGCCGTGCGAGGCGCCACTCGCGTTCGAGGTGCTCGGCGATCGGGTCGTTGACCGTCACCACGAGGTCGGCCTGGCGCACCCAGCGCCGCTCTCGCCACTTCCAGACCGCCAGCGCGGGGCGCGGGACGCCCGCAACGTTGTTCGACTCGAGGATCACGTCGATCACGTCGTAGACGACGCGGCCCGCGAACCCCTGGCTCCTGGCCCGGGCCGCGAGCCGCAGGGCGACCGGGATCGTGAGGATGCCGAATGCGTGGTACAGGTCGGCGGGCGGCAACTCCGCATCGAGCGCCGCCCACCAGGCGCGGACATGGACCGGCCAGGCGAGCAGCTTCACGGCGACGGCGGCCCAGCGTGAGAGCCGGCCGGGCAGGCCGGCGCGCGCCGACGTGGCCGTGTCGGTCCTCCAGCGCGCCCACAGGCCCCGCGGCCGATAACGGCGCACACGCACCCCGGCGTCGTCCTCCAAGGCCGGGTGGCGGCCGTCATCGACCGCGGCGATCTCGACGTCCCAGCCCGCTGCCCTGAGGCTGCGCGCCACACGGAGCCCGCGCGAGTACGGGCTGGCCGCATTCGCGACGAGCAGCACGGCTCGACGTGCCGCCACGCCGCTCGCTACCACGGCTTCCCGGTTAGCTGGGTGTAGAGATCGAGCAGCTTGTCCATCTGCGTCTCCCAGTTGTACTCCGCGTGGGCGGCGGCCAACCCGCGCGCCGCCATCGCCGCGCCACCGTCCGGGGCATCGACCACGTCGCGGATCGCCGCCGCGAGGGACGCCGGGTCGGTCGGGTCGCACAGGACTCCGCATCCCACCGCGCGGACGATGTCGGCCATCCCGGGCAGGTCCGACGCGACGACCGGCACCCCGGCCGCCATCGCCTCGAGCAGCTTGTTGGGCGTGGTGAGGCGGTGGTTGAGCGTCGTGGGCTGGATCGGCATCGCGACGACGTCCGCTGCCGCTACCCAGTCGAGGAGCTCCGTGGGCGGCACCGCGTCGAGCACCCGAACCCTGTCGGCCATGCCCGGCATTGCCGCCGCCTGCTCGATGGTCGACCGCAGGGAGCCGTAGCCGAGCAGGACGAGCGTCGCGTTGGGCACCTGGGGCACCGCTTCGATGAGCTGCTCGATCCCGCGGTCCCGCGAGAACCCGCCCTGGTACAGCACGACGCGGCGGTCCGGGGGGAGGCCCAGCCGCTCGTGGAAGCGGCGCCACTTGGGCCGGCTGGGGGCGTAGCGGAAGGAGCAGTTGAGCACGATCTCGGGCAGGGGCAGCCCCCACCGCCGGGCCATGACCTCCGCGTAGGGCAGGTTCACGGTGACGACACGGTCGACGCGTCGGGCCCATCGCCGCTCAGCCGCGCCGACCACGCGTCGCACTGGGCCCGGCAGGCGGGCGAGGTTGCCGGCATCGACATAGATGTCGCGTGCGTCGTACACGACCCGCGCGCCGGCATGGCGGCGGGCGAGCCCCAGGGCCACCGGCACGCCCATGTACGCCATGCCGTGGTAGAGGTCGGCGCCCTCGTCAATGGCTCGGCTCGCCTGGGACTGCGAGCGGACGACGAGCGCCATAGCGGTGATGCGCCGCAGGACTCCGCCCAGCCTCATGGCGCTGCCCAGGATCGAACGGCGTCGACCGCCGCCAGCGGGTCGCGCGAGCCCCGCATCCCCGCGCGCGCCGGGCTCTGGGCCGCGCACCATGACGCCCGCGGCGCCGGCACCTGGACGCGGGCGGACCAGCCGGCGGATCGCGGCGGGCAGCGGCAGGCCGTCCACGGCCCCGGTCTCGACGCGCCGGATCCGGTACCCGCCGGGATGGGTCTCCTCGGCTGGTGTGCCGGGCCCGAGGCGGGCGAGGACCGTGACGGTGTGGCCGCGCGCCGCGAGCGCGCTCGCGATCCGGTAGGTGCGCGAGTCGAACTCGCCCGTCGAGGGCAGGACGATCGTCGCCCGCTGCGGGACGGCCGGCGGACGCGTCATGCCGGGCTGGTCCCGCCCGTGAAGCGCGCGTACAGGGCGACGAGCTTGGCCGACTCACGCTCCCAGTTCCAGCGGTCGTGGGCAGCGGCGAGGCACCGGGCGCGCAGTCGGAGCCGCTCGTCCTCGGGGGCGTCGAGCACGCGCCGGATCGCGGCGGCAATGGAGACCGGATCCGCGGGATCGCAGACCTCGCCCAGCGGGCCCTCCGGGTTGTCCAGCACGACGCGGTGGAGGTCGGGGAAGTCCGAGGCGACCACGGGCACGCCCGCCGCCAGCGACTCAAACAGTTTGTTGGGCGTGGAGAGGTAGTGGTTGAGCGTACTGCGCTGGAGGGCCATGACGTCCACATCGGCACCTGCCACCCAGGCGACCAGTTCGTCGGGCGGGACGGCCTCGACGACGTGGAGCCGCCCGCCGAAGCGCGCCTCCGCGGCCATCCTGCCCAGGTCAGCGCGCATGCTGCCGTACCCGAGGTAGGCGGCGTGGACATGCTCCATGCCCGGGACGAGGATCGCCTCCGCAAGCTCCTCCAGACCCCGGTGGGCGGAGAAGCCGCCGTGGTAGAGCGCGAGCGGGGCTCCGGCGGGGATCCCGGCCGCGGGCCGCAGGTGATCAGCGAGATCCAGCGGCGGCGTCCAGCGTGGCGGGCAGTTGTGCACCACCGTGACGTCGCTCACGCCCAACCGCGTCCGGAGCTCACCCGCCAACGCGTCATTGACTGTGACGACCCCGGCGGCACCCGCGGCCCAGCGCCGCTCCAGACGGGCAAAGAACCGCTTGATCCAGCGGGGCCGCCCGGCGTTGGTCCCCGACTCGAGGAAGATCTCATGGCTGTCGTACACGACGAGGCCGCCGTGCAGCCGCTGGGCGCCCACGGCCGCCGGCAGCCCGGTGAGATCATGGCCGTGGTACACGTCCGCGGGCCCCGCCGCCGCTGCGGCGCCCTTCGCCCAGCCCAGCGTGGCCCAGCGCCAGCGGACCAGCCAGTCGAGCAGCGACCCGCCTGGCGTGGTGCGCCGCCCGAGCGCGCGGCCGAGGAGGAAGAACGGCAGTCGGACGACGGACCACGGGATGGCCGCGAGCCCGACGCCGAGGCCGAGAAGCAGTTCGCCGACGCCGCCGGGGAGGGACTTCAACCCGCCCAGGATCCGCAGCGCAACCCAGCGGCCCAGACGCCACGGGTGCCGGATGAACGCCAGCAGGATCCGCCACCCGCCCGGGATCGGCACGCGGACGATCTTGACCCGACCGCGCTGCTCGGTGTCGCCGACGCGCGACGTCGGGTTGGTGGGCCTGCCGATGATGGTCACGTCGTGGCCCGCATCGGCGAGGGCCGCCGCCTCGCGGAGGACGCGGGCGTCGGTTCGAACGTCGTTGTAGACGAACATGACGACGCGGGCCATCAGCCCGCCTCGGAGGTCGTCACGCCGCCCCCTCGAGCGCAGCGGCGATCGCCGTGCCTGCGCCGGCCGGCGCCAGGTCGAAGCCGGATGCGCGCTCCGCGGCGAGCCTCGGGGCATCGGCGGTCGGCGCGAGCCGTGCGAGCTCGGCGGAAGCCCGCCCGCGGTCCAGCCCCACGACCACCATCTGCCCGCCAGACTCGGCCACGGCCTCGACCCACTCGGTGCGGTCGCGCAGGATCAGGCACGGCGTCCGGAGCCAGGCTGCCTCGCGCTGGACGCCGCCGGAGTCGGTCAGGACCGCCGCGGCGTGGAGCTGGAGCGTGAGAGTGGTGCGGTAGCCCTGCGGCGCGATCACGCTGACGGCCGGGTCCAGCGTGAGGCCCGCCGTTTCGAGGGCGGCGCGCGTGCCGGGATGCAGCGCGAGGACCACTGGGCGGACCGCCGCCGCATCGCCGAGGATGAACGCCCAGGCTCGCATCGCCGCTGGCTCGCGGTTCTCGGCGCGGTGCACGGTTGCAAAGGCGTAGCCGCCGGGCGTGAGGGGCAAGCCGAGGCCTGATGCGACGGCCGCCAGCGCCGCAGGGTCACGCGCCTGGCCGCCGACGCGCGACGCGAGGTCCTGCATGAGGTCGCCCACCTCGAGCACGCCGCTCGTGATGCCCTCCGCCGTCAGATTCGCGACCGCGGCGGGTGTTGGCGCGAACAGCCAGCGCGAGAGGTGGTCCGCCACCACGCGGTTGATCTCCTCGGGCATCCGCCGGTCGAACGAGCGCAGCCCGGCCTCGACGTGCGCCACCGCGATCCCCAGCTTCGACGCCGCCAGCGCCCCCACCAGCGTGGAGTTGGTGTCACCGTAAACGAGGACCGCGTCTGGGCGCTCGCCGACCAGGATCGGCTCGAGCGCGAGCAGCATCCGTGCGGTCTGCTCCGCGTGGCCGCCCCCGCCGACGCCGAGCGAGTGGTCGGGCCGGGGCAGCGAGAGCTCGGCGAAGAAGGCGCCGGCCATCGCCTCGTCGTAGTGCTGCCCGGTGTCCACGAACACCTCGTCGTGGCGGGCGCGAAGGGCGGGCATCAGCGCCGCGGCCTTGATGAGCTGCGGGCGGGTACCGACGACGCTGACGATTCGCACGGTGCGACTCGACCTCGGTTTCGTGCCGGTGCCGGGTGGTCAGGCGCCCGCGCGGACGCGGGTGGCGGCCTGGACGCCCACGCCCAGATACGTCACGCCGCTGGGCAGCGCGAGCGTGCGCAGGCTGTTGCGCCCGTCGTAGACCACGGCAAGGTCCGGGAACCACGCCGGGTCGAGGGAGGAGAACTGCCTGTCCGCGGTCTGCGTCACGATGGCACGGTGCGGCCCGGGCTCGCCCCAGGCCCACGCCTTCGCGCCCAGCGCCTCGATCTCGGCCGGGGTCAGGAGCGGGTCGTAGGCCGACACCTCCGCGCCCGCGGCGAGCAGGTCGCGGATCAGCGGGATCGCCCGGCTGTACGCCAGCTCCTTGACGCCCTCGCGGTACGTGATGCCCAGCACCAGCACGGGCGCCCCGGCGAGGCCGCCCAGCAGCGCGCCGATGGCCTGGAGCGCGCGGTCCGTCTGGCCGTCGTTCACCTCACGCGCCGTCTCCACGATCCGCAGGCCAGGTGCCCGGGCGAGGAGGAGATGCGGGTAGACGGGGATGCAGTGCCCACCGACGCCGATGCCGGGCATGTGGATGTGGCTGTAGGGCTGGCTGTTGGCGGCGGCGATGACCTCGGTCACGTCGATGCCGTGCAGGTCGGCAACGCGGGCGAACTCGTTGGCCAGGCCGATGTTGACGTCGCGGTAGGTGGTGTCGGCGAGCTTGCTGAACTCGGCGGCCTCGGACGAGGACATCGCGACGACCTCGGCGTCGAGCACCGAGGCGTAGAACGCGGCCGCGCGGTCCGTGGAGGCGGGCGTGATCCCGCCGACGAGCTTGGGGTACGCGGCGAGGTTCGCGAGCACGGCGCCGCTGAACAGGCGCTCGGGCGAGAACGCCACATGGAAGTCCCGGCCGGCCACAAGGCCGGACGCGTGCTCCAGGCGGGGGGCGAATCGGCCGCGCGTGTCGCCGATGGGCAGCGTGGTCTCGAAGATGACGGTCGACCCGGCGTGGACGCCGGGCGCGATCGAGTCCAACGCGGGGTCCATGTACCGGTAGTCGGGCTGGTGATGCTCGTTGAGCATGACGGGCACGATGAGCACGACGACGTCGGCCTCGCGCGCCGCCTGCGCCGCGTCGAGGGTCGCCCGCAGCCGACCCTCCGCGTGCACGCGACCCACCATCTCCGCGAGGCCGGGCTCCTCGCCGACATGGCTCTGGCCGGAGTTGATCGCCTCGACCACCGCGGGGTTCACGTCCACGGCGATGACCCGCCAGCCGTGGGTCGCGAACTGGGCCGCCAGCGGCAGACCCATCTTGCCGGCCCCCACGACCGCGACCGTCCCGGCCGTCCCCTCCTCGCCGGTCCAGGGCGAGACGGAGCGCGCCGGCCTATGGGTGCACGGCTGCGGCGGCACGGTGATCGAGCCGCCGAGCATGGAGGCGCCCACCGAGGGGCGGGTGACGATGCGGCTCATGCGGGGGCGGCCTCCACGGTCAGGTCCACGGGGCGGACGCTCTCCGCGGCCTCGAGCAGCGCGGTCGCGATGCGCACCGCCCACGCGCCGTCCTCGCCGTCGACGTACGGGCGCTCCCCCGTGCGCGCGGCGCGCACGAACGCGTCGAGCTGCGCCTTGAGCGGCTCGTGGGTCTCGACGTCGATGTCCAGCACGTCGCCGGAGAACGTCGGTGCGTAGCCGGCGATGAGCTCGCCGTGGGCGAGGTCCGACTTGGTGAAGGTGAGCTTCTGGGTCAGGTAGTCGAGCTCGAACATGCCCTCCTCGCCGATGACCACCAGTTGGCGGCGCTTGGCGGGGGTGAGCCAGTTCACGTCCAGCATGCCGGTGGCGCCCGACGGGAAGTGGAGCAGGCCGAACAGGAGGTCCTCGTGCGTTGCGTGCTTGCGCTGCGCGAGCTCGGCATAGGCGCGGACAGGGCGCTCGCCGGCGACCCAGCTGAGCATGTCGGCATCGTGGGTGGCGAGGTCCACGGTCACGCCCACGTCGCGGATGCGCGCGGGGAACGGGCCGGCCCGTCGCGAGACGATGGCGTAGATCTTGGTCACCCAGCCCGCCCGCAGCAGCTCGCCCAACTTGAGGACCGCGGGGTTGTAGCGCTCGACATGGCCCACCTGGACCGGGACGCCGGCCGCGCGCCCGGCCTCCACGATGCGCAGCGCCTCGTCATGCGTGGCCGCAAGCGGCTTCTCGACCAGGACCGGGAGCCCGCGCTCGATGGCGGCCAGCGCCAGCGGCACGTGCGCGGTGGTGGGCGCGGCGATCACGAGGGCGTCGATGTCCGCCTCGCGAATCATGGTCTGCGGGTCGTCGTACCCGGTGGCGCCGGTCTGCGCGGCGGCGGCCGCCAGCGCAGCGGGATCAAGGTCCGAGACCGCGGCGAGCGTCGTCTCGGGGTGCGTGGAGATGACCCGCAGGTGGTTGCGGCCCATCATCCCCAGGCCGACGAGCCCGACCCGCAGCCGCGGCGCCTCGCTCATCGGGCCACCGGGGTCGCGACCTCGCGGACCGACCGCACGATCGTGGCGAGGTCGTCCTGCGAGAGCTTGGGGTGGACCGGGATCGCGAGCACCTCGTCCGAGAGCTGGTCGGTGACCGGGAGGTGGAGGTCGGCCGCACCGGGCACGAACGCCTGGAGGTACGCCTGTTTGTGGATCGGCACCGGGTAGTAGATCAGCGTGCCCACGCCGCGCTCGGTCAGGCCCTCGATGACCCGCTGCCGCTCGCCCGGGAAGCGCATCACGTACTGGTGCCACACGTGCTCGCGACCCTCGGGGACGGTGGGCGTGAGGTAGTCGCCGGAGAGCTCGCGAGTGAGGTAGGCCGCGTTGCGCCGACGCTGCTCGGTCCGCGCGTCCAGGCCCCCCAGCTGCGCCAGGCCGATGGCCGCCGCGATGTCGCCGGGCTTGTAGTTGGTGCCCAGGCTCTCGTGGTAGTAGCGGACGCGCATGCCGTGGTTGCGGATCAGCCGGAGCCGGTCGGCGACGTCGTCGTCGTCGGTCGTGGCGAAGCCGCCCTCGCCGGTCATCAGGTTCTTCGTGGCGTAGAGGCTGAACATGGCGGGGCCGAACTGGCCGGCCCGGCGGCCGCGGTATGTCGCCCCGTGGGCCTGCGCCGCGTCTTCGATGACCACGAGGTTGTGGCGCCCGGCGATGTCCTCGAGCGGGGCCATGTCGGCCATCAGCCCGTAGAGGTGGACCGGCATGATCGCCTTGGTCCGGGGCGTGATCGCGGCCTCGACCTGGGCTGCGTCCATGCAGAAGTCGTCCGCGCAGATGTCCACGAACACCGGGCGGGCGCCGGCGCGGAGGATGACCGACACCGTCGCGTTGAAGGAGAACGAGACCGTGATGACCTCGTCGCCCTCGCCGATTCCCAGCGCGTGGAGCACCGCCTCCTGGGCCACGGTCCCGTTGGACATCAGGACCGCGTGCTTGACGCCGCAGTACGCGGCCCACGCCTCCTCGAACGCCTTGGTCTTGGGACCCATCGCGAGCATGCCCGAGCGGAGCACCTCGAGGACGGCCTCCTCCTCGGCGGGACCTATGTCGGGCTTGGAGATCGGGATCATCTTCGCTCCCCGCTCAGGCGGCGACGCAGGCGTCGCCCGTGATGGTGTAGGTGGACCGGCAGCGGGGACACACGGCCGCGCCTTCGTAGTTGCCGCGGACCGTCGCCCCCGCGGCATCAACCAGCCGCTGGCCGCAGCCGCACACCCAGCCGATCCGGCGAGCGGGGCTGCCGGCGACGAGCGCGTGATCCGGCACGGTCCGCGTCACGACCGACCCGGCGCCGACGGTGGCGAACCGGCCCACGTCCACGCCCGCCACGACGACGGCGCCAGCGCCGATCGAGCAGCCGGCGCGCAAGGTGATCGGCGAGACCTCCCAGTCGTCCGCGCGCGCCAGCTCGCCGTCCGCGGTGATGGCCCGCGGGTAGCGATCGTTGGTGAGGATCGCGTTGGGGCCGATGAACACGCCGTCCTCGACCGTGACGCCGTGGTAGACGAGCGCGAGGTTCTGGACCTTGACGCGATTGCCGAGGGTCACGCCCTCGTCGATGAACGCATCGCGGCCGATGATGCACTCGGCACCGATCCTGGCCCCGATCCGCACCTGTGCTCGGTGCCAGATGCTGCTCCCGGGCCCGACCGAGACGTCCGCCTCGAGGTCGGCGGTCGGGTGGATCCGGGCGGTCGGGTGGATCAAGGCGGGCTCGCTCCGTGCGTGACTGGGCGTCGTGCGACCGAAGCTGGGCGCGGCGACGGGCGCGACCAGCGAGTGGCCGGTCTCGCGACCGGAGCCAGTATACCGACCGGTTCTCGGCCATCCCCGGGAGGCTGATCGCGGCGCGGCGCGCCCGGGCTCAGCGGCGACGCAGGGCTCGGGCGACGGTGGCCACGATCCCAAGGCCCATGCCGAACGCGAGGCCGCCCCGCCAGTCGAGCAGCGTCCGGACCTCGCCATCCACCTTGGCCGCCAGCACCACGAGCGCCGCGCTCGGCCGGGTCAGCGTCACCTTGCCAGCGATCAGCGTCCGGACGAAACCCTGGTCGATGGTGGCCTCGCGGGCAATGACAGTGCCCACGATGCCCTGCGTCACGCGCAGCTCGCCGGCCGCGGCGGCACCAACGCTGCCCCAGTCAACGTTGAGCACGTCGGCACGCCCGGCGCCGATCCCGCCGAACTGGACGAAGACGTCCTCCGCGTCGAGCCGTCCGATGCCGCCCATGCGGACCTCGACCTTCGATGCCGTCGCCGCGCCGATGCCGCCGCGCTCCAAGCGGAGGTTGGAGACGGCGACGCGCTCGATCCCCTGCCGGCTCCGGGTCTCGACGAGCGCTGTCGATGGGACGGCCGGGTCGGTGGACGGGGAGGCGCCGGGCTCGCCCGTGTCCTCGGTCGATCGGAGGGCCTGTCTCGCCGCGGCCTCTGCCCTGGCCTCGGCTTCGGCGGCCGTGTCGGCCGCGGCCAGGGCAGCATGGTCAAGCGGCGCGGGGCTTTCGTGGGCACCGGCGTCCCGCGAGCTCGCGGGATCGGGAGTGTTCGGCTCGGTCATCTGGGGCCTCACTTCGTGCATTCGGGGCACAGCGTACGACGCCGCCCCGTCGCGGCCAACGTCCGAGCCTCGCCCTCCTGCGTGGCAGGTCCTCAAGGCGGGCGCGTTAACGGCTATAGTCCGCGCGGGCTCGGCGGCACGCCGCACGCCACGAAGGGGAGATCCGAATGTCTGCTCAAGGTCAGGCCGCCGGAGGGCCGGCCTGTTGAGGCGCGCTGCTGCTGTGGCCCTCGTCGTCTTCGCGCTCGCTGGCGGCGTCGGCATCGGCATCGTCGCCGGGCGCACGATCATGGGCACACCCGCCCCCTCGTCGGGCATCGCGCAGACAAGCCCGCCGGCCGGCGCGAGCAGTGCTGCGCCGAGCGTCACCCCCTCGGATTCGGGCGTCACCCCCTCGGATTCGGGCGTCGCCCCCTCCGACTCGGCCTCGCCCCAACCCACCGCGACGCCCGTCCCCACGCCCGTCCTCGTCCCCGACCCGCTCGACGGCGTGCTCGTGGCGCCGGCCGTGGCCCAGCGCCATGTCGTGGCGGTCATGATCGACGACCAGCAGGACGCACGGCCCCAGTCCGGCCTGTCGGCGGCGAGCCAGGTCTGGCAGGCCCCCGCCGAAGGTGGCATCCCGCGTTACGTCGCGCTGTTCTCCGAGGGCATGCCGCCTGCCGTGGGACCGATCCGGAGCTCGCGGCTGTACTTCATCGCCTGGGCCGCCGAATGGAATGCGGTGTACATGCACGTTGGGGGCTCGCCGCAGGCCCTGGCGCTGCTCCGCAGCTCGCAGGGTCGGGGCAAGGTCGTCTGGAACGCCGACGAGATCAGCCTGGGCGACGTCTACATGTGGCGGGTCAAGACGCGCGACCCGCCGCACAACGTGTACTCCAACTTCAAGTCCATGCAGCTCCTGGTCAAGGCACTGCACGCGCCGGTCAGCGTCAACTACAAGGCGCACTGGCAGTTCGCTCCCGATGCACCGCTGGAGCAGCGACCGGCCAGCGGCTCGATCCGCGTCCCCTACCTCGCCAACGTGATCAGCTACGCCTACCAGGCGTCCAGCAACACGTACCTTCGGTCGGTTACCGCCGAGGGCAAGCAGGTGGACGCGGCGACGAAGACGCGGATCGCCCCCAAGAACGTCGTCGTGATCTTCATGAGTTTCGCGCCCCTCAACGACGCGAAGCACCGGCTCGAGGCACAGTTCACCGGCAGTGGCACGGCGTGGGTGTTCACCAACGGGACCCTCGTCAAGGGCACCTGGAAGAAGGCGTCGATGACCGCGCCGACGCTCCTGTTCGGCCCGGGCGGCGGGCCTGTGACGCTCACGGTGGGCCAGACGTTCGTGCAGGTCGTCGATCTCGGGACCAACGTGACATACAAAGTGGGCAGGGTTCCCGCAGCGACCGCCCCGAGCCCGTCGCCGAGCCCGTCGCCCGTCGGGGACGTGCCCACGCCGCCCACGCTCGTCGCGGACCGGCGACTGGTCCTCTAGCCGACCGCGGTAACGGCGCGGGCTCCCGGGGTTCCGGGCCTAGAGCATCGGCGCGTGGCGCGCGGCCTCGGCCCAGATTGCACGCGTCTCGCGCGCCACGTCGGCCCAGGTCCGCGACGCTGCGGGGCGCTCTGACGTCGCCGCCCGGAGGCCGGCCAGCAGCCGATCGTCAGACCAGGCCGCGCGCAGGGCCACGGCCAGACGACGCGCGTCGCCAGGCTCCACCACGATGCCAGCGGGGCCGATGATCTCGGGCAGGGCGCCCACGTTGCTCGCCACCACCGGCACGCCCGCGGCCAGCGCCTCCATCGCAGACGTCCCCGCGGCGTCGGAGACGACGGGCTGGACGAGGAACCGGGCGCCCGCCACCAGCGCCGCGAGCCGAGCGTCGTCGAGCCCCTGCGCGTACACCAGCGACTCGCCCACGCCCGCCCGCGAGGCCGCCCGCGAGATCTCGGCGCGGTCGTCGGGCGAGGCGCCAACCACGGCAATCCTCGGCGGCCAGGCGTCGGCCGGCACGCCGGACGGTGACGGCTCAGCCGCCAGCGCGGCGAGGGCGTCGAGCAGCGTGTCGAGATCGTGGCGCGCGTCGAACCGGCCCTCGTACACGGCATAGCGCTCTGCCAGGCCCAGCCGGTCGCGCTCGGCGGGAGCACTGGCCGCGGCGGAGGGCCGGAACGACGAGCGCGGCGCTAGCGCCACGATGCGAAGGGCGGCCTGGCGCACGTGCAGCAACCGACGCGCGTCGGCGCCGGCCGACCGGCTCGGGACGATCACGGCCGCCGCATCCTTCAGCAGTCGCGCCCGGAGCCGCTGGCCGAACTTGGCCGCGCGGCCCTTCTGCCAGGCGTCAGGCAGCTGCCACGGCGCGAGGTCGAGCAGCGAGGCGACGACCGGGATCCCCGACGCGATGGGCAGGGCGCCAGCCGCCGCGTGGTACACGGACCCGGCGGCGCCTCCGCGCTCCGCCCGCCAGCCCGAGCCGATCGACGCCCCGCGCAGCAGGAACGGGTCCACGGTGAGCGCGCCGGAGCGGAGCAGCCGCGTCGGTGGCAGCAGGCGGCGGCCGATGACCTGGAGGTTCGACCACTGTGCCGTCGGGTCGTCGAGGTCGAGCGCCAACAGGAACGCGAAGGACTCGCCCTCGCGCGGGTCGGCGTCGAGCGCGGACAGGAGCTGCTCGAGGTACTCGGCGGTGAGCGGCGCGCGGTGGGGCGCCTGAAGCGGCCGCAGGTCCATGACGATCCGCACGCCTGCCGGCGCCACGATGGGCTGGCGGTCATCGCCCGAACCTGGGCGCCAGCCGTCCCTCTGCGGCGTCATCGCATCAGGGACGCGGGCCGGGACCCGGGTCACGATCGAGATGGCCGCTTCGGGCCACGGCCGCGGAGCTCGTCCCAGCGCAGGCTCAGCACCACGAAAAACGCCTCGACAATAATCCGCCGGCTCATCTTCGACTGTCCCGCAAGCCGATCCCGGAACAGGATGGGCACCTCGACCACACGGGCGCCAAGACGGCTCGCGCGATACGTCATCTCGATCTGGAACACGTAGCCGCCGGCGCGGACGCCATCGGCCGGGACCGACGCGAGCGTCGCCGAGCGCCACGCCTTGAACCCGCCCGTGAGGTCGTTGGGCGCCAGACCCAGCATCGACCGCGCGAACAGCGATCCGCAGCGCGAGATGAGCTTGCGCAGCAGGCCCCAGTCGGTCGTGCCGCCCCCGGCTACGTAGCGCGAGCCGATGACCAGGTCGGCGCGACCCTCAAGCAGGGGCCGGACCAGCGACGGCAGCGCCGCCGGATCGTGCGACCAGTCCGCGTCCATCTGGACGACGACCTTCGCGCCGCCCGTGAGTGCGACGCCAAACCCGTCGAGGTACGCGCGGCCGAGACCCTGCTTCGCCTTGCGGTGCCGGACCTGTACCAGCGGGTTCTCCGCGGCCAGCCGATCGGCGAACTCGCCGGTGCCATCGGGCGACCCGTCGTCCACCACGAGGAGCGTGGCGCCCGGGAGGGCCGTCAGGATGGCCGCCGAGATCGCCTCGATGTTGGCCACCTCGTTGTAGGTGGGCAGGACGACCCACGTGCCGGCGTATCCGGGCGCCACAGCCGAAGCCGCAGACACAGCGGGAGCGGCCTCGGCGGCTGCCGGGGCTATCTCGGCCTGATCGTCGTCAGCGGCCTGGTCGTCGTCAGCGGCCTGGGAGCGCGGCCCTTGGCTCTCGGGAAGACGCTGCTCGGACAGAGTGCTCACGCCGGGCAGTGTACGGGTCAGGCGACGATCACGAACCGATGGCGAGGGCGTAGACCGTCGCATTCAGGTGACCGCCAGTGTCGGTCGCGGCAATCCGGACGCTGGCCGCCCCGGCCGATCCCGCCCGCACCGTGAACCGGGCCACGTACCTGCCGTTCGCGAGCTTCGTGGCCGAGATCGTGACCGCGCTCAGGCCGGGCTGCCGGAAGGTGACCCGAGGCGTGTTGCGCAGCGGCTCCGCCGTGGCGAAGCTGACCGTGAGGATCTGGCCTGGCCTGACGCTCGAGGAGGAGAGCGAGCCCGGGAAGGCGCTGGCCCACACGGTCCGCCCCAGGACCTGCGTCCCGTACGGGGACACGACGGTGAGGCGGGCGACATAGGCGCCCTGGGGGACAAACGTGCCGCTCGCGAGCCTGCCGTTCCAGGCCCACGACCGCGTGCCCGCCGCCTGCGACTTGGCGGTCCAGACGGTGCGCACGAGGTTCCCGCTCGTGTCGAACAGAGCAAGGGTCGTGGTCGCGGTGCGGGTCAGCTTCCAGCTGATGATCGATGTCGGGGCCAGCCAATCGCCGTCCTGCGGGTAGAAGCTGCGCGACCAGCGGAGGAACCCCGAGGTGCGGTCAACCGTGACGTAGGTGCTGGCGACGGTGCGGTTGCCCGCCGTGTCGCGGACGTCGAGTTTGAAGGTGTAGCGTCCGTCGGTGACGCTCGAGCCGGACGAGCTGCGGCCGTTCCAGGTCACCCTCCCGCCCGCCGAGGCGCCGACCGTCCATCGCCGCACCAGCGTCGTGCCGCGCCACACCGAGGCCGTACCGCTGGTGGTCTCCGACGAGGCCCAGCGCAGGGACGCGGTGTCCGCCGCCCCGTCGCCGTTGGGCGAGAAGATGGCCGGCGCCGCGGTCGCGGTCACGGACGCTCGCGTCGTGTCCACGCGAGCGGAGTACGTGCGGGCGGCGCAGTTGCCCGCGACGTCGCAGGCCGCCAGCGTCGTTGTGTACGTGCCGTCGGGCACAACGGTCCCCGCGTCGTTCCGGCCGTTCCACGTGAAGGAGAGCGTGCCGCCGGAGCCGGTGACCGTGCGCACGGGCTGGGCGCCTGCCGGCGTGACGGGGGCGATCCGCAGCACCCAGCTCGTCGCCCCGGACGCCCGGAGCGCGTACGCGATCGTGTCCAGGATCCTGTCCCCGTTGGGCGAAATCAGGCCCGAGGAGGCAGACGCAGCCGACACCACTGGGGCGACCGTGTCCACAGTGACCGCGAAGGCCGCGATCTGCCCGGAAGTCACGGGCATCGCCGAGGGCGCGCGATAGGTCGTCGTCCCTGCCGTGCCCACGAGCTGGAGGAGATACATGCCATCAGCGACGCGCGTGCCGCCGACCTTGCCATCCCAGGCGAACGCGTGGGCGCCCGTCGTGAGGACCGGCACGCTGACCGATCCGACGAGCGTCCCGTCCGTGCGCAGGATCCGCAGCGACAGCGCACTCAGCGCGACCGTCGCGGTCCAGTTGACGGGCAGCTCGTCCCGCGAGCCGTCGCCGTTGGGCGAGAAGGTGCGCGCGGCCACGGCTGCCGCGCTGGTCCCGGCGACTCGGTCGGGGCCGAAGCCGAAGCCCGTCAGGCCGGCGTCCACCACCGTCGCGTTGGGCGCGTGGAAGGGCACCACGTTGGTCTCGGTGGAGGATCTGGCGGCGATCCAGACGCCGCGCTCCACAAACGATGAGGGCGCCCACTCGCGGATGGGCTGCGTGACCTCGTACCAGGTGTAGCCGCCCGCCGCGACGGGGCCCGACGTCAGCGCCACGATCGTCCCTGCGGGCAGCGAGCCCAGCCGGGCGGCCGACGTGCTAGGCCCGGTGCGATAGGCAAGGCCGTTGAGGGTGACCCGGCCGAACCCTCCCACAGCGAGGCTGGCCGGCGCGGTCGCCGCTGTCGCGGTGACGTTCCAGGCGCCCACGTTGCCCTTGGCGTCGGTCGCGCGGACGCGGAAGGCGTAGGCGTGGCCGTCGGCGCCCAGCCAGACGTCGCTCGTCGCGGTCGTCCCGGTCAGCCAGGCTGTCCACGCGCCGCCATCGACCGACGCCTGCACGTCGTACGAGCGCACTGCGCTGATGTCGCTTGCGGACCACGCCACCACGATCCCCTCGTCAGGGTTCGTCGCGGGCAGGGTGCGAATGCCCGCCTGGGGCGCCGAGTGGTCCACGAGGAACGCGTCGGACAGCGCGCGGGCCATGTCCTGGTAGCCGCCGTCGTAGCCCAGCGCCCACATCCCGGCGCCGCGGAGGCCGTAGTCGTTGACCAGCTGGTAACGGCGGCTGATCGACGCGGCGTCGTCGTACCAGAGCTGTCGCCAGCTGGTGACGCAGCCGTAGGTGGACGTGCAGTTCTGCCGCCGGTAGGCGATGTAGGGGCTCTGCTCGACGCTGTCCCACTGGCGGCCGTACTGGCTGACGAGGGCCGGGATGTTCTCGTAGTTGACGGTGGTGCTGTAGCCGTACTTGGCACCGCTCTGATTGGCGGCGCGCGGTGAACTCGATGTCGTGGACCAGGCGCGGCCGTACCAGGGCAGCCCCAGGATCAGGCGCGACGGGCTGATGCGCGCCGTGTACTGGCGCACCGTGTCCGCGAGGTCGTAGGTCGGGCCGGATAGGGGGTCGATGGAGCCAGAGGTTGACGAGCTGGCGGTTCGGTAGTCGTAGCCCATGATGAACACGGCGTCCGCGGCGGCCGACCCCACCGAGGCCTCGAGCGGGTAGTTGCCGATGTATCCCGTGGTGTCGTACGTGATCTGGTAGCCGCTGCGGATGGCGTTGAGCTGCGAGCGCAACGTCCGCAGAAGGGCGACGAAATTGGCCTCCTGCCCCGACACGAGCGGCTCGAAATCGAGGTTGACGCCGTCGGCGCCACGGTCCCTGACGGCGGCCGCGAGCTGGCGCGCGAGGTTGAGGCGGGCAGTCGAGCTGCTGAGCAGGGTCCGCTGGGTGTTCACGCCCCCTGACGACCAGGCGAACACGCTGGCGGTGAGCACCACGCGGGTGCCGTGCGCGTGCGCCGCGTTGATGACGTTCGTCAGCGACGAGCTCGTCCAGCCCGCCCAGCCCGTAGTCAGCGAGCCGTCGCTGTTGCGCTTGAGCAGGCTGCCGGCACCGTTCGCCCCCACCGAGAAGTACGCGATCGTGGTCAGGACACCATAGTTGAGGCTGGTGGACGCGCCGGGCAGCTCCCAGTACGGGAGGAAGCCGATGACCTGGCGCCGGAGGCCGGTGGCGGCGGCGGGGGCCACGGTGGCCGCGCTCGGCATGACGACGCTGGCCGTGATCGCGGTCGTGTCGGCGGTCGCCACCCCTGCCGTCATCAGCTCGCTGGCGGCTGTGGCGGCTGTGGCGCCTGTCGCGCCCGTGGCCCCGGACGCGCCCTGTGTCGTCCCGTCGGCCTCCACCGTCCCGCCCGGACGGGCCTGCGGCTCAGGTCCGACCCAGTCGGTGCCCTGCTGCGAGGCGGCCATCGCGCGGCCTGTCGCGCGCCCAGCCGGCAATGCCGTCGGCACGTGACCGCCCACGTCCCAGATGTCGGTCGAACGCGGCGTGAAGCCCACGGTCACGCGCTCGCCAGGCGTGAACGGGATGCGGTCGTTCTCGTGCGCGAGCCAGTCGAGGTAGGCCTGTGAAGGATGCTGGGCTACCGAGGCCGCATCGCTCGCTGCCTGCGGAGCGCCTGAGCCCGGGCCCGAGGCCGCTGTCGCCGCCCTCGCGGCCGTCGCCGTCGCGGGCATCTCGTCCGTTGTCGGGAGGGGATCGGTGAGTGTGCCATCGGTGGGCGGGATGAGGATCGCCTCGCCGTTGGCCCACGACGCCGCGGGCCGGGCACCGGCCAGACCGGGTCCGGGAAGCAGGGTCGCGCCAAGGGCTGCGACGAGCAGGGCGCCGGGAAGCGAGCGGCGGAGTCGGCGGGCGGGGGTCGTCGGTCGATTCACGGGTTCCCTCGGCGCCGGTCGGGAGACGCGCGCCCGCCTGACCGCGAGCACGCGGTGAGCGCGGTCCCGGTCACGGGAACCGACGCCCGTCCGGCGTGGACGTTGACCGTAGACACGGGGCGGGCCGGGGGGTATCGCCCGAAGGTCCCAGCCGGGACCAGTACGGAGCGGAGAGGTGCGGTCAAGTACAGTCCCGGCGTCGCGAGGGGGCGCCCCAGACCGAGCGTGGCGAGCAGCAAGCCATGCCTGGTGCAGCGGCAGGTAGAGGCTGCTGCACTGGCCCCGGCCGCCGGGGTCCTTCGCGTAGACCTTGAGCCGCGCCGTCCCGCTGCCGGCAGGCTCGACTCAGCGCGCGCCGATCTCCCGGCGAAGGGCGGGCAACGCGTCCGCGAACGCCTCGCGCCAGTCGCGCATCGGGATTCCCGAGGGGAGCGGCGTCGGCTCGAGGACCCCCCACAGGGGCGGCGTCGAGGCGCGCTGCCAGGTCGAGGCCGGGACGTCCACGACCTCGACATCGATCGCCAGCCGGCGCAGCACCTCGCGCGCCCAGTCGGCCCGCGACGCGCGCCCGCCGTTGACGAGGTGGTGGATCGTCACCGAGCCGGGGGGCGCCGGCGTGTCGGTCCCCACGAGCTCCACGATCGCCTCGGCGAGGTCGGGCGTGTACGTCGGCGTCCCGACCTCGTCGCCGGTGACCCGGAGCGGCTCGCCCGCCCCCTTCGTCCGCATCGCCGCGGCCGCGATCTTGGCCGGAAAGTCGTTGCCGGGCGGCCCGAACAGCCAGGCCGTGCGGACGATCGAGAGCCGGCCGGCAGAGCCCGCGAACGCCTCGGTCGCCAGCCGCTCGGCCGCCGCCTTGGCCTCGCCGTACGGGTTGATCGGGTGGGGCTCGTCGCCCGGCGCGTAGCCGCGGCCGTCGGTCCGAGCCCCGTCGAACACCTCGTTGGTCGAGATGATCAGCAGGTCCGTCCCGCGCCCCGCGCACGCCTGCGCGATCTCGCCCACCGCGATCCCGTTGCGCCGCATCGCGAGCTGGGGCTCCCGCGCGTTGCCGTCCACATCGGTCCAGGCCGCGGTGTGGACCACAACCTCGGGGTGCTCGCGGTCGAGCAGCGCGCCGAACGAGGCAGCGGTCACGGTGTCCAGCTCGAGCTCCGGCTGGTCCCAGCCGATCGGCGGGCGCATGCCCGCGAACGGCGCCTCCTCCAGCGCCGCGACGAGCGCACGCCCGAGCCGACCGACAACCCCCACGACCGCGACCCGCACGGTCAGGCGGTCCTGTCCACCGCGCGGCCCGCAGCGAGCCGATCGCCGTACTGGCGGGCGTAGTAAGCGTCCCAGTCCCCCGACTTCGCGCTGGCGATCCAGTCGGGGTTGTCGCGATACCAGGCGACGGTTGCCGGGAGGCCATCGGCGAAGTCAACGCGCGGCCGCCAGCCCAGCGCCGCCAGCTTCGAGCCGTCCATCGCGTAGCGCCGGTCGTGGCCCGGGCGGTCGGGCACCGTGCGGACCAGCGACCAGTCGCGGCCCGTGGCGGCCAGGAGCCGGCCGATGACCTCGCGGTTCGGCAGCTCCGTCCCGCCGGCCACGTTGTACGCCTCGCCCGTGACGCCGTGGCGCAGGACGAAGTCGATCCCCGCCGCGTGGTCCGAGACGTGGAGCCAGTCGCGGATCTGCATGCCGTCGCCGTACATCGGCAGGGGGTGCCCGCCGAGCGCGTTGGTCGTGAACAGCGGGATGAGCTTCTCGGGGTGCTGGTGCGGGCCATAGGTGTTGGAGCCGCGGGTGACGACCGTGTCGAGGCCGAAGGTGATGGCGTACGCGCTCACGAGCAGCTCGCCGGACGCCTTGGCCGCGGCGTACGGGCTGCGCGGCGCGAGGGCGTCGGTCTCCGTGCTGCGGCCCTCGGACACCTCGCCGTAGACCTCGTCGGTGCTGACTTGGAGGAAGCGCGGGGCGTGCTCGCGCCCGCCACGTCGGGCCCGCTCGGTCTCGCCGCGCACGGCCTCGAGCAGGACGTGGACGCCGATGACGCCCGTCCGCAGGAACGCCTCGGGGTCGAGGATGCTGCGGTCAACGTGGGTCTCGGCCGCGACGTTGATGATCGCGTCGGCCTCGGCCGCGAGCGGGCCGACGATCGAGGGGTCGGCGATGTCGCCCTGGACGAACGTGAACCGGGCGGCCTGCCCGGCGTCGGCCTCGACCTCGGCAAGATTGGCGCGGTTGCCCGCGTACGTCAGCTTGTCGAGGACCGTGACGCGCGTGCCATCCCGTCGGGCGAGCAGCTGCCGCACGAGCTCGGAGCCGATGAACCCGGCGCCCCCGGTGACGAGCAGGTGGGCGCCGGGGCCGATGGCGGGCGCGCTGTCGGGTCGGAGGTCAGTCACGCGGGTCTCGCGGCCACTCGACCGGGCGCTCCAGGCGGCCGGCCTTGTCGTCGGCCTCCGCCAGCTCGGCCGCGCGCAGCAGCGAGGGAACGGTGCCGGCATCGGCCCAATGCCCCTCATAGACCGGGGCGAACAGCCGCTTGCCGGGAATGTAGTGGTTGAGGACGTCGGTGATCTCGAACTCGCCCCGGCCGGACGGCGCGAGGTGGGCGATCACGTCGAACGCGTCGGGCCGCAGGAAGTAGACGCCAATCGGGATGAGGTCGCTCTTCGGCACCTTGGGCTTCTCCTCGAAGCCCAGCACGCGCCCGTCCGCATCCAGCTCCGCGACCCCGAACCGCTCGGGATCGGGGACCCGGTAGAGCAGCGTGCCAGCGCCCCAGCCGCCGCCCTCGAACTGGCTCGCAAGGGGCTCAAGCGGCTCGCCGCGCAGGATGTTGTCGCCGAGGACGACGCAGAACGCGTCGTCGCCGATGAAGTCGCGAGCCAGGCCGATGGCGTGGGCGATGCCCAGCGCGCCGCGCTGGTACCGGTAGGTGAGCTCCAGACCGAAGTGCCGCCCGTCGCCCAGCAGCTCCACGATGTCGCCAACGCTCTTGCCGCCGACGATCACCATGACCTCGCGGATCCCCATGCCCGCCAAGGTCTCCAGCGGGTAGTAGATCATCGGCCGGTCGTAGATCGGCAGCAGGTGCTTGTTGGTCACGATGGTCAGCGGGAATAGCCGGGTGGCGGTGCCGCCGGCCAGGACGAGGCCCTTCATCTCGGTGAGCGTACCGCAGGCGTCTTGTCGCGCGTCGGGTGGCTCCGCCCCGTGGATGGCCCGCGGGCCCCGCCTGGCAAAGGCGCGTCGAATCCTGCCTAAGGACCGCAGGAGTGGCCCTCGCCGGGACGCTAGGGCTTCGCGCTCTTCGCGGGTGCTGGCGTGGGGGTGTAGCAGGGCACCTCGCCGGCGGGCACCGGCCCGGCCGTGCCGCACGGGACGGGCTGCTGGTCAGCTGGCGGGAGCCCGCCTGAGTAGTCGGTGATGACCAGCGCCAGCTCGAACGTGTCGAGCGAAGCCGCGGGCTGGATGAACGCGGTCTGGACCACGTCATTCGCGTCACGCTGGACGTCCACCACGGAGCCCAGGATCAGCCCCTTGGGGTACGGGGAGCGGATGCCGCCCGCCAGCTCGAGGCCGGCGGTGAACACCTCCTCGTTCAGCCCCACGGTCACCGACGAGTCCACGTTCTTCATCGTCAGCACGCCGCCGGCCTCGCCGCCAACCTCGCCGGTGGCCCCCGACGCCTGGAGCTGGCCGATGACGGTGGACGACGGGTCGCTGATGAGCGTCACCTTCGCGAAGTTGGGGCCGATGTCGCTGATCCTGCCCACCACTGCGCCGCCCTGGACGATCACGACGTCGCCCATCGCAAGGCCGTCGGACGTGCCCTTGCTGAGCGTCACGACGCGGCTCGTCGGCAGCAGCTCGCGCCCGATGACCTGGACGGCAACCGTCTTGTGGTCGAACCCGCTCTGGAGCTGGAGGAGCGCGGTCAGCTGGTCGTTCTCGGCCTTGAGCTGCGCCAGGCGCGTGTTGTCGTTGGCCAGCCGCTGGTTGTCCTCGCGCAGGGCGGCGTTGTCGATGCGCAGCTGGTTGATCTCGCCGAGGGAGCCGAACACGCTCGACGCGTCCGAGGCCACGCCCGCGATGGCGCCCTCAATCGGCCGCAGTGCGAACTGGAACCCCCGCTTGAGCTCCAGCACCGCCGGGTTGGCCGAGAACGCCATGAGGAGCAGCGTGATCACCAGCAGGATCGTGAACACGATCCCGCGGCGGCGGGCCCGGCGGTTGGAGAGGAGAGTGGTCATGGCGTGGCGCTCCAGCGGGCCGCCAGGCGGCCGAGGTCTCCCCGCTCAGCGCGGCGGGCGGCTGTAGGTCTCCGCGACGAGCACGCGCTCCATCGCGGGGCTCGACAGCTCCTGGAGGACTACCCCGGTGCCGCGGGCTACGCAGGTCAGCGGGTCGTCGGCCACGTGAACCGGCATCTGGGTGGCCTCGGCCACGCGGCGGTCGAGGCCGGCGAGGAGGGCGCCGCCACCGGCGAGCACGATCCCCTGGTCCATGATGTCCGCCACCAGCTCGGGCGGCGTTTCCTCGATGGTGTCCTTGATCGTGTCCACGATCTGCGCCACGGAGATCTCGATGGCGTCGCGGATCTGGTCCGCGCCCACCTCGACGGCCCGCGGCAGGCCTGTCAGCAGGTCACGCCCGCGGAGCGTGACGCGCTGGGCGTCCCACTCGCCGGGATACGCGGAGCCGATGGCGATCTTGATGTCCTCGGCCGTGCGCTCGCCAAGGAACAGGTTGTACTCGCGGCGGGCGTAGGCCACGATGTCCTGGTCCATCTCATCGCCGCCGATCCGGATGGAGCGTGCGACGACGATGCCGCCGAGGCTGAGCACCGCCACCTCGGTCGTGCCGCCGCCGATGTCCACGATCAGCGAGCCGGAGGGCTCCGACACGGGCAGCCCTGCGCCGATCGCGGCCGCCATCGGCTCCTCGATCAGGCGCGCCCATCGGGCGCCGGAGTTGAGCGCCGCGTCGCGGACCGCGCGCTTCTCAACCTCGGTCACGCCTGAGGGGATGCCAAGCAGCATCCGCGGTCGGGAGATCATCCCGATCCGGTCGTGCACCTTGTGCACGAAGTACTTGATCATCTGCTCGGTGACGTCGAAGTCGCTGATGACGCCGTCCCGGAGGGGACGGACGGCGATGATCGACGCGGGCGTCCGGCCGACCATCCGCTTGGCCTCGGCGCCGATCGCGAGCACTCGCTTGGTCTTCGCGTCGATCGCGACGACGGACGGCTCGGAGATCACGATGCCCCGGTCACGGACGTGCACGAGCGTGTTCGCGGTGCCAAGGTCGATCCCGATGTCACGGGAGAAGAGGCCGAGAAGGCGGTCCAGCATGCTGTGCGCGGTTCCTTGCTGCGACGTTCGGAGGCGGGCGCCGCTGCGGCGTCCGCGAGTCGCGGGTGTCGTTCGTTCGGGAGCCCGAGCGCGGGTCCGGCGCGCGGGCGGGGTGCAGTATACCCGTGGCCGGCGCCCGCCCCGCTGTTCGCCCTCAGCCTGACTTGGGCATGCCTGCGAGCGGTCCCCGGCGCGCCCTGTGGGCGACGAGGCTGCGAACCGCCGGCGTTCCTCATCCTGGTTCAGCCGGGTCGTGGCTGCGAGCGGACGACGGCGGGCAGCGACGCGGGCGGCGGCACAGACCGCGGCACACCGCTACCGCCAGAGGACTTCCTCGCCGTGCTCGCCCACGAGCGGCCGCCCATCGACATGGCGCTGGTAGGCGAACGGCGCGATGTCGACCGACCTGGCGGCGCCGTCGAGGATCAGCTCCGCCATCCCCAGCCCGACGGCCGGCGCGGTCTTGAACCCGGTGCCCGAGTGACCGCAGTCGAGGTAGAAGCCCGCCGGCCCCACTGATCCCACCCCGCCGAGGAAGGGGCGCTGGTCCGGCGTCAGCCCGTCCTGTCCGCTGTGCGAGGTCCGGAAGTCGCCGTCGATCAGGGCCGGCAGGCGGCGGACCATTCGCTCCGTGGCGCGCAGCTGGAAGTCAGGCCTGGCGTCGCCGGTGTCGCGATCTGGCGAGCCGCCGATCTGGTTGTCGTCCTCGAGCCCCACGAGCACCATGTCGGAGCCCTCGGGCCGGAAGTACATGCCGTTGGGGTTGTCGATGACGACCGGGATTGGGCGCGGCACCGTCGCCGGCGCGCCCAGGTAGCCCGTGTCGTGGCGCCACACGCGGATCGGCAAGTCCATGCCCGCCAGCTCGCCAACCCGCTTCGCCCAGGCGCCGGCCGCATTGACGATCACCGGCGCGTCGAAGTCGCCCTTCGTGGTGGCGACGCCCGTGACCCGGCCGCCAGCCTGGCGAATCCCCGTGACTTCGGCCCCCTGGACCAGGCGCGCGCCGCCGGCCTTCGCCGCCGTAATCAGGCTCGACGCCGTCATCGACGGGTCGGCGTACCCGCTGGCGGGCTCGTAGGCGGCAACCTCGTCGCCCGCGTCCAGGCCGGGCGCGATCCGGCGGATCTCGTCCGCCTCGACGATCGACGCGTCGACGCCCAGCGCCCGGTGTGCCGCTGCGTTCGCCGCCAGCCGCGCCCGGTTCGCCGTGGGCTCCATCCACAGGAACCCCGTCACCGTGAAACCGCACTCGCCGCCGACGCGCTGGCCCCACTCCCGGAACCACGCCTGCGCCGCCCAGGCGAGCTTCGCCTCGGCCAGCAGCTCGTAGTGGACGCGCACGAGCCCGGAGGACCGGCCCGTCGCCCCTGCCGCCACCACCGAGCGCTCGAGGACGACGGCGCGAGCCCCGCGCGAGGCGAGGTGGAACGCGAGGCTGGACCCCTGGACCCCTGCCCCGATGACGATGACGTCCGCGGTCTCGGCCATGCGCGCTCGCTCCTCCTGCTTGGGTCCAGTATCGCCCGTGTCCCGCGACCGAGCGCCCACGGCACGGCATCCCCGGCGTCTCACGGGCGCGTCCAGAGACGTGATCGAGCGCCTGGACAGCGCCGAGATCGCCTGCTTCGTGACCGGTTCCAAGGCTATGGCCATCCACGGGCTCGCGTACCGGATGACCAATGACATCGATCTCGTCATCCGGCTTGACCCGGGCGGCTACGAGACACGCCTGCGACCTGCACTCGAGCCCGCGTACGACTGCCGGCGGATCGCGGAATCCTGACCCGGGCTCGACCTCGACTACGTTCGGGCGCAGGCGTCCGGACTCGGCCCATCGGCACTGCTTGCGGGGCTGCTGGGCGATGCCGGCTGATCCCCTCTTCGCCCGGGAGCTGCGCGATCGCGAGTTGTCCGAGCGCCGGAGGCCCGCGCCGCGAGCCTGGGCTTCGCGACGTGGACGAACCGTCTCCGCGTCTGGGCCGCGGCCGACCGGGCAGGGGTGGACGGGGAGCTCGCGGCATTCATCGCCTCGCGCCTCTGGCCGGACCTGCCCGTCGCGTGGCGCGGTCGGTTCGTGGAGGTGGCTCGCGCCCGGACCAGAGCATCGGCCGGCGCGACGCCGGTCGCGGCCACTTACGAGGCAGGCTCGTGCAGTAGCGCCAGTCAGGCGGGCGATCCCACCGCCTACGAGCCCACCTCGTGCAGCAGCGCCGGACTGGCCCAAGAGGCCCCGCCTACGAGTCCACCTCGTGCTCGGTGCAGCGCCCCCGCCAGCGACGCGCCGAACACGAAGCCACGTCGTCAGCGGAGCAAAGGGGCCCCGATTCAGCGCCCAAGACGCGGCCCGCACGCACTGCGAGGTCGCCGCGCGCGGTGGCCAGCGGCGTTGTACGAACCACCTTCGTAACCGGGCCCCAGCGGCGCTGCCGGCAGCGGCGCCGCCAGCAGCGTGGGCGCCCAGCGCGGGCGCCCACGTTCCCGGCGCCCACGTTCCCAGCGCCCTCGCCGGGCAGGGCTCCGGGTCGAGCAGGGTGCGGCCGGCCAGGGCCCCGGGTCGAGCAGAGGCCCAGCGGCCGAGCAGGATCCCAGGAGCCGGGCAGGCCCCAGCGGCCGGGCAAGGCCCAGAACAGGCCAGCCGTCAGGCGGAGCCGCTCGGACGCCTCCTGGTGGCCGACGGTCCCGCGCAGGCGCTCGGTCCATGCGCGCAGCGGCCGGGCCACCCAGGCCGCAGCGGGCCACCCCTGAGCCGGCGGCCAGAGCCCGCGGGGGCGCACCGAGGCGAACCCGAGACGCCGGCATGCGCGGCCCGGCCGGGCCGCGGGCAGTACGCTGGCTCGCCGAGCAGCACGATGGGCGACGCGACCGCGCCATGGCAAGGCCGAGCCGTCGCCGCGACCAGGGCCGAAACCCAGGCGGCGGAACTGGGCAGCGGGCATAGCCCCGATCCGGCGAGCGCCAGCACCCCGCCGCCTTCCAGCCTGGCGTCCCGGAGCCATCGCGTCACGTCGACGAGCTGACCACCCCGAGATGATCGCCCACGCCGAGAACTCGTCGGGATTGCAGCAGACGAGCAGCCTGCGTTCGTGGCTGCTGACTGAGTCGGCCCTACGCCGCCCGCGCGCGCTCCGCCCGGTCGAAGCTGACGCCTCGGTCGCGCAGGCTCACCCACGCGTCGTGGCCGACGACGACATGGTCGAGCACCTCGATGTCGAGCAGGCGGCCCGCCGCGATCGCCTCTGCCGTCAGGTGGAGGTCGTCGGGCGAGGGCGTGGGGTCGCCCGACGGGTGGTTATGAACGAGGATGACCCCCGAGGCGTCGAGGCGGACGGCGTCCCGGAACAGCTCGCCGACGCGGACGAGGCTGGCCGAGACGTTCCCGACGTACGAGGTGGACACGCGCTGGACCACGTTCTTCGCGTTGAGGCTCAGCACCCGCAGCTCCTCGCGCTCGAGCCGGCCCATCTCGACGAGCAGTCGCTCAGCCACGTCCCGGGGGGAGCGGATCGTCCAGTGGCCGACCGGCCAGTCCGCGACCGAGCGGCGGCCGAGCTCGAAGGCGGCGGACAGCCGGGCCGCCTTGGCAGCGCCGACACCCGGGATCACCGCCAGCTCGGCGTCGCTGGCCCGCGCCATGGCCCCCACGCTCGCGTGACGCGCGAGGGCGTCCTGAGCCACGTCAACGGCGCTCCGCCCGCCGCCGCCCGTCCCCAGCACGACGGCGATCAGCTCCGCCGCCGAGAGCCCGCCGGGGCCGCGCAGGGCGAGCCGCTCGCGGGGGCGCTCGGCGGCGGGGATGTCCCGGATCGACCGCGCGGACCGCCGGTGCTCGGGTGCGCTCGGGACGGGATCGTCGATGGACATGCGCCGGGCCTCCTGGCCGGCGGGCCGATGTCGCGAGGCTCGGCGATGGTGGTGTCCCGGACCCGGACGACGGAAGCCCGCCGATTCCTCCCGCCATCCGGATCCGGAACACGACGAAGCCTACGGATCGGTCCTTAGCCGTGGCTCACGCGGTGATTGGCGGCGGCTTTCGGTCTGGAGGCGAGCCGCCAACGACGTCGGTTCGCCCCGCTGGGACGCACCTCCAACTCGCCTGTGTGTCAAATGGCGAGAAACCGCGCACGGGCGACGCACGATGCCCGGGTTTGCTCGTCGGCCCACGCTCGACACCGGCCGGACTGACCCTGCAGCGAGTTGCGGGGGCAGGAGCCGGTGGCCGCCCGGCGGGGGCCGGAGCCCGTGGCCGCGCGGCGGGGGCAGGAGCGGCGCGAGCAGAAGCCCGTCACTGGCGCCCGGTGAGCACCACGAACGCCAGCACCAACTGGAGCGCATTGAACATCGCGTGGAGCCCGAGCGAGGCCCAGATCGACCGCCGGGCCAGGAACACCCAGCCCAGCGCGATCCCCGCCGGCAGCAGTGCCACGAACTCGGTCAGGGCGGCCCCGGCGCCGCTGGCGAAGGAGGGCGAGAACAGCGTGGCGACGTGTGCGAACGAGAAGAACAGGGCGCCACGTAGGATCGCCGCCCGGACCCCGACCGCACGCGCCCAGGCAGTGGTGGTGTAGCCGCGGAAGAACAGCTCCTCGCCCAGCGGCGCCAGGACCGAGGCCGACACCAGGTTGAGCAGGAGCGCGCCCACGGAGGTCGCGGCGGGCAGCGGGCTCGCGGCCTGGGGCAGGAACCTGGCCAGGATCGCGGCCAGCACGAGCGTCAGGGCGAGCACGGGTAGCGCGAGCATCGCGCCCGACGCTAGGTCGGCCAGCGCGCCCGGCACCGGTCGCGAGAACCCGATCTCGGCCCAGCTGAGGGCCCCGGTCCCCACCACCAGCGTCCGCACGACGAGCACGAAGACAAGCGTCGTGACCGCGAGTGAGATCGCCGTCCCGGGCGGGCCGCTGGGGTCGAGACCCAACGCCGACAGCGGCGCCAGGACCACGAGCAGGGCCAGCAGCGACACCGTCACGACCACTCCGAACGCCAGCACGGGCGATGGCCCGTGGAACGGCGCTGACGCCCGCCGGCTCCGCTCGATCGCCTGCGACCCGGCCGACGCCATGAGCCCCACCGTGAGCAGCGCCAGTCCCGCCACGAAGAGCCAGCCGGCGAACGGGTTGCGCGACCCCATGAATGAGATGGCGAGCGCACCCGCGCCGAGGATCGACGCGATCCAGCCGACCAGATATATCGCCGGGACGACACGTCCCGTGAGTCCGAACAGCGTCAGCTGCGGCTGGCCGTCCGCATCGAGTTGCTGCGGGGCCTCGTTGACACCGGCGGGTCCGGCGTTGTCGGGATCGGCCCGAGAACTTTCTCGACCGGCATCCTCGGACCGAGCGCCGCCATTAGCCGAAGCCGCCCGGTCAGGGGGTGCGGCGCGGTCAGGCACCCCCGGCTCCGGGAGGTGGGGCTCGGTCAAGGCTCCGGCAGCGTCCCCGGAGCGCCTGAGCTGCCCTTGGGCGCACGGCGCTGCGCCTGGGTCATCGCTGCGGGTGGCGGCGGCGCATCGAGGCGCATCCGATCCGGCGAGCTGGGCAGCGACTCGAGGGAGGCACGGTCAACGCGGTCGAAGTCACGCCCGCACCAAGCGCACAGCTCCCAGTCGAGCCCGACAAGCCGACCGCAGCTCGCGCACACCTTGTTGAGGCGGGTTCGACAGGTGGGGCACACGATCCACTCGTCGTTGACGCGTCGCCGGCAGACCGGACAGGACCTGACCGCCTCGACTTCGGCGAGCAGCGCCTCTTCGGCCAGATTGCGCTCGTAGACATCGCCGATCTTCTCCTGCGGCCGGATGATCCGGTAGACGATCAGCCCGAACGGGAAGAAGACGTTGAACAGCACGATCATCGCTGCCGCCAGGTACGGCAGGATCGGGTTGTCGCTCCGCAGCTGCATGTCCCGGAACGCCCAATAGGCGTAGGCCAGCCACAGGATGAGGTAGAAGAGGATGACGGCCTGGATCGCCAGATGGACGACCGGGCTGCCGAAGAAGCCCCCGATCGCGTCCGTGATCTGGGTGAGGATGTCAGTCATGCGGCGGCGGATGGCCTCCAGAGCGCGACGAACCCCGTCGCGACAGCGTGGCGGAGTGTAACAGCACAGCTCGCCGGAACACGGCGATCCCTCCCCGACGCGTCACCGCCGGCCGAGGTGACGACCCATCCCGAATCGGTCATGCACTGTTCGAATCGGTCATGCCCTGCGCCCCCTCCATGGTGAGGAGCGCAGCTCGGAACGCGGAGCCGAACCCCGCCAGCACGAGGCAGCCGAGCCAGATGGACACCCACATGACGGTCACGCCGATCCCCAGCGGTGAGGCCGGGGCGAGCTCGAGCACCTCGCGGACCCGGGTCCACGCGACCGCAGACGCCACCAGCGACGGTCCGGCGGCGACCGCCACGACGACGTCGCCGAGCAGCGCGGCGGGGATGACCCGGTAGGGTCGCCGGACGAGGTCCGCCCAACCGAGCAGCCACGCGGTGACAAGCCGCCGCCGCTCGACGATGAGCCGCCGGACCGCGAGTGCGGCCGCGAGGTCGGCGGCGCCCCACACCAGGAGCAGCATCGTCAGCTGGACCGGCAGCTGGGCGACGACCCGGACGGGGAGTGGCGTGACGAGGTCCTCGGGGAGGATCAGCTCACGGTAGGTCACCGCGTACAGCGTCGGCCAGGCGAGGATGAACACGATCAGCGGCGGGATCATCGCGGTGAGCCGAATGACGGCCACTCGCAGGACGGCGGGCAGTGACGCGAGCTGAGGCACCGGGGCCGTGTAGCCCTCCTCCTCGCCCGCGACCAGCACCATGGCGATCCCCCGCCGCTCCGCCCAGGCCCCAGCGACGAGCCCCCCGACGAACACGATCGTCGCCGTGATCGCAGTCACCGCCAGCAGCCGCATGAACTCGCCCGACGGGCTGCCGAACGCGAGCGTGGCGACGGGCGCGCCGAGGATGTTCTGGAGCCCCGACGGCGTGGGCAGGACGAGGATGGGCCAGGCGAGCGCGATCACGCCGCCCCCGGCGAGGAACCCCGCGAGGGCGACGACCCACGTCGCCGGCCGGCTGAGCGTGATGACCAGCGCGGCCACGAGAGCCCGGCACCAGGTCAGGCGCCGGTCGATCGGCCTCGGGGACGACGAGGGCGACGCGGTGGCTGGCGACACCGGCTCAGGGCGCCGCCGATGGCGTCGGCGACGGTGCGGCCGAGGGGCTGGCCGGGGCTGCCGAGGGGCTGGCCGGGGCTGCCGAGGGGCTGGCCGACGGAGTGCCCGTCAGCTCGCCCAGCCGCTTGAGCGCCGCCTGCACCTTGTCCATCTCGGCGCCGTAGGTGGCGAAGTCACCGTTGTGCAGCGCCTGCTGAGCAAGGTCGAAGTGGGCGTTCGCGTAGCTGATCAGCGTCTGGACATCGGTGGGCAGGCCGCTCGGCGACACGGTGGGCGTGGGCGTGGCGGTCGCGCCAGGACCGGACGACGCGGTCGGGCCGCCCGACGGTGACGGGGACGGCGTGGGGCCGCCCTGCGCCGCCAGCAGCTTGTTGAGCGCGTCGGCCAAGGTGTTCGACCAGACCACCGTTGTGGGGCTGGCCACGACGATCCGCTGGAACTCGGGGAACTTCGACGAGGTGGACTGCAGGTACACCGGCTGCAGGTAGATCAGGGAGTTGCCGACCGGGATCACGATCAGGTTCCCCCGCACGACCGTGCTGCCGCTCTGGTTCCACAGCGTGATCTGCCCGCTGATGATCGGGTCCTGGTCGATGCGCGCCTCGATCTGCGCCGGTCCGAACACGGTCGTGTCCGACGGGAACTCGTAGACCTTCACCGCACCGTAGTTGGGGTTGTCGTTGCGGGCGGCCACCCACGCGATCATGTTGGGCCGGCTGGCCGCGATCATCGGCTGGAGCAGCAGGAACTCCGCCGAGGATTCGCCGGGCACCCGCATCACCGTGTAGTAGGCCTCGCTCGGGAGGCTCTGCTGGTTGGTCGAGTTGGCGGGGACCGTCCAGCGGTCGGTGTTGTTGAAGTAGGTCTGCGGGTCGGTCACGTGGTACTGGCCGTACATCCGCGTCTGGACGTTGAACAGCTCCTCGGGGACGCGCAGGTGAGGCTGGAGGCCCGCGGGGACGGCGGAGATCGGCTCGAACATCGAGGGGAAGATGCCCTGCCAGGCGCGGATGATGGGATCGGTCTTGTCGCTCACGTAGAAGTGGAGCGTGCCGTCGTAGGCGTCCATCGTGATCTTGACGCTGTTGCGGATGTAGTTGAACGCGGCGCCCTGGAGGCCCGACCCTTCGCCCAGGTCGTTGCCGTTGAACCCGTTGGCGTGCGGGAAGCGGTCGCTCAGCGTGTAGGCGTCCTGCACGTACACCAGTCGCCCGTCCTGGACCACGAGGTAGGGGTCCTTGTCGAGCGCGAGGAACGGCGCGATCAGGCCGAGCCGGTCGGACAGGGTCCGGTGGAACAGCAGCTGCGAGTCGGCGGTGATCTGGTCGGAGATGAGCAGGTCGAGGTCCTGGAACCGCGCCGCGAACATGATCCGGCTGAGCAGCGAGTCGAGCGGCACGCCGGTCTTGCCCGTCCAGCGCGTGTACGAGTCGGCGGCGTTGCCGCCGGTCCCGGGCAGGTCGAACTCGTCCTGGCGGGCTCCCACCACGACGTACTGGTTGTCGGTCTCCCCGAAGTAGATTCGCGGCTGGGTCACCGCGGGCGCGCCGTTCGACGAGACCGGCGGCAGGTTCTTGACCCACAGCTCCGGCTGCCCCTCGGGCGTGACCTGGTTGACGGGGACCATGGCGAGGCCAACGCCGTGTGTGTAGACGATCCGCTGGTTGACCCAGCCCGTGGCCGTGGTGGTCTGGTCCACCTTGAGCTCGCGGCCCGAGAGCATCACCTGCCGGAGGTTGCCGTTGATGTGGTACCGGTCGGTGTCCACATCGCTGAACGTGTAGTACTGCTTGATCGTCTGGAGCTGGTCCAGCGTCTGCTGGAGCGGCCGGTAGTCCCACAGCCGCGCGTTTGCGAACGTGTCCGACTCGTTGCTGATGTCCGCGGCGGTCAGCTGGCCCGTCCCGCTGTACGGCGTGGCCTGCCACTTGTCCAGGCCGAACCCGAGCCGCGTCATCGCGATGTTGTTCTGGATGTACTGGCGCTCCTGCGCGTACGTGTTGGGATCCACCGTGAACCGCTGGATCACCTCCGGGTAGGCGCGCCCGAGCACGAGCGAGGCAACGAACCACACGCCGACGACGAGGCCGAGCGGCCACATCCAGCGCGTGAACGCACCCGCAACGAGGAGCGCGCCCGCGATCCCCGAGAGGAACGTCAGGACGTCATAGGCCATGAACCGGGCGTTGGCGTCGGTGTAGGCGACACCCGTGGCGACGCCCGCGTGGCTGTAGACGAGCTCGTACTTGTCGAGCTGATAGCCGAACGCGATCGAGAGGAGGAGCAGCCCACCGATGAGCGCGAGGTGGACGCGGACGCGGGTCACGAACACCTCGGCGCCCTGGAGGGCCGACACGAGGTACCTCGCGCCCGCCACGAGCAGTGCCGCGATCAGCAGGCCGTTGACCGCGGACTGGAGCAGGCGCCAGAACGGCAGCTCGAACAGGAAGAAGCTGATGTCCCTGTGGAAGATGGGGTCGACCACCGACTCGGTCGGGGAGAACGGGACGCGGTGAACCCACAGCGAGATCGTGTCCCAGGCGCCCGCCATCGACCCGCCCACCCCCAGCGCCACGAGGAGCGCGACGCCGACGATCGCCCAGCGCGCAAGCGGCGTGACATCCGGGATGTCCCCGGGCTCGAAGCCGCTCGACACGCGGATACCCGGGCCGAATGCGCCGCCGCCGAAGGGGCTGCCGCCGATGGGATCGCCCCGCAGGCGCGCGTTGTGCTCCGCTCGGCGCTGCGCCTCCGTGAAGCGGTCGGCCATCTCGCGGATCCGGCCGGGCCGGCTTGGGTCGGGCGGCGGGAGCAGTCGCCCGGCGAGCCACAGGTTGGCCAACAGGAAGACGAGGGTCACGACAAGGCCGACGGCGAACAGCCCGGCCTGCGACCCGAGGCGGGTCCAGAAGACGGCGTCGAAGCCGACGCTCTTGTACCAGGCGACATCTGTCCAGAGGTTGACGACCGTGCCGGCCAGGAACAGCGCTGCGAGGATGACGGCGACGACGATCACCAGGCCCGCGCGCCTGATCAGGCTGCGGAGGGACGGGGGCTCGGCGCCGTCATCTGCGCCGCCGACGGGGCGGGGTTGACCAGCGCCACCCCCGGCGCCATCGCGGCCGCCGGATCGCCGGGCAGCCGGACGACGGCGTCGGAGCGGGACGGGGTCGTGATCCTGCGCGTCGGCGCGTGGTGAATCCTTGGCGTCAGCGTCCACGTCGGCGTCGCCCGCGTTGCCCTCGTCGGCAGCGCCGTCGGCGCCGCCCTCCTCGGCAGTGTCGTCGATGTCAGCGCCCGCGGCGGGGGCGTCCTCATCATCGGCCTGTCCGCGCTCGTTGCCCACGCCCCGGCCCTCGGCCGCCGCGCGTCGGCGCTCCAGCTCGCGCTTGAACTCGTCGAAGAGATCGCCCATGGGACCGAGTCTAGCCCCGACGGGTCGCGTGGGCGGGCTCAACCGCCATTCGTGCGGCGTTTGTCGGGCCCGCGCGAGGCCGACATGCCCCGTCAGCCCCCGTTCAGCGACTCGACCGCGCGCCGGAAGGCGGCGAGCACGCGGTCGGCCAGCCGGTTGGCGCCCAGCGTCGCGGCGAGGGCGGGCTCGAACTGGAAGGCCGTCCGGATGGCGATCGGGCAGCGCCACGGGCGTGCGTCGTCCTCGGGCGGATAGAGCGGCGCCAGGCGGATCGACCACCGGCCGTCCACCTCGCGGATGAGTCCGGAGAGGTTGCCCGCCAGCGCCGGCCCGAGGTGCTGGAGCGGTGGCTCGGGCGGCGGGCCCGCATCGGGCGCCACCTCCCGGAAGCTGACCACGCCCTCGGCGTCGGTGACCCACAGCACGGCGAGCCACCAGTCGTCGGGGCCGTCCACGGGACGGTTCATCCCCGCAGTCAGGCGGCGGTCGCCAATGCGGACCTCGTGCTCGCGGATGTACGAGGGGCCGGGGAGGGGCAGGCGTTCGGGCACGGAGGCGAGGATACCGTCCGCGGCGTCCCGATCCCGCCACCGTGGCCCAGCCGAACGCGCCGATGGTCACCCACAGCCACCGCCGCGACTTGACCTCGCGGGACCCCTCGAGGAGCCAGGGGGCTCACGGTCCTGGGCCCTCGACGTGGTCGTGAGTCAGCACAGCATCAAACGCAGCTTCGCGGATCACGCCTCACGGTGCGAGGCTCGGGTTTGGCGCGGCACGCTCGAACAGCGCGGCCCAGAACGAGTCGGTCGTGACTCAGAACGGCCAGAGGGCCAGCGGGACGCGGGAACGGAGCCGGGGCCTTCCGGCGACCCGGGCCGTCAGGCCTTCGACGGCCCCGCGTCGGGCTTGGCCTCTTCGTGCTGCGGCGCAGTCGGCGAGAGCGGATCGTCGGGGTCTATCGTGCGACCCTCGACCTCGGACTGGTACGCCGCCTCGGCCTCCTCCTCGATCTCGCTGAGCTGGTCGAGGTGGATGCCCCGCTCGGCCAGCACGTCCGAGCGCAGCGCCACGGTCTCGGCGACGGCGTCGGCCTGCTCGGCCTGGAGCTGGAGGCGCAACATCTCGCGCCGCACCCTGTCGTCGGGCGGGGCCAGCGAGCCGGCCGACCCCACGCCCGCATCCTCCGGCAGGTCGCGCGCGGTCAGGAACCCGAGCAGCCCGCCCCGCGAACGGCCCGCGTCCGAGCGGGCGCGGAGGATCGCCTCGGGATCCAGGGCAGTCACGCCGGGGACATTCGGCTCGGACCCGGACGCGTGCACCAGCTGGGCCCCGCAGGAGGGGCACTTCTCGGCTGTGGCGTCAGGCAGGACGGCCGAACACCAGGGACAGTGGCTATCAGGCGGGCTCATCGGCTCGGACATGCGCGCATTGTGAACCCCCAGCAGATGGATTTCACCCCTGACTTCGCTGGTACATCACTCCCACTCGATGGTCGCGGGCGGCTTGCTGCTGATGTCGTACACGACGCGATTGACGCCCGGCACCTCGTTGACGATCCGCGAGCTGATCTTGCCCAGCACGTCATAGGGCAGCTTGGCCCAGTCGGCCGTCATGCCGTCCTCGGACGTGACCGCACGGATGGCCACGACGTTCGCGTATGTCCGGCCGTCGCCCATCACGCCGACGCTCCGGACCGGCGTCAGGATCGCGAACGACTGCCACACGCTCCGGTACAGGTTGGCGGCCTTGATCTCGTCGATGACGATCCAGTCGGCGTCCCGCAGCGTGTCGAGGCGCTCGGCCGTGACCTCGCCGATGATGCGGATGGCGAGGCCCGGGCCCGGGAACGGCTGGCGCTGGACCATCGCTTCGGGCAGGCCGAGCTCCGCGCCCACCAGGCGGACCTCGTCTTTGAACAGGTAGCGCAGCGGCTCGATCAGCTGGAAGCGGAGGTCGGCCGGCAGTCCCCCGACGTTGTGGTGAGTCTTGATCTTCTGGGCGGTCTTGGTCTCGGACGTCGCCGATTCGATGACGTCCGGGTAGAGCGTGCCCTGGGTAAGGAAGTCGATCCGGCCCAGCTTGGCCGCCTCCTCCTCGAACACCCGGATGAACTCGTCGCCGATGATCCGCCGCTTCTGCTCGGGGTCCGTGACGCCGGCGAGGCGGGCGAGGAACCGCTCGCGGGCATCGACCATGACCAGGCGCATGCCGAGGTTGGCCTCGAACGTGACGCGCAGGAGCTCCGACTCCTTCTTGCGCATCAGCCCGTGGTCAACGTAGATGCAGGTCAGCCGATCCCCCACTGCGCGGTGGACGAGTGCTGCCGCAACCGCCGAATCCACGCCGCCCGACAGCGCGCAGATCACCTTGCCGTCGGACCCGGTCTCGCGGGCGTGCCTGCCCACGCGCTCGCGGATGCCGTTGACCGTCGTCTCGATGAAGTTGGCGGGCGTCCAGGCGGGCAGCACGTTGGCGATGCCGGTGACGAAGTTGCGCAGCACCTGCTTGCCGCGCGGCGTGTGGGCGACCTCGGGGTGGAACTGGATGCCGTACAGGTTGCGGCCGGGGGCAACCAGGCCGGCGAATGGAGTCGAATCCGTCTGGGCGGTCGAGACGAACCCCTCCGGCAGGCGCGTGATCGAATCGCCGTGGCTCATCCAGACCGGCTGCTCGCGGTCGAGCCCGCCGAACAGGGCGTCGTCGCTCGTGATCCGGACGCTGGCCGGGCCGTACTCGCGGCGCGCGGCAGGCATTACGTCTCCGCCCAGCTCCAGCGCCATCAGCTGGGCGCCGTAGCAGATGCCGAGCACCGGGATTCGGCCGCTCCAGATGGACGCGTCGGCCTTCGGGGCGCCCTCGTCGTAGACCGAGTTGGGGCCGCCCGACAGAATGATCGCGCGGACGCCGCGGCGCTCCAGCTCGGCCAGGGGCGTGTCGTGGGGAAGGAGCTCGGAGTAGACGTTGAGCTCGCGGACGCGGCGTGCGATGAGCTGGGCGAACTGGCTGCCGAAGTCGAGGACCGCGACGACGCCAGGCTCGGGCTGGAGCGCGGCGAGCGGCGGGTCCGTGGGCACCCGCTCGGGCGCCGGCGCGTCAAGCGCGACCTCGAGATAGGCCTCCACCTCGGCATCGTCGGGCGCCAGGACGCGGTGGCCCGCGTTCGCCGCCTCGCCGTGGATCGTCTTGCCGCGCTCGGTGTCCGGCGCGGCAGCACCGCCAGGCGCGGCGGCGTCAGGCGCGGCGACGCCGGCAGACCCGCCCGCCTCCCTTTGGGCCGCGCCGACCGCGGCCCCTGACCCCGACTCCCGGTCCTCGCCCAACTCGGTCAATGACCCCTCCCCGCGGTGCGCCGCGCTCGCTGCGAATGTTCGCGCCAGTCTACCGGCCCAACGGATGCGGTTCGAGGTCCCGAGACCCTCAAAGCGTCGTCGCCGTCGGCGCCGTCCACGACTCACTGTGGGGTTGAACCCCGGCTGCGCGCGCGTGGCTCGTGCACGAAACCCCCGTTCAGCGCTCCGGCCGTGCATGAAGGGTCACGATTCAACCCCCACCTGAGTTGCCTGGTGCTGGCCCACGCGGTGCTCGACCGAGCGACGAGCCAGTGCAAGTCCGTCTATTTCCCGCGCAGCTGCCAGGACTTGCCCTCGGTGACGACCGAGGGCGCGTAGACGATCTCGACCCTGTGCATCTCGCTGATGGTCCGCGCGCCGAGGGCCGCCATCGACTGGCGAAGCGCGCCCATCAGGTTCTGCGTGCCGTCGGTGACGTGCGAGGGGCCGTTGAGGATCTGGTCGAGGGGGCCGACGGTTCCCACCTTGATCCGCGTGCCGCGCGGCAGGACCGGCGACGGGGCGGCCATGCCCCAGTTGGTGCCTCGGCCCGGCGCCTCGGCTGCGCGCGCAAGGGGTGAGCCCAGCATGACCGCATCGGCGCCCGACGCGATCGCCTTCGCGATGTCGCCGCCGCGCTTCATGCCCCCATCGGCAACCACCGGCACGTAGCGCCCGGTCTCGGCGAGGTAGGCGTCGCGGGCCGCCGCCACGTCGCACACCGCGGTGACCTGCGGGATGCCGATGCCGAGCACCTCACGCGTCGTGCACGCGGCGCCCGGGCCCACGCCCACGAAGACCGCGGCGGCGCCCTGCTCCATCAGCGCGAAGGCGGCATCGGCGTTGGTCGTGTTGCCCACTGCGACCGGAATCGGCATCCGGCGCGTGAACTCATCGAGCGAGAGCGGGCTGTACCCGGAGGCCACGTGGCGCGCGGACGACACCTGGCTCTGGACGAGGAACAGGTCCGCCCCGGCCCCCGCGCAGATCTCGCCGAAGCGGCTGGCGATGCCGGGCGTGGCCGAGAAGGCGGCCTTCGAGCCCGCGGCGTGGAGCTCCTCGATGCGGCGGGCGATGAGCTCCTCGCGGATCGGGGCGAGGTAGGCCTCTGCCAGCACGTCCTGGATCCGGTCGTCGGGGGCGGCGATGATCCGGTCGAGGACCTCCGTGGGATCGTCGTAGCGAAACTGGACGCCCTCGAGGTTGAGGACCGAAAGGCCGCCGAGGCGGGTCAGCTCGCCGGACAGCCGCACGTCGGCCACGGCGTCCATGGCGGCCGCAATCACGGGGATACCGAGCTCGATGCCGCACAGCGTCTGCTCGAGGACGACGTCGGCGGGGTCGACCGTGTCGGTGCCGGGGGCGAGCGACACGTCCTCGAACCCGTACGTCGGCCGGATCGAGTCCACCTTCGATCGGAAGACCCGCCGGTTGGCCAGCGTCTCGGTCATCGCCTCGTCCTCGCGCGCAATATCTGTAGGTCCTCCGTCGATTCCCGACAGTCTACCCGGCACGCGGCCGAGGCCATACTGGCGAGGCACGCTCGCAGTCTCCATTCCGACCAGAGGTGGCGCGATGCCCAAGCGCAAGGACAAGGCCGAGAAGCCCTCGGAGCCTGACGAGGGCATGGTCGCCATCGGCCCGGACGAAGCGGAGCTTGACGCCCGCCGGCCGATGTCGAAGAGGCAGTACGACGAGGAGCTGCCCAAGCTCCAGCTCGAGCTGTCCAAGCTCCAGGAGTGGGTCCGGGCGAGGGGCCTCAGGGTCGTCGTCGTCTTCGAGGGACGCGATGCGGCCGGGAAGGGCGGCGCGATCAAGACCATCACGCTAGGCCTGAACCCGCGCGTCGCGCGCATCGCGGCCCTGCCGGCGCCCACGGAGCGCGAGAAGACGCAGTGGTACTTCCAGCGTTACGTCGCGCACCTGCCGGCGGCCGGCGAGATCGTCCTGTTCGACCGCTCCTGGTACAACCGGGCCGGCGTCGAGCGGGTGATGGGCTTCGCCACCATGGATGAGGTCGAGGAGTTCTATCGCTCGTGCCCCGAGTTCGAGCGGATGCTCGTGCGGTCCGGGGTCATCCTCATCAAGTACTGGTTCAGCGTCAGCGACGCGGAGCAGGAGCGCCGCTTCCAGGCGCGGATCGCCGACCCCACCAAGCGCTGGAAGCTCTCGCCGATGGACCTCCAGTCGCGGAGCCGGTGGGTGGAGTACTCGATCGCGAAGGACGAGATGTTCCGGCACACGGACATCAAGCAGGCGCCGTGGTACGTGGTCAGCGGCGACGACAAGAAGCGCGCACGGCTCAACGTGATCCACCACCTGCTGTCGCTGATCCCGTACCAAGACCTCACGCCCGAGCCGATCGTGCTGCCGCCGCGGGAGCCGGACCGGGGCTACGTCCGCCCGCCGATGAACGAGCAGACGTTCGTGCCCGACGTCTACTGAACGACGCCCCTCTGCAGCGCGGCCCCTGGGGTGACGACTCGCCCAGCGAGCGAACGTGGCGGCTCAGCGGGACCGGGTCCGCTGAGCCCAGGCCCGATCAGCCCTTCGGCCGCCGGGCACTCCGCCGACCTTCCACGTCGAGGCGGAACCAGCCCTCGCGGGCCGGGTCCGTGAGCACCTCCGCCACTCGGCGCACCGTTTCCGCGTAGGACGGCCAGACAACCGCGGCAGGGACTTCCGAAGCCGGCAGCCAGCGCATGTCGTCGTGCTCCCATGACACCGCCGCCACGGCGTCCGGCCGGACGCGGACCGCGAAGATGGCCGACACGACGACGGAGTCGGCGCCCTCGTCGTAGAAGGGCGCCACCTGGTCGAGGTCGTAGAACGCCTCGATGTCCGCGCCAGCGAGGCCCGTCTCCTCGCGCACCTCGCGCAACGCCGCCTCTGGGACGCGCTCGCCGGGCTCGATGCCGCCGGTCACGCACTGCCACAGCCCCGGGAAGATGCGATGGGTGGCGCGGCGGATCAGCAGGA
Source organism: Chloroflexota bacterium (assembly GCA_021802825.1). GTDB lineage: Bacteria > Chloroflexota > Limnocylindria > Limnocylindrales > CSP1-4 > CAIXZV01. The sequence goes on from JAJZRG010000014.1 coordinate 67,190, forward strand.
TCTCGACGCCCGCGGACGGTGAGACGCGGAACACCCAGCACTCGACCAGGTCGGGTCGGAGGCTCATCGCAGGCGTGCCTCCAGGGCCTCGAGCTGCTCGAGGTGCATCAGGTCGTGGACGCCCGCGAACAGGAGCCACTCGCCGCAGCGCAGGCGCCCGACCAGTGGGTGGGCCAGCGGGCAGGCGTCCGTCTCGTGACCGGCGATCGTCCGGACGGACCGCTCGATGATCCGCTGGCTGAGGGCGATGCGGTGCAGGAGCGCCGCGCGATTCGCCTCGCCGGCGCCCGGCACGCCCGGCAGGACCGCGGGCGCGTCCGGAGGCCAGCGGTGGGCGGCCGCGAGCGAGGCCGCGAGCGCCAGCTGCGCCCGCGCCTCGGCGGTGTGGCCCAGCGCCTGCGCCACGTTCCAGTCGGCCTCGCCGCCCTCCACCGCGAACGCCTCCTCGGGCAGTGACGAGACCACCGACGCGAGCACCGCGGCAATGGCTGCCAGCTGCTGGGCCACGCGCGGGGCTGACCCCGCACCGGCCCGTCGCCGCGCCTCGCGCCGAACCTCGATGGGACGCCCGGCGGCGACCCCATTCCACGCGCCGACGACGTCCGGGGCGGTGGCGGCGAGGAGCTCGAAGCGTGAGGTCACGTCGCCAAGGGTAGTGGCATCAGCACGGGCGGCGGGGCGAGATCGGGCCGCTACGGGTCGCCGGCCGGCGCCAGGGGCACCAGCGCCGGTCCGACCGCTGGGGCCCTACGGCAGCAGCTGCCGCAGCGCGAACAGGACGTTCGCGGGCCGCTCGGCCAGGCGCCGCATGTACCAGCGATACCACTCGGGACCGTACGCGATCAGCACCTGGACCCGGAACCCGGCCCGCGCCAGGGCCCGCTGCTCCTTCGCCCGGATGCCGTACAGCATCTGGACCTCGAACACCTGTTTCGGGACCCCGGCGGCGCCGGCATGGCTCGCGATCTGCTGGACAAGCTCGACGTCGTGCGTGCCCAGGCCGATCCGGAGCGGCCGGGTCCGGGACTCGCGCAGCAGCGTCACCGCGATGCCCAGGTAGTTCGCGTCGACCTCGCCACGATCCTGGAACGCGATGGCCTTGGGCTCGTCGTAGGCGCCCTTGACCAGGCGGATCGCCGGGTTGATCGGCAGCAGCCGCTCGACGTCCCGGGCCGTCCGGCGCAGGTACGCCTGGAGGCAGACGCCCGTCCGCGGGTACGTCGCCCGGAGCCGCTGGTACAGGTCCAGCGTGCGGTCAACGTACGCGCTGTCCTCCATGTCGATCCAGAGGTACGAGCCCTGCGCCTCGGCCGCGGCGGCGAGGGTCCGCAGGTGCGCGAAGCACGCGTCCTCGTCGAGGTCGAGGCCCAGCTGGGTCGGCTTGACACTGATCTCGCCATCGATCTCGGAGCTCTTGATCCGGGCCAGCAACTCAAGGTAGTGGTCGGCCACCTCCTGCGCCTGCGACAACTCGGTCAGCGCCTCGCCGAGCTTGGTGTAAATGGTCGCGATGTCGAGCACCTGGAGCGCGACGGCCGCGCCCAGGGCGTCATCGATCGTGTCGCCGGGCATGAACCGGTGGACGGCGCGCCGCATGAACGGCAGGTTGGGCAGGTGCTCGCGCATCCAGGTGTTCCGGGCGCACCACAGGAGGACCTTGCGCAGGAGTCGAGTCACAGGCGTTCGAAGCGCTCCACGGGAAGGACGAAGACCGTCGCCCCGCCCACCTCGACCTCGAGCGGGTAGGGCATGAAGAACTCGCCCGGCTCCATGATCGGCGGCATCGGGTTGACGATCTGGGTGCGCGGGTGGCAGGTCTCGTTGACGAGGCCGAGCACGAGGTCCACCTGCTCGTCCTCGACGCCCACCATGACCGTCGTGTTCGACTGCTTGAGGAACCCGCCGGAGGAGTGCAGTCGGGTGGCGCGGTACTCCCGCGCGAGGAGCGCGTCCACCAGCGCCCCCGCGTCTTCGTTGTGCACGATCGCCACGACGAGCTTCACGGGCGGAGTCTAGCCGACCATGGGCAGCGCCACGCGCGCGAATCTCCCTGCTCAGCGCCCACACGCACGAACAGCAGAGAGGGGGATGCGGCGCGGGCCGGGGGCGGGTGTAGGATTGGCCCTCCGCCATGGGCACGCCCGGGCGCGCGAGGAAGCGGCCCGGCAGGGGAGCGGCCCGCTACCCGAGCACATACGGAGGAGTCTCGTGTCCGACACTCCCGGCGTCGCCATCGGATCGCTCAGCGTCCTCTCGGCCGGGGCCGCAGCGCTCGCGCGAGCCGCGGACCTGGACACGGCACTCGCCGTCATCGTCGAGACCGGGGCGGCCGCCACCGGCGCCTCGGCCGCGGCAGTCTTCGGGCAGGATCCCGAGCGCGAGGGCGTCGAGCTGCTGATGACGCTTGGCATCGACGACGACCGCGTCGGGGCGTTCGCCGAGGAGGTCGCCGGCAATCCCGACCATCCGATCAGCATCGCCGCGCTCGACCGTTCGGGCACCCTCGGCCGCGCGGTCAGGGGGCCCGATGGGGCGTCGTGGACTGGTGTTGACCTGCCGCTCGTCGTTGCTGCGGGCAACGGCGTCGAGGACTGCGTCGGCGTCCTGACGCTGGGCTGGCCCGGCGAGCATGAGGTGACCACCGTCGAGGAGACGCTGCTCGTCGGGATCGCAGACCTGACCGCGACGGCCATGGCAATGTTCCGGCTCTCCTCGCTGGTGACCGAGCGAGCCGAGTGGTACGAGCGGGTCTCGCACACAGACGCGCTCACGGGGCTCGCCAATGCGCGGACCGTTCGCCGGGTGCTCGAGCTCGAGGTGGCGCGGGCGCAGCGACAGGGCAGCGACGTGTCCGTCGCCGTGTTCGACGTGGATGACTTCAAGCAGCTCAATGCCGACGCGGGCTCGCGGGCCGGCGACCTCGTGCTGCGCCAGGTGGCCTCGATCCTCGCCGAGAGCGTGCGGCTTGTGGATACGATCGGGCGTGTGGGCGCCGACGAGTTCGTGCTGATCGCGCCGGGCTCGGCTGGCGTGACCGTCGCGAGGCGGATCATGGCCGGCATCACCAAGCTGGACCCGGTCGAGGGCCACGCTGTCTCGGTAAGTGCCGGCGTCGCTCGCTTCCCCGCCGACGGCACGGACGCGGACGGGCTGCTCATGGCGGCCCGAGGAGCGCTCGACAGCGTCGCGCAACCGGCGTCCATCGGCGAGGTGGAGACGGCTTCGTCCTAGCCGCGGCACGCAGCCAGCAGGGACCACGCGAACGCAAGTTGCAGCGCGGGATGCTGCCCTCCGGCCCCCACCTCAGGGACCGCGCTCACAATTGGCGCCAACCGTGTGGCAGACTGGTGTCAGACACACAACCGATGCGAGCGGCCGTCAGATTTGGCGCGCCTGCGGGAAGTGAGGGGCGCCGGGGCGAGTGAAATCGCGAGCGCGACGTTCGGAGGTGTCATGACGGACTGGGCGGGCGACGAGCGTGAGCTTGTCCGACGCTGCCGGGAGGGCTCGGACGCCGCCTACGCGATGCTCGTGCGAGAGCACCGGCCGCGTCTGTATGCGCTCGCGTACCGCCTGACCGGCGACCGCCTCGCGGCCGAGGATGTGGTTCAGGAGACATTCCTGGCCGCCTTCAAGGCGATCGACCGCTTCGACCCGAACCCTTCGCTCGCGGCGTGGCTGAACGCCATCACGATGCGCATCGCCCGCCGCGTCGCGGTGCGCGCGAGCGCCAAGACCAGTCAATCACTGTCGGCCTTCGACGACAGCCCCTCTGCGTGGCATGGTGGTCTGGGCCCAGCCGAACCGGGCGGCGACGGCGATCCGGTCGCGGCAGCCGAGGCGGCCGAGCTGGGAGCGCGCCTGGCCGAGGCGATCGAACGGCTCCCGTTCAACCAGCGGGCGGCGGTGGTGCTCCGCCACATGATGGGGCTCGACTACGCGGCCAGCGCCGAGGCGATGAGCGTGCCGCTCAACACGTTCAAAAGCCATCTGCTACGGGGAACGAAGACGCTCCGGGAGGAGCTCGCCCTCCTGCCGCAGCGTCCGACCCCCAAGGGCACCCAGGGCGAGGACGCCTCTCGGGCGGACGGGATCAGGAAGGCGACTTCGGGAAAAGGGGTCTCGGCGCCCGGCAGCGTGGCGCCGGCCCCGACGCGTCGCGGTTAGCCGGAGCCCGACCGGCCGTCGATTGAGCCCGCGCCAACGCGGCTGGCGCGACAATTTCGCGGCCTGCTGACAGGCTGCTGCAACTTTTCGAGGCCGCCGTGTCATTACCCTGTTGTGACGCCCTCCAACCGCCCCGGTCGTCTGGACTGCGCCTCCTCGCGTCCACTGCTCGACGCGTTGCTGTTGGGTGAGCTTCCGGCGGACTCCGAGCAGCATCCTCGGGCGCATCTCGCTCGATGCCCGGAGTGCTTGGCGGAATTGGGTGCTCTCAGCCGAATGCTGGAGGCGCTGACCTCTGTTCCTGTCCCCTCGCCGTCGGAAGACCTCGACAAGCGGATCACGCTCGCTGCAATCGCTGAGCGTCGGCGCCGGCACGAACACCGGTCGTGGCTCCGGGACCTGCGGACACAGGTCTTCCGCGGGGCGGTTCGGACCACCTCCACGCTTGCAGTGACCGTTGCCCTCGTGGCCCTGGTCGGGGCTTCGCTGGTGTTCGCGGCTGGCAGCCTGCTCAGCAAGACCCCGTTTCTCAGCGGCGGGGGTGTTATCTTTTCGCCCGAAGTGACGCCAACGCCGACAGGACCGAGCCCTTCGGCGTTGCCGGTCGCCCAAGACGGGACGCCGAAGCCCACTGTCGTGTCGGCAACGCCGCCAGCCACTGCGGCGCCGACTAAGGCCGCACCCACGTGGCGTGCCACGCTCAGGCCCACGCCGGCCCCGACTGGCACGCCGGCCCCGACTGGCACGCCGGCCCCGACTGGCACGCCGGCCCCGACTGGCACGCCGGCCCCGACTGCCACGCCGGCCCCGACTGGCACGCCGGCCCCGACTGCCACCCCTTCGCCTACTGACAAGCGGCGCACGCCGCCGCCCACTGCGTCCCCCACGCCCGCCCCGTCAGCGGACGTCACCCCATCGCCGTAACTGCAGGACGGGCAGTGCCCGTCTTGCCGTTCCGGGCCTTCCGGAAGGCACAGCCAAGCCCTTTGAGCCGGGAACCACTGCAGGAGGGTGGACCGCCGTCCCGGACCCCGACCCTCGGGTCGGTCAACCAGGTAAACCTAAGCCCAACAGGAGAACCTACTTTGAGAATCTGGAAGAAGGCGTTGAGCGCAGCCCTCTCGGCCGCGCTGTTGGCGTCTCTTGCTGCCACCTCGGCGTTCGCGGCGCTGCCGAGCTACTCCACGACGGCGTACCTCACGTGCACCGCTGCCGCCAGTACGAGCACCTGCTCGCAGGTCGCCGACGGGATCAGCACCGTCACACTGACCGGCGCCTCCGCCACTGACGCCACGCACACGCTGTACATCACGGCGAGCGGGGCCACCCCGATCGCGGCAGGCGGGGCCTTCACCCTGGCCGGCGGCACCATCACGGCGCCCGCGTCTACGACGTTCGGCGCAGCTGACACCATCACGTTCCGGTCCCCCGCGGCGCCCGGAACCGCGGCCGTGAACGTCTAC
>JAJZRG010000065.1:0-5734 GCA_021802825.1 Chloroflexota bacterium
GCCCGACGAACCGGGTAGTCTTCTCCATTGGACCGGCCTCCCGCATGTGGCTCTGTGCGGACTCCGTCAACTGGCCCGCGCAATCCACGATGATGCGCGAGCGCCGGTCCTTCCATGTTGACTAGGTGTGCGGCCGGCGCGTCGATGCCCGGCACGCATCATGAGGGCCCGCGGCCTGGCCGGGTGGGCGGCAGCTCCGTCTGCCTGATGCGCGCGGGGCATCACAATGGCGCGAGGCGCTCGGCGTTGATGCTCGCCCCGCATCGCGGCGTTCGGGAGCGCCGGTGCGCCGCCGCTCGATCGCCGGGGCCCGAACCGCAACCCAACCACCACCCCCACGGACCCTGCTCTTCCACACTCCGGCTCGTATCGTCGGCGCCCCCGGAGCCTGTCGACGAGGACGCCCTGATGCCCCTGTCGCAAACCCTGTACGAGCCGTCAACCGAGCACGACGCGTGCGGCTTCGGGTTCGTGTGCGACATCGCCGGCCGCCCCTCCCACGCGATCGTCCGCGACGCCCTGACCGTGCTCGTGAACCTGGAGCACCGCGGGGCCTCCGGATCGGAGCGCAATACGGGCGACGGGGCCGGGATCCTCGTCGCGCTGCCCCACGGGTTCTTCGGCGGCGTGGCGGCCGAAACGGGCCTCGCGCTCCCCGCCGCGGGCTACGGCGTGGCGGGCCTGTTCCTCCCCCGCGATGAGCCCAGCCGCGACGCGGTCTGCGCCACCTTCCGCTCGACGCTCGCCGCCGAGGGCCTCGGCCTCCTGGGCTGGCGCGAGGTCCCCACGGACCCAACTGGCCTCGGCGACGCCGCCCTCGCGTCGATGCCGGTCATGCTCCAGGCGTTCATTGCCCGGCCCCCGGACCTGCCCGCCGGGGAGGACGCGGACCTCGCCTTCGACCGCCGGCTCTACGTCGCCCGGCGCCTCGTGGAGAAGGCCGTCCAGCGCAGCGCCCTGCCGGGCCGTGGCGAGTTCTACGTCCCGTCCATGAGCTGCCGGACCGTGGTCTACAAGGGGATGCTCAACGCGTCCCAGCTGCTGACCTTCTACCCGGACCTGCTCGACGAGCGCCTCTCATCCGCGGTCGCGCTGGTCCACTCGCGCTTCTCCACCAACACCTTCCCGTCCTGGGCGCGCGCGCACCCGTACCGCTACATCAGTCACAACGGTGAGATCAACACCCTGCGCGGCAACGTGAACTGGATGTTCGCGCGTCAGTCGGCGATGCGGTCCTCCGTCTTCGGCGAGGATCTGCGCAAGGTGCTCCCGGCGGTCGACGTGGACGGCTCGGACACCGCCATCTTCGACAACGTGCTCGAGCTGCTCCACCTCGGCGGTCGCCCACTCGCGCACTCGATGGCGATGATGGTGCCCGAGCCCTGGAGCCGCGACGAGGCGATGCCCTCGGCGCGCAGGGCGTTCTACCAGTATCACTCGTGCCTCATGGAGCCGTGGGACGGCCCGGCGTCCCTCGCGTTCACCGACGGCGTCCGCATCGGCGCCACTCTCGACCGCAACGGCCTCCGCCCCGGCCGCTACTACGTCACCCGCGACGGGCGCGTCGTCATGGCGTCCGAGGCGGGCGTGCTCGACATCCCGCCCGCTGACGTGGTGTCGAAGGGCCGGCTGCGCCCCGGCCGCATGTTCCTCGTGGACACGGCGCAGGGCCGGATCATCTCGGACGGCGAGCTCAAGGACGGCCTCGCCGCCGAGCACCCGTACGAGCAGTGGGTCGCCGACGCGATGGTCCGCCTCGAGGACCTGCCCGAGCCGGCCCACGTCATCGGCCCCGACCACGAGACCGTGCTGCGCCGCCAGGAGGTCTTCGGCTACAGCGCCGAGGACGTCAAGATGATCCTCGAGCCGATGGCCACCACGGGCGCCGACCCGGTGGGCTCGATGGGCAACGACGCCCCGCTGGCGGTCCTCTCGGACAGGCCGCAGCTGCTCTACGACTACTTCAAGCAGCTGTTCGCCCAGGTCACGAACCCTCCCGTGGACGCGATCCGCGAGGAGATCATCATGGCCACGGAGCGCTCGATCGGCCCCGAGGACAACCTGCTCGAGCCGGGCCCCGACGCCGCGCACCAGCTCGCGATCTCGTCGCCGGTCATCAGCAACCGCGAGCTCGCTCAGTTGCGGGCGCTCGACGGCGGGCCAGCCTCGCACGGCTTCCGCACGATCACCCTGCCGATCCTGTTCAAGGTCGCCGAGAACGGCGCCGGGCTGCGCCGTGCGATCGAGGACCTCCGCCGCCAGGCGTCCGAGGCGATCGCCGAGGGCTACAACCAGATCATCCTCTCGGACCGCGGCCACAACGAGATCGACGCGCCCATCCCGGCGCTACTCGCCGTGTCGTCGGTGCACCACCACCTCGTGCGCGCGGGCACGCGCGGGCGGGCAGGCCTGGTCCTCGAGTCCGGTGAGCCGCGCGAGGCGCACCACTTCTGCCTGCTGATCGGCTACGGGGCGTCGGCGATCAACCCGTACCTCGCGTTCGAGACGATCGGCGACCAGGTGCGCCTGGGCATCATCCCGGGCCCCCACGAGGACGCGGAGAAGCGCTACCGCAAGGCGGTGGTCAAGGGCGTGATCAAGGCGATCAGCCGGATGGGCATCTCGACCGTCCACAGCTACCACGGCGCGCAGGTGTTCGAGGCGATCGGCCTGGGGCGCGACTTCGTGGACGAGTACTTCACCTGGACGCCCAGCCGGATCGGCGGCATCGGCATCGAGCTGGTGGCAAACGAGGTCGCCCAGCGGCAGCACCGCGCCTACCCTCCGTCGCGGCCCATCGTCCACCGCCAGCTGGGCACGGGCGGCAAGTACAAGTGGCGCGCGGACGGCGAGCACCACCTGTTCAACCCGCTCACGATCCACACGCTCCAGCGCGCGGTGCGGACCGGCGACTACGGCGCGTTCAAGGACTACGCCAGCCTCGTGGACGACCAGTCCACGCGCCTCGCGACCCTGCGCGGGCTGCTGGAGCTCAAGCCCGCCCTGCGCCCGGTGCCCATCGACGAGGTGGAGCCCGTCGAGTCGATCGTGCGGCGGTTCAAGACCGGTGCCATGTCGTACGGGTCGATCAGCCAGGAGGCCCACGAGGCGCTGGCGATCGCGATGAACCGCCTGGGCGGCAAGAGCAACACCGGCGAGGGCGGCGAGGATCCGGCCCGCTACCAGCCGATGGACAACGGAGACTCCAAGAACAGCGCGATCAAGCAGGTGGCGTCCGGGCGCTTCGGCGTCACCTCGGAGTACCTCGTCAACGCGCGCGAGCTCCAGATCAAGATGGCCCAGGGCGCCAAGCCCGGCGAGGGCGGCCAGCTGCCCGGGTCCAAGGTCTATCCGTGGATCGCCAAGACGCGGCACTCCACGCCCGGCGTGGGCCTCATCAGCCCGCCCCCGCACCACGACATCTACTCGATCGAGGACCTCGCGGAGCTCATCCACGACCTCAAGAACGCCAATCACCACGCGCGCATCAGCGTCAAGCTCGTTGCAGAGGTGGGCGTGGGGACGGTTGCGGCGGGCGTCGCCAAGGCGCACGCGGACGTGGTGCTGATCTCGGGCCACGACGGCGGCACCGGCGCCTCGCCGCTGACCTCGATCAAGCACGCGGGCGTTCCGTGGGAGCTGGGCCTGGCGGAGGCGCACCAGGTCCTGCTGGCCAACGACCTGCGCAGCCGGATCACGGTGGAGGTGGACGGGCAGCTCAAGACCGGTCGCGACGTCGTGATCGGGGCGCTGCTGGGCGCCGAGGAGTTCGGCTTCGCCACTGGGCCGCTGGTCAGCCTGGGCTGCGTGATGATGCGGGCCTGCCACCTCAACACCTGTCCCGTGGGAGTGGCGACCCAGGACCCCAAGCTCCGCGAGCGGTTCGCGGGTGACCCACAGCACGTCGTCAACTTCATGACGTTCATCGCGCGCGAGGTGCGCGAGCACATGGCGCGCCTCGGCTTCCGGACGGTGGACGAGATGGTCGGCCGCTCCGACCGGCTCGAGATGCGCCCCGCGCTCGACCAGCCCAAGGCGCGCATGCTCGACTTCGCGCGCGTCCTCGCCCAGCCGCGCGTCCCCGACTCGTACGGCCGCCGGCGGGCGATCGCGCAGGAGCACAACGTGGAGGCGTCGCTCGACGCCACGACGCTGCTCCCGCTCGCCGCGCCCGCGCTCACCGAGGGCCTGCCGGTCCGCGCCGAGCTGCCGATCCGGAACACCAACCGGGTCGTGGGGACGATGCTGGGCTCCGAGGTCACCCGCCGCTGGGGACGCGACGGGCTGCCGGACGACACGATCTCGATCCGCTTCACGGGGTCCGCGGGGCAGAGCTTCGGCTCGTTCATCCCGCGCGGCGTCACCCTGGAGCTCGTGGGCGACGCGAACGACTACGTGGGCAAGGGGCTGTCGGGCGGCCGGATCACGGTCAGGCCCGACCCCGACGCGCCGTTCACCGCGCACGAGAACGTCATCGTCGGCAACGTGGTCCTCTACGGGGCCACCTCGGGCGAGCTGTTCATCCGGGGCACCGCGGGCGAGCGGTTCGCGGTCCGCAACTCGGGCGCGACCGCGGTTGTGGAGGGCGTGGGCGACCACGGCTGCGAGTACATGACCGGCGGCCGCGTCCTCGTGCTGGGCCGGACGGGGCGCAACTTCGCGGCCGGGATGAGCGGCGGGATCGCCTGGGTCTACGACGAGGACGGCGGGTTCGCGGGGCGCGCCAACCGCGAGATGGTCGCGCTCGAGCCGCTCGCCGGTGCCGAGGCCGACGAGGTTCGCGGCCTGGTGGAGCGCCACTGCGAGCTGACGGGGTCGCAGCGCGCAGCGGAGCTGCTTGGGGACTGGGAGGCGTCGGCCGCCCGTTTCGTCCGCGTGATCCCCAACGACTACCGACGCGTGCTCGAGGCGCAGGAGCGGATGCTCGCCGCGGGCCTGCCGCCCGAGGAGGCCGAGATGGCCGCGTTCACCGAGAACACCGCGGACCTCGCGCGGGTAGGGGGCGCCTGATGGGCAAGCCGACGGGGTTCCTCGACTACGCGCGCCGCACCACGCCGTCGCGGCCGCCGCTCGAGCGCATCCGCGACTGGAGCGAGGACCACCCGCACTTGCCGGTCCTCGAGCTCGCCGAGCAGGCGGGGCGGTGCATGGACTGCGGCGTCCCGTTCTGCCACACGGGAACCCTGATCAGCGGGATGGCCTCGGGCTGTCCGCTCAACAACCTGGTCCCCGAGTGGAACGACCTCGTCTACCGGGGCCAGTGGCAGGAGGCGAGCATCCGCCTCCACTTCACCAACAACTTCCCCGAATTCACGGGCCGCGTCTGCCCGGCGCCCTGCGAGGGCTCGTGCACCGTCGGGATCAGCGGCGACCCGGTGGCGATCAAGATGATCGAGGCTGAGATCGCCGACCGCGCGTGGGACGAGGGCTGGATCATGCCCAGCCCGCCGCTCACGCGGACCGGGTTCACAGTCGCGGTGATCGGCAGCGGCCCGGCCGGGCTCGCGGCAGCGGACCAGCTCAACCGCGCGGGCCACCAGGTCACGGTCTTCGAGCGGGCCGGGCGGGTCGGCGGCCTGCTGATGTACGGCATCCCGAACATGAAGCTCGACAAGGGCGTGGTCCAGCGCCGGACCGAGCTCATGGAGGCCGAGGGCGTCCACTTCGTCACCGGCGTGACCGTCGGTGCCGACGTCAGCGCCGAGCGCCTGCTCGCCGACTACGACGCCGTCGT
>JAJZRG010000065.1:5834-17939 GCA_021802825.1 Chloroflexota bacterium
GTGTGGGCGATCCGCGAGGGCCGGATTGCGGCGGAGGGCGCCGACCGTTACCTGATGGGCGGGGAGACGGTCCTCACGACGTAGGGGCCTGTGCCGGTCAGCCTCACGGGCTCGCGCTGCTGAGCGCCAGTGTGGCGGGCGTCGGGGGCGCTGGCGTGGAGGGCGCAGCCGCCGGCGTTCCGTCGGCGCGGATCTGGTCCTCGGCCTGGCCCGCGGCGGTGATGATCGTCGGCACGAGGAGCGGCTGCTGCGGGAACTCGCCGAGGCTGCCGTGGACGCCCAGCGAGAGCACCAGCTGGTAGCTCCCCGGCGTCGGGGGCGTCAGGACGTCCATGGCGACGCTCGCGGACGCGCCCGTCGCCGGTCATGGCGACCCCGTTCCCGCCGGGCTGGACGATCGGGAGGCAGCGCACCCGACGAGCATCGGGCCCCGCCGCCAACCGCCCAATTGGTGGGACCCGACCGTGCCGCACCGTACCGAGCGGCATACGGGCTGACTGCGCGGAACGGGGCTACCCTGTGCCGGTGACCTCCGATACCCCCTCCCCCTCGTCCGAACCCGCTTCGGGCTTCGCCGCCCTCGGCCTCGACCAGCGCCTCTTGTCCACGCTCGCGACCCTGGGCTACGAGGAGCCCACGCCCGTCCAGGAGGCCGCGATCCCGCCCCTGCTCGCCGGCCGCGACCTCCTGGCGGAGGCGCCCACCGGCACCGGCAAGACCGCCGCGTTCGCCCTGCCGATCCTCCAGGCGCTCGCGGCCCGCCTCGACGCCGCCCGCGAGGCAGGCGAGCGCGCCGACGGGCGCGGTGTCCCCCGCGACGGCCGCGGCAGCCGTCCCGCGGCGCTCGTGCTCACCCCGACGCGCGAGCTCGCGATGCAGGTGGCCGAGGCCGTTCACCGCTACGGCCGGGAGATCGGCGCGCGCGTCGTCCCGGTGTACGGGGGCCAGCCGATCACAACGCAGCTGGCGCGCCTCGCCCGGGGCGTCGACGTCGTGGTCGCGACGCCGGGCCGCGCCGTGGACCACCTGGACCGCGGCACGCTGCGCTTCGACGAGGTGTCGATCGTCATCCTCGACGAGGCGGACGAGATGCTCGACATGGGTTTCGCCGACGATCTCGACCGGATCCTCGGCGCGTTGCCCAGGCGGCGGCAGACCGCCCTGTTCTCGGCCACCATCTCCGGTCCTATCGCGCGGCTGGCGGAGCGGCACCTCAACGATCCCGAGCGGGTGCGCGTCCACCGGGAGGAGACCGGCGCAGGCGAGTCCGCGCGGGTTCGGCAGGTGGCCTACGTCGTGCGCCGCTCGGACAAGCTGGCAGCGCTGGGGCGGATCCTCGACCTCGAGGATGGCGCCGCAACGCTGGTGTTCGCGCGCACGCGGGGCGAGGTGGATGACCTCGCCGAGGCGCTGTCCGGGCGCGGCCGCGACGCCGCGGCACTCCACGGCGGCCTCGCGCAGGAGCAGCGAGACCGGATCATGGGCCGCTTCCGCGACGGTGCCCTCGATGTCCTCGTCGCGACCGACGTGGCGGCGCGCGGTCTGGACATCGAGAAGGTCAGCCATGTCGTCAACTTTGACGTGCCGTCCTCACCCGAGACGTATCTGCACCGAATCGGGAGAACCGGGCGGGCCGGCCGCGAGGGTGTGGCCATCACACTTGTCGAGCCGCGCGAGCACCGCCTCCTGCGCGACATCGAGGCCGTGGTGGGCGCGCCCCTCGAGATCGCGGGCCTGCCCACCATCGCCGACCTGCGCGAGAAGCGGATGGACCTCCTGCGCGGGGCCCTGCGCGAAGCGCTCGTCGCCGGCGGCAACGACCGGTACCGCGCCGTCGTCGAGCCCCTCGCAGACGAGTTCGACCTCGTGGACATCGCGCTCGCGGCGGTCGCCCAGGCGGACCAGGAGGCGCGGGGCGCCGAGGACACGGCTGAGCTCGCCCCAGCGAGCCTGCCGTCGGGGGTGATCCGACCGGGGTTCGGCCGGGGTGCCGGCCGCCGGCCGCCGTTCCGGGGTGAGGCGGCGAACAGCTGGACGCCGCGGCCGCGTCCGGCCTCGCGCGGGCGGCCCATGCCCGCAGACGGCCCGTACGACGAGCGGCATGAGGGACAAGACGTCCCGCGCACGTCCGAGGAGCCGCGCCGCTTCGACGCACCCGGCCACGAGGCGCCCGGCGGTCCTCGGCCGCGCCCCACCCCGGCCCGCCCGCCGATGGCCCGGCCCGGAGCGAGCGGCCCCCGCAACTTCCGACCGTCGGGCTGGCAGACCCCCGATGGGCGGCCCGTGCTGCGCGGACCCGCGCGGGGCGGCTTCGGCAGCGGTGTGACACGGCTGTTCGTGGGCATCGGGCGGTCCGGCGGCGTGCGCCCGGCCGACCTCGTCGGGGCCATCACCCACGAGGCGGGCCTGTCAGGACAGGATGTCGGGGCGATCCAGATCGCGGACGGCTTCTCGCTGGTCGAGGTGCCCGAGGCGGCCGCGGAGCGCGTGATCGGCGCCCTCCGCGGGGCGACGCTCCGCGGCCAGAAGGTCGTCGTTCGCCGGGAGCGCTACTAGCGAAGGGCGGGCGTCGGGCTAGGGGCGGGGTCCCGAGCCGCCCTCGCCGCCGCGCCCCTCGCGGAGGAAGCGCTCGATCTCGCTGATGAGGTCGTCACCGGCCGGCTGGCGCTCCTCGTCCACCATCGCCTCCAGCCGCTCCACGTAGGCGCGTGTCGTCTCGTCGGCGGCGACAGCGGCGTCGAGGCGCGCCCTGAGGCGCCCGGCCTCCTCTGCGAGGTCGCCACGGGGCAGCTCCAGGCCGAGGTGCTGCTCCAGCGCCCGGAGCAGGGCCACGGAGGCTGGCGCGTACCCGCCGGAAACGTAGTGCGGGATCTGCGCGAAGTAGCCGACGGCGGGGATCCCCGCGGTCGCGGCGGCCATCTCGAGCACCGACAGGGCGGCGGCAGGCACCCGCAGCAGGCCCGTGGGCCCCGCGGTCACGTCGCCGCGCAGCAGGCCGGGCGCCGACTCCGTCCCGAGGATCGGCACCGCGCGAGCGTGCGGGACTGCGGCTGGGATCGCGCCCAGGCTGATCCACTGCCCGACGCCGAGTTGCCCGAGGATCTCCATGAGCTCGGCCGAGAGCGCGTGCCAGCGGAAGTCGGGCTCGGGCCCACTGAGCGTGAGGAGGTCGCGCGCGCCGCGGCGCACGTGGCTGAGCTTGAGCTCGGGCCAGTCGAGGGTTGCCGGGCGCCCGTCGCGGATGTCGAGCGTCGGGCGTCGCGCGCGGTAGTCGAACAGCAGGTCGGCGTCGAACGTGGCGAGCGTCGTCGCCCCCTCGCCGACCATGGCGACCGCAGCCGTCGCCGCCGAGCCCGCGTCCACCCACCCGTCGAACGCTGCCAACAGGATGGGATGGTCGAGGGCGGGCATCGGGTGCTCGAGACGATACAGGGGCATCGCGAAAGGATACGGGCTCGGGCGCCCATCCGGCTCGGGCGCCCATCCGGCTCGGGCGCCCATACGGGCTCGGACGGCATCGGGCTCAGCCGGCCCTCGGCCTACGCCCCGGGCTCAACGCGTCCGCGCCGCGCGCTCGCTCAGGTAGTGGTGCCAGAGGATCCGCGCGGCCACGGCCCGCCAGGGTCGCCAGCGATCCGCGAGGCTGGCCATCTCGAGGGCGTCGGGACGCCGCTCCAGCCCGCGGAGGTCGGCCACCGCTTGGGCCAGCGCGATGTCGTGGACCGGCCAGGCGTCAGGGCGGCCGAGGACCATGAGGCGGTAGATCGTCGCGGTCCAGGGGCCGATGCCCGGCACGGCGGTCAGGCTGGCGTCCACCGCATCGTCGCCCATGCCCGCCAGCCCGTCGAGGTCGAGCCGCCCCTCGAGCACCGACCGGGCGAGTTCCCGGCCGTAGCGCGCCTTCTGGCGGCTGAACCCGATCTCCAGCAGTTGCGTGTCGTCGAGGGCCAGGAACGCGCCGGGCGTCAGCGGGTCCGCAACCGCGCGGAGGCGGTCGAAGGCGGCGCGCGCGGAGGCGAGCGAGACCTGCTGCTCGAGCACCATGTGGACGAGCGTGGGGAAACCGGGCTCGCGAGCCCAGAGCGGCGGAAGGCCGTGGCGGGCTACCGACGCGGCCAGGACGGGGTCGAGTCTCGCGAGGTGGTCAACGGCAGCGGCGAGGCTGTGCTCGGTCAGGGTTGTGGTGGCGCGCGGTGGAGCGGAGGGGCGCGTCGGCATGCGGCAATGGTGCCGCGAACCGGCGCGCCGCGCCCCGAGGCGGGCGTACCTGCCTCCTGGCGGTTCTGGTTCGCGCCGCCCCGCGGCGCCCCGCCCGCCCCAGCCGCTACTTGATGGGGTTGCCGTCCGCGCCCACGACGTACCACTTGCCGAACTTGCCCTGGCCCGTCGTGTCGCCCGCCTTCTGGTCGCCTGCGTAGTAGTAGAGGGGGTGCCCGTGGAAGGTGATCTGCTTGCTGCCGTCCGCCCGCGTGATGGCCCCGAAGTCGGAGGCATTGAGCCCCGTGCCCAGCGCCGGCAGGCTGCCAGCGAGTGGCGGCCACGTCGCGGCGCAGGTGCCCGTGCAGGCGGAGCTCGTGGTGGTGTCGGGCGTGAACAGGTAGAGCGTCATCCCGGTCGGCCCGACGAGCACGCTGCCGAGGCTCGTGGTGGCGAGCGCAAGTGAGCCACCGCCGGAGCCCGCGGCCGCCGATGCCCCGCCGCCGTAGTTGCCGTACCCGTTGCCCACGTCCGAGGAGTTGCCGGCGGGCGAGCTTGCCGCGGCGGATGCGGGGGCCGACGAAGGGGCGGCCGATGCGGCCACGGACGGTGGGGCGGTAATTGGGGCTGCGGTCGTAGCTGGCGTGGACGATCCGGAACAGGCCGCGACGAAGGCGGCGATCATCACGGCCGCGGCGGCGAGACGCTGGTTCATGTTTGAGGTCTCCTGTCCGTGGGAGGTTCACGGGAACGCTGGACAGCGACCACTACGCCCCGTCCTCGGCATCGGTTTCGGCAGGTTGGTCGTCCCCAAGGCCGCGCCATGACAGGAGTCGCCGAAGCCGCCACACTGCGCGGCATGGAAGCCATGACCCGATCAGATGCCATCGCCCGCCTCGCCGCCCTTCGCGCGGAGTACGCCCAGCTGCGGCCGAGGGTCGAGGCCGCCGGCCCGCTACCGCTCGCCGAGGATTTCGGCACCGGGCCGGAGGCCTCGTGGGGGCCGCCGGAGGTGCTCGCCCATCTCGCGGAGATGCTCTCTTTCTGGTACGGCCAGCACGGGATCATCACTCGGGCCGGACGCGGACCCGGCGACGGCGTGGCCTTCGGGCGGGTCTCGGACGACCCCCTCAGGATCGCCGTCCTCGAGCGGGATCGCCGGTTCCCGCCGGGCGACCTGTTCGACCTCGTCGATGAGGGGATCGCACGCTGGGAGCGCCGCGTCGCGGCCACGAGCGACGAAGCCGGCCGCGCCGTGGGGCGGCACCCGCGGCTGGGCGAGATGACCGCCGACGGGCTGTGCGATCGGATGATCGTCACGCACCTCGAGGAGCACCTGGCGCAGCTGAAGGCGGCGCTCCCGGGCGGCTGACGGCGGGCCGGCAAGGGCGGCGGGTGTTGATTGGCTTTGCGCGGTCGTCGTTGATGGCTGGGGCCGCCCATGATGGGGGATCGCTCGCCTCGCCTGTGATCAAGGCGAAAGGGCGCGGCTGCGACCATCCGGACATGAACGCGACCGAAACGGCCCGCGAGGCTCGGACCCGGGACCCCGCCGGCCGTGCAAGCTGACCATCGGGACAGCCGCCCTGAGTATGTCAGCTCCGTCCTCGGCATCTCTCGTGCCTCCACCGGAGGGTCATGACCTTGCTCGCGACCGCTGACTGGCGCGCCCTGGGCACTGGCGTCCGTCTGGTCGTCAACGACGGCGACCTCGCCGCCGCGCGGGCGGCGGTGGAGCGAGTGCTCGATGACGTGGACCGCGCCTACTCGCGGTTCCGTCCCGACTCGGAGCTCGTCGCGCTCAACGCTGCTCGGGGCGCGCCGGTCCCCGTCTCGCCGCTGCTTGCTCGCGCGATCGCCGGTGCGCTGGAGGCCGCGCGCCGGACGGGCGGCGCCGTGGACCCGACCGTTGGCCGAGCGCTCCGGCTCACTGGCTACGACGCGGACTTCAGCCTGATCGCCGGCACCTCGCGCCCGATCGAGCTCCGGCTCGAGCCCGTACCGGGCTGGTCGGTGATCGCGTTTGACGCTGTCGCGCACAGGGTCCGCGTCCCCTCCGACGTCGAGCTGGACCTGGGCTCCACCGGCAAGGGCCTGGCGGCGGATCTGTGCGCCGCCGCGGCCCGTGCGGACTCCGGCCCGGACTCGGGCGTGCTGGTCAGCCTCGGCGGTGACATGGCCACGGCGGGGCGAGCACCCGAGGGGGGTTGGCGGATCCTCCTGTCCGAGGACAGCCGGACCGACGCCCTCGCCCCGGGCGAGGTGGTCGCCATCGAGGGCGGCGCGCTCGCGACCTCGTCCACGACCATCCGGCGCTGGACCACGGCCGGGGGAGTGGCGGTCCACCACATCGTTGACCCGAGGACCGGCCTGCCCGCGGACACTCCGTGGCGCACGGCGACTGTGGTCGCGGAGACCTGCGAGGCGGCCAATGCCGCGTCCACCGCGGCCATCGTCTTGGGGCCCGCCGCACCGGCGTGGCTCGCCTCGGCACGGTTCCCCGCGCGGCTCGTGGCCCAGGACGGGTCCGTGGTCCGCCTCGGCGGGTGGCCGGAGCCGGCGGGCGACGAGACGCTGGACGGGGCGCCCCCCACCGGCTAGCGCCTGGAGGGGCGCGGCGTCGGCGTCCCGGGCGCGCAAGCTCTCGGGCCGGAACGGGGGATGCTGAGGGCCAGCGTCGCCTTCGGCCTCGTCACGCTCACGCGCTTCCAGGCGCGGGCTGGCCTGGGGCGGGCGGCCGTTCTCGGGACACCGCCCAGACGCCCGGGAATCGAAACCGGCCGTGTCGAGCGATCGACGCGGCCGGTCAGGTTGGGCCCTGGTTTGCGCAGGCCAGCCGCTAGGCGGCGAACTCGCGGAGCTTGCGGCTGCGGGACGGGTGGCGCAGCTTGCGCAGCGCTTGGACTTCGATCTGGCGGATCCGCTCTCGGGTGAGGCCGAACTCGCGGCCCACTTCCTCGAGCGTCCGGGCGTGCCCGTCATCGAGGCCGAAGCGGAGGCGCAGGACGCGCTGCTCGCGGCGGTCGAGCGACGCGAGAACGTGCTCGATCTGCTCTCGGCGCATCCGGTCCGCCACCACGTCGAGCGGCGACACGGCGTCCTCGTCCGGAATGAGCTCGCCCAGCTCCGCATCGCCCTCGTCGCCCACCGGCGACTGCAGCGACACGGGCTCGCGGCCCAGCTTGCGGATCTCCTCGACCCGCTGCGGGGTCATCGCCGGCGTCTCGTCGGGCAGGGCCGCGGCGATCTCGGCGTTGGTGGGCTCGCGGCCGAGCTGCGTGGACAGCTCGCGCACGACACGTGCCACGCGACCCATCGTCTCGACCATGTGGACCGGGATCCGGATGGTCCGGCTCTGGTCTGCGAGGCCGCGCTGGATCGCCTGGCGGATCCACCAGGTGGCGTAGGTGCTGAACTTGAAGCCGCGCTCGTACTCGAACTTGTCGACGGCGCGGATCAGGCCCGCATTGCCCTCCTGAACGAGGTCCAGCAGTCCCATTCCCGCCTGGTTGATGTACTTGCGGGCGATCGACACCACGAGGCGCAGGTTGGCCGACGTGAGGTGGTCGCGAGACTCCTTGGCAAGCGCCTTGAGCGTCGCCTGCATCTCCTCGACCAGCTCGTCGGAGTGCCCGGACTCGAGATAGCGCCGGAGCGCGGGGTATGCGACCTCGTTGCGCGCCCAGTCGCGCAGGTCGCGGAGCGCCGCGCTGGCACGGATTTCGGCGTTCGGCCGACCAAGCTCGCCCTCGACCCAGTCGAGCAGCGCGGTGAACGACTCGACGTCGAGGCGCTCGTTGTAGACCGATCGCAGATCGCAGGCGCGGACGAGGCGCTCCTTGAGCGCATCCGTCTCGACTTTCTTGAGGGCGTCGACCAGCCCGAGCGCCGGCGCGGTCACGAACAGGTCGATGGCGTCGTCCGCGTTGAGGGCCTCGGCCACCAGGCGGTGCGACTGCGCCTCGAACGGCAGCACGTACTTGCGGCTCTTGGCGCGGCCCGTCGGCTCGCTCTTGTGGAGGGTCCACTCGTGGATGGCGAGGATCGCCTTCCAGGGCTCGTCCTTGGCCTGGGCCCCCAGCTCCATGCCCTTGGCGAGGATGACCTCCTCCTCCGCGGTGAGCAGCGGCACGCGGCCGATCTCGCGCAGGTAGAGGCGAACGGAGTCGTCGGTGTCGAGGACTTCGGTGGAGGTTTCGACCTCGGCCTCTTCGGTCGGCGTGGCCGCAGCACGCACCGGCTCAGCCGGGAGGTCTTCGGCGACCAGAGCCGCAGCCTCAAGTTCGGCCGCTTCGGGGTCGAGCTCGATGGAGGCGGCCGCAAGGGCGGCTTCGGTTTCAGATGCAGGAGAGGTGGATTCGAACGAGATCACGATGCTCCAACTGAAGATGCGCCGCGCCCAGCCGCGCGAACCGCGAATTGCAGGATTGCGATGGCACGAGCCTGACGAGACCGTGCCCGCATGTGGGATCACGCCTTTCCCAACATGCGTAGTGGCGTGTCAAATGACACGCCATTGGCCCAGTAGTCTAGGCCATTGCCCCACCCTTGACAACCCCCCAAAACCGGCCAGATCGATACGGTCGCGTTGCGCCTTGGGCGCGCCGCCCATCGACCGTCGAGGTCCGCCGCGGACTCGTCGCCGAGACCGAAACGGGCCACACTAGGGTGGTGACAACTCCGATCCGCGTTCTGGTCGTGGACGACGAACCCCCGATCGTCGAGCTCCTCACGGGCTATCTCATGCGCGAGGGTTACTCCGTCGCGTCCGCGGGCGACGGCCTCGCCGCCGTGGAGCGGGTGCGCGAGCAGAGCCCAGACGTGGTGATCCTCGACGTGATGCTGCCGGGCATCGACGGTGTGGAGGCGTGCCGCCGCATCCGGCTGTTCTCGGACGCCTACGTTCTCATGCTGACCGCCCGGGGCGAGGAGCTCGACCGGATCGTCGGGCTCACGGTGGGCGCCGATGACTACCTGGTGAAGCCCTTCTCGCCGCGCGAGGTGGTGGCGCGCGTCAAGGCGCTGCTGCGGCGGCCGAGGGGCGGTGCCGTGGGCGGCGGGCCGGTCGGGGGTGGTGGCGCCGTGGTGAGTCAGGTGGGCGCTGCCCCCGAGGGCCTCGAGCTCGACGAGGGCCGGCGGGCGGTCCGCGTGGACGGGGTGGCCGTGGAGCTGACCGCGCTCGAGTTCAACCTGCTCGCGCGGCTTGCCCGCGAGCCCGGCATCGTGGTCCCGCGCCAGGCGATCCTCGACTCGGTCTGGGGCGTCGGGTACGACGCCGATGACCACGTGGTCGATGTGCACGTCGCGAACCTCCGCCGCAAGCTGGGCGACGACCCGGCGGGCCCGCGGTTCGTGGAGACGGTGCGTGGTGTCGGCTACCGCCTGCGGGAGGGCGCCTGACATTGCCGCGCTCGCTGCGCGCCCGGCTGCTGGTCGCGTTCCTCGTCGTGGGCGCCGCGGCACTGGCCACCGTCGGGGTCGCCGTCCTGCTGACCGGCCCCGCGTACTTCGCCGACGCGATGGGCCACATGCCCGGCGACCCGATGGGCGAGGCGATGGCGACCGCCACCCAGGTCGCCTTCACCGACGCGATGCGCCGCGCGCTGATCGCGGCGACGCTGATCGCGGTCGCCACCGCCACCGTGGTCAGCCTGCTGGTGGCCGCGCGCCTCGCCCGGCCGATCATCGCCCTGGCGCGGGCCGCGCACCGCATCGCCGGCGGCGACTACGCGGAGCGCGTGCCGGTGGGGGAGCCCGCGGAGCTCGGGGAGCTGGCGATATCGTTCAACGAGATGGCGGTCTCGCTTGAGGACACCGAGCGCCGGCGGCTCCAGCTGGTCGGCGACGTGGCCCACGAGCTCCGGACGCCGCTCACCACCCTCGACGGATACCTCGAGGGGCTCGAGGACGGCGTGGTGGCGCCGTCCCCGGAGACGTGGCGGCTGCTGCGCACCGAGACGGCGCGGCTCACCCGGATGGTCAACGACCTCGCCGAGCTGTGGCGCGCGGAGGCTCGCCAGCTCCCGCTGCACATCGATGCCGTGGACATCGCGGCGGTCGCGCGCGAGGTGGGGGAGGGGTTCGCGGGCGAGGCACGCTCGAGGTCGATCGCGCTGGAGCTGCCGGCCGGTGCCCTGGTCGCCACTGCCGACCGGGACCGGGTCGCCCAGATCGTGTCGAACTACCTGTCGAACGCCCTGCGCCACGCTCCCGACGGCTCCCGCATCCGGGTGAGCGTGGCGCGACACGGCGAGCAGGTGCGCCTGTCGGTGGCCGACGAAGGACCGGGCCTGGCGGCGGACCAGCTTGAGGCGGTCTTCGAGCGCTTCTACCGGGTGGACCCGGCACGCAGCCGCGCGGTGGGCGGGTCGGGGATCGGCCTCGCGATCGTCCGGGCGCTGGCCGAGGCGATGGCCGGCCAGGCGTGGGCCGAGAGCCCGGGCACAGGCCTCGGTGCGACGTTCTACCTGGAGCTGCCGGCGGGCTGACGAGCCCGGGTGGTGCGCCGGCGCGCGGCACCTGCGCCCCGGATCGCCGCCTGCGCCCCCGCCCACGACCCTGCTTCGTGCTCCCGCCGGCTCTGCCCCCGCCCACGACCCTGCTTCGTGATGCCAGGCAGTTGGAGCCCGGATCGGCTCCGCCGACGAACTGCTTTCGTGTTGGGTGGATGCAGGACGGGACGCTGGCGCCGAACACGAGTCAGCATCGTGGATGGCGACGACGGGACGAGGTCCACGCACAAGCCGCGTAGCGCGCGGCGTCGTCTGGCGCATTTCGAGCGGTGGAACGGGGTCGAAGACGAAGTGGGTTCGTAGGCGGTGCGGCCGTAGGGGCCGCACCGCCAGTGTCAGTTCACCAGCGTCTTGGGGACCTCGAACATCGTCCGCCCGCCGAAGCGGCCGCGGAGCACGTCATCGAGATGGTCCGCGAGGTTGCCCAGCTGCACGCAGGCGAACGCGATCTGCTTGGCGCTGATCCCGACGGCGGTGATCTCCATCGAGACCACCACCTCGCGCTCCGCCCAGAACACCCGGCCGAAGAGGATGTTGCGGTTGATGTCGTTGAGCGTGTCGAGCAGTGTGGGGGTCATGTCCACGTCCGACACCAGCGGCGAGAACAGCTGGAGCAGCGGCGGCCGACCGGACACGGGCCGGACGAACATGATCGCGGAGCCCACGCGGATCGGCAGGTCACCATCGCGATCGGGGACGATGTCGGCGCCGGAGACGAACTCGGACAGCGCGGCCTCGAGCGACGCGACGGCCTCGTCGGGCTCGGGCGCGGGATGCGTGCGCGCGCCCACCACGGCCGCCGCGGGCGCCGAGGGCCTGTCGTGCGGGATCCCCAGCTCGGGGTCCGGCACCGGTCCCTCGTGCGCCGGGAAGCCGCCGCTGCGGTAGACGAGCCGGTCGGGACTCTTGGCGCCGTACACCTCGCGCAGCGTCTGGACGGCGATCGCCGCGACCTCGGGGAAGGGTACGGGCTCCTCCCACTCGCGCACCCAGTTGCGCCCCTGCGGCGCGGAGCCGGGGCGCTGCCAGCCGAGCTCCGTGAGCATCTCCTGCTGCGCCTCGCTGGGGCCCTGCCCGGGGCCGAGCCACTGGTTGCCCGCCGCCTCGGCGCGGAACCCAAGTAGACCGCCCTGGGCAAACTGGACATAGGCGCTCGCGGTGGCGCGGGGCTCGCCCGCGAGCGAGACGACAAGGTACGTCGCGTGCTCCATCGCCCCGAGCGCCTTGGCTAGGCGCATCTCGAAGGCGGCCCACTCGTCGCCTGGATCCGCGGCGGTACCGGTCATCGCTCACCTCCGCCCGATTGGACGCGGCCGTCAGTTGACGTGGGAAGCCTACAGGCCACAGACACTCCGCGGAGGTGCGCCCCAACGGCGGAGCACGTCGGCCCTCTTCC
>JAJZRG010000066.1 GCA_021802825.1 Chloroflexota bacterium
GGCCAGCATCGCCCGCAAGCTGGGCGCCAACAGCCGCCTCCATGCCGTGCCGCCGGCGATGCGCCACGGGCTGGTCTGGCGGCTCGGCCCCAATGCGACGCCGAAAGGTCCCGTGACTTTGGTGCAGGCGCACCATGAATCGGCAGCGCCGGGGCGCACGATTGACCCCGCAGGGAGAGCCTGAGATGGGCAGGCATCGGCCTGCCCGGTCGAATGAACAGCCGACGTGCCGCTCGGGAGGATGAGGAACGCCTGTGGACCCGCTGATGCTGTCCCGATGGCAATTCGGGGTCACCACCGTCTATCACTTCCTGTTCGTCCCGCTGACGATCGGGATGGCGTTCGCCACGGCCGGCTTCCAGACCGCGTGGTACCGGACCGGCAGGGAGCAGTACCTGCGCCTGACCCGGTTCGTCGGTGAGCTGTTCCTGATCAACTTCGCGCTCGGTGTCGTCACCGGCATCGTCCAGGAGTTCCAGTTCGGCATGAACTGGAGCAGCTACAGCCGCTTCGTCGGCGACATCTTCGGCGCCCCGCTGGCGATCGAGGGCCTGCTCGCGTTCTTCCTGGAGTCGACCTTCCTGGGGCTGTGGATCTTCGGCTGGGACCGCCTGGGCAAGGGCGTGCACCTGGCCACCATCTGGATCGCCGCCGTCGGCAGCGCGGTCTCGGCGTACATCATCCTCGCGGCCAATGCCTGGATGCAGCACCCGGTGGGCTATGAGGTCAACCAGGCCGCAGGCCGCGCGGAGCTCAAGGACTTCTTCGCGGTCGTGACCAACGTGACCGCGCTGATCACGTTCCCGCACACGATCGCGGCCGCGTTCATGACCACCGGCGCCCTGCTGACCGGCGTCGCCCTCTGGCGCCTCCTCCGCCACCGCACCGAGGACGAGGGCGCCTTCCGGGCCATCGCGAAGGCGGGCGCGACGATGCTGCTGGTCTCGGGCCTGGTCGTGGCCGTCACCGGCGACATGCAGGGCAAGATCATGACCGACCAGCAGCCGATGAAGATGGCGGCCGCCGAGGCGCTCTGGAACACGGAGCAGCCCGCCTCGTTCTCGCTGTTCACCATCGGCACGCTCGACGGGAGCAAGGACGTGTTCTCGATCCGGGTCCCGAACGTGCTCTCGTTCCTCGCCACCGGCGACTTCAACGGCAAGGTGGAGGGCATCAACGAGCTCCAGGCGCAGGAGGTCGCGAAGTACGGCCCCGGCGACTACACGCCCAACACACCGGTCACGTACTGGACCTTCCGCCTGATGATCGGCGCAGGGGCCTTGGCCGCGCTGGCCGCCCTGTGGTTCCTGGTCGGGCTGCGCAAGGGCCGGGTTCCGGGACGCGGCGCGGTCACCGTGGCGATCCTGCTGCCGTTCCTGCCGCTGGCCGCCAACAGCTTCGCCTGGCTGTTCACGGAGGTCGGCCGCCAGCCCTGGATCGTGTTCGGGCTGATGCCCACAGCCGCCGCCGTCTCGCCCACCTCGACCACCGCCGAGGTGCTGTTGACGCTGGTCGGCTTCACGGTCCTCTACGGCGCGCTGGCCGTGGTCATGGCGGGCCTCATGGTCCGCCGCGTCCGCGCCGGCCTGCCCGAGGCGGCGACCGACAAGACATTCGAGCACGAGGCCGAGCAGGAAGCTGCCGAGGCCGAGCTCGGCCTCGGATACTAGGAGCACGGAGATGGAGCTCACCACCATCTGGTTCGCCCTCATCGCCGTCCTCTGGATCGGCTACTTCGTCCTCGAGGGCTTCGACTTCGGCGTTGGCATGCTGCTGCCGATCCTCGGCCGCAACGAACCCGAACGCCGGGCCATCCTGCGCACGATCGGCCCCGTCTGGGACGGCAACGAGGTCTGGGTCATCGTCGCCGGCGGCGCCACCTTCGCGGCCTTCCCCGAGTGGTACGCGACCCTGTTCTCGGGCTTCTACCTGCCGCTGTTCCTCATCCTCGTCGGGCTGATCGTCCGCGGCGTGGGGATCGAGTACCGCAACAAGCGCGGCGCCGTCGCGTGGCGGGCGCGCTGGGACACGCTCATCGCCATCTCGAGCTTCCTGCCCGCCCTGCTGTGGGGCGTGGCCTTCGCCAACATCGTGGCCGGCGTGCCGATCGATGCGCACCGCAACTACACGGGCAACCTGTTCACGCTGCTCAACCCGTTTGGGCTCCTGGGCGGCGCGACCACGCTGCTCCTGTTCCTGACCCACGGCCTGGTGTTCCTCGCGCTCAAGACGGAGGGCGACCTCCGCGAGCGCGCCAACCGCCTGGTGACCCCGGTGGGACTCGTGACCGCGGTCGTCGCCGTCGCGTTCCTGGCCTGGGCGAACGTCCAGACCGGGACCGCCATCTCGTCGGTCGTGGCGGTGGTCGCCGCCCTGTGCTTCGTGGGCGGGCTGGCCGCCAACCGCGTGCGCCGCGAGGGCTGGGCGTTCCTCGGCTCGGCCGTCACCATCGGGCTCGCGGTCGTGAGCCTGTTCCTTGCGCTGTTCCCCGAGGTCATGCCGTCAAGCACCGACCCGGCGTTCAGCCTCACGGTCACGAACGCTTCCTCGACGCCGTATACGCTCACGATCATGACGGTCGTGGCCGTCATCTTCACGCCGATCGTCCTGATCTACCAGGGGTGGACCTACTGGACCTTCCGCAAGCGCGTCATGGTGCAGCGGGCGAAGGCGCAGCCCTGACGAGCCCGACGCCGGCGCCGACGTCTGCGGCGTCGGCGCCATCACCCAGCCGCACCCTGCTCGAGCGCCCCGGCCTCCCGCCGACCGCGACCGCGCCGGCGTTCACCGCCAGCCCTGCCCCACGGCCCCGCGACTCAGCGGCGGGCGTGCAGCGCCGCCTGCTGACCAAGGGGGGAACGGCGGCCGGCGGGCTTGCCGTGGCGGTCGCGCTCGGTCTCGCGGGCACGGGCCTCGCGATCGCGCAGGCCTGGCTCCTGGCGCACGTGATCGCGAGTGCGTTCCTCGGCGGGGCCGGGATCGACGCCCTCGTGCTGACCCTGGCCCTGCTGGCCATCGTGCTCCTCGGGCGTGCGTGTGTCTCGTGGGCCTCGGAGCTGGTTGCCGTCCGGATCAGCGCCCGCGTGAAGGCGGATCTGCGGGCGAGACTGATGGCTGCAGCCGTCGCGCAGGGGCCGCGGCTCGCTGCGGAGCGCTCCAGCGCCCGAACCGCGCTGCTCGTCACGCGGGGCCTGGACGCGCTGGACGGCTTCTACGCGCGCTACGTCCCGCAGCTGGTGCTCGCGGCCGTCGTGCCGGTCGCGGTGGTGGTGTGCCTGGCCGCGGTGGACCTCGTGGCTGCCTTGACCGTGGCGCTGACCGTGCCGCTCATCCCGGTGTTCATGGTTCTGATCGGGCGGATGTCGGCATCGCACCGAGATCGGCGATGGGCCGCCCTCGGGCGCCTGGCCCACCGGTTCGCCGACGTCGTGGCCGGGCTGCCGACCCTGCGCGCGTTCGGGCGCGCTGAGGCGCAGGTCGCCGCGCTGCGCCGGGTCACGGACGCGTACCGCGCCTCGACGATCGCCACCCTGCGCATCGCATTCCTCTCCGCCATGGTGCTGGAGCTGCTCGCGACGATCTCCGTGGCGATGGTTGCCGTGGGCGTCGGCCTGCGGCTCCAGGCGGGGGACTTGGGCCTCGAGGTGGGGCTGTTCGCGCTCGTCCTCGCGCCCGAGGCGTACCTGCCGCTCCGGCGACTGGGCGCCGAGTTCCACGCGGCCGAGGAGGGGGTGGCGGCGGCCCGCGACGCGTTCGCGCTGCTCGACGAGGCTGCGGGCCGGGATCCGGCGGGGGCGTCGGGAACCCTCGAGCCGCCCCCGCGGATCGCCGCGCTGCGCATCGAGGGCGTGTCCGTCGTGCAGCCGCGGCGCGATGTGGAGGCGCCGGCCGGCGCGTCCGTGGAGGTCCGGCCGGGCGAGGTTGTGGCGCTGACCGGGCCGAGCGGCGCGGGGAAGTCGACGTTGCTGGGAGTCGTGCTCGGGTTCGTCGCGCCCACGTGCGGGCGGGTTGTCGTGGTGGCCCCAGACGGGACGTCGCTCGATGTCGCCGCGCTCGACGCCGACGCGTGGCTCGCCCGGATCGCGTGGGTGCCCCAGACGCCGTACCTAGCGCCGGTGAGCGTTGCCGATAACATCCGGCTCGGGGCGCCGGACGCGAGCGAGGCGCAGGTCGCCGGGGCGCTTGCCGCTGTGGGGCTGGGCGACGTGCCAGCCGACCGTGTCCTGGGGGAGCGGGGGAGCGGGCTCTCGGGCGGGCAGCGGCGGCGCATCGGGGTCGCCCGGTCGCTCGTTCGCGGGGCGCCGGTGCTGCTGCTCGACGAGCCGACGGCGGGGCTCGACGCCGAGGCGGAGCGCGAGGTCCTCGCCGCCGTGCGCGCGGAGGCGGACCGTGGGGCCATCGTCCTGCTGGTGGCGCATCGGCCGGGCGCGATGGCCGAGGCCGACCGGACGGTGGCGGTGTGCTGGCGGGGGCTCGGGCCGGGAGCGGACGACGACACCGGAGCGGAGGCCGACACGGGAGCGGAGGCCGAGGCCGACGCAATCGAACTCACCAACGCTTGCGAAGCCGGACTCGCCGAGGCCGACGAAGCCGAACTCGCCGACGCCGGACGCGCCGGCGAAGCCGAACTCGCCGACGCCGGACGCGCGGCCGAGGCCGTCGACGCCGCGGTCCTCGCCGCCCAGGCCGCCGTCTCCGGTGCCCGAGGCCCCCGCGCATGAGCGCCCTCGTCGCGGTCCTCCGCTTGGGCCGGCCCGTCACGCCGCGCCTCCTGCTCGCGGTGCTGGCCGGTGTCGGCGCGGCCGGCTGCGCCATCGGCCTGACGGCCACATCCGCGTGGCTCATCGCGCGCGCCGCCGAGCAGCCCCCCATGTTCGCCCTGATGCTCGCCATCACCGGCGTCCGCGCCTTCGGCATCGGGCGCGGCCTCCTGCGCTACGCCGAGCGGCTCGCCGCCCACGACGCCGCGTTCCGCGTGCTCGCCGAGCTCCGGGCCGCCAGCTACGCGCACCTGGCCCGCCTCGCGCCGGCCGGCCTGGCCGAGCTGCGGTCGGGCGACCTGCTCGCCCGGCTGGTGGGCGACGTGGATGGCCTCGCCGACCTCTGGCTGCGCGTCCTGCTGCCGTTGGCGTCGGCCGGGATCGCGGCGGCGGCGGCCGTGCTCGTGGTCACCGGCCTGCTCCCGGTGGCGGGGCTGGTCCTTGCGGTCACGGTGCTGCTGACCGTCGTCGGCGCGCCGCTCGCCGCGGGAGCCGTGGCGCGACACGCGGAGCGGCGCCTCGCGCCCGCACGGGGCGAGCTTGCCGAGACGGCGCTCGAGACCCTCCACGGCGCACCCGAGCTGGTGGCCCTGGGCGCCGCGCCCCGCGCCCTCGCTGCAGTGGCCGCCGTGAGCGACCGCCTCGCCGTCGCCGAGCGGGGCTCCGCGCTGGGTGCCGGCACGGGGACGCTGGTGGCCGGCCTAGCATCGGGTGCGGCGCTGTGGGTCTCGATCCTCACGGGCATCGCCGCGGTGCGCGACGGCAGCCTGGCGGGCGTCGGGCTGGCGGTGGTCGCGCTGACGCCCATCGCCGTCCACGAGGTGGTCGCCCCGCTCGCGCCTGCGGCGCGGCTGCTGCCCGCTCTCGCGGTCTCGGCGGGTCGCGTCCGGGACCTGCTGACGCGCCCCGAGCCGGTGGCAGAGCCCGCCAGCCCGGCGCCCGTGCCGACCGGCCCGCTGGGCCTGCGCGCGCGTTCGCTGCTGGTCCGCTACCCGGGCACCGAAACGGACGCCCTCGGCCCGATCAACCTCGACGTCGCCGCGGGCGCCCATGTCGTCGTCACCGGCGCCAGCGGCACGGGCAAGAGCACGCTCGCCGCGGCCTGCCTGCGGTTCCTCGACCCCGCCGGGGGCCTGCTGGAACTGGTGGGTCCCCATGCCGCCGCCGACATCACGACCCTTCGCGGCGACGATGTCCGCCGGGCCGTGGGCCTGTGCGAGCAGGACCCGCACGTGTTCGACGGGACGCTGGGCGACAACCTGCGGCTGGCGCGCCCCTCGGCGACGGCCGAAGAGCTGGACGCTGCGCTCGGCACGGCCGGCTTGCGCGCGTTCGCGCGCGGCCTGCCCAAGGGCCTCGACACGGCGGTGGGCGAGCATGGGGCGCGGCTCTCGGGCGGCCAGCGCCAGCGGCTCGCGCTCGCCCGCGCACTCCTCGCCGACGTCCGCGTGCTGGTCCTCGATGAGCCCACCGAGCACCTCGACGAGGTCGCTGCCCGGGCGTTCGTGGTGGAGCTGGCGAAGGCTGGCGCGGGTCGAACCGTCCTGGTCCTGACCCATCGCCCGGAGCTGTTCAGCGACGTGGGCTGGAGCCGCGGGCCGGACCTCGCGGCGCGAGGGGCCGATGCCGCCGCCCGCGGGTCGTAGACTCGCATCCCATGGACGACGCTGCGCTCTGCTTCCGCTCCGCGACCGAGCTCACTGCGATGCTTCGCGCCCGCGAGGTCAGCTCGGTCGAGGTCGTGACCGCCTGCCTGGGGCGGATCGAGACCGTCAACCCGGCGATCAACGCGGTCGTCCGCCTCGCCCCGGACGCGCTCGAGCGTGCCCGCGTCGCCGACGCGTCCCTCGCCCGAGACGAGCCGCACGGCCCGCTCCTCGGCCTGCCGTTCACGATCAAGGACTCGCTCGACACCGCGGGCCTTGTCACGACTGCGGGCACCATCGGCTGGCGCGACCGCGTCCCCGGCCGAGACGCCACCGTTGTCGCCCGGCTGCGCGCCGCGGGCGGGATCCTGCTGGGCAAGACGAACACGCCTGAGTTCACCTGGTCCAACGAGACCGACAACGACGTGTACGGCCGGACGTCGAACCCGTACGACGTCGAGCGCACCCCGGGCGGCAGCAGCGGCGGCCCCGGCGCCGTCGTCGCCGCCGGCGGCTCACCGCTCGACATCGGCAGCGATACCGGCGATTCGATCCGCCAGCCCGCGCACGTGTGCGGGATCGCCGGCATCAAGCCCACCCGCGGGCGCGTCCCGCGGACCGGCCACTGGCCCGGCTACGAGGGGATGCTCGAGTCGCTCACCCAGCTCGGGCCGATGGCGCGCCGGGTGGACGACCTCGCCCTGGTGCTGCCGCTGATCGCCGGCCCCGACGGGGAGGATCCCCACGTCCCGCCGGTCCCGATGCCTGACCCTGGCCGTCGCGATATCAGCGGCCTGCGGGTCGTCGCGTTCACCGACAATGGGCTCCGCAGCCCGACGCCGGCCACGGTCGAGACGGTCGAGGCAGCGATCGAGGCGCTGGCGGCGGGGGGAGCGACGGTCCGCCGCGAGGTGCCGCCCGGGTTGGGCGACGCCTGGCGGGCCTGGACGGCGATGATCCACGCCGACGGCTGGGCGTGGCTCCGGAGGCTCATCGCAGGCGCCGGCACCCCCGGCATGGGCTCGTACGACATCCGTGGCTGGCTCGATCCGGCTGCCGAGCTGCACGGCGCCGAGCTGACCGCGCTCCTCGAGCGCGTGGACGTCATCCGAGCAGCCTTCCAGCGCTGGATGGGGGATGTGGACGTGATCGCCTGCCCGGCGATGCCCCAGCCCGCGATCCACCACGGCGAGAGCAACGCGGCCTGGTTCGGCGACACCTACAGCGACGTGCACAACCTGACCGGCTGCCCGGCGGTCGTCGTGCGCGGCGGGACCTCGGAGGCGGGATTGCCGATCGGGGTGCAGCTGGTGGCGCCGCTGTGGCGCGAGGACCTGGCGATCGCCGCGGCGCGCGTGGTCGAGGCGGCGTCCGGCGGCTGGCGACGGCCGCCGATGTAGCACACCAGCGTTTGACGGCGGTCGCGGAAGGCCGTACTATACCGTCCAGACGGTACAGTTATGGAGCTCACCTTGTCCCGCCCCGCGCGTCGCGATCAACTTCTGGAGGCCGCCGAGCGGATCGTCCGGCGCGATGGCGTTGGCCGGCTCACGCTCGACTCCGTCGCGATCGAGGCCGGGACCAGCAAGGGCGGGCTCCTGTACCACTTCGCCACGCGAGAGGCGCTGATCATTGCGATGGTCGAGCGCCACGTCGCCGCCTTCACCGCCACGCTCGAGGCCGCCATG
This sequence comes from Chloroflexota bacterium, assembly GCA_021802825.1. Classification (GTDB taxonomy): domain Bacteria; phylum Chloroflexota; class Limnocylindria; order Limnocylindrales; family CSP1-4; genus CAIXZV01. Next base: position 8,095 of record JAJZRG010000066.1, read on the forward strand.
GCGGCCGACCCCGTGCCCCGTGGCCGCTGGACGCGCGCCTACCTCCACGCGACGGCCGGTCCGAGCGCGAGCGCCGGCGATGCCGCCACGGCGACCGGCCTGCTGGCAGCGATGGCCTCCAACCCCGCCCTCGCCGACCCGCTCCGCGAGCGCTACGCCGCGTGGCGCGCCGAGGTGGCCCACGACGGGCTGCCGGAGGCCGACGCCATGATCGTCGCGCTGGCCGCGGACGGCCTGTGGATGGCGGACCTGCTCGGCTTCGCCGCGCCGGCCGGCGAACACCGGGCGCGGATCCTCGCGCGACTGCAGCAGCTGGCCGGGGCCCCGTCATGAGCGTCGCCGCCGTCGGCTCCACCACCCACGTGTCCGGCCGAGCCCGTCGCGGCACCGGCCCCCGCACGTCCCGGGTCGCCAACCGCACCCGGAACGCCAACTGTCGTCCCGCAGGAGGCCCCCACGCCATGAACGCCGTCAAGCAGCTCGCCTACTCCCTCAGCCACCTGGCAGCGGTCTTCGTGGCGCCGCCAGCGCCCGCGCATCGGCCCCCGACCGAGGACGACGTCCGCAGCGAGCAGTTCCGGCGTCGCACCAACCGGAAGCGCGGCTCCGGCGGCCCGCAGGCCGACCGGTCGCACCGCGTGGCAGGCTAGGCAGGAGCGCCCTCCCGGCAGTCGCGCCTGCTCGGCACTGCGCCGGCAAGGCTTTCGCGCTGGGCTACCGCGCACAAGGCGTCGCGGTGGGCGGCGGCGGCGCCGACGCGGGGGGCGGGCTGGTGGCGGCTCATCCCGTGGGTCGCCCGGGTGCCACTGGTGCCGGCGTCGGTCGAGACCCCTGGCCGCGAACGCGTGTCAGCACCCCCAGCCGCTCCTCTGCCACTCCGCCTCCTGTGGGCGACCGGATGAGGCACGAGGTGGCGGAATCGTTCGTTCTTCGCCGCCGTCCCGCTCAGCTGCCGACGCCGAACAGGGACGCCAGCTCGCCCGCCGCGATCGGCGACTCGTCCTGGCGCAGGCCCGCCAGGCGCGCGGCCCGGCCGAACAGCTGGGCAGGCGTCGCTCCCGCGTCGAGCATCTCGCGGACGGCGGTGTCGCGCTCGGCCTTCGAGAGCTTCTGGCCCGAGACGCGCCGCACCAGCGGGTGGTGGAGGAACAGCGGCGGCGCCGTGCGCCCGAGCAGGCGCGCGAGGCGCAGCTGGACGGGCGTGGCCTCGAGCAGGTCGCGGCCGCGGATGACGAGGTCGATGCCGTGGCGCATGTCGTCCACGACGACGCAGAACGCGTAGGTCCAGTTGCCCACCCGGTCGCGGACCAGGGGGTCGCCCGCCGCCGCCGGCTCGTCGCTCAGGGGACCGGCGAGGAGGTCCAGCCAGCGCTCCGACCCCGCGCCCAGCGCCACGCGGAGCCCGAGGCCCGGCGCTGCCGGTGAGGCCGACCAGGCCCTCGCCTCGTCGAGCGCGAGGTCGCGGCACCCGCCGGGGCATCCCATCCCGGCCCACGGCCGGCCGCTCGCCGCCTCCCACTCCGCGAAGGTCGTCCGGGTGCAGGCACAGGCGTAGACCAGCCCGGCCGCGCGGAGCCGCTCCAGCGCCGCCGCATACACCGCGCCGCAGTCCGACTGGCGGTACGCGGTCGTCCCGGCCCGGAACGCGGCGATCGGGGGCTCGTCGGGCGCCAGGCCCAGCCGCCCGAGGTCGTCGAGCAGTGCCGCCTCGTGCTCAGCCCGCGAGCGCTGCCGGTCGTGGTCCTCGATGCGCAGCACCACATGGCCGCCTCTCGCCCCGGCGATCCCCCACACGTAGAGCGCGTTCACGAGGTGGCCGAGGTGCAGGTGGCCGGTGGGCGCGGGCGCGAATCGCGTGACGGGCGCTGCCGGCAGGGCCCGCGGGTCGGGGCGGGCCGCGGCGCCGGCCGCCGGGACCAGCAGCGCCCCCCCGGCGTCAGCCGGCGCCGGCTCGTCGGTCACGGTCGCGGTGCTCGACGGAGCGCGTCGCCGCGACGATCCGCCGGTAGATCGACAGCAGGTCGACCTGGCTCAGGGGCCCGCCGTTGGCCATCGCGACGCGGAGGAGCACCTCGCGCTCGCGCTCGGGGTCGTGGACCGCGCGGCGCCCCGCCAGCGCCTTGGCGCGGCCGGCCTCGCGCCCCAGCGTCGCCCGGCGGTTGAGCAGCTCGACGAGCGCCCTGTCGAGCGCGTCGATCTCGTCGCGGACGTGCGAGAGCTCGGCGGCGGCGATGTCGCGCTCGGCGGGCGTCGGGCGGTGCGGCCGGCCGTCCGGCGGCGTGTCGCTCACGCCTCGCCTCCTGCGAACCGCGACGCGATCTGATCGAGCGCCTCGGTGTAGCCGCGCGCCCCGTGGCCCGCGATCGTGGCGGTCGCGATGTCGTGCAGGAAGTTCGTCTTGCGGAACTCGTCCCGGGACCAGGGGTCGGACAGGTGGACCTCCCAGAACGGGCAGTGGATGGCCAGCAGCGCGTCCCGCAGGGCGACCGAGGTGTGCGTGTAGCCGGCGGCGTTGACGATCGCGACATCGAAGTCGCGCTCCTGAAGGCGGTCGATGAGCGAGCCCTCGTGGTTGGACTGGAAGAAGGCGATCTCCACGCCCAGCTCGGCGGCCCGCGCGGCGAGGCCGCGGTGAATCGACTCGAGCGTGTCGTGGCCGTAGATCTCCGGCTCCCGCGTCCCGAGCAGGTTCAGGTTCGGCCCCTGGAGCACCAGCACCCGCGTCACGCCACACCTCCTCCTCGCCCGGCCAGGACCCTGGCGACCGCCTCGCGGACCAGCGCCTCTGGGACGTCGTCGCGGGTGACGTAGCCGTCCGCCGTGGGCAGGACCCAGCGCAGCCGGCCGGCCGCGTGCTTCTTGTCGGTGCCGGTCGCCGCGATGACGGCCTCCGGCGGGAAGGGGAGCGGGTCCATGGCCAGGGACAGCCGATCGAGCACGCGCTCGATCCGCGCCGCGCGGTCTGCCGGCGTCACCCCCAGTGCCGTGCCGACGCGTGCCGCCGCCCGGAGGCCGTAGGCCACCGCCTCGCCGTGCATGAGCGTCGCGTACCCGTCCACGGCCTCGATCGCGTGCGCCACGGTGTGCCCGAGGTTGAGCGAGATCCGCCCGGCCTTGGCGGCCAGCTCGCGTTCGTCGGCGATCACCACCTCGACCTTCGCCCATGCGGCGCGCTCGACCACCTCGGCCACGGCGCCGTACTCGAACGCCGAGACGTCGCCCCGTGCGATCGCCGCCCCGTGCGCCTCGACCGTCGCGAACAGCGCCTCGTCACCCAGCGCGGCCATCTTGACGATCTCGCCCATCGCGGCGCGCAGCTGACGCTCGGGGAGCGAGCGCAGGAGCGCCACGTCGAGCACGATGGCCGCCGGGTGGTGGAAGGCGCCCAGCAGGTTCTTGCCCTCAGGCAGGTCCACGCCGGTCTTGCCGCCGATCGCGCTGTCGACCTGCGCCACGAGCGTGGTGGGCACCTGGATCCACGGCACGCCGCGGGCGTACGTCGCCGCCAGGAAGCCAGCGGGGTCGCCCAGTGCGCCGCCGCCGATGGCCACGAGGGGCTCGGCGCGCTCGAGGCGGAGCCGGGCGAGCGCGCGCGCCGCGTCCTCGATCACCGCCAGGCGTTTCGCGTCCTCGCCAGCGGGGAGCATGACCGTCTCGACGGCCCAGCCGGCCGCCCGCAGACCCGTGGCGGTCGTCTCGCCGGCCGCACCCCAGGCTCCCGGCTCTGACACGAGGACCGCCCGCCTCGCATGCAGCCCGCGGAGCGCCTGGTCGAGCGCGTCAACCGCCATGCCCTCACCGAGCCTGACCTCGCCGATGGGCGTCACGGCGTGCAGCAGCGTCGTGCACCCGGACGCCGGCGAGGCGAGCAGGATCTCCAGCTGGCCGAGGACGCCGGCGAGGTCCGCCACGCCGTTGATGCGCGTGCCAGCCGCGTAGAACCGCTCGCGGGCCGCGGCCAGCGAGCGGACGCGCCCAAGCGGGTCTGGCCCCTGGACGAGCGGCCGCGCCACCGGCGACCGGCGGAGTCTCTGCGCGATCACCTCGGGGCGCGCGTCCAGCCAAGCCACGCGCCGCCCGCGGAACAGCGCCCACCGGTTGCGCGGGTCCACGACCGCCCCGCCGCCGGGCGAGATCACCCGCTGGAGCGCGCCACCCGCATCGGGCGGCCCGAGTGCCGCCACCGCCGCGCGCTCGCGGCGCCGGAAGCCGGCCTCGCCCTCGCCCGCGAAGATCTCGGGGACCGAGGCGGCCGCCGCCCGCTCGATCTCGTCATCGAGGTCGATGAACGCCGCCCCGTGGCGCGACGCCAGTCGCCGCCCGACCGCGGTCTTCCCGCTGCCCGGGAGGCCAACCAGCACGAGGTCCACGGGCTCTAGGCCTCGGTGGCGTGCCCGCCCGAGCCGTCCCCGGGGACGGGCGCGGCCGGCTGGGCGGCGATTCGCTCGCGGAACCGGCGCAGGTTGTCCGTCACCTCGGCCATCGAGTCGCCGCCGGTCTTCTCGAGCACGAACCGGGCGAGCGTGAGCATCACCATCGACTCTCCGATGACGCCCGCGGCGGGCACGACCGAGATGTCGCTGCGCTCGTAGTGGGCCGTGTCCACGGGCTGGCCCGAGATGAGGTCCGACGTGGGCAGCGGCCGGGCCAGCGTGGAGATGGGCTTGACTGCGCCCCGGACGACGATCGGCTCGCCGTTGGTGACGCCGCCCGTGAGGCCCCCGGCGTTGTTCGAGCGGTGGACCCACGAGCCGTCGGCCCGCCGACCCTCGATGACGTCGTGGACCTGCGACCCGAACCGGCGCGTCTGCTCGAACCCGAGGCCGAACTCGACGCCCTTGACGATGTGGATGCTCATGACGGCCGCGGCGAGCGCCGTGTCGAGCCGCCGGTCCCAGTGGACGTAGCTGCCGAGGCCGATCGGCGCCCCGTGGACCACCACCTCGAACACGCCGCCGACCGTGTCGCCGCCGCTGCGCGCCTCGTCGATGCGCGCGATCATCGCGACCTCCGCCTCGGGATCCGGGCAGCGGAGCGGCGAGGCGTCCGCCTCCTCGCGCGAGCGCGTGCAGCGCGCGGGGTCCACCGCGACGCCGCCCACCTCGGCGGTGAACGACCAGACGTCGATCCCAAGCTCGCGCAGGAACGCGCGGGCGATGCCGCCGGCGGCGACGCGGGCGGCGGTCTCCCGGGCGGAGGAGCGCTCCAGCACGTTGCGGACGTCGTTGAAGCCGTACTTGAGGGCGCCCGCGAGGTCGGCGTGGCCCGGCCGGACCCGGGTGATCGGCTGCGCGCGCTTGGTGCCGCCCTCCGCCAGCGCGGCCAGCTCTGCCGCGTCCGCATCGGACAGCGGGCCCACCTGCATCACGCGCGTCCAGTTCTCCCAGTCGCGGTTGGCCACCTCGAGCAGGATCGGCGAGCCGAGCGTGCGGCCGTGGCGGACGCCCGACAGGATCCGGGCGTGGTCCCTCTCGATGCTCTGGCGAGCGCCGCGGCCGTACCCGCGCTGGCGGCGGGCGAGGTCAACCTCGAGCGCGTCCTCGTTGAGCACGAGGCCGGATGGCACGCCTTCGACCACCACGCCCAGCGAGGGACCGTGGCTCTCGCCGGCCGTGATGAACCGGAAGCGGTCCACGTGTCCTCCCGCCCCGCTCAGGCGCCCGCGGCCTGGACCGCGCCGGGCTCGCCCTCAACCGAGGTGACGCCATCGGCGCGCGCGGCGGTGAGCGCCTCGTGCATCGCGTCCACGGGTGCCGGCTGGCCGGTCCAGAGCGTGAAGGCGGCCGCTCCCTGGTGGAGCAGCATGAGCTCGCCGTCGGCGGTCGTGCAGCCGGAGGAGGCCGCCTCGCGGAGGAGCCGGGTCTGCTTGTAGATCAGGTCGAGCACCATCAGGTCGGGGGTGAGGATCTCGGCCGGGATGGGCGAGGTGTCGTCCATGAGGCCGATGGAGGTGGCGTTGACCAGGATCTTGGTCTTCGACAGCTCGGCCTCGATGATCGACTCGTGCCAGGGCATCGCCCGCAGGTCCATGTGCGCAGCCGAGCGCCCGAAGTGCTTGACCATCTGCTCGCCGCGGTGGAGGTGGCGGTTGAACACCACCACGCGCTGGAAGCCCTCGCGGATCAGGCCGTAGACCACGGCCCGGGCACCGCCCCCGGCACCCAGCACCACGGCGTGGCGCGGCATCTTCTGGCGGCCCACCATCCTATCTAGAGCCACCTTGAAGCCGGCCACGTCGGTGTTGTGGCCCACCAGCTTCCGCCCGTCGCGGGTCAGCGTGTTGATCGCGCCGGTGGTGTGCGCCTCCTCCGTCTGCCGGTCCACCAGCGGCACGACCCGCTCCTTGTGGGGGATCGTGATGTTGGCGCCCAGGAAGTCGTCGCTGCGCAGCTCGGCGATCGCCTCCGGGAGCTTGGCCGGGGGGCGGTCCCAGAGTTCGTAGAGGGCATCGATGCCGAGGTGGTCGAACGCCGCCTGCTGCATCGCGCCCGACAGCGAGTGGGCCACCGGATGGCCGATGAGGACGACTCGCTTCGTCATGCACGCACCCCTTCGAGTTCGCGGAAGAAGCCGGGGTACGAGATGGCCGCCGACTCAGGTCGGAGCACGGTCGTCTCACCCTCGGCGAGGAGGCCCGCGACGGCGAACGTCATCGCGAGCCGGTGGTCGTCCAGTGTCTCGGTGACGGCGCCGACCAGCCGGCGCCCGCCATCGATCTCGATGTCGTCACCCTCGACGCGCACGCGCGCGCCCAGGGCCGTGAGCCCGGCCGCGATCCCGGCGATCCGGTCGGACTCCTTGTGCCGCAGCTCCCCGGCGCCGCGGATCCGCGTCGTCCCGTCAGCGGCGGCAGCGGCCAGGCACAGCACCGGGATCTCATCGATCGCCGCCGCGACCTCGGACGGGCCGAGGTCCACGGCCCGGAGCCGGCTCGACCGCACTACCAGGTCGGCGAGGGGCTCGCCGTCGGCACCGTCTGGGGCCGGCCGGTCTCGCTCCTCGATGTCGGCGCCCATGCGCCGCAGGATGTCGATGATGGCACGCCTTGTTGGGTTCGTGCTGACCCCCTCGAGCACCAGCTCCGCGTCCGGGTGGATCGCGCCGGCGACGAGCCAGAAGGCGGCGCCCGATGGGTCGGAGGGCACGGTCTCATCGACCGCCTCCACCGTGGAGGGGCCCCTCAGGCGGACCTCGTGGCGGCCGTCGCCGAAGGTCGCCTCGGTCACGGACACGCCGCGCGTGCGGAGCATCCGCTCGGTGTGGTCGCGGGTGGCGACGGCCTCGGTCACGCGCGTCTCGCCGTGCGCCGCCAGGGCCGCCAGCAGGATCGCCGACTTCACCTGGGCCGAGGGGACGGGCGTCGGGTAGTCGATCGGCTGGGGCGCCGCGCAGCCGGTCACCGCCAGCGGGAGCAGCGTGGCGCCGCGGCGCCCGGCGAAGGAGGCGCCCATGGCGCGCAGCGGCTCGACCACCCGGCCCATCGGGCGGCGCCGCAGCGAGGCGTCGCCGTCGAGGACCGCGAACAGCGGCCGTCCGGCCAGCAGGCCCGCGACGAGCCGCGTCGTGGTGCCCGAGTTGCCACAGTCGAGGACCGCCTCGGGTTCGGCGAGTGCCGAGCCGCCCGGAGAGACGATGCGGTAGTCGACGCGCCCGTCGTGCTCAGCCAGCCGCTCGACCGTCGCGCCCAGCGCCCGGACCACGCCCGCGGTGGAGCGGACGTCCTCGCCGTCACCGGCCGCGGTGATGCGGCTCTCGCCCGGGGCCAGCAGCGCGAGGAGCAGCGCGCGGTGGGAGATGGACTTGTCGCCGGGCAGCGCCGGACGGCCGCGCAAGCGCGCGGCGCGCCGGACGACGAGGTCGCCCATGGCGGGTCAGCCCTGCCCGTTCCCGACGGCGGGAAGCGGGTCGCCGTGGAGGTCGCGCACGTGCGCGTGGACCGCGGTGATGGCCGCCATCATCGAGTCGAAGCCCGCGAAGTCAAGCTGCTGCTCCGCGTCGGACAGCGCCTCGTCCGGTCGCGGGTGGACCTCGACCATGATCCCGTCGGCGCCCACCGCCGCGCCGCCGATCGCGAGCGGCTTGACGAGCCAGCGCTTCCCCGTCGCGTGCGAGGGGTCAACGACGACCGGCAGATGGGTCAGGTGGTGGATCAAGGGCACGGCCGTCAGGTCGAGCGTGTTGCGGGTGGTCGTCTCGAACGTCCGGATGCCGCGCTCGCACAGGATGATCTGGCTGTTGCCGGCCGACGCGATGTACTCCGCGGCCATCAGCCACTCCTCGATCGTGGCGCTGAAGCCCCGCTTGAGCATCACCGGGCGCCCCGCGCGCCCGCACGCGAGCAGCAGCGAGAAGTTCTGCATGTTGCGGGTGCCGATCTGGAGGATGTCTGCGTACTCGGCGACGATGTCGACCTGGTTCGGCTCCATGACCTCGGTGATCACCGGCAGGCCCGTCCGCGCGCGCGCCTCCGCGAGGTAGCGCAGGCCCTCGACGCCGAGGCCCTGGAACGAGTACGGGCTGGTGCGCGGCTTGAAGGCGCCGCCGCGGATGATCGTGGCGCCGCTTGCAGCGACGTGGTCGACGGTCTCGAGCAGCTGGTCGCGGCTCTCCACCGAGCAGGGGCCGGCCATCACGCTCAGGCCGCCGTCGCCGACCGCCGTGTCGAGTACCCGAATCACCGTGTTCTCGGGGTGGAACTCGCGGCTGACGAGCTTGTACGGCTTCGAGATCGCCCGGACCCGGGCCACGCCCGCCAGGGCCTCGAGGCGTCCGCGGAGCTGCTCGCGCCGCTTGCCGATCTCACCCACGACCGCGATCACGGTCCCCTCGGCGCCGGGGTTCTCGAACGGCGTCAGGCCTTCGGCCAGGATCAGGCCCTTGACGCCGTTGACCTCGGCCTCGGCGGCTCCGGTTCGCATCACCACGAACATCGCGTCACGTTCCTTGCTGGAATGGGAGAGTGCGTCGCGGGAAAGAAAAAAGCAGAGGTCTGCGACCTCTGCTGCACCCGGCACGACCCGCGGACCCGGGTCTAGGCTCCGGGAACGGTCATGCCGGGCGGGTAAAGAGATAGATGGCGTACATCGGTGCCACCGACGGTATCGGAGGGCTGCCCGTACGTCAACCCGAGCGCCGCAATGCCCGTGATGCGGACCGGGCTCCGGGGGGCGTGCGTGTGGGGCGCCGCTCCGCACCCCGGTTCCATCCGCACCCCGGTTCCACAGGGGACCCTCGTCCATGTCGTCCATCTGGATCTCGCAGCCAGCCCGGTGCCGGATGCTATGATCGCCCGCGCTGCGGAGAGGTCGCATAGTGGCCTAGTGCAGCGGTTTGCTAAACCGCCGAGTGGGGTAACCTGCTCCGAGGGTTCGAATCCCTCCCTCTCCGCCAGTTGACACGTGCGCCCGTAGCTCAGTGGATAGAGCGTCAGGTTGCGGACCTGAAGGCCGTGGGTTCGAGTCCCGCCGGGCGCGCCAACCCTCTCGACTTATCCCAGCGCCGCCGCGCGCCCGTCGCCGAGAGAACCGCAGGCAGGTGCTCGCCAGCGGACGCGATCCGGGCGGTCAGTGCTGAGGTCTGCCCGCCGAATGCGAGCCTTCCCGTCATCACCAAGGGGCTCGGACGACCGGCCAGAT
>JAJZRG010000015.1 GCA_021802825.1 Chloroflexota bacterium
GTTGTCCTGGATGTCGTGCCAGGCCTGGTCGATCAGCGCGAGCTCCCGGTCGGGGGTCAGCGAGGCCGATGGCCCCGGTGCGCCTGACGAGGAGGCCGTCCCCGGCCCCCCGGGCGACGGTGCGAGGCCACCGCTGCCCACCGCGAGGCCGCCCGCGAACATGATGATCGCGAGGATGGGCGCGAGGACCGCCACGAGGATCCTCGGGACGCCGCCGGACCGGATCGGCTCCAGGCGGGGCGGCGGCGGCGGCGAGCCCTCGTCTGCGGCAACTGGGCCGGCTGCTCCCGGTGCCGGCGGCAGCGCGGGGGGCGCGATCGGCTCGGTGGATCCGGTCGTGGGTTCTGGGCGCCGAGCGGACGCGTCGAGGGGCGTGGCGGGCCCCTCGGTGGGCGGCTGCGTGGTGGGTTCGGTCATGGGTTGCGAGGTTCCGGCAAGGGCCGCGACAGGGTCGGCTGCGTCAAGCATGCGGCAAGCGGCCAGAGTGTGAGTCGGCGGGGCCATTCTTGGTGCCGGCCGGGCACACTGCGGCAGCGCCCATGCGGCACTCCGCGGCACTCCACGGCGACGGCGGAGGTCAGGGCGCCCGCACGATGCGCCGTGCCGCGCGCGTCGCCCGCACGAAGTGGCGCAGGTGGTGCAGCGGCCGGACGTGGCTCGGGGCCCCCGCGTAGATCGTCGAGATGGGCACCCAAGCCAGCGGCCAGCCCCGCCGGATGCAGATCGCGATCATCTCGACCTCGAACTCGAACCCCGTCTCGCGACTGTCCACCATCGAGGCCATGAGGCGTCGCCCGAGGAGCCGGTATCCGGACTGGTTGTCCGGGATGGGCTGCCCGACTGCCCACGAGAACACCGCGCCGCCCAGGGTGTTCGACAGGCGCCGGACGGGCGGCATGCGGCTGAAGTCGCGGCGCCCGATGACGAGCTCGGGTCTCGGGCCGGCGGCGGTGACGGCGCCCGGGGCGGCGGCTCCCGGGACGGCGGCGGCGCTCGGGGAGGCGGCAGCAGCGACCGGGGCGCCCACGGGGTCGGCCAGGCCGGGGACCCCGAAGGCGGCGAGGAACGAGGGAATCTCGTCAGGGTCGTGCTGGCCGTCCGCGTCGAGGGTCAGGACCGCCTCGTAGCCCCCCGCGAGGGCGTGGCGGAAGCCCATCCGCAGCGCCGCGCCCTTGCCCCGGTTCGGCCGCAGTGGCAGGACGATCGCGCCGGCCGCCTCTGCCCGCGCGGCGGTGTCATCGGTGGACCCGTCGTCCACGACGAGCACCGGCAGGTGGCGTCGGGCCCTCGTCACGACGTCGGCGATCCGCGGCCCCTCCTGGTAGCCGGGGATGACGGCGAGCACCCGTGCCGAGCCGCCGGGCGTGATCACTGCGGGGCGATCGTGAGGCTCTTGACGATCGGCGAACCGGCCGTGAGCAGGTTCGGGAAGCCAACCCCGTCGAATGAGTCGAGGTTGACGATCAGCGTCCCGCTGGGCACGTCGAGGACGTACAGGCGCAGCGTCTCACTGCCGGCGACGACCCAGTGCAGCCGGTGCGACTGGTCGATGAGGAGCGGGACCGTGGGGAGCCCGTTCGCGAACGAGCAGGACTGCGTCCAATTCGGGGCGATGGTGATGTCGATCGAGGTGGCGGGGAGCCCGCCGATGCTCGCCATCACCGGGTGCGTCACCGAGAGACCCTTGAGCGAGCGGATCCACGTCACCAGGGACAGCGCGCCCGCGCCCACGCCCGGCTCGGGCGAGTACGGGCAGTCGACGGCCTGCGACAGCGCCTGCCAGTTGTGGAAGAGGTGGATCCCATTGTTCGAGTCGAGCGAGGGCACCAGCTGGAAGTACGAGGCGTCGTCAACGGGATTCGTCCAGCCGTCGGGGACGGTGAAGGTGACGGCAGGCTGGAACACGGTGCTCGTGTGCTGGCCGGCCGAGAGGGCCGGTGGCGCCGTCGGACCGGCGGTCGCCTTGTTGCCGGCACGGCCACCGCACCCGGCGAGGGGCGAGACGAGGAGCAGGGCGACGGCGGCGGTCGCGAGGCCGCGGTTCAAGCTGTGGGACCTCCGGGAGCGTGGGCGGGCGGGATGCCGGTCCCCATTGTCGCTCCCGTGACCTCGCCCACGGGCTCGTCGCGGAATGGCCTGGCGCCCCTCCCCGGCGGCACGGCCTCCAGGCGGCTCGACGCTCACGCCGGCCCACGCAGCGCGAGCGCCAGGACCGCGATCTGGTCCGGCGTGACGCGACAGCACCCACCGATGAGCTCGGCGCCCAGCTCGCGCCAGCGTCGCGCGGCTTCGGCGTCCACGCGATCACGGCCGTGGCCCACCCACCGCCGCGCGGCGGCATCCCAGCCCTCGCCGCTGTTGGGGTAGACGACGATGGGCAGCGAGGTCGCCGCGCGGATCCTGGCCACCAGCTCATCGAGGTGCTCAGGCGCGGTGCAGTTCACCCCGACCGCCACGACGCCCGGCGCGCCGTCCACGACGGCGACCCCGTCCTCGATGGGCGCGCCGCTATTGAGGTGCGCGCCGTCCCGGCACGAGAAGCTGACCCAGGCCGCGGCGCCCGGCACCTCGGGCAGGAGCGCCACCACGGCGGCCGCCTCCTCGACCTCGGGAATGGTCTCGACCGCAAAGACGTCGGCGTCGGTGGCGGCGAGCACGCGGAGCCTCGCGCGGTGGAAGTCCGCCAGCTGGGCGATGGTGCGGCCGTAGTTGCCGCGGTATTCCGACCCGTCGGCGAGCATCGCGCCGTAGGCGCCGACCGACGCCGCGATGAACCTCCGGACGGGCGCCCGACCTGCCGCCTGTTCCTCCACGGCCACCCGGGCGCGCGCCTCGGCGGCCAGCTCGACGCTCTTGCGCAGGAGCGATTCCGCGCTGGCGCGGTCGATGCCGCGCCTCGCGAAGCCCTCGAATGTTGCCTGGTAGCTGGCGGTCGTGGCGACACGGGCGCCGGCGCGATAGAAGGCCAGGTGCGCCCGGACGATCTCGTCAGGGTCGTCGGCGAGCAGGCGCGCGGACCACAGCCGATCGGAGAGGTCCGCCCCCTGCGCCTCGATCTGGGTCGAGAGGCCCCCGTCGAGCAGGATGGGCTCGCCGGCATCGATGGCCTCGCGGAAGGCTGTCGCGTCCATGGGAGGATGGTGCCACCTCGCACGCCGTCCAGTACGGGCCGCCCGGTCGTCCATGCGGGTGCTCATCCATTTGCGCAATCGCGCAACTAGGTGTAGCGTCAGGCCATGGCCGCTGACTCAGAGCTGCTCGACCGCTACCGCCTTCACGCGGAGATCTGCAAGGTCCTGACCGACCCGAAGCGCCTGCACCTCCTCGCCGCCTTGCGCGACGGGGAGCGGACAGTGGGCGAGCTGGCGGCCTCGATCGCGTCCTCGCTCCCCAATGCCAGCCAGCACCTCGCCGTCCTGCGGTCCGCTGGCCTCGTCGGTGGCCGACGCGAGGGCGCCACCGTCCGGTATCGGCTCGCAGAGCCCGCCATCCTCGACGCCTGCGACATCGTCGGGGCGATCGTCGAGCGCCGGCTCGCCCGTCGAATCCCCGCCGGTCCGCCAAGCTCCGCCGCCCCCGGCGTCGCGGCACCGACAGCCACCATCGCCACCGAACCCGCCGTCCCCGCGGGCTGAGCCCACCCACTGCACGCTGCCGGCAGCCCCGGCGATCGGAGAATCACCATGGCCATCAAGACCGCGTCCGTCACCCTCGATGGCGAGGGCCAGCGCTTCACCGCCAGCGTCGGCAGCGGCCACGCGCTCATCCTCGACGACGGCAACGGGGACACGGGCCCCCGCCCCGCCGAGCTCATCCCGCTCGCACTGGCCGGCTGCACAGCGATGGACGTGATCTCGATTCTGCGCAAGAAGCGCCAGGACGTGCGCGGCTACCGCGTCGAGACGGCCGGGGTGCAGATGGAAGCCCACCCGAATGCGTTCACCCAGATCGACGTCACCCACATCGTCACCGGCGTGGGCGTGGACCCGGCGGCCGTCGCCCGCGCGATCGAGCTCTCGGCGACGAAGTACTGCTCCGTGGGTGCGACGCTCTCGAGCGGCATCGTCGAGATCCGCCACGGGTACCGGCTGATCGACGCCGAAACCGGTGCCGAGACGTCCGCCGACGTCCTGGTCGAAGGGCCCGGCAACGCGATCGCGACCGCTGCCGAGGCCTGACGATGGGCAGCCAGTCACGCAAGGGGTTCGACCGCGCCGGCACCCCCCCGGCGGCCCAGCGAACGGCGGCGAAGTCGAAGGGGCGTGCCTCTGCCGCCACGCCTGGGCGCACGCGCGCGAGGCCGCTCATCGTCGGCGCCATCGTCGTCGCCGCGATCGCCCTGGGCGTCATCGTCATGGCCACGCGGGGCGGCTCGGGAGCGGCGGGCTCCGCCAGCACCGCAGGCACGCTCGTCCAGTCCAGGAATGGCGCCTGGACGAACATCTCCGCTGACCGGCTGGCATCGGAGCTCAAGACCCACGCCTTCACGCTGCTCAACGTCAAGACACCGTACATCGGCGAGATCGAGGGCACCGACCTCTACATCCCGTATACGGAGCTCGCCGCCCGCGCCTCGGAGCTGCCGAGCGACAAGACGGCCAAGATCGTCGTCTACTGCCGGTCCGGCGCCGAGAGCGCGATCGCCTCCCAGACGCTGCTCGACCTGGGCTACACGAACATCGAGAACCTCGATGGCGGGATGAACGCGTGGACGGCGAGCGGGCGAAGCCTCGTTCAGAAGAACCGGGCCTGAGCCGATGACCTGCCCGGCCTGGCTTGACGCGAAGTTCCGCGTCCACGTCCTGCTCTGGACCATGCTCTCGGCGCTCGCCTACGGGCTGGTGGCGGCGATCATCCCGAACCCCGTCTTCGCGCGCCAGATCGCGCCCGAGGGGTTCGCGATCGTGGTCTGGCTCGTGTCGGCGCCGCTGATGGGCGTGATGGGGGCGTCGTACTCGTCGCCGTGGGTCGCTGCTCCGCTTGCCTCCTCGCCTTCGGGCGAGGGTGTGGGCGAGGGCGTCGGCGTCCCGATCGTCCTGCCCGGCCAGACCGCGCCAGCCGCCGTCAGGGCCGACGACGAGCGCACGACCTGGCTCGGCGGCGTCGCGTCGTTCGGGGCGTTCCTCGCCATCGGGTGTCCGGTGTGCAACAAGCTGGCGCTGCTGCTCCTGGGCACCAGCGGGGCGCTCTCGATCTGGGCGCCCATCCAGCCCGTGCTCGGCGCGGCGTCCCTTGCGCTGCTGACGGCGACCGTCGTCTGGCGCCTTCGCCTTCGCGCCAGCGGGGCGACCTGCGCGGTCTGACCCGTGCCCCGTCTGAGCGGGAGCGGGCCGGAACGGTGGGGAGCGCCGCCGTTTCCTGAACACGCCCCCGGGGAGTGGTGGGCGGGACGGTCTGCCGTAACACGCCCGACAGGAGTGTTTGGGCATTCACGGTGCCTGAACACTCCCCGTGGGAGTGGGCCGGAAACGTAGCCCGCACAGCACCCTCGTGGGGCGTGAACAGGAATGCGGACGGTAGCCGCTCGACGAGCGCGAGTTATCCGTTGGCGAACAGCGAGGCGTACGCGTTGAGCGCTGGCTGGCCGCCGAGGTGTGCGTAGAGGACGTTCGACGAGCGGTTAATCTCGCCGCGGGCGACGAGGTCGATCAGGCCCGCCATCGACTTCCCCTCGTAGACGGGGTCGGTGATCATGCCCTCGAGCCGCGCGGTCAGCCGAATCGCCTCGAGCGTGCTCGGGCCGGGGCGGCCGTAGACGCCCTCGTGATAGCGGTCGTCGAGGATGATCTCGTCGTCGCGCAGCTCGCGCTCCACGCCGATGGCCCGGGCGGTCCGCCGCGCGATCCGCGTCACCTGGTCGCGCGTCTCGGGCACCGTGGCGGACCCGTCGATCCCGATGACCCGCCGTGATCGACCCCCAGCCTCCGCCAACGCCGCGAATCCCGCGATCATCCCCGCCTGCGTGGAGCCCGTGACGGAGCACACGACGATCGTGTCGAAGAACACCCCGAGTGCCCGCTCCTGCGCGGCGACCTCGAACGCCCAGCCCGCGAAGCCGTGCCCGCCAAGCGGATGGTCCGAGGCGCCCGCCGGGATGGCGTAGGGCTTGCCGCCCGCGGCCTCGACCGATGCCAGCGCGTCCTTCCAGCTGTCGCGGATGCCGATGGAGAACCCCGCCGGGCTGAGCCGGACGTCCGCGCCCATGAGCCGGCTCATGAGGATGTTGCCGACGCGGTCGTACGTGACGTCGGGCCACTCGACCCAATGCTCCTGCACGAGAACGCACTTGAGCCCCGCGTGCGCCGCCACCGCCGCGACCTGCCGGGTGTGGTTCGACTGGACGCCGCCGATCGACACGAGCGTGTCGCAGCCCTGAGCCAGCGCATCGGCCAGGAGGTACTCGAGCTTCCGCACCTTGTTGCCGCCGAAGGCCAGGCCCGAGTTGCAGTCCTCGCGCTTGGCCCAGACCGTCGCGCCGCCGAGGTGCTTGGTCAGCCGGTCCAGCCGCTGGATGGGCGACGGGCCGAACAGGAGGGGTTCGCGCGGGTAGTCGGCGAGCGTGGACACGGCGGAGCCTCCGGCTGGCGATGATGCGTCGGGTTGAGCGCGATCGTACCGGCCGTGTCGGCCGCCCGGCCATCACGGCGCGAGGCGCGCCACCACCTGCCAGCCGCGCGGGCCGTTGACGGGTTCCTCGTGCCGTCGGGTGGCCTGGCCGCGCCACCATCGCCATCACGCCCTGGACGCTCAGGCCGACGCCGCCCCGGAACAGGTGGCCGGTGTCTCGCGTCGCGGGTACCCGTTGGGTCGTCCCCCTGCCGAAGCGTCGGCCAGATCAGAAGCCGATCAGCGCCCCCAAGCGGTCGCGCAGCCGCCCGATGCGCGAGCGCCGGTAGACGCCCGGGCGGATGGCCGTCCAGTCGGCGGCGAAGCGCTGGTGGGCGTCCCACTCGGGGTCGTCGGGGAGCGGCGGCAGGGCGACCGCCCGCCCCCGCCCCAGCCCGCTCGCCAGCACGAAGTCCGCCAAGTGCGGGTTCCGCGGCAGCAGCGGACCGTGGAGGTACGTCCCGATCCGCAGGCCGCGCAGGCCACCCTCGCCGGGCATGGCGATGGCGCCCTCGAAGCCCGAGCTGCCGTCGTTGCCGCGGCCGAACACCACCCGCCCGAGGGGGCGCATGGTGGGGCCTAGCGTCGTCCGGCCGGAGTGGTTCTCGAAGCCCACGACGCGACGCCGGCCGCTCGGGTCGGCCGCCGCGATCGGCGAGTCCGCGTCCAACTCCAGCGCGATCCCGCCCACGAAACGCTCCGCGCCAACGGGCATCTCGGTCTCCACGTCGAGCAGGCCCGGCCCTGGGATCTCGCCCACGAGCGGGCTGCGGAAGGCGTGGCCGAGGTTCTGGTAGCCGGCGCACACGGCCAGCAGCGCGGCCCCGTCGTCGATGGCGCGCCGCAGGGGATCGGCCAGCTCGATCAGCGCGTCGGCCACGGCCCGCTGGTGCTGGTCGGCCCCGCCGCCGATGAAGATCACATCCGCCCCGGCCAGCGCCGCGCCGTCGCCGGCACCGATGCCGCGCACCTCCGCCCCGATTCCCCGCCACGCCGCACGGCGAGTGAGCGACAGGATGTTCCCGCGGTCCCCGTAGAGGTTGAGCGCGTCGGGGAACAGGTGGACGATGACGACGCGGTCCGGCGCGTCTCCGCTCACGCTCGGGGCGCGATCGGCGCTCATCGGGGCATCGGCGGGATCTCGCCCCGCGCTGCGAACGCGGCCCGGATGCCCAGCAGCGCCGTGTACGTCGCCACCACGAGGACCGTGCCGCCGCGGGGCGCCTCGCCGATCGTGCGGTCCACCGCTTCGGTCGGGTCGTCCACGAGGCCCAGATAGCCCGGCGGGTCCTGCCCGGGGTCGTCGGACGCGGCGTACTTCAGGCGCACCGCGAAGTCGGCGGCTCGCCGCCCCGTCAGCCGATACGGGCGCCCGGCGACGAGGTCGGCGGGCGAGCAGTCCCAGTACCACGAGACGTCGCGCCCGTCGGCGAAGGCGTCGTTGAGGGCGACGACCATGCGGTCCAGCGGCGCTCCCCTGGCCACGCTGGTCAGCTCGGCCATCGTGGCGGGGTTCTTGAGCAGCGACAGGACGACGGTCCGGCCGTCCACCGTGAAGTGCTCGAACCGCGCGAACGGCGGCACCGCGGCCGCGAGGGCTCGGACGGCGGCGCGGGGGTCGAGCCCGAGGCCAATCGCCGCCGCCACCGCGCCCGCGGCGTTGTACGCGTTCCCGAGGCCGGGCAGCTGCAGCGCCACTTCCTCGGTCGCGGGGCCCGCCGCGTCGTGCCAGGCGAAGCGAAGACGCTGGCCGGTGAGCCCGTGGCGCTCGACGATCTCGGCCGTCACGGCCGGCTCCGGCCGCGCGAAGCCGCACCTGCCGCACGAGTAGTCGCCGAGGTGGCCGATGGTGGTCCAGACGCGCGAGAGATGCGCGCCGCACGAGGGGCAGGTGACCGGCTCCGGCGTGAGCTCCGCGGCACTGGTCCGGTCGGGCGCCGCGGCGAAGCCGTACGGGACGAGCCTCGCGCCGTTGTCGGCGGCAATCCAGGCCAGGTGCGTGACCCGCGGGTCGTCGGCACAGAAGGCGACCGTCGTGCCGGCCTGGTCCTCGCTCAGCATCGCGGTCCAGAGTCGGACGAGGTGGTCGGTCTCGCCGAAGCGGTCGAGCTGGTCGCGGAACAGGTTGGTCATCACCAGGACGGCCCCCGGCACCGCGGGGCGGACCGCCGGCAGCGCCGCCTCGTCCACCTCGAGGACCGCGATCGTGCTGCGCTTGCGGAACCGGCCCCGGAGGGTGGCCGCATTGACGAAGACGGTGCCGACGGACTGGCGGAGGTTGGCGCCGGACGCATTGGCGATCACGGGGTGGCCGGTGCCCTCGACGATGGTGGCGAGCATCTTGGCCGTGGACGTCTTGCCGTTGGTGCCCGTCACGAGCGCGGCGCCGCGGAGGCTGGCGGCCAGGCGGGCGTCGATGCCGGGGGCGAGCGTCGCGGCGGCGAGGCCGGGCAGCGACGTGGCGCCGCGCCCGAACCGCCGGACGGTCCAGCTCAGCGCGCGGGCTGCGAGGAGCGCTGCGGCATCGCGCACGGGAGTGCTCATGGCCGACAGGTTACAGGGACGGGCTGATGCGCTCCCTCCGCGCCCTCGCGTCAGCCCCCGACCAGGAGGTCCCGCGACGCCTCGGCCGGCGACCGAACGCCTGCTAGGTCGAATGCCAGATTGACCTCGGCCGTCAGCAGGTCGAACGCCAGCCCAACGCCCCTCTCGCCGCCCCACGCGAGGGACCAGAGCACCGGTCGGCCGAGCATCACCGCCCGGGCGCCGAGCGCAAGCGCGATAAGCACGTCGGTCCCGCGTCGGATGCCGGAATCGAGCAGGATCGGCGCCCGGCCGGCCACCGCGTCGGCCACCGCGGGCAGGGCATCGATCGCCGCGATCGACTGGTCCAGCTGCCGGCCGCCGTGGTTCGACACGTTCACCGCCGCCCCACCGAGATCCAGAGCGTGGACGGCGTCGTCGGCGCGAAGAACGCCCTTGACGACCACCGGCAGGCGCGTGGCGCCGACGACCCACGCGAGGTCGTCCCAGGTGTTTTCGGGTTTGAACGCGTCGTCGCCGTAGGTGTCGCCGCGCTTGATGGCGCCGCGTCGGATGTTCGCGTAGCCCACGCCAGACGGGAGGCTGAAGCCGGTTCGGATGTCGCGCTCGCGCCGGCCGAGGATCGGCGCGTCCATCGTGAGGATGATCGCCTCGTAGCCCGCGGCCTCGGCCCGGGCGAGCAGCTCGCGGTTTCGGCCCGGGTCATCGAGCAGGTACAGCTGGAACCAGCGGGCAGCGCCGGTGGACGCGACGTCCTCGATGGTCGAGCTGCCCACCGTCGAGAGGCTGAACACCAAGTTCCGAGCGGCGCACGCCCGGGCCACCGCCACCTCGCCCTCGGGGTCGGCGAGGCGATGGAGGGACATCGGCGCCACCATGAACGGCGTGGGCCAGCGGCGCCCCAGCACCTCGACCGACGTGCCGCGCCCCTCGACGCCCACGCCGATGCGGGGCAGGAAGCGCCGACGCCCGAAGGCGGCGATGTTGTCGGCCAGGGTGACCTCATCGTTGGCCGCGCCCGAGTAGTAGGCGCCCAATTCGGGCGGCATCTTCGCCAGCGCGAGCGCCTCGAAGTCCGCCAGGCGGATCGGGTCGGAGCCCGACGGCTTGGCGCCCTGCTCCCAGGCGTCGAAGCTGGCGCCGCCTGTGGGCGCGTGGCTGCCGGCGGGGGGCTTCGCGCTGGCCGAGGGCGTGGCGCTGGCCGGGTCGCGCTGTCCGGGTACGTCGCCGCTGGCCGAGCTCATCCCATGCCCCGGATCCGCAGCGCGTTGGCGTGCGCGGGGAACCCCTCGTGGTCGGCGAGCGCGAGCGTCGCGGGGGCGAGCGAGCGCAGGCCGTCCTCGGTCAGGCTGGCGACGGACGCCGTGGTCATGAAGGTCCGCGCCGTGACGCCGCCGTTGATCCGCGCGAAGCCGCCCGTGGGCAGCGTGGCGGGCACGCCGATGACGAAGTTCGCCGCCGACACCGGGGAGTTCTGGCCCAGCAGCACCTCGCCCGCGTAGGTCAGCCTTGTCATGGTCGCCTCGGGGTCGCGGGTTGCGATCTGCAAGTGCTCGGGCGCGTAGTCGCCGGCGAAGGCGGTCGCCTCGTCAATCGTGTCGAACAGGAAGGCGCCGCCCAGCTCGGAGAGCGCCGAGCGCGCGTAGGCGGCACGCTCCTCGGGCAGCGCGGCTATCTGCCGGGCCATCTCCGCATCGACCGCCTCGACCACCTTCAGCGAATCGGTGACGAGCAGCGCGGCCGAATCCGCACCGTGCTCGGCCTCGTTGAGCAGGTCGGCGGTGAGACGCACGATGTCGGCCGAATCGTCGGCCAGCACCAGCGACTCCGACGGCCCGCACAGCATGTTCGTCCCGACGCCGTGCAGCTGCGCGAGGACCTGCGCCGCGATCACGGCGGGTGAGCCCGGCCCGACCACCTTGGCGACCCTGCCGATCGTCTCGGTCCCCAGCACCACCGCCGCGATCCCGGCCGGGCCGTTGGCGCGGAGGATGCGCGTGATGCCCAGCTCCCTCGCCGTCGCCAGCACGCCCGGGTCCACGCGGTCGCTGCCGGGCACCGGCGGCACGACGACGATGATTTCCTTGACGCCGGCCACGAGCGCCGGCACGCCGATCATCACCAGGACGCTCGGGAACGAGCCCTTGCCGCACGGGACGAACAGGCCGGCCGAGGGGATCGGGTGGTGGCGCTCCCCCACCACGACGCCGGGGCGGGTCTCGCGACGCCAGTCGGGCGAGGCGGCGAGCTGTGCCTCGTTGAACGCGCGGACCTGCGCAATGGCCACCCGGATGGCCTCGAGGAGCGCGGGGTCGATGGTCGCGTGGGCTTCGTCGATCGCCGCCTGGCTGACGAGGAGCTGGTCGGCGCGGATGGTCGCCTTGTCCCACTTGGCGGTCGCGTCGGCCACGGCCTGGTCGCCGCGCGCCGCGACGTCGGCGTAGATCTCGCCGATCTGGGCGAGGAGCTTCGGGTCGAGGATCGTCGCCGTCGCACGGCCCATGATGCGCGCCTGCTCGGCAGGGTCGAGCTCGCGCCACCGGCGCAGCGTGAGCACGTTGGGGCGGGTCATGGGGCGGCTCCCTCGTTCGGCGGGGCGTGTCGCCACGATGGTACCGGCCGTGGCCATCGACTCTCGCGAGCGGGGAGACCGCCTCAGCCCGCGGCCTCGAAGACCGTCCCGTCCCCGTTCTCGACCAGGAGCGGCGCGCCACGCTCCGCGCGGAGCCGGTTCGCATACTCGAGGCTCCCCTTGGCGCCCGCGGCCACATCGCCGCGCGCCGGGACGACGCTGCCATGGTAGTCGCGGTGCGACACCGGGCCCAGGACGCAGGTGCCGTCCTCGAGCGCCTTGACGATGGCCTGCCCCAGCTCGCTCTCGGACTGCCAGCCCTCGCCGTTGTCGATGAGGTTCTGGAGGAACGGGACCGGGTAGTGGTCGCGGCCGTCGGCAAGCGAGCGCACGAGCTCGGGATCGTCGGTCATGGTGAGGCCTCACAGGGGGTCGGGCGGATTCCCGGCATCTGGTTCGCTGACGGTTCCGGGACGCAGCCCGATTGTAGTCGTGCGGGCCCCCCTACGGCCGCTGGTCGGTGCTCGGCTTCGCCCACAGGTTGACGCCGCTCTCGACCGCGTACTGGTCGATCTCGGCCAGCTCCTCGGCACTGAACTGGAGATCCGCGAGCGCGGCGACGTTCTCGCGGATCTGGTCCGTCGAGCTCGCCCCGATCAGCGTGGTCGTCACGCGCGGGTCGCGGAGCACCCAGGCGAGGGCCATCTGGGCAAGCGACTGGCCCCGCCGCTGGGCGATGGCGTTGAGGGCGCGCACGCGGGCGAGGTTCTCGTCCGAGAGCGCGGAGCGCTGGAAGGAATCGCCGCCCGGCCGGTTGACGCGGGCGCTGGCGGGGATCCCCGCGAGGTACTTGTCGGTCAGGAGGCCCTGCGCGAGCGCGGTGAACGCGATCATCCCGGCGCCAACTTCCCCAAGCACGTCGAGCAGCTCGGGCTCCACCCACCGGTTGAACATGTTGTACGAGGGCTGGTGGATCAGCAGCGGCACGCCCTCGGCGCGCAGGAGTGCCGCCGCCTCGCGAGTCTTCCCGGCTGAGTAGGACGAGATGCCGACGTACAGCGCCTTGCCCTGGCGGACCGCGTGGGCGAGCGCGCCCATCGTCTCCTCGAGAGGCGTGTCGGGGTCGAAGCGGTGGCTGTAGAAGATGTCGAAGTACTCGACGCCGACGCGCCGCAGGCTCTGGTCGAGGCTGGCCAGCACGTACTTGCGCGACCCGCCGCCCTGGCCGTACGGGCCGGGCCACATGTCCCAGCCGGCCTTGCTCGAGATGACCAGCTCGTCGCGGTGCGCCGCGAGGTCCTCCCGCAGGATCCGCCCGAAGTTGACCTCGGCCGACCCGTAGGGCGGCCCGTAGTTGTTGGCGAGGTCGAAGTGGGTGATGCCGAGGTCGAAGGCGGTGGTCACCATGTCGCGCTGGAGGGAGGCGGGCGTGGTGTCGCCGAAGTTGTGCCACAGCCCCAGCGACAGGCGCGGCAGCTGGAGGCCGCTGCGGCCGCAGAAGGCGTAGGTCATCGTGTCGTAGCGATCGGCTGCGGGTTGGTAGCTCATGGCGTGGCCTCCGGGGGTCGTGGCGGGCAGTCCCATCAGTTTCGCGCCGATCGCGGCTCCACGCGAGCCTCTGGCGCTCGCCCGCAGCCCGCTGGCCGCACCGTCCCGCACCGTGCCCCTACAAACCTCGGGTGCCGGATGCTTCGAGTCCGGCGAAGGCCTCGGCCGCGGCTGACCCGGCGCAGGCCTCGCGGCGCGCGGAGGGTGTCCCGGCCGGCACTGGGGGTGCGAGGTGCTTCGAATCTCGCGGAAGCATCGCTCCCGAATGTCACCGGAGGTTGCTGCACGGAGCGCCGTCGGAGGGGCATGGCGGAGGAGCCCGCTCCGTCGCGCTCAGGCCGCCCGCGTTCGAGGCTCGGGTCTCACTTCAGATCGGAGCTTGCGCGAGATTCGAAGCACCGCGCACCCAACCATTCTGGCCGATACCAGTCCGGAGGTCGTGCGGCGAGCGCGTGGCGGTCGCGATCAGCCGGTCGCGATCGCGCGCATCGCGGCGATGGCGGCGTCGATGTCGGCGGCCGTCGTGAACGCGCCGAGCGAGAAGCGCACGGCGCCTCGATCGATCGTCCCGAGGTCGCGGTGGGCGAGCGGCGCGCAGTGGACGCCGACGCGGACAGCGATCTCGAAGTCGCCGTCGAGGATGGCGCCGACGTCCTGCGGGTGCACGCCCGCCACGTTGCACGCGAGGACGGCGACACGATCGGACAGGCCGCCCGAGGCCAGGTAGACGGTGACGCCGTCGATCGACACCAGCCCGTCGCGGAGGCGCCTGAGCAGCGCGGCCTCGCGTGCGTGGATGGCCTCGACGCCCTCGAGGGAGACGAAGTCGAGCCCGAGGCCCAGCCCCAGCACGCCAAGCAGGTTGAGCGTCCCCGCCTCCAGCCGGAGCGGGTAGGAGCGAGTGTGGACGAGGCTCGCGGAGTCCATGCCGGTGCCGCCGAAGCGGGAGGTCTCGACATCGAGCGACGGCATCAGGACGAGGCCGCCGATCCCCGACGGCCCGTACAGCGACTTGTGCCCCGTGAACGCCAGGGCGCCGATCCCCATCGCCGCCATGTCAATCGGGACCTGGCCTGCCGACTGCGCCGCGTCCACCACGACCGGGACGCCCCGGGCAGCGCACCGCCGGGCGATCTCCGCCACGGGCTGCACGGTCCCGATGACGTTCGAGGCATGGGCCATGACGACGAGCCGCGTGTTCGGCCGCAAGAGCGCCTCGACCGCGTCGGCGGTCACGATGCCGGCGTCGTCGAAGGGCGCGGCATCCCAGGCGATCACGCCCGTCGCGGCGAGGTGGTGCAGGGGCCGGAGGACCGAGTTGTGGTCGAGCCGCGTGGCGACGACGTGGTCGCCGGGCCGGACGAGCCCCAGAAGGACCGTGTTGAGCGCGTCGGACGCGTTGGCGGCGAACGCGACGCGCGTGGGGTCTGGCGCGCCGAAGAACGTCGCCACCTTGGCGCGGACTTCCTCCACCGCGTCGCTCGCCCGCATCGCGAGGTCGTGGTTGCCGCGCCCCGGCGAGACTCCCAGCTCCCGGTACAGCTCCACGGCGCGCTCCAGCGTCCCGGGGGCCTTCGGGAACGTCGTCGCGGCGTTGTCGAGGTAGATCACGGCGTCAGTCCAGACACGTCTTCGGGTTCGGCAGGCCGGCCAGGACCCGCGCCCCGAGCTTGATCCCGTCCGGGAACAGCCGCTCCAGCTCCAGCAGGGTCAGCCCCGTCCCGGCCCTTAGGTCCTTGTTCATCGGCGCCCGTCCGTGGTGTCCGTAGTAGCCGCGCATGAACCGGACCACGCGCCACTGCACCTCGTCGAGCCCGGGCATCCCCCGCTCGCGGGCCAGCTCCTCGGCCGCCGCCTCGGTCCAGTCGTCGGGGTCCCAGAAGAACCCCTCGTCGTCGAAGTACACCGAGCGGCCCGCCACGGCGCGCGCGACGCGGGAGCGGACCGCCGTGTCGGCCATCGATCCGCTACCGGGCGGCAAGGGCCGCCCTGACGCGCTCCGGCGTCGCCGGCAGCTCGCAGACCATCGCGCCGGTCGCGTCGCGGATCGCGTTCGCGATCGCGGGGGCGGTCGCGACCATCGCCATCTCGCCGATCCCCACCGAGCCCAGCGTGCCCAGCTCGCGGGGCGTCTCCACCAGGATCGTGTCCATGTCCATCGCGTGCCGGATGCTGGGGAACTTGAAGGTGACCCAGTCCTTCGACTTGCCTGGCACGTACTCCTCGCGCAGGGCGAAGCCGGCGCCCATGTCCATGCCCCCGTGGAGCTGGCCCTCAACGTTGCCGGGGTGGATGACCCGGCCCGGGTCGGCCGCCGAGGTCAGCTTGACGACGCGGACCTCGCCGGTGTCGGTGTTGACCTCCACCTCGGCCATCTGGACGCTGAACACGTTGACCTCGAACGACGGCCCGAGCCCGGTCTCGGGGTCGAGCGGCGCGGTCTCGATCGTCGTCCGCTTGCCCTGGTAGCGCACCGGCGTGCCGGAGGCCCGGAAGTCGGCGTAGAAGCGCGAGCCGAGCTCGTCCATCGCCGCACGCAGCTGCTGGGCCGCGTGGACCGCCGCCCCGCCGAGCATGTACGTCGCCCGCGAACCCGACACGGGGCCGGACGCCGCGGTGTTGCTCGTGCTCCGCGTGCGCAGCCGGACCTTCGCCAGCGGCAGCTCGAGCACCGACGCCACGAGCTGGCTGATCATCGAGTCGTTGCCCTCGCCCGGGTCGCCGGCGGCCATGTAAACCGTGACGCCGTCGTCGGGGTCGAGCTCGACGAAGCCGATCGACTTGTCGCCGGGCATCGCGATGCCGAACGCCGCCGCGCCGAGGCCGACGCCGTGGCGCACCGGGCCGCCGTTGTTGGCCATCCGCGCCGCGGCAAGCGCCCGCTCGTACGGCGCCTCGATCGCGTCGCATAGCCCGGGGAACGGCCACTCGCGCACGGTGTGGCCGGTGGCGGTGGTCCCCTCGCCCACGCGCAGCGAGTTGCGCTTGCGGAACTCGAGCCGGTCCATGCCCATCTTCTCGGCCAACAGGTCCACCGCGCACTCGAGGGCGTAGTGCGTCTGGGGCGGCCCGGCCCCGCGGGCGGCGGATCCCCACGGGTTGTTCGTGTAGACCAGACGCGACGTCACGGCCAGGTTCGGCACGTCGTAGGCGCTGGTGAGCATGTGCAGCGCGCGGTTGACGATGACGCGCCCGAGGCTCATGTAGGCGCCGTTGTCGACCACGATGTCCATGGCCATCGCGGTCAGCCGGCCGTCGGCGTCGCAGGCGAGGCGGGTCTCCACCTCGAACGGGTGGCGCTTCGAGGTCGCGAGCATCGACTCGGCGATGCTGGGCACGTAGCGCACGGCGCGGTTGAAGTGGATCGCCGCGGCACCCGCGATGCCCTCGGTGATGACCTCCACCTTGATGCCGAACTGGCCGCCCGCGAACAGCTCCTCGTAGCGGATGTTCTCCCAGCCGAGCGCCTCCTGGAGCGTCTGCATGTGGAGGTGGATGTTGATGCTCCGGCCCACGACGACGAGCTCGGCGTCCTCGCCCTCTCCCTCGATCCAGGCCAGGCTCACCTCGGGCTCGAGCGGTGCCTGGTGGACGAGCTGGGTCTTGAACGACGCGCTCACCTCGCAATGGGCGCTCGCGAACGCGGCCGCGGCATCGCCCTTCGTGATGGGCTGGCGGTAGCAGAGGTTGGGCGTGTCGTCGTGGACGCGGGGCGCGCCCTCGGCCATCGCCTTGGCCGGCGTGTCGAGCACGGGCAGCGGCTCGTAGTCCACTGTGACCGCGTCGGCCGCGGCAAGCGCCTGGGCCTTCGTCTCGGCCGCGACGACGGCCACCGCGTCGCCCAGCTGGCGGACCTTCGTGTCGCACAGGACCGGCCGGTCGGCCACCTGGTACTTGAGCCGGTTCGTGCCCCGGATGTCCTTCGCGGTCATGACGCCCGCGACCCCCGGCATGGCCTCCGCCGCGCTGGTGTCGATGCCCCGGATCAGCGCGTGGGCGAGCAGGCTTCGGACGACGGCGATCTCGAGCGCGCCGGGCATCCGGACGTCGGCGCCGAACGTGGCGGTGCCGGTGGCCTTGGCCAGCGCGGAAGGCCGCGGGAAGGAGGTGCCGATCATGGGCGCGTCGGGGTCGGGCAGGTAGTCGGCGGGCCTGGCCTCGCCCCGGAGGAAGGCCCCTGCCAACTGGACAGCGTCGATGATCTTCACGTAGCCGGTGCAGCGGCAGAGGTTCCGGCGCAGGGCGCGCTTGACCTGGTCCCGGGTCGGGTCGGGGTTGGCGCGGAGCAGCTCGTCCGCGGTGACGATCATCCCGGGGATGCAGAACCCGCACTGCACGGCGCCCGCCAGCATGAACGCCTGCTGGACGAGGTTCGGCTGCTCGGGCGTGCCGAGGCCCTCGATCGTGGTGATCTCGGCGCCCTCGAGGCCGTCGACCTTGGTGATGCACGAGAGGACGGCCTTGCCGTCGACGAGGACCATGCAGGTCCCGCACTGGCCCTTGCGGTCGCACGACTGCTTGGTGCCCGTGAGGCCGAGGTCCTCGCGCACGAGATCGAGCAGGACGGTGTCCTTGTCGTGCGCGACCACCTGCACGGGTCGCGCGTTGACGGTGAGGCTGACCTTGTTCACGACGCTGTTCGCCCCTTGCTCACGACGCTGTTCGCCCCTTGCGCGCGTCGTCCCGCGGCGACCGACCGCCGCATTGGGGGGCGTGGCTCGCCTGCCCGGACGCTCGCTCCCATCATCGTGGGTTGGGACCGACCGGGCACCCCGATTCGGCCCCGTGTTGCATGGGCCGGTCGGCCCAGCCGCGTCTGCCTTCAGCCTTGGCCGCCGCCGCGGGCCGCGAGCCGTGCCTCGAGTCGATCCGCCGCCGGCAGGACGTAACGCGCCGCCACCAGCGCCGAGAACGCGACGGACACCGTCAGCAGCGCCGCGAACGCCACTGTGCTGAGCGCAAGCAGGACCACGACGAGCGCAGCCAGGCTGAGCATCCGCCTCGGGTGCGCGAGCACGAGCAGCGCCGCCAGGCGAAGTCGGGCTCGGACGGGCGCGTCGGCCCGAGCCGGGTCCACGAGCAGCGGCCAGGCGACGACGGCGAACGTGGCCAACGCGACGAGGCCCCACGCGCCGGCTGTGCCGATGGCGACCGCCGGAACCCCACCGTCGGCCACGGCGTACCAGACGTTGAACGACAGGACTGCGGCAGCAGCGAGCACACCCGCACCGAGCCCCAGCCCCGAGCCGAGGCATCGACGCCACGTCGCGAAGGCGTCGCCCAGCGCAACTGACTCGCCCCGTGCGATCAACACCGCCAGCCTCGCCATTCCCGCGTACGCAACACCGAGCACGGGCAGCGCCAACAGCGCGAGCGAGGACCACAACCCGGCCATCGCCAGGATCGTCAGCAGCAGAGCTCCCCACGCGAGGTTCGCGGGCACCAACCGCCAAGAGTTGTAGTAGAAGTCCCCGGCCGCCTGGCGGAGAACCGCGCCCAAGGTGGGCTGGGCGGGGATCGGGGGAGCCGCGGCAAGGGCTGGCGGTGCAGACCCAGGAGACGCGCGCAGCGCCATGCCTACCCCTTGATCCCCGTGGCCGCGATCCCCGCCACGAAGTAGCGCTGGAAGAACACGTACAGGACCAGGATCGGCACGGTCGCCATCACCACGGTCGCCATGAGCGGCGGCCAGTCGTTCTGCATGCCACCCGCGAAGCGGAAGAACAGCAGCCCGATCGGCAGCGTGTAGTGACCCGGGTCCTGGAGCAGGATCAGCGGCCAGAAGAACGCATTCCACGTCCCCTGGAAGGTCAGGATCGCGACTGCTGCCAGGGCCGGACCGGCCAGCGGCAGCATCACCTTCGCGAACGTGGTGACGAACCCGGCCCCGTCGATCCGGGCTGCTTCCTCCAGCTCCCGCGGGATCGTGAGGAAGTACTGGCGGATCAGGAAGATGCTCGTTCCCACGACGGCCGAGATCAGCATCACGCCCACGTACTGACCCACCCCCGCCGTCAGCCCTACGGCGTGGAGCATGAGGTACACCGGCACGAGCCGCAGCTGGTCCGGCATCATCAGCGTCGCCAGCACGATCACGAACAGCGCCTCGCGACCCGGGAAGTGGAGCCGGGCGAAGGCATACCCCGCGAGGCTGCCGAGCACCAGGTTCGTGACCGTCACCACGCCCGCGATGAGCGCACTGTTGAAGAGCATCGTGGGGATGGGCGGGTTCAGCTTCGTCAGCGCGAACTGCCAGCCCTCGCCGGTCCAGGGACTGGGCAGGATGCTCCCGCTGACCGAATCGGGGAGGGTCTTGAACGACGTCAGCACGGACCACGCGAACGGCACGAACATGAGCAGCGCGTAGCCGATCAGCACGACGTAGGCGATGCGGCGCCGCCACCCGAACGAGGGGTCGCCGACGGGATCCGCTGCGGCCGTGCGCGCGGCCACGGTGCTCGCGGTCGTCGTCATGGTCGCGTCACCACGCCGGCGCCTGGCCGAACAGACGTCGCTGGATCAGCGTCGCCGTCATGATGACGATGAACAGGATGATCCCGACCGCCGAGGCCTTGGCGAAGTTCAGCTCCGTGATCGCCGTGTTGTAGAGGTACAGCACGATCGTCATCAGCGCGTTGTTCGGGTCGCCGTTGACGCCACCGCCGATCAGCGCCTGGTCGAACAGCTGCAGCGCGCCGATGACCGCCACCGTCGCCACGAAGAAGTGGCCGGGCTTGAGCAGCGGGAAGGTGATTCGCCGGAACGTGTCCCAGGCGCCCGCCCCGTCGATCGCCGCCGCCTCGTAGATCTCGCTCGGGATCGACTGGAGCGAGGCCAGGTAGAACAGCATGAACGTGCCCGACGTGGTCCAGGCGTTGAGGGCGATCACCGTGTTCATCGCTGTGCCCTCGTTGCCGATCCAGTTCTGGTTCGGCGCAATGCCGAACAGCGCGAACAGCGGGTTGACGCCGATGACTCCCCGAACCTGGTTGAAGATCCCGTCGGGAGCGAAGATGAACAGCCAGAGCGTGGTGATGGCCGCCGAGCTCGCGATCGCCGGGAAGTAGTAGGCCGCCCGGAAGAACGTCTGGCCGCGGATCTTCTGGTTCACGATGATCGCCAAAAACAGCCCGATCGCCATCGTGAGCGGGACCCAGACGATCGTGTAGTAGAGCGAGTTCGCCACCGCCTTCTGGAAGACCGGGTCCGTGATGACGTTCGCGTAGTTGTCGAGGCCCAGGAACCGCACCGGGCCGGTCCGCAGGTTCCAGCGCCAGAGGCTGATGTAGACCGCGTACACCATCGAGCCGATGTTGAGCACGAGGTAGAGCAGCATCGGCACGATAACGAACAAGTAGCCCGCCAGCCACTCGCGCTTGGTCGCACGCGGCTCGCTGCTCACCCGCCGGCGACGGGCGCCGGGCGGTCGCCGCGCACCGGCCGGAGCTGCCATCGCCGCCTCCTCTCGCTTCCGGAGCTGCGAATCGCGGGCGCCGGGTTTCGAGACGCTCTCGGTCCCCGGCGCCCGTGGTCAGCCCAGCCGACTCAGCCGCCGTTGAGCGCCTTGTCGATCGCCGCCTTCGTCGCGGCGACCACGGCGCTCGCGTCGTAGGTCTTCTTCTGGATCTGGGCCGTGAACGCGTCCTGGAACGCCTTCTGGACGTCGTTGTAGCCCGGCATGAAGCCCGAGCCCGGCTTCGCGAATGCGCTCGAGTTCACCAGCACCTCGGTGCCTGGCGGCGCCGGGACGTCCTTGCGCGAAGGCAGCGCCACGCCGCCCTTGGTCCACTCGGTCATGCCCTGCTGGCCGGTGAGGTACTGGAGCGCCACCCACGCCTGGTCCTTGTTCTTCGAGTCGGCGCCGATGCTGTAGGCCGCCGTGTACGAGATCGTGACCGGGCTGCCCGAGCTGCCCGTCGGGAACTGGGCCCACGTGTACTTCACATTGGGGTAGGTGGCCTTCATCGAGGCGTCGAGCCAGCCGCCCTCGAAGATGATCGCGACGTGCTGCTTGCCGAGCGAGTCGCCGCACCAGCTGTCACCGAGGTCGCTGGCCGTCATCGCGAGCCCGTTCTTGAACAGGTCGAGGTACCACTGGACCGCGCTCTGGCTGGCGGCACTGTCGATGGCGGACGTCTTGTTGTCCGGTGACAGGAGCGCGCCGCCCTGGGCGTAGATGAAGGCGAGCCCGCGGTCGAGGCCGGGGTTCGCGCAGATCGGCGCCTTGAGGCCGTTCTTGCCCTTGAGCGACTGCGCCACCGTGACCAGCTGGTCGAGCGTTGTGGGCGCGGCCTGCACCAGCGATGAGTTGTAGGCCATCGCGATGGTGTTGCCGTCCTTCGGCAGGCCGTAGGTCTTGCCGTCGGCGCCCTTGAAGATCGACGCGTAGCCTGGGTAGAACTGGCTGGTGTCGAAGTGGTACTTGCTGATGTAGCCATCGAGCGGGAACAGGAAGCCCTGCGTGATCCACGTGTCGGCCGTGTCCGCGTTGACGTAGAACAAGTCAGGCACGTCACCCGAGGCGAACTTGGTCGCCATGACGGTCGGGTAGTCGCCCGCGACTGGCGCGTAGTTCACCTTGATGTTGGGGTAGGCGCTCGAGAACGCCTTGAGCGTCGCGGCGAGCGCCTGCCCCTCGGCCGGCGAGGACTGCCAGCCGGAGATGGTCACGCTGCCCGTGATCCCTGAGTAGTCAGCGGCGCCGGACGCACCGCCCGAAGCCCCCGCGGACGCGCCTGCCGAGTTGGAGCCCGTCGCCGACGGAGAGGCGGTTGACGTCGGCGCCGAGACGCTTGGCACGGACGAGGTCGCCCCAGAGGAGGTGTTCGAACAAGCCCCGGCGACGATCGCGATGATCGCCACGGCGGCCAACCCTTGACGTCGCATCGGCCGAGATGTCCTCCCGGGACCAGTCCAGATCGCAAGCTCGGGTCGGTCCCGTCACCACCGCGCATGCGACGGCAGTCCGGAGACAGGTCGCTGGCATCGAACGGCGTGCGACCACGGCGGACTCTGTCCCGGCCGGCCCCGCGGGCGGCCGAGGGCCGTGGTCTAAGTCAGCAGCGGCAAGCGCGACAGATGTCCGACGGCAAGGCGCCTGCTGCTTGCATCTCTGTGACGCTTGCGAGATCCGCCACGGACACCGCACGGGTCCCTCGGCGACCGCCACGCGAACCGGCGACTCTTCCTTCGGAGCGACAAGCCAGGTCGGCAACAGTGCGGTTCGTCGCGAAGCCGGCGACTTTTCGCTCGGAGCGAACAGCGGACACGAAAGCGGACGGTTCGCCCTGCCCAACGACCGGGAGCGCACGTCCCTCGAGCAACGCGGCGAGCACGAAGGGCACGGCGACGAGCCGGGCGGGGCTATCGAGGCACGGTTTGGTCCTCGCGATGCCTGTCTGCGCGCCGCGAAACCCGCCCCACAGTTTCCGTTGTTCGTTAGGAACGAAAAGTGCCGGCTTCGGCGCTGCGCGGCGCCGGCCACGCCGCTGAAACGGCGTAACCCGCAGAGACGACGAGGCGGGCCCGACCGGCGAACCGGAGCAGGACCGCCTGCGCGCGGCTCGCGGCTGGTAAGTGGCTCGCGGCTAGTACTGGAACAGCAGCTCGCGGTACTTCGGCATCGGCCAAAGCTCATCCGAGACCAGCGTCTCGAGCTCGTCGGCCACGACGCGAAGGGCGTTCTGCGCGGGGATCACGACGTCCACGAACTGGCGCGCCTCCGCCTGCACGGAACCTGCGTTGTGGGCGGCGTGCTGCGCGTGCTCCAGGGTGTGGATCGCGTCCACCAGGTCGTCGGCCAGCGAGGCCACCTTGTCGGCCACCGACTTCACGCCCCGCGAGTAGCCCGCCGACGCGAGCTGCCCGAGGTAGACGGCGGTCGCGGGCAGGATCATCGTCTTGGCGATGTCGAGCGCCGTGTTCGCCTCGATATTCTGGACCTTGACGTACCGCTCCCAGAAGATGTCGACGCGGGCATCGAGCTCGCGCTCGGACAGCACGCCGAACTTGCTGAAAACCGCCTTCGCCTCGTCGGTCGCGAGGGCGGGCAGGGCGTCAACGGTGGTCCGGTTGTTGGGCAGCCCGCGTCGGGCGGCCTCCTGGTGCCACTCGCTGCTGTAGCCGTTGCCCTCGAACAGCACGCGACTGTGCTGCTTGACGACACCCGACAGGATGGCGGTCAGCCCGTCGAAGTCCCCCGGCTTGAGCGTCTCGAGATCGTCGGCGAGGCGCGAGAGCGAATCGGCGACCGCGGTGTTGAGCACGGTCTGCGGCCAGTAGATCGGCGCCGACGAGCCCACGGCCCGGAACTCGAACTTGTTGCCCGTGAAGGCGAACGGCGAGGTCCGGTTGCGGTCGGTGGCGTCGCGAGCGAGCACCGGCAGCGAGGTCACGCCCAACGCGACGTGGCCGCCCTTCTTGGAGCCCGATGCCGCGCCCTGCTCGATCTGGGCGATGACGTCCTCGAGCTGGCTGCCCAGGAAGATCGACATGATCGCGGGCGGCGCCTCGTTCGCGCCCAAGCGGTGGTCCTGCCCAGCGTCGGCGATCGACGCGCGGAGAATCCCAGCGTGCACGTCCACCGCCCGGATGACCGCGATGAGGAAGGCGAGGAACTGCGCGTTGGCGTGCGGGTCGGTGCCCGGGTCGAGCAGGTTCTCGCCGAGGTCCGTGGACATCGACCAGTTGTTGTGCTTGCCCGAGCCGTTGATCCCCGCGAACGGCTTCTCGTGGATCAGGAACGCCAGGCCGTGCTGCGGGGCGAGGCGCCGCATCGTCTGCATCACGACCATGTTGTGGTCGGAGCCGACCGAGGTGGGCTCGTACACCGGCGCCATCTCGAACTGGCCGGGGGCCACCTCGTTGTGGCGTGTCTTGGACGGGATGCCCAGCCGCCACAGCTCGCGGTCAAGGTCCATCATGAACGCCAGGATCCGCT
Source organism: Chloroflexota bacterium (assembly GCA_021802825.1). Classification (GTDB taxonomy): domain Bacteria; phylum Chloroflexota; class Limnocylindria; order Limnocylindrales; family CSP1-4; genus CAIXZV01. Next base: position 24,210 of record JAJZRG010000015.1, read on the forward strand.
CGCGGATGGGACCGAAGTACTGGTCCTCGAGCTCCTGGCCCTTGGGAGGCTGCGCGCCGAACAGCGTGCGGCCGGTCAGCAGCAAGTCGGGGCGCTGCTCGGCGAGCCGGCGGTCAACCAGGAAGTACTCCTGCTCCGGGCCGATGTTGGTGAACACGCGCGTGGCCGCTGTGTTGCCGAACCAGCGCAGGATCCGCAGGGCCTGCTTGCCCAGGGCCTCCTGCGAGCGGAGCATCGGGATCTTGTGATCGAGCGCTTCGCCTGTGAACGAGACGTAGGCCGTCGGGATGGTGAGAGTGACGCCGTTCGGCTCGACCTGGAGGAAGATCGGCGAGGTGACGTCCCAGGCCGTGTAGCCGCGGGCCTCGAAGGTGGCCCGGATCCCGCCCGACGGGAAGGACGAGGCGTCAGGCTCGCCCTGCATCAGGTTCTTGCCGCTGAACTCGGCGACGGTGGCGCCGTCGCTGATGGGCGACAGGAACGAGTCGTGCTTCTCGGCCGTGGAACCGGTCATCGGCACGAACCAGTGCGTGTAGTGGGTGGCGCCGTGCGCCATCGCCCACTCCTTGATGCCGTGGGCCACCGCATCGGCGATCTCCGGCGCGAACGGCTCGAGACCGTCGATCACGCGGCGCAGGCGCCGGAAGATGGGCTTGGGCAGGTAGTCCCGCTGGACGCCCTCGTGGAACACGTACTGGCCGTAGATGTCCTCGCCGGCATGCTCGAGGTAGTTCTGCGTGGCGGCGACCCGGTGGTTGGAGATCGTCTCGATGGCCTTGTGGCGAGCGGTCATGGGGCTCCTGCCGGCTGTCGCGGTCTTCGCGCTGGTGCGGGGGGATGACCCCGAACGTACGGCACGCAAGCGGCGATGTCGAGAGCGTGGGCGCGGACTGAACCGAGAAAGATTGCGGTCGAAACCGTTCCGCAATCCAGATCTTCACACTCCGGCGTTGGGCGGCCCCGCGGCCCTGACCGACCCCCCCTGCCCTACGCCCCGGAGCCCGCCTCTGTGCCGATCCGCACGGCCAGGAAGGCGAGTCGCGTCGTGGCCTCGATGCCTCGGCTGGCGCCATCCGGGGCCACCACGATCGCGCCCTCACCGAACGGCAGCAGGACCCCATCGAGGTTGATGACGCCGTCGCCCTCGAGGGCGTGGTAGACGGCACGGGGTGCGGCATGGGGCGGGATCCGTCCGCCCGGCTCGAGACCGGCGACGAGGACGCGCAGCCCCGGCTCGTCAACGAGCAGGTGCGGCATCGGGCCTGGCTTCGAGTAGGCGACGACCTCGCGCCAGTCGGGGATGTAGGAACGCTCGGCCATGGTGGTCTCCTCTCGGCTTGTCGGGGCTTGTCAGGCGGGACGGGGCTTGTCAGGCGCAGCGACCCCGACGCGGACGGCGCAGGTCAGCGGCTGCTCAGAACGGAACGGCTCGAGGCGCTCGATCGTGATGCCCCCGCCGATCGCCGCTGCAGTCTGCTCGGCGAGCCCCAGATGGACCGCGCACACCACGGTGCGGTGCTCGCGGGCGACCGCCTCGAACGGGCAGGCGCCAAGGATGATCTCGTGGGGCCGGTCGCGGCGACGTCGTGTGCCGGGGTTGAAATCTGGCTTCCCCGGCCGCCGGGCACTGGAGCGATGGGTGGGCGCGAAGCCCAGCCGGTCGAACGCGTCGGCGAGCGCATCGATCGCCGCGTCCGATGTCTTGAGCGGCTGGCGCTCAGCCGGCGAGAGCGCGTCGGCCCAGCGGCGCCCGGCCTCGCGCGCCGCCGTCGTGGCGCCGGCCTCGCCCTCGAGCTGAGTGGCGAGCACGCGGGCGAGCTCCTGGTACGGCCCCGCGTGGTACGGCCCCACGCCGTTCGTGGCCGATGCGCTTCGCCTCGGAGGCACCGCGTACTGCCACGACGGGCGGCCGGCCGATCCGGTGCGCACCGCGGCCCGCTGGGCCTCGCCCGCGCTTACCAGCAGCGACAGGTGGAAGCGCGCTGTGGAAGCCGCGGTGCCGATCGCCCGGGCGGCCTCCTCGACCGTCAGCGGACGGTCCGCCTCTTGGAGCGCGGCCAGCAGCAGGGCCCGGCGCATGGGCAGGCGCGCCCGAGGCTGCCGGCCGGGGTCGGGGACGGATTCGCGGCGCTGCATTGCGATCATTATAATCGCCCTCCGACGCCCACGCCACACACCCACGGGACCACGAAATGGACCTCTCGCGCCTCCTCCCAACGCCCGATGCGGCAGACCTCACGGAGCGGCTGCGCACCGTGGTGGACCCGGAGATCGGGGTGAACATCGTTGACCTCGGCCTGGTGTACGAGTGCGATGCCAGCGCGGGTGTGGCGCACGTCCTGATGACCACCACCTCCCCGGCGTGCCCCATCGGCTCGTATCTTGAGGACCAGGTGCGCTGGGCGTTGCTGGGCGCGCCGGGCGTCGTGGACGTCGAGGTGGAGATAACGCACGACCCGGGGTGGACGCCGGCGCTCATGTCGCCCGCGGCACGGGCTGCGCTCGGCATGCCCGCATGAGCGTCCTGCTCGCGGCCCCTATACCGAACAGCCGGTCGATCCCGCGCGGCCGCCTCGCGCTGCTCGCGGTCGGCGGCTTCGCCCTGCTCGCCGGCCTCACGGGCGCCCTCGTCCTGCTCGGCGTCGGCACGCCATCGTCGGTCACGCGCCTCGCGGGGCTGCACGGCGAACTCATGACGCTCGGCTTCCTGGGAACCGTGATCGCACTGGAGCGCGCCGTGGCGCTGGCCCGCCCGTGGGGCTACCTCGCGCCAGCGCTCTCGGGGGCCGGGGCCGTGGCGCTGGTCGCGGGCGTGCCCACGATCGGCGGGGCGGGAATCGTCGGGGGCGCCCTGGTCCTGCTCGCGGTCTACGCGGCCTTCGCCCGCCAGGAGTGGTCGCTCCAGCTCGGCGTCCAGGCGGCCGGGGCTGGCGCATGGGCCGTGGCCGCGGTCCTGCTCCTCGCCGGGGTCCCGGTGTCGAGCGCCTACCCGTGGCTCGCGGCGTTCCTCGTGATGACCGTCATCGGGGAGCGGCTCGACCTCGCCCGTCTGGGCGGCCTGGCCACGGGCGCGCGCCGCCAGCTCATCGTGGCGCTGTGGCTGATGGCCATCGGTGTCGGCGCGACGCTCGTCCTGCCCGAGGCTGGAACGCGCGCCGTCGGCGTCGCGATGCTCGCGATGGCCGCGTGGCTGGCCCGCCACGACCTCGCCCGCCGCACGGTCAGGATGGGCGGCGTGACCCGCTACATCGCCCTGTGCCTGCTCACGGGCTATGCCTGGCTGGCGGTGGCAGGCGCTGCCTGGGCGCTCACCGGGACGGCGATGGGGCCGGCCTACGACATCCGGCTGCACGCGCTGTTCCTCGGGTTCATCGTGTCCATGGTGTTCGGCCACGCGCCCGTCATCGTCCCGTCGGTCCTCCGGGTCCCGATGCCCTACTCGCGGGCAAACGACGCGACGCTGGCGCTCCTCCACGTGGGGCTGCTCGTGCGGATCGTCGGCGGCGACATGGCCGGGCTGCCCGACGGCCTGCTGGTGGGTGGCGTGCTCAACGTGCTGGCAATGCTCGCGTTCGTGGCCGTGTCGTTCGTTTCGGCGGCGCTGGAGCTTCGGCGCCGCAGGGCGATCGCGGCCGGTGGCCCGCCGCGCGCTCCGCTGCATGACGCCCGGCAGGCGCCAGGGCGCGAGCGCTAGCGACTCCTCCCCGTCTCCGGCAGTCCGGCCGCCAGCACCTCGACAAGCTGCTCCTCCAGCCAGCCCAGCCAGAGGTACACGATCGTGTGGTCGTCCTCGCTCGGGGGCTCCAGCCCCGTCTCCTCAGTCACCCCGAGGCGCGTCCCCAGCACCAGCCGGAGGTCGTTGACCGCGCCCATCCACGCTGTCGCCTGCGCCTCGTCGAGGAGGGTGGCGTCGAGCGTCGAGGCGAGTCTCGCGAGGCGCTCCTGCCGCGCCTCCTCCAGGTCTGCGGAGGTGAGCTCGCGGAAGGCCGCGGAGGCCTCGGGGTCGCCCTTGACCGCGTCGGGGCGAAGGCGCGCCAGACCCGGATCGTCGGTCCCGTCAGGCTGGAGCGCCAGATCGCCCGAGGCCAGCCGCGCGAGGTCTGCCGCGAGCGCGCCGAGGATCTGCCGCTCCCGGGAGGCGAGGCGGACGGCGATCCGGCCGTCATCCGTCCGGCTGATCCGGGGCTGCGGCTTCCCCTCCGCGCTCATCTGGGTCGCGTTCTGAGGGGACGCGCTGTCATTCCGGCGTCATCGTGGCCCACAGGCCGCACGCGTGCAGCCGCGACACGTCGTGCTCGCAGCGCTCCTTCGTACCGCCCGAGACGACCGCCCGTCCCTCCTGGTGGACCTGGAGCATCAGGCGGTGAGCATGCGAACGGCTGTACCCGAACAGCTTCTGGAAGACGTACGTCACGTACGACATCAGGTTGATCGGGTCGTTCCAGACGATCACGATCCAGCGTGGTGCCGGGAGCAGGCGCGTGGACTCCTCGAGGTCGGTCTCGGGCCTGGCGACCGCTGGCGTGGTGATGGCGGGCGTGTCGGGCATCAGAGCGCGATCGTATGCCGGGGCGGCCGAACACGCGGGCCTCGCGCCCCTCGGTGCCGGACCCGGCGGCCGTTACCGACCCTCGGGATGGACTACCGTGATCACCCGTCCGCGAGGACGTGCCTCAGCCGCCCCAAACCCGCCGATCTCGCCCGCCAGCGTCCTGAACCGCAGGACGGCCTCGTCCCGCAGCCGGTAGTACACCCACGAGCCCCGGCGTTCCGAGGTGACCCAACCCGCCTCGCGAAGCACCTTGAGATGATGGCTGACCGTCGGCTGCGCGACGTCGCAGCAGCTCGTGAAGTCACAGGCGCACACCTCGGCGTCGGCGCGCGACAGCTGGCGCAGGATCGCGAGACGCGTCGCGTCGGCTGCCCCCTGGAGGAGGAGGGCGTCGGGATCGGTGATGCGCTTCATGACGATCGCCATATTGACATTAGTCGATGCCGCTGGCAAGATGAACTTATTGACATTCATCAATACGGCGTCCCGGAGGCCCCACCCATGCACTTCTCCCTCGAACTCGCGAAGCTGGCCAACGACGAGCGCCGCCAGGAGGTTGATCGGTCTCGGCTGGTGGCCCTCGCGCGTCGGGTCGCCAAGTGCTGCAAGCCCGCGACGCTGCGCATGCGCATCGCCGCCGCCCTGCGGGCCTCGGGCCGCGTCTGCTGCCCGTCCGATCAATAGCGCCCGATTCGGGCGACCCGCGCCGTGGACGGCAACTGACAGCCCTGCCATCACAACCCCAGGAGCCATTGCATGACGACCGAAGCGATCCACGACGAAGTCCGGGCGCATTACGCACAAGCCGCGATCATGGCCACCGAGGGAGCCTGCTGCTCCTCGGGCGAGGAGATCGGCCCCGAGCTCTACTCGGCGCTCGAGCGTGCGGAGCTGCCCGAGGCGGCGGTGCTAGCCAGCCTCGGCTGCGGCAACCCGATCGCGGTGGCCGAGCTCCACGAGGGTGAGCGCGTGCTCGACCTGGGCTCCGGCGGCGGAATCGACGTGCTCCTCTCGGCCAAGCGCATCGGCCCGACGGGCCGCGCCTTCGGGCTCGACATGACCGACGAGATGCTCGCCCTGGCCCAGGCCAACGCCTCGGCCGCCGGTGCCACGAACGTCGAGTTCCTCAAGGGCCACATCGGGGCCATCCCGCTTCCCGCCAACAGCATCGACGTCGTCATCAGCAACTGCGTGATCAACCTCGCGGCGGACAAGCCCGCCGTGTTCCGCGAGATCGCCCGCGTGCTGCGGCCCGGCGGCCGGATGGGCGTGTCCGACATCGTGGCCGACGACCGCCTGACCGCCGACGAGCGGGCAGCCCGGGGCTCGCTCGCGGGCTGCATCGCGGGAACGCTCTCGTTCGGGGAGTTCGAGGCGGGGCTGGCCGAGGCCGGCCTGGTCGATGTCCAGATCACGCCGACGCACCTGGTCACCGACGGCATGGCGAGCGCGATCATCAAGGCAACCAAGCCGGGGCCCGATGGCCGCTCGACGCAGCTGAACGCGGGTCCGGCCACGGGGTCGAAGCCTAGGATCTCGCTCGACCTGCTGCCCGTCGCCGCGTCCGACGGCGCAACCTGCAGCGGTGACGGCTGCTGCTGACGGGGATCGACCGGCCGACCCCGCGGAGGTGCCGACTGTGGAGGCGCGGCTCTCGGCGGGCGGCCCGCCGCTCGAGGGCGCCCGCGAGGCCCTCGGGAGGCGAAGGCCGAGCACTCGCAGCGGTCGGGTCGGTCGGCACCGGGCCGTCGGCGGCGGGCTGAATCCCCGCCCGAGGCCGGGGCGCGAGGCGCACCAGCGGCGCCGCGGGTTGGGCTGCTGCCCGGGTCAGCCCGGATTGGCGACCACATGCGCCGCGCCCGGGGCCGGCATCCGCCCGACGACGGCCAGGGCCGCGGCACAGCCGATGCACACCACCGCAGTCCCGAGCATCGCCACCGGCAGGCCGACCGTGACGGACATGACGCCCATCAGCGGCGGGTAGACGACGGCCCCGACGACCGAGGCCGCCACCATGACGCCACTCACGGCGGCCGCGCGGTCCGGGAACCGCTCCCCGCCGATCGCCACGATGAGCGGGAAGATCGGACCCGAGGCGAACCCGACGACGACGAACAGGACGATCGACGCCCCGAGCGAGGGCACGAGCACGGCGAAGCCGAGCGCGGTGCCGGCCGTGAGCGCAGCGGCGATACCGAGCCTGATGTGGTCGAAGCGGTCGGCGACGCGGCTGGCCACGAACCGCCCGGCGGTCAGCCCCGCCCAGAACAGGCCGAGCGCGGAGGTGGCGGTCGCTGCCGGGGCCGCGGCGAGGAAGCGGACGAGCCAGTTCGAGACGCCGATCTCGGACGCCACGTAGCAGCCGATGGCCACGGCGAGGACCACCAGCGGCAGCGCGAGGAGGCTCGATCGCTGGCCGTCGTGCCCCCGGTCCGGCCGGGCGCGGCCGTCGGCGAGGTCGGTGAAGACCAGCGCGCCAGCCAGCGGCAGGGCGACGACGCCCGTGCCCACGATGACCGCCTGCCACGAGAGCCCGACGACACCGCGCGCGGCGAGCAGGAACGGCGCCCCGAGGGCGCCCAGCGAGAAGAACAGGTGCAGCAGGTTCAGCCGCCCGCCTCGGTTGCCGCGGAACAGGTCGAGGACCAGGCCGTTGCCGCCGCCATCGATCGCGCCCGAGCCAACGGACCGGACCACCCCGGCGATGACGAACACGTCCCAGTCGCCGGTCATGCCCTGCGCGATCAGCCCCAGCCCGAGCAGCGCCACGGCCAGCGAGAGGATCGCCCGGCGGCCCACGCGCTCGGTCGCGATGCCGCCCAGCACGGACCCGCCGGCGTAGGCCAGGGCCGTGACAAAGTAGAACAAGCCGAGGCCGACGTCGGTCTGGCGAAAGCCGCCCTCGACCTCGCGCGCCAGCGACGGCACGAGCAGGCCGCTCCAGCCGATCAGCACGAACGACCAGCAGCCGAAGGCGAAGGCGGTCGAGCGACTCCTGAGCAGGATGGGGATCACGTCACCGATCGTATCGGTGATCGGCGCGGGCACCAGCGCCGCGATCGGGCGCCCGGGCCGCCAGCCCCGAAACGCCGGAGTTGGGCGTCGCCCTTTGGGGCGTTTCGGGGCAAGATGGTGCGCATGGACACGCGTCGCGTCCCGGTCGCCGATGGCGTGGAGCTGGCAGCTGACGTCTGGCCGGCTCCAGATGCCTCGGCCCACGCCCCGGCCTTCGTCCTGATGCACGGACTCGCATCCAACGCCCGTCTCTGGGACGGGGTCGCAGCGCGGCTGGTGGAGCGCGGGCACCCCGCCGTCACCGTTGACCTGCGCGGGCACGGCCGCTCGTCCAAGCCCGACGGCCGGTACGACCTCCCCACCGTCGCCGACGATGTCGCCGCCCTGATCGTGGCGCTGGGTCTCGAGCGGCCGGTCGTCGCCGGGCAATCGTGGGGCGGCAACGTGGCGATAGAGCTGGGGGCGCGGCACCCGGGCGTCGCGCGCGGGATCGTGTGCGTGGACGGGGGGTGGTTCGAGCCGTCGCGCACCTTCCCGTCCTGGGAGGCCTGCCGGGAGGCGCTCGCCCCGCCCCGCCTCGCCGGACGGCGCCTCGCGGAGGTCGAGGGCTACGTCCGCGCCGCCCACCCCAACTGGCCGGAGACGGGGATCGCGGGCACCCTCGCCAACTTCGAGCGCTTCCCGGACGGGACGATCGCGCCCTGGCTGACCTACGAGCGGCACCTGACCGTGCTCCGCGGCATGTGGGAGCACCATCCCTCCGAGCGGTACGCGCTGGTCATGGCGCCCGTGCTGCTGGTCCCGGCCGGTGCCGACGCGGTTGTTGAGCGGACGCACAGTCGGCAGGCGGCGGTCGCCGAGGCACTGGCCGCCCTGCCCAGGGCGCGCGTCCACCCGATCGCCGGCGATCACGACATCCACGCCCAGCACCCCAAGGCCGTCGCGGACGTGATGGCCGATGCCGTGGCGGACGGGTTCTTCGCATGAGCGGCCGACAGGCAGGGGACGACGACCCGCGCATCCTCGCGATCATGGGCTCGGGCGAGACCGCACCCACGATGGCGAAGGTCCATCGCGCGCTGTTCGACCGCTTCGGGCGCCAAGTGCCGGCGGCCATCATCGACACGCCGTACGGGTTCCAGGAGAACGCCGACGACCTCTCGAGTCGGACCATGGAGTTCTTCGCCACCAGCGTCGGCAACCCGGTCGAGGTCGCGTCGTTCCGGTCCACCGACGTGGACGCCGTGTCCGCCGCGACGGCCCTCGCCCGCATCCGCGAGGCGCGGTACGTCATGGCCGGGCCCGGCAGCCCCTCGTATGCGCTGCGCCAGTGGAGGGACGGGCCTTTTCCCGAGGCGCTCGCGGAGAAGCTTCGGTCGGGCGGCATCCTGACGATGGCGAGCGCCGCCGCGCTGACGCTGGGCGTCGTGTCGATCCCGGTCTACGAGGTCTACAAGGCCGGCGAGCCGCCGACCTGGCTCGACGGGCTCGACCTGCTCGGCGGAGCCACCGGACTGCGGGCCGCCGTCGTCCCCCACTACGACAACGCCGAGGGCGGGACTCACGACACGCGCTTCTGCTACATGGGCGAGCGCCGACTGCGGGTTCTCGAGGACCTGCTACCCGTCGGCGTGTTCGTGCTCGGCGTGGACAGCCACACGGCGCTCGTGCTGGACCTCGAGGCCGGGCTGGCGTCGGTGGCCGGACTGGGCGGGGTGACGGTTCGGGTCGCGGGGCGGAGCGCCCGATTCGAGGCCGGGGCGTCCATCCCCATCTCGGCCCTCGGCGAGGCGGCGCGGGGGCTGGCGGCTGGCCAGTCGAGCGAGGCCGTCCACAAGGCAGCCCTCGCTGGCTCAGCCTCCGCCGAGCAGCCCGTTCGCCCGGCGCAGCCGATGCGCCAGGAGACACAGGAGATCGAGGGCACGTTCAGCGCGGCGCTCGACGAGGGCGAGGTCCGAGCGGCGGTCGCCGCGCTCCTGGCGCTCGACGAGGCGATCAACGCGCGGGTCCGGGCGGGCGAGGACAGCCCGGACCTCGACAATGCCGCGGCGACGTTCCAGGCGCTGGTGGTCCAGCTTGGCGAGCGGGCCGCCAACGGCTCCGGCGATCGGCGGGCAGCGCTCGCGCCCCTCGTCGACACGCTGCTCCAGTTGCGCGACGCGGCTCGGGCGTCGAAGGACTGGCGTACCGCCGATCTCATCCGGGACCGCCTCGCCGAAGCCCGTGTCCGGGTCCGCGACGGGCCGTCAGGCCCGGAGTGGGTGCTCGAGATGGGCTGAGGATCCCCCTACCCGCTATCCTTCGCGCCGCACCTTGGCCCACCACGGGCCCCCGCTTGGAGTCACTCCGTGTTCTCGTTCCTCCGCCGCCTCGCCCCGAGCATCCCGTCGATCGACGTCGCCCAGCTCGACGCCCTCCTCCAGCAGAACGCGGTCCGCGTGCTCGACGTGCGCGAGGACGACGAGTTCCGCCAGGGGCACGTGCCGGGCGCCATCCACGTCCCGGTCAAGCGCCTGCCGGATCGGATCGCCAAGCTCCGCCGCGACAAGCCGTACGCGGTGATCTGCGCCACGGGCAGCCGGAGCGCGAAGGCGACGAACTACCTGCTCGAACAGGGCTTCCAGGGCACGGTCTCGGTCAGCGGCGGCACCACCGCCTGGGCCAGGAGCGGGCGGGCCATCGTCCGCTAGGACTGCAACCCAGGTCAGTCCTCCGCCGGCTCCTCGAGCGCCGAACGGAGCTCGCGCAGGGCTGCGTCGATCCGCGCCAAACGGTCGGGCGACGCTGTTGCCAGTCGGCCGGCCAGCCACTCCAGCGTGCGGCCCCGAGCCTCCGAGAGCAGCCGATCTCCCTCCTCGCTGAGCGAGAGCTGCACGCGACGGCGTGAGGCCGGGTCCGCCGTGCGCGCCACCAGCCCGTCGCGCACCAGTCGCGACATCAGCTCGGACGCAGACGGCATCGACGCGCCCAGGTGCTCGGCCACGCTCGAGAGGTCGGTCCCCGGGTGCCGGCGCACGAAGAGCAGAGCCCGGAACTGCGGAACGGACAGGCCCTCGGCGCGCCCCTCGCGCATCCGTTCGCGGATCGCGCGCATGACTGGCGGCACGGATTCCAGCACGGCCTCGGCCGTCGATCGTGCGATGGCGGGAACCTCGGATGACGTCTTCACGACGACAGGATAGAATGTTTCGTGACCCGAAGTGTTGCCCGCCGCGCGGCACGCGGGCGGGAGACGAAGCCCATGACGGCACCGGCCATCGAATGCGCCGCCCTGACCCGCCGCTTCGACGCCCTCACGGCGGTTGACGCGCTGACGCTCCAGGTGGCCGACGGCGAGGTGTTCGGCCTGCTTGGGCCAAACGGGGCCGGCAAGACCACCACTATCAAGATGCTCATCACGCTGCTCGACCCAACCTCGGGTGGCGCCCGGGTCGCCGGCCACGACATCGTCCGCGACGCCCGGGCGGTGCGCCGGTCCATCGGCTACGTCCCGCAGCTGCTGTCCTCGGACGGCACGCTCAGCGCCCGCGAGAACCTCGACATCTCCACCCGCCTGTACCACGTCCCGCGGGGCGAGCGACGCCAGCGCATCGACGAGGCGCTCGAGTTCATGGGGCTCTCCGAGGTGGGCGACAAGCTGGTGCGCACGTTCTCGGGCGGGATGATCCGACGCCTCGAGATCGCCCAGGCGATGCTCCACCGCCCGGCGGTGCTGTTCCTCGACGAACCGACCGTGGGCCTCGACCCGGTGGCCCGGCGCGCCGTCTGGGAGCACGTCCGGAGGCTTCGCGAGCGCGACGGGACCACCGTGATGCTCACCACGCACTACATGGACGAGGCCGCCGAGCTCTGCGAGCGCCTGGGGATCATGCACCTGGGCAAGCTCGCCGCCCTCGGGACCCCCGCCGAGCTCGCCGCCCAGGTGGGCCCCGGCGCCACGCTCGACGCCGTGTTCACCCACTTCACCGGCTCAGGCCTCGACGAAGGAGGTTCGTACCGTGACGTCGCTCGAACGCGCCGCACCGCACGCCGCCTCGGCTGAGCCCGTCGCGCCGGTCCGCTTGCTGCTCGATGCCTGGACCGTCGCCAGCGCGGAGCTCCGCAAGCTCGCCCACGACCCCACGGAGGTGGCGACGCGCGCCGTCCAGCCCATCCTGTGGCTGGTCGTGTTCGGTCAGGTCATGGCCCAGTCGCGCGTCATCGAGACCGGCAGCGTGGGGTACATGGACTTCCTCGCGCCAGGGGTGCTCGCCCAGAGCGCCCTGTTCTCCGCGATCTTCTTCGGCATCGCGGTCATCTGGGAGCGCGACCTCGGCGTCCTCCACAAGTACCTCGTCAGCCCGGCGTCGCGCGAGGCGCTCGTGGCGGGCAAGGCGCTGGCGGGCGGGCTCCGCGCGCTGGTCCAGGCGTTCGTCGTCTACCTTGCCGCCGTGCTGATCGGGATCCACCTGCGCTGGGAGCTACCGTCGCTCGTCGGCGTGGCCCTAGTGGTGGTCCTGGGCGCCGCCGGCTTCGCCACGTTCAGCCTGATCGTGGCCTGCGTGGTCCGGACCCGGGAGCGGTTCATGGGCATCGGGCAGGTGCTCACGATGCCGCTGTTCTTCGCGAGCTCGGCGATCTACCCCATCTCCCTCATGCCGGGCTGGCTTCAGGTCTTCGCCCACCTCAACCCGCTCACCTACCAGGTCGACGCGCTCCGGGCGCTGATGATCGACGGCGGCCCGTCCACGTACCCGATCCCGCTCGACATCGCGGTGCTGGCGGGGACCGTGGTGGTGCTGGTGGCGATCGCGTCGCGCCTGTACCCGCGCCTGGCGCAGTAGCACCGTCCCCGGCGCGCCGTCCCGAGGAGCGCCGGCTCGGCGCGGACCTGCCGAGCGGCGGAAGGGCACCGCCGCGCACGACCGGGGCGCTCGCCCAGCGGGTGGACTGACGCGGCCCCGCTCGACGCCGCTCGCCGGGCGGAGGATCTGACCCCTGCACGCGTTCGCCGAACCGCGAGGCGGCTGCGCTGGCGCCCGGACGAGTTCGAGCAGTCGACAGACGGCTGGACTGGTACGCGCGTGCAGCGCGCGAGGATGACCCGCCGCTGCCCCGGAACGCGAAGCGGGGCATCATGGATGCGACCCGCTGCTGGAGGCTCGAACGCGATGCACGTCGGACTCGTCGGACTGGGGCGCATGGGCGCCAACATGGCGCGCCGCTGGCGCCGCAACGGCCACACGGTGATTGGCTACGCGCGCACCGCCGCAAGCGTTGACGCGCTGGTGAACGACGCGCTCGACACGGGTGCGCACTCGCTCGAGGACCTCGTCGCCCAGCTGCCCGCCCCGCGCGTGCTGTGGCTCATGGTCCCGGCGGCCTCGGTCGACGCCACGCTGGCCGAGCTCGTGCCGCACCTCGCGGCCGGCGACATTGTCATCGACGGCGGCAACTCCTGGTACCGCGACGACATCCGGCGGGCCAGGGAGCTCGCCCCGGCCGGCATCCATTATGTCGATTGCGGCACGAGTGGCGGCGTCTTCGGCCTCGAGCGCGGCTACTGCCTGATGGTCGGCGGCCCGGACGAGGCCGTCGCCACCCTCGATCCGATCCTGCGCGCCCTCGCGCCGGGCGTCGCCAGCGCCCCCCGCACGCCCGGCCGCGAGGGAACGCCGTCAACAGCCGAGGAGGGCTACCTCCATTGCGGTCCGGTGGGCGCCGGTCACTTCGTCAAGATGGTCCACAACGGCATCGAGTACGGGGTCATGGCCGCGTACGCCGAGGGGTTCAACATCCTCCACCACGCCGACGCCGGGGTCGCGGGCCACCGCGAGATCAACGCCGAGACCAGCCCCCTGTCGGACCCGGAGCTCTACCAGTACGAGCTCAACCTCCCGGAGATCGCCGAGCTGTGGCGCCGGGGCAGCGTCGTCGCGTCCTGGCTGCTGGACCTCACGGCCGAGGCGATGGTCGGCGACCCCGGGCTCGATCGCTTCGGCGGCGTCGTGGCCGACTCCGGCGAGGGGCGCTGGACGAGCATCGCGGCGATCGACACCTCGACGCCCGCGCCGGTCCTGACCACCGCGCTGTACTCGCGCTTCACCTCGCGCGGCGAGGAGACGTACGGCAACAAGGTGCTCTCGGCGATGCGCTGGGGCTTTGGCGGCCACGCGGAGCTCAAGAAGGACACGTAGCGCGGGTGCCCTTGCGAGGCGCGGTTAGCGGCCCTGTGATGGACGGGCTCCTGGAGCAGAATCGCTGACTGGAGACCGCAGACCACGCGGTCTGCGCCGTACAGCGACGTCCATGCGTCCCATGACTGAACCGACCACGGGCCTCGGCCGCCCCGTCTGGGTTGACCTGTCCACGTCCGATCCGGCCGCCGCGAGGGCGTTCTACGCCACGCTCCTCCGCTGGGACATCGACGTCACCGAGGACCCGCAGTTCGGCTTCGGCTGGCCAGCGGAGGCGAAGCCCCGGGTGGCCCCATCGTCGCCGGCCGGAACGTACCGGTGCGGGCCGTCCCGCCGTCCGGCATTGTGGATCGCGTGCAACGCCCCGACCCCGACGAGCTCGTGACCCTCCGCGCCCTCGCGCTCATGCTGGCGCGCGGCTCGGTCAGCGGCACGGTGGCGCCATACGGAACCGTGATCCTGCTCGAGGCGGGGCTGCCGCCGGCGCTGCTCGGGCCGCTCGCGGCGCTGGGGGCCATCGCGACGCTCCTGGCCGCACCGACATGGGGCCGGCTCGGCGACCGCCACGGACGGCGTCGCCTGCTCGCCTTCACGATGCTGGTCGGGGCGCCCGTCGCCCTCGCCCACTCCACGGGCATCGTGGCGGTTGTCGCCCTGGCCTACGTGCTCTGGGCGGCGCTGTCGGCGGCCTTCATCCCGCTCAGCGACTCGCTGATCCTCGGGCGGCTGCGCGGTGACCGCTCGCGGTTCGCGCGGGTGCGGGTTGGCGCGTCGGGGATGTACATGGCGGTCGTCGTCATTCTCGGCGCGCTGGTGTCGGGAACGGCGCTCGGGTGGGCCGCGCCGGGCGTCGTCGGGTTCGGGCTGTGCCTCCTCGCCACGGCGGGCCTCGTGGGCCGCCTCCGCGGGGAGCTCCTGTCGGGGTCCGGCGTGGTGGTTCGCGGCGGCACCGGGCTGGTGGCCGGCATCCTCGCGGGCGTTCGGCGCCACCGGCGGTTCCTCGTCGGGCTGGCGCTCGTGTTCTGCGGCTCCAACGCCCCCTCGATCTTCACCGGCCCGCGGGTGGCCGAGGTGGGCGGCAACGGCTGGGAGGTGGGCCTCGCGATCGCCGCCGGCACCCTGGTCGAGCTGCCCGCCTTCGTCACCCTGCCCTGGCTGCTCCGGGCGTTCGGGAACCGGCGCGTGTTCGTCGCAGGCGGGGTGCTGCTGGGCGTGGCCGGGATGACGTCCGCGCTGGCCCCGACGCCGGAGCTGCTGATCGCTGCGCGGCTCCTGTTCGGCGCCGGGTACGCCTGGGTGGTGCTGCCCTCGCTGGCCGCGATCTCCGGCGCGGCGTCCCCCGGCGAGCACGCCGCGTCGGCGGCACTCCACTTTGCGACCCAAGCGGGCGGCTCGCTGCTCGTGGCCCTCGCGGGTCTGCCACTCGTGGTGGCGACGGGGTCTGTGGCCGCCGTGCTGGCCGTGGCCGCACTGGCGGCGCCCGCAGGGGCGCTCGTCGCGCTGGGCGCGTGGCCCCGCGCCGCTTCCGAGACGGGTGGGACCGGTCCGAGCGAGGCTGTGGCGGTGACCCAGGCGCCGGTATCGAGTTGAGCCACGTCCGCGTGTCGTGCGAGGATGCGCCCATGAACGACCTCAAGCTCGGGATCCTGCTGTGGAACCAGGCCACGGACTGGCCGTCGTACCTCGACGCCGTTCGGCGCATCGACCAGCTCGGCTACGAACACCTCTGGGCATGGGACCACCTCTACGCGATCTTCGGCGACCCGCACCAGCCGATCTTCGAGGGCTGGTCGTCGCTCACCGCGGCGGCCATGGCCACCGAGCACACGCGGCTGGGCCTGCTCGTCGGGGCGAACACCTTCCGCAACCCGGGGCTCGTGGCCAAGCTCGCCACGACGCTCGACCACGTCTCGGGCGGCCGGGCGATCCTGGGCCTCGGTGGGGCCTGGATGCAGCCTGAGCACCAGGCCTTCGGCATCGACTTCGGGTCTGGATTCGGCCAGCGGCTCGACTGGCTCGAGGAGTCGGTGTCGGCGGTTCGGTCAATGCTGGCGGGCGGGGTGGTGACGTCTGGGCCGGGCGGGCGTTACCAGTTCGACGAGGCGCGAGTCCTGCCCCTCCCGGTCCAGCAGCACCTGCCGATCATGATCGGCGGCTCGGGCGAGAAGAAGACGCTCCGGACGGTCGCCCGGCACGCCGACCTGTGGAACGCGATGGGCGAGCCCGACGTGCTGGCGCGCAAGGTCGAGGTGCTCCGCGGCCACTGCGAGGACGTGGGGCGCGACATCGCAGAGATCGAGTTCACGCTCGGCGTGAAGCTGACCATCCGGGACACCGAGGCCGACGCCGACCGAGTGTGGCGCGCGGCGATGGCCCACAACCGCACGCCGATCGACGACGTCGCGGACGACGCGACGTTCCTCAACGGGACGCCGGAGCAGGTGGCCGAGCGCATCGCGCCCTTCGTCGAGCTGGGCTTCCGCACGATCATCAGCGAGCAGCCCTCGCCATACGACCGCGAGACGCTCGAGCGGTTCATCGGCGAGGTGAAGCCGCTCCTCGAGCGCGGCTGACGCTCCGGCCCGCGCTGCGCGAGAGAGCCGCCGACCCGCCGCAGCGCCAGGCGCCGGCTAGTCGATCCGCTCGAGCGTGACCGCCGGGATCACGCGCGACGTCTTGCGCTCGTAGTCGGCGAACCCCGGGTGCTGCGCGACGTGCTGCGCCCAGAGGCGGTCACGCTCGGCGCCCTCCGCCACCACGGCGCGAGCCGTGAACGTCTCGCCCCCGGCCTCGACCCTCACGACCGGGTTCGCGACGACGTTGGCGAACCAGGCGGGATTCGACGGCGCGCCGCCCCTCGAGGCCATGACGACGAGGCGATCCCCGTCGCGGCTGTACACCAGCGGCGCGATCCGCGGCTCGCCGCTCCTCGCGCCCACGGTGTGCAGCAGCAGCACGGGTCGGTCCTTGAACGGCCCGAAGGTGATCCGGCCACCGTGTGCGCGGTGGTCCTCGATCAGGGCCCGCGTGAAGGCGGCATGGTCGGCTCGGGGATCGGAGGACGTCATCGCGGGATCCTAGCCGCGATCGACGGATTCGGCCCTTGCGCGCCATCCCCGTTGCGCTCCGAGGTTTCGCTCCGAGCTCGCCAGCCCACGAGGACGTCAGGCGGCGATCGACGCGACCGCCGGCGTCTGGATCGGCCTCGAGGCGGTCCGCCAGGACGGCGGCACCTGCGTGCCGTGCGCGGCCGCGAAGCGGGGCAGCGCCGAGGCCGTGAACATCGCGGCCCATGCCGGGAAGCCGATCCCCTCCGCGAGGACGGTCGCCGCGGACAGCGCCAGGCCGCCACCCGTGAACGCGGCCGCATTGCGCACGGTCATGGACGCCTGGGCCGAGACGAGGGCGGGCCCGGAGGTCAGTCGGAACAGCCGCTCCGTCTGGGCCAGCGCGGTCACCGCGTACCCGACGGCGTTGATGGTGACGGCCGCGACCAGGATCACGGCGGCACCGGCGTTGCCGGGGAACGCCGCCACGCACAGCAGCATGCCCAGGCCGCGCGACAGGTAGGCCGTGCGCAGCAGGCGCGCCGAGGAGACCTGTGCCAGGACCGCGCCCAGCACCGCCGAGGTCAGCAGCGAGGCCGCCGCCCATGTGCCCGACAGCACGACGGCGAAACCGGGCGACATCCCCAGCACCGACACGGCGAACACGCCGAAGTACGGCGTGAGCCCGACGGCGGTGGCGTTCCACGTCGTGGCGCGGAGGAAGGAGCGGAGGGCCGGGGTCGGCGGCACGACCGCATCGGCCCGCGGGATCGTCACGCGACCCGGGCGCGGCAGGCGGGCCACCGTGCGAACGAGGGGCAGCGAGGCGACGGCGCCGAACCCGAAGAACGCGACGTACAGCCAGGGCGCCACGACGGGATGGACGGTCGCGAGGAGGATGCCGGCGGGGATCAGCAGGACGGCCGACGCGCCCGCGGTGACGCCCATCATCTTGGGCGTGACGATCCGGCGCTCCTCGTCGGGCAGGAGGATCGCCAGCCACGAGAACAGGTTGGCCTCGGCGACGAGCGCCCCGGAGCCGGCGACGAGCACGATCACCGTGACCAGTGCAATCGCGGCCCCGTGCGGGAGCACGTGGAGCGCCACGCCGAGCGCGACGAGCGCGAACCACAGGCCCCGGGTCTCAGTGGCGGCCGTCAGGGCGACCGTGATCCCGCGCAGGTTGCCGTCGGTCCGGCGGAGGGCCCTCGGCATCAGCGCCTGCGCCGCGGAGCCCAGCACCGGGAGCAGGCCGACGAACGTGACGAACGCGGGGTTGGCGCCCAGGACCAAGAGGAACGGGACAAACAGCGCGTCGGTGGCGAACGCCACCAGGACCGCCTGCGACCCGGCGATCAGCTGGTAGGAGCGGTTGCGGCGCGCGGCGAAGACGATCCACGGGCGGAGCGGTGCGGCAAGGTTGCGGATGGGGTGCGAACGAGTCATAGCCTGTCGCTGTTTCGAAGGTGAAATGTCGTAGTGACCTACGAATACTAGGCGATGTCTGCCATCTTGTCCACTTCTGTTGCCATCTGGTGGACGCGCGCCTTTGGAACGTGGTGCGTGCGCGCGGCAGCGGGCGGGGCTCGCGCGAGGGCTGAGCCTCTGCTCGCGTCTGCGGTCCAGCGGGTGAGCGGTCTGACATGAAACCGCGGGACGCCGCCGGCGCTCAGGCAGGTCGAGGGGCGCGGGCGCACTGCGGGAGGGCAACGGCTCGGGACGCATGAGAGCCGTCTCATCCCGGTCACAGTCGCGCCCGTGGCCAGCCACGGCACGATACGGTTGTGCGGTCGCCCGCCGCTCGACTCGACAGCACCATGGGGACGACTCAGCCTGTGACGCAACCGACCGAACGCCTTCTCGCCGGCCCGCCGCTTGACGGCCGCGCCGAGGCGCTGCACGCCCACACCACCCGCCTCGGCGCCCTCCCCCACGTGCCCGCCGTCCAGATGATCGCCGCGCTCGAGGCAACCGGGCTCCGAGGCCGAGGCGGCGCCGGCTTCCCCGTCGGCCGCAAGTGGCGCGCCATCCACGACCAGCCCGGCCTTGGCGTCCCGGTCATCGTGGCCAACGGCGCAGAGGGCGAGCCGGAGAGCGCCAAGGACCGCGTCCTCATGGCGCACCGGCCGCACCTGGTCATCGATGGCGCACTTCTGGCCGCCCGGACCCTGGGCGCGGATCGGGTGGAGCTGTACCTCGGGCGAGAGCACACCGCGGCTGTTCGGGCGATGAAGGGGGCGGTCGAGGAGCGCCTCAAGTCGGACCGCAAGCTGCTCCATGTCATCGAGGCGCCCACCGGCTACGTCGCCGGCGAGTCCACCGCGGTCGTCCATTACCTCAACAGCAAGGACGCCCGGCCGATGCTGACCCCACCGCGGATGTCCGAGCGCGGGGTCCGCAACCGCCCGACGCTGGTCCAGAACGTCGAATCGCTGGCCCAGGTCGCGCTCATCGCGCGATACGGCGCCGACTGGTTCCGCGACGCGGGGAGAGGGAAGGACCGCGGCACGGGGCTGGTGACGATCGCCGGGCCCGTGCGCCACGAGGGCGTGGCCGAGATCGAGCTCGGCACGCCGCTGGCCGAGCTGGTCGAGATGGCCGGCGGCCTGACCGGCAACCCGAAGGCAGTCTTGATCGGCGGCTACTTCGGCACTTGGGCACCCATCGAATCGGTGTGGGGCATGCCGCTCGAGCCGGAGTCGCTCAAGGCGGCGGGCCTGACCTTCGGCTGCGGGCTGGTCCGGATCGTGGACGAGCGGACGTGCGGGGTGGGCTACTCCGCGCGGATCATGGACTTCCTCGCCGCGGGCTCGGCGATGCAGTGCGGTCCCTGCAAGTACGGGCTCGCCGACCTCGCCGAGGCCAGCGGCAGGGTGGCGGGCATGGGCGCCAAGGCCACCGACCTCTACGACATTGGGCGGTGGACGGCCCTGGTCACGGGTCGCGGCGCCTGTCGCCACCCCGATGGCGCCGCGCAGCAGATGAGCACCGCGCTGGCTGTCTTCGCCGATGACTTCGCCAGCCACGCGGATCGCCGCCGCTGCCTCGCGGCGTCACTGATCGGAGCCTACCGGTGAGCGACGAGCACCGGCTCAAGGTCGATTGGATCGCGTGCAACGGGTACGGCGTCTGCGAGGCGGCGGCACCGGATCTGATCGTGCTCGACGACTGGGGCTATCCGATCCTGCCCGACGGCAGTGTCCCCCGCGAGCTCATGGGCCAGGCGCGCAAGGCGATCAACGACTGCCCGATGGTGGCGCTCTCCTGGGAGAACAGGGCGTCGGCCACGGGGGGTCGGCTCGGGAGGCTGCGGTTCGGGCGGCGCGGCCGGGGCTGACGCGCGGCTCCGCCTCAGGTAGGGTCCCGGCCTCGGCTGACGCGCCCACGCCGCCTCGGGCGAGGGTCCCGGCCTCCCGGTTCCGGAATACGCCCCGGGGGAGTGCTATGTGGGCTTCGCTTCCGGATCACACTTGAGGGGCGTGTTCAGGCACGCTGCGTCCCGGGACACGCCAGAGGGGAGTGTTCTGGACTCCGGTCCCGCATAGCACTCCCCAGAGGCGTGTTGCGGAGGGGAGCAGAAACGCAATCGGGAGCCGGGGGGCGGGAGCGGGGAACAGCGGACGCTCGCCCGAACACGGGCATACTTGGGGCTCGAAGGAGACCCCTCACGTGCCCAACATCCTGCAGCACCTCCCCGTCGGCGAGCGCGTGGGCATCGCGTTCTCGGGCGGGCTGGACACCAGCGCCGCCATCCACTGGATGCGGGCCCACGGCGCGATCCCGTACGCCTACACCGGGCACCTCGGCCAGCCCGACGAGGCCGACTACGACGCGATCCCGGTCAAGGCGCTCAAGTACGGCGCCGAGCACGCCCGACTGATCGAGTGCCGCCCGCAGCTGGTGGCAGAGGGGATCGCGGCGCTCCAGTGCGGCGCCTTCCACATCTCGACCGCGGGCCAGCTGTACTTCAACACCACGCCCATCGGCCGCGCCGTCACCGGGACCATGCTCGTCTCGGCGATGCGCGAGGACGGCGTCAACATCTGGGGCGACGGCAGCACCTACAAGGGCAACGACATCGAGCGGTTCTACCGCTACGGGCTGCTCGTGAACCCCGGGCTCCAGATCTACAAGCCGTGGCTGGACCAGCAGTTCATCGACGAGCTGGGCGGCCGGGCCGAGATGTCCGCCTACCTCGAGGGTGCGGGGCTCGAGTACAAGATGAGCGCCGACAAGGCCTACTCGACCGATTCGAACATCCTGGGCGCCACGCACGAGGCCAAGGACCTCGAGTTCCTCGATCGGGGCGTGTCGATCGTCACCCCGATCATGGGCGTGGCCTCGTGGCGCGCCGACGTGGACGTGCCGGCCGAGACCGTGAGCGTGCGGTACGACGACGGCGAGCCGGTCGCCCTCAACGGCCAGACCTTCGACACGCCGCTCGCGCTGTTCACCGAGGCGAACATCATCGGCGGGCGCCACGGCCTGGGGGTCAGCGACCAGATCGAGAACCGGATCATCGAGGCCAAGAGCCGGGGCATCTACGAGGCGCCCGGCATGGCGCTGCTCCACATCGCGTATGAGCGGCTGGTCACGGGCATCCACAACGAGGACACGATCGACCAGTACCGCTCCAACGGGCGACGGCTCGGCCGGCTGCTGTACCAGGGCCGCTGGTTCGACCCCCAGGCGCTGATGCTCCGCGAGACCGCCCAGCGCTGGGTCGCGCGCCCGATCACGGGCGAGGTCACGATCGAGCTGCGGCGCGGCAACGACTACTCGATCCTCGACACCACGAGCCCGAACCTGACCTACCACCCCGAGCGTCTCACGATGGAGAAGGGCGACGAGGTGTTCTTCTCTCCCCAGGACCGCGTCGGCCAGCTGACGATGCGCAACCTCGACATCGCCGACACGCGCGAGAAGCTGGTCGTCTACCACCGCGTGGGGCTGATGGGCACCAACCGCGAGGACGGGCTGCCGCTGCTGCCGGCCGCCGCGCCGGAGCCGGACGACGTCGCCGAGGGCGAGGGCGCGGGCGGGGCGAGGGCCCAAGATCAGGTGCAGGCCGAGGCCCAGGCCACCGGAACCTCCGCGGACTGACCCGTCGATCGCAACGGGATCTAGCTCG
Organism: Chloroflexota bacterium; assembly: GCA_021802825.1. Taxonomy (GTDB): domain Bacteria; phylum Chloroflexota; class Limnocylindria; order Limnocylindrales; family CSP1-4; genus CAIXZV01. The sequence continues at coordinate 46,131 of JAJZRG010000015.1, forward strand.
CCGCCTCCGGGGACGCCGCGTCCGCGAATGAGCGGTCGAGCACCAGGATCACGATCAGCCCGACCATCAGCGCCGCCCCGAACACCATCAGGCCCACCTGGATTCCGGCCACCTGCGCGATGCCGCCGATGAGCAGTGAGCCGATCGGCGAGGAGCCGCCCATGAGCAGGGTGAACAGGCTCATCACGCGGCCGCGGTATGCGTCCACCGAGAGCAGCTGGAGGCGCGTGTTGGACGTCACCGACGCCGTGACGCCACCCATCCCGCCGCAGAACATGAGCCCGACACTGAGGCCGTAGAGCGGCGAGAGGCCCAGCAGGATCAGCACGGTGCCCAGGGCGACGGCGCCCACGAGGAACCGCCGCTCGGTGGCCACGCGGGTCCGCATGAGGGCGATGCCCGCCACGAGCGAACCCGCGCCGAGCGCCGCCTGCATCACGCCGAAGCCCGTCGCGCCGGCGCCCAGCGTGTAGGCCAGCAGCGGCGTCGCCACCGACCAGTTGAACCCCAGCAGCCCCACCACACCGAACAGCGCGAGGACCCGGCGGATCGCCCGGTCGCGCATCGCGTAGCGGACGCCCGCGCCGATGTCGCTGACGATGCGCGCCTGGGCAGCGTTGGGGTCGGCGCCCTCTCGGGCATGCGGCGGCCGGGCGTGAGCGAGCGGGAGCACCGCGAGGACCGCGATCGACGGCACGAAGCTCGCGGCGTTGAGGAACAGGGTCGTCGGGACCCCGAAGGCCGCCACCATCGCCCCGCCGATCCCGCCGCCGAGCAGCCGGGCAACGTTGAACTGGATGCTGTTGAGCGACACGGCGTTGCCCACCAGGTCGCGCCCGACGATCTCCGGCACGAGCGCCGCCTGGGCGGGGTTCCCGAACGCGTTGGTGAGTCCCAGGCCGAGCGCGAGGACGCCCACCTCCCAGTACTGGACGTGGCCCGACCAGACGAGCAGCCCCAGCAGGACCGCCTGGAGCATCGCGCAGATCTGCGTGAAGACCAGCACGCGCCGTCGCGGCAGCCGGTCAGCGAGCACGCCGCCCAGCAGCGGGAACACCAGCATGGGCAGGAACTGGAGCGTGGTGATCGCAGCCAGGGCGAAGGCCGAATTGGTCAGCGTGAGCACGAGCCACGCCTGCGCGACGGTCTGCGCCCATGTCCCGGCGCCGGAGACGAGCTGGCTCGCCCAGTACCAGCGGTAGGCGGGGACCTCGAAGGCGGGCGGGAGCGAGACCGATGCCATCGCGACAAGGGTGCCACGTGCGTGGGTTTCGGCCCTGCCGTCCCGGAGGCCCGACCCCGTGTCTCCTCGTGAGGCGCTCACGCAGCGGCGAGCGATGCGCTCGTGCTCGGCCGGCCGGGCATGCCCCCCATAGCTTCCCCGGGCGCAGATACGGGGGAATCCTCGAGCTAAGCGCCTCCCGGGGGGAACGGTGGGAGTCGGCGGTGCGCTGCGCTCAGCAGTCGCCCGGCCCGCCTACCCGAGGCTGCCGTCGAGCGCGGCGCGCAGGTCCGCCACCAGATCGTCGGCCGCCTCGACCCCCACCGACAGCCGGATCAGCGCCGGGTCCACCTCGAGCGGCGACCCCGCAACTGAGAGGTGCGTCATCGCCGCCGGGAGCTCGAGCAGCGACTCCACCCCGCCCAGCGACTCGGCCAGCGCGAACAGGCGGCTCGATTCGGCGATGCGAACGGAACGCTCGCGCGCGGTCAGGCCACCGGCGGCAGCCGGCACGAACGACACCATCCCGCCCGGGCCGCGCATCTGCCGCGCGGCGACGTCCGCGCCCGGGTGGGCGTGTCGCCCGTCGCGCAGGCCCGGGTAGTAGACGCACGCCACATCATCGCGCGCGGCGAGGAACGCGGCCACGGCGCCAGCATTGGCGACGTGTCGCGCGATGCGCAGGGGCAGGGTCCGCAGGCCGCGCAGGATCAGGAAGCAGTCGAACGGCGAGGGCACCGCGCCGATCGCGTTCTGGAGGAACCGCAGCCGCTCCGCGACGGCCGCGTCGTTCGTGACGGCAATCCCGCCCACCGTGTCCGAGTGGCCACCGAGGTACTTCGTGGACGAGTGGACGACGATGTCCGCGCCCAGCTCGAGCGGCCGCTGGAGGGCTGGGGACGCGAACGTGGAGTCCACGGCCACGAGGGGCCGACGCCCGCCGCCCGAGCTCTCGCTGACGACGCGAACGGCCGCGGCGATGTCGGTGACCTTGAGCAGGGGGTTCGACGGCGTCTCGAACCAGACGAGCCGGGTCTTCTCGGTGAGGACGGCCCCCAGCGCCGCGGCCAGCCCGGGCCCGCCTGCCGACACATCGGCATAGCGGGGCACGACGCCCCGCGGCCGCGCCACACGCTCGAGCAGCCGGTACGTCCCGCCGTAGACGTCGTCGCCCACGACCACCTCGTCGCCCGGCCCCACGAGCTCGACGACCGTCGCGGTCGCGGCCGACCCCGACGCGAAGGCGATCCCGAACTCGCCGCCCTCAAGGGCGGCCACCGCGCGCTCGAGCCGGTCCCGCGTGGGGTTCCCGCTGCGGCTGTACTCCCAGCCCTTGCGGGGCCGGCCGACGCCCTCCTGGGCGAAGGTGCTGGACATCACGATCGGCGGGGTGACGGCGCCGCTGTCGGGGTCGGGCTCGGCGCCAGCGTGGACGGCAAGCGTGTCGAACGCGTCGGGCCGGGGCGTCACGCGCGAACCTCCGGCTTGGCGTGGGGCGCTGGTCCCGGCGAGCCTGCCTCGGGCATGGGCGGTGCCGTTTGCCGCTTGGCCCTCGCCTGGGCCCCGGACTTCGGCCCGGGTCTGGTGCTGCCCTTGGACAGCGATCCGAGAACGCGGGGCTCGGCTTTCGGCTTCGCGGCTCCGGTCCCGTGATGCGACGCGGCCCGCCCGGCCGCTTCGGCCTGTGGTCGCGACTCGGGGGATTCGTCGTCGGACAGCCCGTGGTCACGCAGCCAGTCGTCGTTGAACAGCTTCGAGAGGTAGTTGCGCCCCGTGTCCGGCAGGATCACGACGACGATCTTGCCGCGCGCCTCGCCACCTGCCACCAGGGAGCGCACCACCTCGCGCGCCGCCACGAGTGCCGTCCCGGATGACTCGCCGGCAAGGATCCCCTCGAGCCGCGCGAGCGACCGCGCCGCGGCGAACGCCTCGCGATCCGGCACGCGCACCCACCGGTTGACCAGGGAGGTGTCGATCGTGTCGGGGAAGAAGTCCTCGCCCACGCCCTCGGTCAGGTACGGGTGCGGCGTGTCGCCCGAGAAGACGCTCCCCTCGGTATCGCCGCCGACGACCACGAGGTCGGCCCGCTGCGAGCGCAGGTACCGCGCTGTGCCCGTCATCGTCCCGCCAGTCCCGGCGCTGGCGACCAGGTGGGTGACCCGGCCGGCGGTCTGGCGCCAGATCTCGGGGCCGGTGGTGAGCTCGTGGGCGCGTGGGTTCTCCTGGTTCCAGTACTGGCCGGGCATCCAAGCGCCGGGCGTCTCGCGCACGAGCCGCTCGGCGGTCCGGTAGTAGCTCTGGGGCGACTCGGGCGGCACGTCCGTCGGGCAGACGACCACCTCGGCCCCGTACGCGCGAAGGAGGGCGCGCTTCTCCTCGGACTGCTTGTCGGCCATGACGAAGATGCAGCGGTAGCCCCGGAGGTTCGCCGCGATGGCAAGCCCGACGCCCGTGTTGCCGCTGGTGGGCTCGACGATCGTCCCTCCGGGGCGCAGAGCGCCGGAGCGCTCGGCAGCCTCGATCATGCGCAGGCCGATGCGGTCCTTGACCGAGCCGCCGGGATTGAACATCTCGAGTTTGGCGAGGAGGAGCGGCTGGGCATCCTCGGGGCCGAGGTCGGCGACGACGCGCCGGAGGCGGACGAGGGGTGTGTCGCCGATCAGGTCGAGGACGGACTCGGCGTAGTCCATGGGACCGGCGAGCATGGAAGCGAGGGGCATTGGGTGCACGGGAACCTCCGAACCAGGGGAGCGGCGGGGCGCGGGAGGGGGTGCGGCCATCGGTCGGAGGAACAGCAAGGCCGCGGTCCTGGCGGATCCGCGGCCTCCGGTGTGGCTGGGCGAGTCGAGTTCGGCACAGATCGCCGAGCCTCAGCTCACCAGCCGCTGCCCTCGCAGGGCCGGGGCCGCCAGCGACACGTACAGGCAGACGCCCAGCCGGGGAGGCGCGGCGACGGGAGCATGGTCGTGAGGTCCTGATCGTCCATCAGGCCCAGACCCTAGCAGCGTCGGGCGATGGGCGCAACGACAAACGGGCGCGGATGTCTCGACGAGCGGGCGCCGGAGCGTGTCGCGACCCCGGCACGACTCGGCCGCCGGCTTGCGGCGGGGGTCCCGGGCGGCAACCGGCGGGCGACCTCAGGAACGGGCCGCCAGCCTGTAGCCATGCCGGGCGGCAGGCGTGATCGCCTGTACCCTCGGCGGTGTGTCCACCTCCCCCCACCCGAGGGACCAGCATCCGTCCGTCCGCAAGGCAGGCGGCCTGTGCGCAGGCAGGATGTGCCGGTGGGCGATGGGCCGGCGTCGGCGGACGGACGGGGCGACCCGCGCCGGTGCGGGCCGCTCGAGGATTCGCGTGTCGCTCCGGTCAACGCTGGCCACCAGCAGGCCGATCACGGTGAGCGCCTGGATCCCGTGCTCGTCGAGCGGGTCGAGGTGGATCGACAGGTGGCCGCCCGATCGCCGCTCGAGCAGGACGAGGGACGGCCGCGGGCGACGCATCAGCCGGAACTCGCGGAGGTGGTGCGCGACCAGACCATCCGACCCGACGAGGAACAGCCTTCTCTCGGTCGCGATCAGGGCTCTGCGCTTCGCGGCATACACCGCCCACACCTCCTCTCCAGGCTCGAGGAGTGGGGCGACGAGCGCCACGAGCTGCGGATGGAAGTTGGGCATGATCGGCGGGACCCCGGCAAGGCCTGCGATCAGCGGAGAGACGCTGCGGACCGCTGCCGGCCGCGGACGCCGGATGGCGACTGGCGCGACACGGTGGACCCATACAGGATCGGCTCTCCGCGTGTCGTGGATTCATGCGCGGGTTCTTCCTGCCATCGCGATGGCGTGTCAGTTGCGCCCTCGCCAGGGGGCCGCCGGCTACTCCGGCTTCCGCGGGTTCGCGTCGGTGATCGAACCGGCAGCGTCCACGCCCACGATGGGATTGGGCGAGGCGCCGAGCACGACGAGATGGGCGCTGCTCTCGGCGCGCGGCGGCGCCCGGCGGCGGTCTGGATGGGCGTCGACCACGGGGGACGTTCCGTGTGGGGAACGGGCGGGTGTGCGCCCTGTCAAGCTGCCCGACGGGCCTCGGGGCGTCAACCCTCCCAGCCTGGAGCGCGCCCAAACGGCGCTCGCCACACCGCCGGCCCGCGCACGATAATCACGTGCAGCGCGTCCAAGCCGCCCCTCGCTCACCCGCTCACAACCCACCGGGAGACCTTCGCCATGTGCGGCGTCTTTGGCTACGTGACCAACCGGGACGAGGCCCTCGGGCCCATCCTGGTCGAGGCCGCGCAGCGGCTCACCTACCGCGGCTACGACTCGGTCGGGGCCGCGACGTTCCGCGACGGGAGGATCGACCTGCGCAAGGACGTGGGCAAGGTGGACGCGGTGGCCGAGCGGCACGGCCTGCGCGACATGCGCGGCAGCCGGGGGATCACGCAGCTGCGCTGGGCCACGTTCGGGGCGCCGTCGCAGGTCAACGCCCAGCCGCACCTCGACTCGGACGGCACGATGGCCGGCGCCCACAACGGCAACGTGGTCAACAACGCGGAGCTGCGCGTCGAGTTCGCCGTCGAGGGGATGACGGTCCGCTCCGAGAACGATGGCGAGAGCTGCGTCCATGCCGTCGAACGCCACCTCCGCCGCGGCGCCGGACCCATCGACGCGATCCGGCTCGCCTACCGGGACCTGGAGGGCGACTACTCGTTCGTCATCGGCCGGGCGGACGACGATCGCCTCTATGCGTTCAAGAAGGGATCGGGGCTCGTCGTCGGCATCGGCGACGGGTTCACCTGCGTGTCGTCGGACCTGCCGTCGATCCTGCCGCTCACGCGCGACGTGATCCGGCTCAACGACGGCGAGATCGTGACCCTCTGGGCCGACCGCGTCGAGGTGCGCTCGGTGCAGGACGGCGAGGTGCTCGAGCGGCCGGTCGAGACGGTCAGCGAGTCGATGGACGCGGCGCGCAAGGGCGGCTTCCCGCACTTCATGGCCAAGGAGATCCACGAGCAGCCACAGGTGGCCCGCGAGCTCCTGCACCTGCTTGACGCGAGCGCGGACGTGGGGCCGCTGGTGGAGCGGATGCGCGAGGCCCGCCACCTGTACCTCGTGGGCTGCGGGACCAGCTACCACGCCGCGCTCCTCGGCTCGGTGTACCTGGCGCAGGTGGCGGGCCGCGTCGCGATCCCCGTCCTGGCGCCGCAGTTCATCGCCCAGTACGCGCCGGCGGTCGGACCTGAGGACGTGGGGCTCTTCGTGAGCCAGTCGGGCGAGACCAAGGATGTGCTCAACGCGCTCGAGGCGGCCGACCGGCGCGGCATGGTCAGCTTCGGCCTCGCCAACGTCGTGGGCTCCGCGCTCACGCGGGCGACCCAGCGCTGCCTGCCCCTCGGCTGCGGGTTCGAGATCAGCGTGCCCGCCACCAAGACGTTCACCAACCAGGTGCTCGCGTTCCTGTACCTCGCGTATCGGCTGGGCGGCCGGGACACGGGGGAGCTGACGGGCATCCCCGAGCTCATGGAGCAGACCATCGCTGCCGTGGACGGACCCATCCGGGCGATCGCGCAGGATCTCGCCGACCGGAACGACCTCTACTGCCTGGGCTACGGCGCCACCTACCCCATCGCGCTCGAGGGCGCCCTTAAGCTCAAGGAGATCACCTACGCGCACTGCGAGGGGATGCTGTCCACCGAGTTCAAGCACGGCCCGCTGTCGGCCGTGAGCGACGGCTATCCGATCGTGTTCGTGGCCGGCCCCAGCGACACGCCGCTCATCATCAGCGGCATCAACGAGGTCAAGGTGCGCGGCGCCCGGGCGATCACGATCGGACAGGAAGATGCGCGGCTGCGGGCGAATGGCGACGACCTGATCACGATCCCCGCGTCCGACCCGCAGGTGAGCGCGCTGCTCTCGGTCATCCCGCTCCAGCTGCTCTCGTACCACATGAGCGTGCTGCGCGGCTTCGACCCTGACTTCCCGCGCAACCTGTCCAAGACGCTGACCGTGGACTGACGGGCGCGCCCATGGCCGTCGCGCCTGCCAAGCCCGACGCCCGGCGGGAGCTCGCCCGGCTCCGTCTGGCGGCCCAGCGCCTCGTCGGCGAGCCCGCGCGCTCTCCTGCCGAGGCCGTGCGGTGGATGCTCGCGCTCCAGGCCCAGGACTATCCGGGAGCCAAGTGGTCCGTCGGCCTGCGAGCGGGCGCCGACTCGACCGATGCCGATGTCGAGGCTGCCTGCGACGCGGGCGACATCGTCCGCTCGTGGCCGCTGCGCGGCACGCTCCACCTAGTGGCCGCCGACGATCTCACGTGGATGCTCGAGCTGACGACCGAGCGCGCCATCGCCTCGGCGGCGAAGCGCCGGGAGATCCTCGGCATCACATTGGCCGAGATCGAGCGAGCCAGAGAGCTCGCGATCGACGCCCTGCCGGGCCGTGGCGCCCTCTCGCGCGCTGCGCTCCTGGCCGCGATCGAGCGCGGCGGCGTCTCGACGGCCGGCCAGCGCGGCTACCACCTCCTCTGGTACCTCGCCCAGACCAGCACCCTCGTGCTGGGACCCACGAGCGGGTCGCAGCAGACGTTCGCGCGGCTCGATGCGTGGGTGACGAACCCGCGCCGGCTCGAGCGCGACGAGGCGCTGGGTGAGCTGGCGGCGCGGTATTGCGCGAGTCACGGGCCGGCTCTGGACGGGGACCTCGCGCGGTGGTCCGGCCTGCCGCTCCGGGACGCGCGGAGGGGCATCGCGGTCGCCGGCAGCAGGCTCGTTGTGCGCGAGGTGGACAGCCGCCCGTACCTGGTCGGGGCCGAGGCCGCCGACGCCGCACCCGAGCCGGCGGGCCTGCTGCTGCTCCCGGGGTTCGACGAGTACATGCTCGGCTACCGCGACCGCTCCCCGATGCTCGCCCCCGAGCACGCCGATGCGATCGTCCCCGGCGGCAACGGCATGTTCCGCTCCACGATCGTGATCGACGGCGAGGTCGTGGGCACGTGGGGCCGAAGGGTTGGCACGCGCGCCGTCAGCATCGTGCCGGAGCCGTTCGAGGTGCTGCCGCCAGACGATCGGGCGGCGCTGGCGCAGGCGGCGGAGCGGTATGGACGGTTCCTGGGTCGGCGCGCTGGGGTGGCGGTCGCATAGCCCGATCGACGGGGCCCAGTGGGTGAATCGGGCCGGTTGACCGATGCGCCCGGCGGGAGCACCGTCGGATCATCCACCGAAACCACGCGTCGCGCCGCTCGGGCGGTCAGGCGCGAGCGGATGCTGACCCCGCGGCGTGGCGCACGCCGCCCTCAGCCTCACACCGTGACGAATGACCGTCCTCCGCCGAACTCGCCTCCTGCTGTCCGCCCTGTGCGCGACCCTCCTCCTGGGCCTGACCGTTCCCGCGACCAGCGCCCACATGCCAAGGGCGACCCACTACCGGCTCGGCGGCGCCATCACCCTCGACACCAACCTGCTGTCGGTCAGCGGCGCCTCGGCGTGGGCGATCGACGCGTACCTGGCCTCGGCCACGCCCTTGCCCCGGCTCGGCGTCGCGTTCATCGCCGCTGAGCGGAAGTACGGGGTCAACGCCCGCTTCCTGCTGGCGGCCGCGCTCCACGAGTCGGGCCGGGGGACGAGCGACATCGCGCGCTTCAAGCACAACCTGTTCGGCTACAACGCCTACGACCGCGACCCCTACCGGTACGCCAGCGCCTTCGCCACGTACGCCGCGAACATCAACGCCACGGCGAAGTTCATCCACGACTACTACCTCAAGCCCGGCGGCCGATGGTGGGGCGGCCAGCCGACGCTGCGGAGCATGCAGCAGTTCTGGTCCTCGTCCCGCCGCTGGGGCGAGAACGTGAGCAGCGTGGCCAACTCGATCCACCTCGATTCGTTCAGCGGTGCCGCCATCCGGGCCGGCGCGCCAGTCGTCGCGGGTCGGCTGCACACCGGCGACCGCGCTTCGCTCCAGGTCGCGTGGACGGGCCCCACACTCCCCGCGGGCGTCGAGTTCGTCGCGACGTGGACGCCGGTGGCGCTCGACGCCGACCTCATCGCGGCCGCGTCCGCCAGCCCGGACCCCACCAACGGCGACTCGCCCAGCCCCCCGGACGGCACGCCGGCCGCCACCGGCTCGCCGTCGCCGGCTGCGGCGGCTTCCTCCGCCGCGCCCGCAACCGCATCGGGCGCCGTCGGCGCCGGCGTGATCGTCGCCCCGGCCGCACCCGCCGACCGGCCGCCGGTGAGGGTGCACGCGGACCGCACGCGCTCGAGCGCCAACACGGTCACGCTGGCGCTCGCGGCCCCGCGCCTGCCCGGCCAGTATCAGCTCTCGCTCGAGCTCCGCGACACGGGCGCGACTCCCCTGCCCAAGGGCGAGCTCGTGCGGATCCCGGCCGTGAGCGTGCGCGTGTGGGGCGACCAGTCGATGAGCATCGACCTCGCGACGACCACCGACGGCACGGGCACCGTGGTGCGACTCACGAACACCGGCCGCCAGCCGATCGCCGCGCAGCCCGCGGTCGATCCGACGGGCCCGAGCGACCCCGAGAGCCGGGCCTTCACCACCGTGACCGTCACCGCGACGACCGGTGTCGCCGCGAACCCAGTGCCCGTGGTCGTCCTCGCGACGCCGCTGCGGACGGACCTGAAGCCGGGCGAGTCCGCCACATTCCAGTTGCCGGACGTAGTGGCTGCGACCGGCCGCGCGGGCAACTGGCTCTCGCCGACGCTGACCGTGCCGGGCGACCCGAGCTGGCTGTTGGCCTACGCGCCGGCGGGGGCGTGGCTCGCGAACGGCCATCTCAGTGCCTCCGTGCCGTTGAGCATCCTCGGCCTGGCCCCGGGCAGCGAGTTCGTCGGGCCTGTCCCGCCGGTGTCCCCAACACCGTCCATCGGCCCGATGGGCAGCGCGATGCCGATGGCCCTCCCGGCGCCCCCGGCCACGCCGACGCGCTCGCCCGCGCCGACAGCCAAGCCGACTTCGGCGCCCGTGAAGCACGGCACCTGGTCCTACTCGGAGCACAGCAGCGCGATCGCCTACCGGGGCGCCTGGCGCGACGCCCGCTCCGCGGGCTACAGCGGCGGCAACGCCACCTGGTCAACGACCCCCGGCGCCACAGCCGCGTTCACGTTCACGGGCAACTCGGTGACCTGGATCGGCCCGATGGGTCCGACCCGCGGCCGGGCGCTCGTGCGGATCGATGGGCACGCGGAGGCGACGGTGAGCCTCTGGCGCTCGGCCTTCGTCCCGCAAGTCACCCTCTTCGGGCACGCCTTCCGGTCGGTCGGCCGCCACACGCTGACGATCGAGGTCCTCTCGAGCCCGGGACACCCGTACGTCGCCATCGACGGGTTCGTCGTCCGCTCCTGACGCTCTGGGCCTGCGGGCCCCTTCGCCCTCCTTGTCGCGCGCATGCCGCGCGTCGTGATCGCGCGCGTCCTCTGCGTGCTGATCTCGGCCGCATTGGCCTCGACGCCGCTGCAGGCGCCGCGGCGGCTGGAGGTGTGACGTCGGCACTCGAGGTCTCGCTGGCGGTCAGGCGAGACCGAGATCGGCCAGCAGCTCGGGCGGCAGGTCCGTGTAGTCACGGACGGCGATGCGCGCCCCGGCGTCGAGCAGCGCGTCGGGCGTCTGGGAGGACGTGATCCCGAGCACCTCGCAGCCCGCGGCCCGCCCCGCGAGCACGCCGTTGCGCGCGTCCTCGACCACGAGGCAGCGTGTCGGGTCGAGCCCCAGCCGGCGGATCGCGACGAGGAACGTCTCGGGATCGGGCTTCTTGCGGGTCACGTCCTCGGCGCTCACGACGACGTCGAAGTCCGCCTCCGCGAGCCCGAGCGCTGCGAGGTTGCCGCACAGCTTCGGCCGATCCGACCCAGTTGCCAGCGCGAGCGCGAGGCCGGCCGCCCGGAGGCGGGCGAGGAACGCGTGAACGCCGGCGATGGGCTGGAGGGCGCCCGGGATGAGCTCGAGGTAGACCTCGTATGTGAGGGGCTTGTCGATCGCGAGATCGGCGGCCACGCCGTGGGCTGCGGCCGCGCCGCTGATGAACCGGTCATCGCCGGCACCGACGAAGGGCGCGAAGTCGGCCGTCTGGACCGAGATCCCGTAGCGCCGCCGAAGCGCCTCGGCGGCGGCGGCTGCGATGAACGGCTCGGAGTCGCACAGGGTGCCGTCAAGGTCGAAGACAACAGCGTCGAAGCGGTGGGCGGGCATGGCCCGAACGTATCACGCGGGCCTGACCCGGCCGGTGGGCCGCACGCGCGTGAACCGGCCGCCCCTACCAGGACGTCGGCTGGGGCCGGCCCTCCTCATAGCCCGCCGCGCTCTGGACGCCGACGACGGCGCGCTCCTGGAACTCGGGGATCGTGCGCGCGCCGGCGTACGTGCACGACGAGCGGACGCCGGCCACCACCTGGTCGAGGATGTCCTCGACGCCCGGCCGGTCCAGGTCGAGGTACATGCGCGAGCTGCTGATCCCCTCCTCGAACAGCTCCTTGCGGGCACGCTCGAACGGCGTCTCGGTGCGCGTCCGGTTGCGGACGGCCCGGTTCGACGCCATCCCGAAGCTCTCCTTGTACAGGCGCCCCTCGGGGTCGCGGAGCGTGTCGGCCGCGCTCTCGTACGTGCCGGCGAGCCAGGAGCCGAACATGACCGACGCCGCCCCCGCCGCCAGGCCGAGCGCAACGTCGCGCGGGTAGCGCACGCCGCCGTCGGCCCAGACGTGCTTGCCGTGCTTCGCCGCCTCGGCCGCGCACTCCATGACCGCGGTGAACTGCGGCCGGCCGACGCCGGTCATCATGCGCGTGGTGCACATGGCGCCCGGGCCGATACCGACCTTCGCGATGTCCGCGCCGGCGCTGAGCAGGTCGCGCGTGCCCTCGCGGGTGGCTACGTTCCCGGCCACGATGGGCAGCGAGCCCACGACCCGGCGCACGGCCTCGATCGCAGACAGCATCTTGATCTGGTGCCCGTGCGCGGTGTCCACCACCACGATGTCCACGCCCATCTCGGCCAGCGCCCGGGCCCGCTCGGCCGGGTTGCCGCTGATCCCCACCGCGACCGCGCTCATCAGCTCGCCGCGCGCGTTGAGGGCGGGACGGTAGATCGTCGAGCGCAGCGCCCCCCGCCGGGTGACCACGCCCACCAGCCGCCGGTCCCCGTCCACCACGGGCGCGGCGCTGATCCGGTGCTCGTTGAGCAGCCCGAAGATCTCCGGCAGCCCGGTCATCTCGTCAACGAGCACGAGGTCGCGCTTCATGACGTTCTGGAGCTGCGTGAACCGGTCGAACCCCGCGGCGTCGCGCTCGGCGAAGATGCCGATCGGGCGCTGCTCGTCGTCCACCACCACCAGCACGCCGTGCGCCCGCTTGTGGATCAGGTTGAGCGCCGCGCCCACGGTCTCGGTCGGGCCGAGCGTGATCGCGGTCTCGAACACCGGGTGGCGGCTCTTCTGGTAGCGCAGGTTCTCGCGGATGACGTCGAGCGGGATGTCCTGGGGCAGCACGGTGAGGCCGCCGCGCCGAGCCACCGTCTCGGCCATACGCCGGCCCGCGACGGCGGTCATGTTCGCGACGACCACGGGAATCGTCGTGCCCAGCCGGTCGGGCGTGGACAGGTCCACGTCCAGCCGCGACGCGAGGGCCGACAGGCTGGGCACCATGAACACGTCGGCGTAGGTCAGGTCGTACTGCGGCACGAGGTCATTGACGAAGCGCATTCGATGAGCGGGCCTCCAGGGGTCCCAAGCGGGCCCGCACAGGATAGGTCGAGCCCGCCCGCCGGTCGATGCGCCCTCTCCGGCCGATGCGCCCGCCGGTCCGGGGTAACCGTCGCGTCGCCGATGCGCAGGCAGCATCAGGGCACGCGGCCGCGCAGCCTTTGGATGCTCGCCACGCATCGGGATGGTCGACATCCGGCCCCGACGGCCTTGATTCGCGTCCGGCTGATGCCTGGCGCGCATCGGCGGGATCCGCAGTGACCCGGGTTGATGCCTGGCGCGCATCGGCGGGACGGGCGAGGTCCGTGGCCGATGCCGCGGGGCGGAGATCGTCCGGGCCGCCGAGCCGGTGCCGGACGGACGCGGTCAACGACGCAGCCGGCTGCCGCCGCCACTTGCGGTTGCCGCGGCCATCCCAAGGAGCACGAGCACGCCGCCAGCGACCTGAAGGGGCGTCGGGCGCTCCCCGAGCAGGACGCCGGCGAGGACCGTCGCGGTGATCGGGTTGAGCAGCAGGAACGTCGCGGTCCGAGCCGCCGGGATCAGTCGGAGGACCGCGCCGACAAAGACGGCTGCGAGCCCGCAGCGCCATGCTGCCGCAGGCACCGGCCCCAACGCCAACAGCGCGAACGAGGTCGCGACATAGGCTGAGCCGAATCCCATCGCGGCCAGAGCGGCGAGCAGCTCGCCGCGATGGCGACGGGCGGCACCCTCACCCGTCTCGCCGCTCATCCCGTCCTCCTGGCGCGCCCTGCCCAGCTCGGGCGCCGGACGCGCCCTGCCGGCGACCAGTCTGCCAGCAGCGCGAGGCCCGCTGGAGCCGACCATCGCGCCTCACCCCGCCACCAACCCCCGCTCGGCCCATGACCCCTGTCGGGCACGACCCTGACCAATGAGCTATCCCGTCGGCGGCGTCCACGCCGCAGGCTGGTGCGAGATCGCACCGTCATGTCCGACGGCTTGGTTCCGGTGAGAAGCAGAGGTCGTCCCGATGCGTCGCAGGCTCGCGCTCCTGCCGCCCCTTCGCCCTGCTTCGAACAGCGAGCGATTGGCTCGATGACCCGTACCCCGCGCGTCCCGCGTGACGCGTCCCGAGCCGGCCCACATCAGCGGCCGACCCTGCGCAGCCGCCGGTCGACACGGGCAGGTGCTCCCGCGAGCGCCCTGGGTCCGCTGGCGTCCCCGCAGGGATGGCTCCGTGAGGTCGAGGCCGTCGCCATGATCGGCTCCTACTCGATCGACCTCCTGGGGGGCGAGTGGATCGGCTCGGAGGGCCTCGACGCCCTGTTCGGGATCGACGGCGACTTCCCCAAGACGGTGGAGGGCTGGCTGACACTGGTCCATCCGGACGACCGCGAGGTCATGGCGGCGTATTTCGCCGATGAGGTGATCCGCGGCGCCCACCCCTTCGACCGACGCTATCGGATCGTCCGGCCCAGCACCGGCGAGGAGTGCTGGGTCCACGGACGAGGCGCCCTCGACCTCGACGAGTCCGGAAGGCCCGTGCGCATGTTCGGCACCATCTCGGACATCAGCGAGCAGGTCTCTGCCGAGATCGCGCGCAACCGGCTCGACGAGGCCCTGCGCCGGAGCGAGCGCAACCTCGCGGAGGCCCAGCGGATCGCCCACGTCGGGAGCTGGGAGTGGGACCTCCTGACGGACAGCAGCCTGCGCTCCGACGAGCTGCACCGCATCTACGGCGTCGAGCCGGGAACGATCCCCTCCGCTCCCGAGGCGTTCCTCTCGTTCGTCCACCCCGACGACCGGGCGACCGTGCGGGCGGCTGAGCGGGAGGCCATCCGGACGTCCGGCCGGTTTGAGCTCGACTACCGCGCCGTCCGCCCCGACGGGAGCGTGCGGAACATCCACGACGAGGGCCAGGTCGTGTGCGACGAGTGGGGCGCGCCTGTTCGCGTGGTGGGCACGGTCCAGGACGTGACCGACCAGGTCCGCGCAGCCGGGGAGCGGGCGCGGCTCGCCGCCGCGGTCAAGCACACCACCGATGCCGTCGTGGTCTGCGACCTCGACGGCACCATCGAGTACGTCAACCCGGCGTTCGAGCGCATGTCGGGTTATGCCAGCGCCTGGGTCGTGGGGCGGAACCCGCGCGTCCTCAAGAGCGGCCGCCAGCCCTCGGCCTTCTACCGCTCGATGTGGCGGCGACTCGCGCGCGGCGCCGGCTGGAGCGGTCGGTTCTTCAATCGCCGAGCCGACGGGACGCTGTACGAGGTCGAGGCCACCATCGCCCCCATCCGGGGTGCCGACGGTTCGGTCAACGGGTACGTCGGCGTCGAGCGCGACATCACGGCCTTGCAGGCGGCACGGTCCAGTCTCGCCAACGAATTCCGGGAGCGTGCGCAAGTCGCGGCGGGGCTCGCCCGCCTCCAGCCTGCCGCGGGCCCCCAGGAGACGGCGGCCGCCATCT
Source organism: Chloroflexota bacterium (assembly GCA_021802825.1). Taxonomy (GTDB): domain Bacteria; phylum Chloroflexota; class Limnocylindria; order Limnocylindrales; family CSP1-4; genus CAIXZV01. Next base: position 61,475 of record JAJZRG010000015.1, read on the forward strand.
GCGACGAGCTGATCCGCGTCCCCGGCGTGGACGTCGCTGCGATCATCACGCTGCTCGCGCCGGGCCACGCGGTGCCCCTGGCCGCACGCGGGCCGGATGGGTTGACAATGTCGGCGGGCCACCCGCTCTCAGGCAAGCATGCCGAATACCTCTTCGAGCGGGCGCGCCAGGGCCCGTGGGCCGAGGCGTGGCAGCCGCACACGGTCGAGGGGGCGTACGGCAACGTCCTGGGCGACCTCGGGATCCTCGCCATGGCGCATGCGCCTATCCGCAATGGCGAGGGCCTCCTCGGGGTGGTCGTGGCCGGCACGCGCGACCCGCTCTACGCCCAGCACATGATCGACCACCTGCCTGCGGTGGGTGAGTTCGCGGCCACCGCCTCGGCGCTGCTGGCGCAGCAGCTCGAGGGCAGCCGCCGGGTCTCGCAGCGTCGCGCTCGACTGGACGCGATCATCGCCTCGCAGGCCTTCCACCCCGTGTTCCAGCCGATCGTGGACCTGACGAGCCACGCAATCGTGGCCTACGAGGCGCTGACCCGGTTCGACGACGGGACGGTGCCGGACGCGCTGTTCGCCGAGGCGTGGGCGATGGACCGCGGAGCGGAGCTCGAGCTCGTCACCGTCGAGGCCGCCCTCGTCGCGGCAAACCAGCTCCCGCCCGGACGGTGGCTCGAGGTCAACATGTCGCCTCGCCTGCTCTCCGAGACCACCCGCCTGCGGGCCGCCCTCGCGCGCCTAGACGACCGGCAGGTGGTCATCGAGATCACCGAGCACGAGAGCGTGGCCGACTACCGGGCACTGGGCACGGCCATCGACGCATTGGGCGACGGGGTCCTGACGGCCGTGGACGACGCGGGCGCGGGCATCGCGAACTTCGCGCACATCGTGGAGCTGCGACCGGACTTCGTGAAGCTCGACATCAGCCTGGTCCGCGGCATCGAGTCCGACATCGGCCGCCAGGCCCTCGTCATGGCCATGCGCCATTTCGCGCAGACGACGGGTTGCCAGCTCGTCGCGGAGGGCGTCGAGACCGAGGCAGAGGCGGCGGCGATCGAACGCCTCGGCGTGGAGTTCGCGCAGGGCTACTGGTACGGACGCCCCGAGCCAGCCGTCCCCGCCGCGCGCTAGCGGTCGCGACTCGGCGCGCGCCCCCCGGGCGAGATCGCTCCTGATGGAAAACCCTGTGGACGGGGGCGGCTCGCCAATCTGGCCGCCCGCACTCAGGTTGGGCCACGGGCCATGCAGCGGCTGACTATTGAGACCTGATCTCGACAAGCAGGCCTTACCCTGCTACCGTTCGCCAGGTGACCAGCTCCAATCCCATCGTGGACGCCCTTGACGCCGCCGGCTATCGGCTGACTGGCCCTCGGCGTGCGGTCGCGGACCTCATCGCCGGCTACGACGGCCACTTCACGGCGGCGGAGCTCGAGGCCGCCGCGCGGGAGCATCGCGTGGGTGTCAGCCGAGCGACGCTCTTCCGGGCGCTCGAGCTGCTGACCGAACTGCACGTCGTGGAGCGGCTGGACCTGCCGGGCGGCGAGCACGCATACGTCCCGTGCGTGCGGGCGCACCACCACCACCTCGTCTGCTCCCGATGCGGGCGGGTGGCCGAGGTCGAGGACTGCGGGCTGGCCGAGATCGTGGCGGAGATCGCGCGGCGGAGCGGGTACCGAATCGAGAGCCATCGGCTGGAGCTGTTCGGGCTCTGCCGCCACTGCCAGGCGAAGGCCGCGCCCGGCGCCTGACGCGATACCGCCACACGTGGCGGGGAGGATGATCCATGGCACATAGCGAGACCAAGTCGCATCAGTCGCCCGGGGCGATCAGGCCCCGGCGATCGTCGCGTGCGAGTGTCCGACAGGCGATCCTCCTCGCCGCTGCCGCCCTCCTCGCCGCAGCGTGCACCGGCGGCTCCACGGGACCATCGGGCGCGGCTTCCGGCAAGTCGATCGTGGTGACCTACTCGATCCTGGGGGCGGTGGTGAAGGACCTCGTGGGCCCGGAGGCAACCGTCACCGTCCTGATGCCCAACGGCTCCGACCCGCACGACTGGGCGCCGTCGGCCAAGGACATCGAGACGATGACCAAGGCGGACCTGCTCGTCGAGAACGGCCTCAACCTCGAGGGCGGCATGGGCGACGCGTTCACCCAGGCCGAGAGGGCGGGCGTCAAGCGCTTCATCGCCTCGGACCACATCACGGTCCGGCACGTCGGCGCGGGCGAGGGCATCGACGCCTCAGCCGACCAGCTGGCGGGCGCCCCCGACCCGCACCTCTGGATGGACCCGCTCACGATCCGGGACGTCGTCGCCGCGTTGGCAGCCGAGCTCACGACAGATCTGGGGATCGACGTCTCGGCCCGGGCCACTGACCTGGAGGCGCGCCTGACGGCCCTCAACGACCGCCTGAGGGCCATCCTCAACACGGTCCCGCCAGCCCAGCGGTCGCTGGTCACCGGGCACGAGTCGCTCGGCTACTTCGCCCAGCGCTACGGCTTCAAGCTGGTGGGCGCGATCATTCCCAGCCTGTCCTCCCAGGCCGAGTCCTCCGCGGCCAATCTCGCCGCCCTCGAGGCCAAGGTCAGGGCGACCGGCGTCAAGGCCGTGTTCACCGAGCTGGGCACGGACCCATCGGTGGCGCAGGCGGTCGGCCGGGACACCGGCGCCGAGGTCGTCCAGCTCACGACCCACGCCGTCCCCGCCGATGGGTCGTACTTCACCTTCGTGACCAACATCGCCAATCTGGTGGCCGAGAACCTGAAGTAGCCTTCAGGCCACAGGCCCCGACCCCGGGTCAGGGCCCGCGAGCGCCACGCTGTCATCACCGGAAACGAGGGTCTCCCCTGGGTCCGTTCATCGATCCCTTCCTGGGCAACGAGTTCATGCTGCGGGCCCTCGCGGCCGGGATCCTCGTGTCGGTGGGGTGCGCCATCGTGGGCACGTTCGTCGTGCTCCGCGGCCTGGCGTTCATTGGCGATGCGCTCGCCCACGGCGTCCTGCCGGGCGTGGCCGCGGCGATGCTGCTGGGCCTGCCGGGGATCCTGGGGGCGGCCGTGGGCGCGGCCGTGATGATCGGCGGCGTCAGCCTGGTCACGCAGCGCTCGAGGCTGTCGTCGGACAGTGCGATCGGCCTGCTCTTCGTGGGCATGCTGGCGCTCGGCGTGGTGATGGTGTCGGGGTCGAGCTCGTTCTCGGGCGACCTCATCGCCATCCTGTTCGGCCAGATCCTCGGCGTCTCAGCCGAGAGCCTCGTGCTGCAGGCTGTCGTCACCGCTGCAGTCGCGGTCGTCGCCTTCGTCGCCGCGCGGCCGTTCCTGCTGCTGTGCTTCGACCCGGAGCTGGCGCAGGTGTCGGGCTTCTCTGCGCGCCGCTACCACGCGCTGATGCTGCTGCTAGTCGCCACGGTGGTCGTCGTGTCGTTCCAGAGCGTCGGGACGCTGCTCGTGTTCGGGATGCTGCTCGCCCCGGCCGCCAGTGGCGCGCTGATCGCGAGCCGCCTCCCGACGATGATGGCGATCGCGATCGCGATCGGGGTGGTCTCCACCTACGTCGGCCTGTGGGTGAGCTACGCGTTCAACACCGCCGCGGGCGCCACGATCGTGCTCGTCGCCACGGTCATCTTCTTCGGCGTCCTGACCGCGGTGAACGTGCGCGGGGGGCTCGAGGCACGGACCGAACCGCTCCCGGAGACAGGCGCATGAGGGCCACCACGATCGCGACGCCCCAGACGGCGGGCGCGACGGGCGCGGAGACGCCGATCGAGGCCCAGGGTCTCGCGGTGGGGTACGGCGGCCGGCCCGTCGTCACGGGCATCGACCTCGTCGTCGGCGGGCAGACGTCGCTCGCCCTCGTGGGGACCAACGGGTCCGGCAAGTCCACGCTCCTCAAGTCGATCATGGGGCTGATCCCGCCCGTGTCGGGCCGGCTCGAGGTGTTCAACGCGGCACCCGGCTCGTCCGCGGTCCGGCTCGCCTACCTCAGTCAGGCCCACACCGCGGGCTTCGTCCTGCCGCTGCGGGCGATCGACGTCGTCCGGATGGCGCGCTTCTCCGCCCGCGGCCTCGCGCGGCCGTTCACGAGCGAGGACCACGACCTGGTCGCGTGGGGGATGCGCACGATGGGCGTCGAGGCGCTCGGGTCGCATCCGCTGCGCTCGCTCTCGGGCGGCCAGCAGCAGCGGGTGTTCCTCGCGCAGGTCCTGGCTCGCCGCGCTGACCTCATCGTCCTCGACGAGCCCACCGCAGGGCTCGACGCGGGCGGGCGGGAGCGCTACCTGCAGGCCTTCGCTGGCGAGCTCGAGCGGGGCGCCACGCTGGTCACTTCCACCCACGACATCGCGGAGGCCGTCGAGTACGACCAGGTCCTCCTGCTCGCCAGGCGCGTGGTGGCGCTCGGCCCCGGGCGCGAGGTGCTCACCGCGGACCGGCTGCTCGAGACGTTCGGCATCCTGCTGCGCGATCCCCACAAGGAGCACGCCCAGCGCTTTGTCGTGGCGGAGGTGGCCCACGGGCAACCCCAGGTCATCGACGTGGGCCCGGAGCAGGCGCCATAGTGTCCCGTTCCTGAAGTCGCTCGCTGGTTGCCGCCCGGGACCCCCGCCGCGCGCCGGCGGCCGAGTCGTGCCGGGGTCGCCACGCGCAGCGGCGTGCGCGGGCGCCGACCGGAGAGGGGGTTCGCGGCGCGACCCGTGCGCGCGGGAGGCGCTCCTGACCCTGACGCGACTCACCCAGCGGGGAACCAGCGAATCGGGACACTAGCCTTCGCGGACGGCACGGCGGCGGCCGGGCGGCCGCTCAGGGGACCGGAGGAGCGGCGCTTTGGCCCCGCCCGCACGACCCGCGTTCAGTGCTCGTCGTAGTGGACCTGGTGACCCCTGTGGCGGTGGGCGCCGTGGATGTAGTCCACGTGGTCCTCGTGGCGGACCGCATGGTGGCCGCACCCCTCGCGGTGCACGTGCATGTGCCCCGGGTGCGCGACGTGGGCCTCGGACTCGGTCGCGGGCTCATCGTCCACGTGGTCGCCGTGGATCCGGTGCGCGTGACCGTCGTGGAGGTAGTCGACGTGGTCCCGGTGCTGCAGAGCCGCGTGTCCGCAGCCGGCTCCGTGCTCGTGCGGATACGACTGGAGCGGCTGGTGCGAATCCGTCTCGGCCATGGACACCTCCGCCAGCACGGTAGCCCCGGCCCGGTTGGTTTCGCAAGTCTGCCCGGGTACGCGGCGGCCAGCCTCCCGCACGCGACGGCTCGGGGCGCCGCGCGGCTGGCTCGCACTCGCGCCAGCATTCGGAACAGGCCGGCCGCCTCACGCTCGATCGCGGAGCGGATCCGCCACCAGCCATGCCGGCGGACCTGCCACAAGGCTCCCTTCCCGCGCCTGGAACGCCGTGCCCCGGCCCATCGCCACTCCGCAATCCATCCGTCCGAAGGCTGAGCCTCGAGCAGTTCCGTCGTCCTCCGCCACCGGTCACGCGCCACGTGGAACGGCAAGATCTCGACGACGCCGAGCGCCTCGAGGCCGCACGGGTCTCCCTCACCGACGGCTGGCTCGTCGCGAGCTCGCGCGTGATTCACGTCGGCGCCCGAGTCGCGTCCGTCGCCCGGTGAGGAGTCTCTCATCGGGTGCTCATCGGCGCTTCAGCGCCCCGCCCGATCCTCACTCACATGAACGACCACCACCCGACCCTTCGCTCCAATGGACCCGCCACGCCAACTTCCCGCCGCTACCTCGTGACCGGGGCGGCGGGGTTCATCGGCTCCGCCCTCGCCCGGCGCCTGCTCGACGAGGGCGCGACCGTCGTCGGCGTCGACGCCTACACGACCACCTACGACGTCGCCGAGAAGCGTGCCCGCACGACGAGCCTGCTCCGGCGTCCCCGCTACGAGCACGTGGAGGGCGACCTCGTCGACCTGCCGCTCGCGGAGATCCTCGACGGCGTCGAGACGGTCTTCCACCTCGCAGGCCGCCCGGGCGTGCGCCCCAGCTTCGAGTTAGAGGACCTGTACCGGCACGACAACGTCGACGCGACGCGGCGGCTCCTGGACGCTGCCGTCGCGGCGCCATCCGTGCGTCGTGTCGTGTACGCGTCATCGTCGTCGGTGTACGGCGACGCCCCGCTGCCCTTCCGCGAGACCCGCCCCACCGCGCCCATCTCGCCCTACGGCCGCACCAAGCTGGAGGCGGAGGAGATCTGCCTCGCGGCCAACGGTCCGGCCCTCGAGACGGTCGCCCTGCGCTACTTCACCGTGTACGGCCCGGGCCAGCGTCCCGACATGGGCCTGCGCCGCTTCGCCGAGGCAGCGCTTGCCGGGCAGGTCGTCGAACTGCTCGGGGACGGAAGCCAGAGCCGCGACTTCACCTACGTCGACGACATCGTTGACGCCACCCGCAGCGCGGCCGACGCGCCAGCGGCCGGGCTGGCGATCAACGTGGGCGGCGGGTCGCGGATCACCCTACTGGGGGCCTTCGACATCTTGGGGGAGCTGCTCGAACGGCCGCTCGACCTGGTCTTCCATCCATTTGCACGCGGCGACGTCCGCCACACGGCGGCCGACACCTCGCGCGCCCGAGAGCTGCTGGGATTCGAGCCCCGCGTCTCCTTTGCCGAGGGATATCGCCGCGAGGTGGACTGGCTGCGGAGCCGCATCCCCGTGGCGGCCTGACCGGAGCCCCCACGAACGGCCGCTGCGGAGGCAGCTCCAGGCCGTTCCAGACCCGTGGCTCAGGGAGGTGGACCGGAGGAGCTGGGCGCGTCCGACGGGAGCAGGCGATATCCGGCACCGCGCAGGGCCTGCAGCAGCGCCGGAAGGCCCGGCGTGTTGAGCTTGCGACGCAGGTAGCCGACGTAGACGTCCACGACGTTGCTGCCCGGCTCGAAGCCCACCTCCCACACGTGGCTGAGGATCTGCTCGCGGGAGAGCACTTGGTCCGGGTGGCGCATGAAGAACTCCAGGAGCGACCACTCGCGGACGGACAGGTCGATCCGCCGTCCGGCCCGCCAGGCCACCTTCGTGAGGAGGTCAAGGCGCAGGTCACTCACGCTGAGCTGGTGGGCTACCGCCTGGTCGCGAGTCCGCAGCGCGGCCCGAATCCGCGCCAGCAACTCCTGGAACGCAAATGGCTTCGTGACATAGTCGGCCGCGCCGGCATCGAGCCCCCACACCTTGGTGTCGAGGTCCTCTCGCGCGGTGAGGATGATCACGGGGAGTGCCGGGTGGCGCGCGCGCAGCACCTGCAGCACCCGTCGCCCATCGGTGCCCGGAAGACCCAGGTCGAGCAGAACGAGGTCGTACTCGCCACCGGGCATCTCGGCCAGCTCGCGCGCCTCGTCGCCGTCGGCGGCGGTGCTGACGGCATAGCCCTCCGCCTTGAGCCCCTTGACCAGGAACGACGTGATCCGGGCGTCATCCTCGACGACCAGGATGTTCACGGCGCCGCCTCGCCCGTCTCGATGCGTTGCGGCACGGTCCGGCTACCGGGCAGGATGATGCTGACCGAGCACCCGGCACCGGCCGCGCTGTCGATCGTGACGTGGCCACCGTGCGCCTCGCTCACCGCCTTGACGATGGCCAGCCCAAGCCCGGATCCGCGCTCGTCGGCGGGCCCGCCGCGCTCAAACCGCTCGAAGATCCGCGCGTGCATCTCCGGCGGGATGCCCCGGCCCGTGTCGCTGACCGTGATCACGATCGTCCCGCCCGGGCCCTGGGCAGCTCCAATGCGAATCTCGTCCTCCGGCGCGGTGGCCTTGATGGCGTTGTCGACCAGGTTGAGGAGCGCACCACGCAGCCTGTCCCGATCGACGAGGATCACGATGTCGGGGGCCCCGCCATGTGCCCACCGGCGCGGCGCAAGCGCCCGCGCCGCCGTGTAGACGTCGCCGATGAACTCCCGCAGGTCCACCGGTTCGGGCCGCACGAAGTCGGGCTCGAGGGAGTGACCGAGGACCAGCATGCGGTCCACCAGGGCGCTGGTGTGGGCGAGCTCGTCGAGCAGCAGGTCAAGGGTCTCGCGTGCCTCAGGCGTATTCGCCAGGTCGGTCCGGCCCGCCACCTCGAGATGTCCGCGCATGACGGTCAGCGGCGTTCGCATCTGGTGTGACACGTCCGAGAGCAGCCGGCGCTGGGCCAGCGACGCAGCCTCGAGCCGGTCGAGCATGCTGTTGAACGTCCGGACCAGCTCCCCGATCTCGTCGTTGGACGGTCGGTCATCCAGCCGGCGACCCGGAGCCGTGCTCGTGATGAGGCTGGCCGTCTGCGTCACGGCACCCACCGCGCCCAGCACACGACGCAGGACCAGGAAGGTGCTCAGGATCGCGATGAGCACGGCGGCACCGGCCTCGCCCCCGGCGAACAGCAGCACCTCGCTCAACTGCCGCTGGACCGCGCTCATGTCGGTGGCGGCCACCGCCCCGCCAATCGCCTGGCCGTTGAGGTCGACTGCCGCAACGCGCGCCCGGTAATGCGCCGCCCCCACGTCGAACTCGACCACGCGCGGCGACGCCGGCGGGTTGGCCAGCCAGCTCTGCACCTGGGGATCTGTCCGCAGCGCCCGGGAACCGGGGTTCCCGTGCACCGGCTGTCCGGAGAGCTGCACGACCAGGAACGTGCCCGGCTCGAACGGCTGGTTGAGCAGGTACGCGTGGGCGAACGTGTCCAGAGCCTGGGTCACCGGACGTCCGCTGCCCGACGCCTCGAACTCGCGCACATCCTCGGTCAAGCCGTTGTCCACGGAACTGACGGTCGAGTCTCTGAACGCGATGGCCACGACCGCCAGCACAGTCGACATCGCCACGACCAGGACGGCGGCGTGAATCAGCATCAGTCGCGCGGCCAAGCTGCGGGCCGCCCACGGCCGCACCCTCGGTCGTGACCATCGCTGCATGCGGCGTCCTCCCGGGTGGGAGCCTAGCACGGCGACTCGGATCGCCCGCGAGCATCGTCCGGCCGAGTGCGGCGATCACGCCGAGGCGGCCACTCCCGCGACTTCCGGCACCGCCCACGTGATGGCCTGCCACACGACCGGGTGAAGACTCGTCGGCAGACCCCACCCGACGCCATAGAGGCTGAACCCTGCCTCGCGCCAGCGCTGCCCACGCAGGATGCCCACGCCGTCCACGACCACAGCGCCGTCCATGAGCTCGTGCATGCGCTCGGGGTTCAAGTCGGCGAATTGCGGCCAACCCGTGGCGACGACGAGCCCCTCAGCGTCAACCGCGGCGCCGTACGGATCGGCGAACGACTCGGCCGGAAGTCCTGCGCAACTCGCCAGGGGATCATGGACGCTCACCAGCGCTCCGCGGGCCGCGAGCATGCGAATGAGCGTGACGGCCGGTGAATCGCGCGTGTCGTCGGTCTCTGGCTTGAAGGCCACGCCGAGGACCGCCAGGCGACGGCCATCGATGCCGTCCAGCGCAAGCTCCAGCTTGGCGACGATGGCCTCCGGGGCCCGCTCGTTCACGGCAAGGGCGGCAGCCGCGACCGGCGTCTCGTAGCCGAGCGACGCCGCCGTGGCGAGGAACCCGGCGAGGTCCTTGGGCAGGCAGGAACCCCCGAACCCGCCACCTGGGCCCAGGAAGGCGCCGCCGATCCGGGCATCCAGGCCCACGCCCTCGAGCACGGGCGCGGAGTCGGCGCCGAGGAGCTCGCACAGGCCGGCGACCTCGTTGGCGAACGAGATCTTGACGGCCAGGAACGTGTTCGCGGCGTACTTGATGAGCTCGGCGCTGCGGCGGTCGCAGAGCACGACGGGCGGTCCCGGCGGATACAGGTCGGCAACGCCGCGGCCGAGCTCAGCGTCGTCGGCCCCGACCACGATGCGGTCCGGCGCGAAGAAGTCGTCCACAGCGCGACTCTCGCGGAGGAACTCCGGGTTCGACACCACCCGCACGCGCACCCCCGGCTGGGCGGCTTCGGCAGCCAGAATCTCGAGCGCCTCGCAGGTGCCGGGCGGGACGGTGCTCTTGACGATCAGCACGAGATCCG
>JAJZRG010000067.1 GCA_021802825.1 Chloroflexota bacterium
GAGCATCCGATCCAACCTGGTCCTCCCCCGAGGAGGCGATAGAGAGATGAGCACGACTCCCCCCACCATCGAGATACCCGATCGTCAGAGCCGGGTCTTGACGGCCGGCCCTTCTTCATAGAGAGGAAACCTGGATGGAACTGCATGTGCTGCGGCGCCACGGCTGGTCGATCGCCGCCCTCGCCCGGGAGTTCGGGCTCAACTGGCGGACCGCGCGGCGGTACGCGACCACCGACGAGGCGCCCCGATACCGGCCACGGGCGAGACCGGCCGAGCTCTCGGCGGCCCAGGTCGCCCACGTCGAGCGGCGCCTGGCGGCCTGCCCGGACCTGCGGGCGACCGTGCTCCTGCGCGAGCTCGTCGAGGGGTACGGGTACACGAGCTCGTACGCCAGCCTGCGCCGGCGGGTCGTCCTGCTCCGGCCGGCCACAACTGCCGAGCCCGTCCTGCGCTTCGAGACCGGGCCCGGAATCCAGACCCAGGGCGACTGGGCCGATGTGGGGGCCTGGCCCTCGGCGAGGGGACGGCCGACCTGTTCGCCTTCGTGGCGATCCTGGGCTGCTCACGGATGGTCGCCCTCCGCTTCGCGACCGACAAGACGCGCCCCACGACCCTGCGTTCGATCGTCCGCTGCGTCGACGACCTCGGTGGGGCCACCGCGGAGTTCCTGACCGACCGGGACACGGCGCTCATGGCGGGGTCCCGCGCCGATGGTGCCCCGATCTATGCGCCCGAGTGGCTCGATGTCGCGGCCCTGCTCGGGACCCGGCCGCGAGCGTGCCGCCCGTACCGGGCCAAGACCAAGGGCAAGGTCGAGCGGGTCATCCGCGAGGTGAAGGAGGACTTCCTCGCCTGGCTCACCGGACAGGTGCTCCCGGAGCGCCCGACGCTCGCCTGGTACGACGAGGCCGCCCGGCGCTGGGCCACCGAGGTCCATGCGGCGAGGCTCCACCGGACGACCGGGCGGGTCATCGGCGAGGCGTGGGCCGACGAGCGGCCGCTCCTGCTGCCCGTCAGCGGCCGTCTGATCGGGAGGATGGAGGGTCAGGACACCCTCGTGCCCCTCCCGGAACCTGTGAGAGGCCGACAGATGCCCGCTGCGGTCGGCGAGACCGTCGAGGTCCGGCCCCTCGCGGCCTACGCGGAGCTGGCCCGATGAGCCGGGGCACCGAGTCCCGGGTCGCGACCGCGTACGCCCGGGTCCGCGAGCACCTCGCCTATCTCGGCCTGTCCACGGCGTCGGAGCACCTCGCGGCCGAGCTGGAGCGGGCGACGACCGAGACGATGGCCCCGGTCGAGGTCCTCGAGCGACTCCTCGCGGCCGAGGTCGAGGCGACCGCGGCCCGCCGGCTGTCGGGCCGCCTGCGCTTTGCCCACTACCCGCTCGACAAGCGCCTTGCGCAGTTCGAGTTCGACTTCCAGCCCTCGATCGACCGGGCGGTCATCGCCGAGCTCTCGACGCTCCGGTTCGTCGAGGAGCGCAGGAACGCCCTGTTCCTGGGGCCACCGGGGGTCGGCAAGAGCCACCTCGCGATCGCCCTCGGGATCGCCGCCACCGAAGCCGGCTACCGGACCTACTTCACGACCGCGGTCGACCTCGTGGCCCACCTCCAGGCGGCCCACCTCGAGGGCAGCTGGTCCTCGAAGATGCGGACGTACACCGGGCCGTCGGTCCTCGTCATCGACGAGCTCGGCTACCTGCCCATGGACGCCACCAGCGCCCACTGGATCTTCCAGGTCGTGAGCCGTCGCTACGAGCGCGGCTCGATCGTGCTGACCTCCAACCGCGGCTTCGGGGACTGGGGCGCGGTCTTCGCCGACGGGGTCGTCGCCACGGCCATCCTCGACCGGCTCCTCCACCACGCCACCGTCGTCAACATCAAGGGCCAGAGCTACCGCATGCGCGCCCACGTCCCGTCAGGCAAGGAGGGCGCTGCTATGCTCGGCTGACGCTGATCGCCTCTGCACGTTTCGTGGCGATCTCTCTGCACCTTTCGTGCTCGCTCACAACCTCAGCCGGGCCACGCCGCTGCGTTCACCATCGGGCATGATGTGGATCGATGTCGGAAGTGACGTCGGGCGGGAGCCTCGCCCCGTGTGGACGGTGAGGTACGATCCACGCGCTTACCTGGGCTGGGCCTTGTAGGCTTCCCAGGCTGCTCGTGCCTCGTCGACGGTCATGGCGCGGGCCTCGTCCTCTCCAAGCCCCACGGTCACGATCAGCCGTTGGACGAGCCGCCCGGGAATCGTCGCTGCTTGTGGGGGAAGTGCCTCGGCCACTTCGGTCGCTCCTCCCCGAACGACATCCCAGAACCGATCTTCGGTGACCCGCAGTTGGTCTCGCAGGATGTGCTTGAACAGGTCGATTCCGATCTCGTCGCGCAGGCTGTGCGAGACCTTCGTCCGGAGACTCGTCCCATCCGGAAGATCCTTCCGGTAGCGCCAGTGATCACTCGTCCGCCCGCGCCCGCGCGCGAGGTTCGGCTCCTCAGTCCAGCCGTCGTGCTCGACGAACGTCTTCAGGTCCCCGAGGGTCGCCAATGGAGCCGTCAGGTTCCCGCCACGGCCAGGGGACGTGGTTCCCCCGCGGGCGCCGCGAACACCATCTCCTCACGCTCGGCGTCACTCTCCGCGTACATCAACCGGAAGATCCAGGGCAGTCGTTCGACCATGTTTGGCGCGGAACGCACCCGTGCGTCTTCAGCGACCAGGGCGAGTAGCTGGTCGACCTCTCCCAGAAGATCCTCCTTGGCCTCAGCGAACGTGGTGCCTCGTCCCCAGATCGCCAGTTCCGGCAGCCATACAGCCACCGAGGAGGCCTCGAACAGTACCTCCGGTGCGAACTCGAACTGGCTCAGGAGGGCCTTGAAGTCCTCCAGGGAGAGCAGCACGGCAGGGTAAGCCCGGCGACGATCGATCCGGGTGGGGAGGTGCTCGAGCGCATTGTCGTAGAGGTCCGCCAAGTCAGCACGTGCCCGGGAGTAGGTGATCTGCTGCATGGATGACACGCATCGGCCATCCGGGAGCATGTGTCAAGTAGTACCAGTTGTACGATTAGACAGTGTACTCGTTCAGTACGTCCGATACACATCGACCCCCACGGAGGCCAGGTATTCGGCGGGGGTGAGGTAGCCGAGCGCCTGGTGCGGCCGGATCGTGTTGTACACGGCCTCCCAGGCGAGCAGGGCGGGCCGCAGGCCGGCGAGCGTGGCCTCGGCGTCGGTCACCTCGTAGAACTCCTCGGTATGGGTCCGGTTCGCCCGCTCCACGCCGCCATTGAGCTTGGGGCTGCGCGGCGGCAGGGTGAGCAGGGCGATCCCCCGGGCGGTGCAGGCGGCCTCGAACTCGGCCATGAACTCCGAGCCGTTGTCGACGCTGAGGGCCCGGACCGCGAACGGCATCCGGGCGGCGAGGGCATCGAGGATCGCGACCGCGGAGCGGGAGCTCGCGCTGGTGTGCAGCTCGACCGTGTCCCAGCGGCTGACGACGTCGCGGGCGGTGAACTGCTTGAAGACGAGGCCGGGCAGGGGCCGGATGTCGAGCGTGTCGAGCTGGACGAGATCACCCGGCCGGACGGCGACGAAGTCGGCCGGCTTGCGCACGGCGTGGGGCCGGCGCCAGGCCCGCTTGCGGGCGCTGATCCCACGATGGCGGGGCTCCCGGAGCTCGCCCGAGCGGCGGAGGCGCCCGAGGATCCGGCCGACCATCGAGGCCGAGAGCGTCAGCCCCTCGCGGCGGAGGAGGACCCGGAGCTTGTCCTTGCCCCAGCGTGGATAGCGCTCGCGGATCGCCTTGACGGCCCGCAGCTGCTCGAGGGTCCAGGTCGCCCGACGCCGGCGGCGCGGCGCGGAGCTGCGGTCCTCGAGGGCCTCGAGGTGGAACCGGTCGAAGCGGCCGAGCCAGCGGTACACGGTCGAGCGGCCGAGCCCGAAGTGGCGGGCCGTCAGGCTCACGTTCCCGCCGTGGGCCCGATGCCAGTCGACCATCGCCAGACGCCGGCGGGCATCGCGCGAGAGGTCCGGCGCGGCCGCGCGGACACGCGGCGTCGGTCGGCGGACGATCCGGTTGCGGGCGTTCGTGCCCTGGGGATGGCGTCGCTGGGTAGACTTGGCCATCGAGAGCCCTCCGTGCTGGTTGCTTGACACACCCAGCGTAGCGAGGGCTCTCGCCTCGTTGTCAGCCCCGGTCGCGCCTCACCCCGCGCCCAGGCCCGGTGTCACGGACGTATCTGGACGAGAGCAGACAGCAAGCCGGAAGTCCTGCCTGGCGATCAGGGGAGACGACAGAGACCCGCGGTGCCCAGGAGGAAGCCCGGCACGCTGTCGAGCCGACCGACGACGACTGACCCCGAGAGCCGGGGGGTCAGTACGAGCCGAACAGGGTGACGACGCCGTCGCGGAACGATTGAACCTCGAGCGAGGCTTCCTTCGGGCCGGGCATCCCGGGCGAGCCGGGCGGCATCCCGGCGAGGGCGATCCCGTCGATGTCGGGGCGCTCGGCGAGCAGACGCTCGATCGCCTCGAGCGGGACGTGGCCCTCGACGACGTAGCCGTCGACGACCGAGGTGTGGCAGCTCCAGAGTTCTTGCGGTACTCCGAGCGAGCGCTTGTAGACGGAGACGTCAGCCTCTTCCACCTCAGTGACTGCCGTGCCCTCGGCGCGCAGATACGCCACCCACTCGTGACAGCAGGCGCATGTCGGCGAGCGATGGATCTCCACGGTGAAGGCCGCGGCCGGCGCCGCCGTCAACGACGGAGTGGGGACGAACGTCAAGCCGGGCCGGGCTGGCGCGGGCCCGGCGCAGGCGGCGGCCACGGCCCCCAGGCCAGCGAGGACGGACAGCCGCAGCAGGGCTCGGCGGCTGAATCGCCGCACACGCACATCCGAATTCGGTCCTGCAGGCTCCACGAGTGATCTCCCATGTTTGGCGCTCATGACCGACAGTGTTCGACAGCTCACCCGAAGTCGAGCAGGTCACCGAGGAATCCGCCTCGCCGCCGGCGGCGCGGGTCGCCGCCGCCGTAGCCCCCGTGCTTGCCGCCGCCGTGCTTGCCGCTGCGGTCGCCGCCATAGCCGGAATCGGGCGGGTAGTCGCGGGGGTCGGGGTATCCGCCTTCCTGCTCCGGTCCGGGCGCCGGTCGGCCTTCCCGATAGTGGACGTCTTCGGCTTCGATGAGCCGCTCCAGTTCGCCCCGATCGAGGAAGATCCCCCGGCACTCGGTGCACTGATCAAGCGTGATGCCACTGCGCTCGTAGCGCCGCATCGGGCCCGCGCACTTGGGGCACGTCAAGCCCGTGGGAGTGCCCTGCGCTGCCTGGTTCATGTCGGTCATCGGATTCTCCTTTCGCGTGCTTGAGACTCAGTGGGTCGCCTTCTCGACGGCCCGCCGGTCCGAAGGCTCCAGCTGGAACGTGCTGTGCTCGATGTCGAAGTCGCTCGACAGGCAGCCGCAGAGCCGGTCGAGGACCTCGTCGGACCTGGCGCCGTCCGCGAGGACGATGTGCGCCGAGAGGACGTTCATCCCGCTCGTGATCGTCCAGGCGTGGAGGTCGTGCGCGTCGGCGACGCCCTCGGTCTCGGTGATGTGCCGGCGAACCTCGGCCATGTCGACACCCTTCGGCGTCCCCTCGAGGAGGACATCCACCGCGTCGCGGATGAGCGTCCAGGTCCGGGGCAGGATGAAGAGGCCGATGACGACCGAGGCGATCGGGTCGACGAGCGACCAGCCGGTGAGCGCGATGACAACGCCGGCGACGATGACCGCGACCGAGCCGAGGAGGTCGCCGACGACCTCGTAGAAGGCGCCCCGGAGGTTGAGGCTCGACTTCTGGCCGGCGAACAGGAGGCGAGCCGAAACGAGGTTGACGAGCAGGCCGACGGTCGCCACCGCGAGCATCGGCAGGCCGAGGACCTCGGGCGGCTCGAGGAATCGCCGGTACGCCTCGTAGAGGATGTACGCCGCGACGCCAAACAGCAGGATCCCGTTCGCGATCGCGGCGAGGATCTCCAGGCGATAGTAGCCATAGGACTTGCCGTCGGTCGCCGGCCGGGCGGCGAAGCGGATCGCGAGGAGGGCCATCGACACGCCGGCGACGTCGGTGAGCATGTGCCCGGCGTCGGCGATGAGCGCCAGGCTGCCGGTGAGGATGCCGCCCGCGACCTCGACCGCCATGTAGCCGCCGGTGAGCGCGAGGACGGCCCTGAGCCGACCGGCGCCCACTCCAGCCGCCGAGTGAGCGTGGCCGCCCGGCGCCGGGCGCGCGTCCGATCCGGGCGTACCCGTCTCAGAGATCATCGGCGTGGCTCCGAGGACATTGCCCGCGCACACACCACGGTGTGTGCGCTCTCCGCGCTGAACCGGGGACGAGGCTCGCGAGCCATAGCTGCATCATTGCTCAATCATGCTATGCGAACGGCCCAATTCGCGCGGGGAGGCTCCGCTCGGGCGTCGGGCATCTCCCGGCTCTGTGGCGATCTTCAGCCTGTGCGGGCGACGAGCGTGCCGAATGGAAGCATCCATGCCCCTTCAACTCACTCCACGATGAGGGCCGTGACCATCCCGAACATCCCCTTTGATCCCTCGGCGTGGCTGAGGAGGTGGCAGTGGAAGGCCCATGCTCCCGGGTTGTCCCAGTCGATGATAACGTCGTAGCGTTCGCCGGGATTTACCCCGAGTGTGTCGCAGGTGAACTCGGCCGAACCAAGGTAGTACCCGTCCCGGGCGACGACGCGCATCGGCATCCCGTGGAGATGCCAGGGATGCATCATCTGACCCTCGTTCATGAACCGGACGAGGATCCGCTCGCCCTTCCTGGCGATGAGGGGCGTGGTCGCCGGGAAGCCTCGTCCGTTGATCGTGAAGCCGCCGAGGGTATCGTTGCTGACCCAGACGATGTCCTGGGTAATGCCGTAGCGGCGGTCGTGGCGGAGCTTCACGTCCTTCGGATCGACCAGGAACGCGCCCAGCAGACCGCGCCCGACCTGGTCCGCCGCGTTGTGGTGCGAGTGGTACATGTGCGGCCCGTACGGCGCCGCGAGGAACTCGTAGACGAACGTCTCGCCCGGCTTGATCGGCGGCTGGGTGATAACGGCACCCCGTCCATCTTGTTGACGAGCGACTGGCCGTGGAAGTGAACCGTGGTCGACTCGGCCATCGAGTTCTTCACGATCGCCCGGACCTTGTCCCCCTCCGTGACCCGGAGAATCGGACCCGGCCACATCCCGTTGTAGCCGAGCGCGTTCACGGGCGGGAGCTCGGCGTCGATCCGCCACTCGAACGCGCTGCACTCGAGTTCGAACACCTTCCAGTCGCCGTCGATCCGCGGCTCAAGCGGTTGATTGCCGTAGGGACCCGCCGCCTCCCATTCGCCGCCCAGGAACCGCCTGACGCGCGCCTCGGCGGAGCGGTCGTGCTCCTCGTTCATGGCGGCAGGATCGGTGGTTGGGCTGGCTGACGGCACCGGGGTCGCGGCCGGGGCAGGCGTCTGGCCGGACGGCGCCACCGACGCCCCGGTCGGCGCCGGGCCCGGAGCCTTCGACGCATCGGGAAGGCTCGGCCCGAACGTCCACGCCGGCGCTCCGGCCGGGGTACAGGCAGCGACGGTGGCGGCAACAGCCCCCGCCGGCCACGGCAGCCGCGCGGAGGAAGCGACGGCGGGTGAGCGCGGTCGAGGGTGCGGTAATCGGGGTTCGCTCGTTCGTATCCATCGTGTCTCCAACGTTCATCGAGAGGTCTCCCAGCGGTCGCCGATGTCAGCAGCCAGCCGGTTCGGGGGCGGATGGCGCCTCCACCCACCGGCGTGCGAAGCCGAGCCCCGCCACCGGGTCGAATCGATCGAGAAGCAAAGCGCGGCCCCAGGCGACGAGCGCGAACCTGGTCGTCATCGAAGGCCCGGAACCACGCCTCCGTCTGCGACAGGCCGTCGTAGAGGATCGAGCCGGCGCCGAGCGCCACGAGGACGACGAGGGGCAGTGTCCAGCCGGGCTCGAGGACGCCATGCGCGAACGGTCGAATGCGCAGGCGTCGCGACGCGTGCGGCCCCGCGAGCGCAAGCGGCGCGAGCCGGCCGAGCGGCGCGAGCCGGCCGAGCAGCGCGAGCCAGACCGAGAACGTCTCGCCGTTCTGGCGCCACGCCTCCCGGCCGAAGTGCGCCATCGCGACTAGGGTGGCACCCGTGTAGCCGGCAAGCCAGGTCACAGCGCATCGAGAGCTGCCCGGAGCTCCTCCGGGGCGAGCACCCCCTCGTATTTCGCGACCACCGTCCCGTCGCCCCGGACGACGACGGTGTACGGCTCGATCTGGAGACCCCAAGCTTCGGTCCAAGAGGCCGGCTGGAGCTGAGCCCGGCGACGAAGGACGCTGTCCGCGCGCGCGACCATGGGTTCCCGGGGTGGGCTCGGTCGACGGCTCTCGGGTCGGTCCTGCCGTCGTCGGTGAGGACGCGGGCGAAGCGGCTGCTACCGTGAAGGTGTACGAGCCGCGGACCAGCTCGCCGTCTTCGGCGGAGAACGAGGTCCACCGGACCGTTTACGAGCCGGGCGTCAGTGGCGGGAGCGCCAATCGCATCGTCCGCCGGGAGGACGGGTCACGCCCACCACGGGCGACAGGCGTCCCGGCGCCATCCCGGAGTTCGAGCGAGCTCCGGGCGGGGTCGAGATCCTGGCTGAACGTCGCCACGAGCTCGGCCGGGAAGACGTCGACGACGTCGTCCGGCCCGGGTAGCACGGTCTTCAGTTCGGAGTGGCCGGCGACAGGTCCGGCCACGATGAGGACGAGCGCGACGGTGGCGAGCGCCGCGCGTGGGCAGGGGCAAAGCACGGAGGCCTCCGGTCCCGGTGGCGGCGGGCGGCGGGGCGCGGGGCGTTGGGTCGGCGTCGTGAGCGGCCGCCTACGCGGCCGCGGTCGCCTCCGGAGGTGCACGGACGCCGTTGCGACGCCCGAGGTCAGACTGTCCCGGACGGACGGTGGTGCGGGATGAGGACGAGCCGTCGGCCGCGCCCAGCTCGGCCGTGACGCGGCCGCCAGCCGCGCCAGGAGGATGTCTCGGCGCCATCGCACCAGCGCGCTGACAGCCGCCACAGCGAGCGCCACGAACGCGATCACCAGGATGGCGAACCCGTGTTCGCTCGAACTCTCTTCATAACATGCTGAAATGCTAGCGCCCTGCCGCGCGGCCTGCCCGCTCGCCCAGACGGGGGTGGGCCCCAGCGTGCTGGGCCGCGGCGGCGTCCGCCCTGACACGTGTATACTTGAGCGATCATGCAAGTATCGCCCTCACCGACGACCGCCGCGCGACCAGGGCACGGTGAGCCGACGACCACGCTCGCCGGCCGCTCGCCGACGGGCCCGGGCATGCGCTGGCCGGTCCCGGTCAGGGCGAGGGAGTGAGGACCAGGTGAGCGATGGACTCGACTGCTGCGCGCCCGGACAGCAGGACGCGCGCGACGGCGAGGGCGACGGCGAGCCAGACGGCGAGCCAGAGCGATTCCTCGACGTCCGCTCGGTCCGGCTCGCAGTCGCGGCAGGGGCGCTCCTCACCGCCGGGTTCGTCCTCGGGCTCGCCGGCCTGCCGACGCTCGAGAGCGCAGCCTATGCCGGGGCCCTCGTCGTCGGCGGCGCGACGTTCGTCCCGGAGGCGGTCCGCGCACTCCTCCGGCGCGAGATCGGGATCGGGACGCTCATGGCGATCGCCGCGGCCGGCGCCGTCCTCCTCGGCGAGCTCGGCGAGGCCGCGACGCTCGCGTTCCTCTTCTCGATCTCGGAAGGGCTCGAGGCGTACGCGCTCGCCCGGACCCGGCGCCAGCTCCGATCGCTCCTCTCGCTCGTGCCTCCGACCGCCGTCGTCCGCCGGAACGGGGCCGAGCTCACGATCCCCGCGGCCGAGCTCCGGCCGGGCGACTGGCTCGTCGTGCGACCCGGAGAACGGGTGGCGACCGACGGCGTCGTTCTGGCCGGCCGCTCCGCGCTCGACATCGCGGCGATCACGGGCGAGTCGATCCCGGTCGACGTCGCCCCGGGCGACCCGGTATTCGCGGGCTCGATCAACGGCGGCGGCGCCCTCGAGATCGAGGCGACTGCGCTCGTCGCGGACAACTCGCTCGCGCGGATCGTCCGGATCGTGGAGGAGGCTCAGGAACGCAAGGGCGTCAGCCAGCGGATGGCCGATCGGATCGCCCGGCCGCTCGTGCCGGGGATCATGGTCGTCGCGGCCACGGTCGCGATCGTGGGCAGCGTCCTCGACGATCCGGTGGTCTGGCTGCCGCGGGCGCTCGTCGTCCTCGTCGCGGCCGCCCCGTGCGCCTTCGCGCTGTCCGTCCCGGTGACCGTCGTCGCCGGCATCGGCGCCGCGAGCCGGGCGGGCATCCTCGTGAAGGGCGGGGCCGCCCTCGAGGCGCTCGCCGCTGCTTCCGTCGTCGCTCTCGACAAGACCGGGACCCTCACCCGGAACGAACCGCGCGTCGTCGGCGTCGTCCCGGCGCCCGGCTGGAGCGACGCGGAGGTTCTCCGCCTCGCGGTCGCGCTCGAGGCCCGGAGCGACCACCCGCTCGCCCGGGCGATCCTCGAGGCGGTGCCGTCGGTCGAACCGGCGGACGACGTCGAGGCGATCGGCGGTCGGGGGCTGACCGGACGGATCGACGGGGTGCCGGTCCGCCTCGGCCGGCCAGGGTTCGTCGAGCCCGGTCTCCTCGCGTCCGCAGTCGAGACGTTCGAGGCCGCCGGCGCGACGGTCGTCCTCGTCGAGCGCGACGGTCGTCTCGTCGGCGCGATCGGCGTCCGCGACGAGCTCCGCCCCGAGGCGCCCGGCGTGGTCGCCGCGCTCCGTTCGCTCGGCGCCGAGGTCGTCATGCTCACGGGGGACAACCGGCGCACGGCCGCGACCCTCGCGACAGGGGCCGGGATCGACCGTGTCGAGGCCGAGCTCTTGCCCGAGACGAAGGCGTCCATCGTGAGTGCACTCCGGGACGGCGGCCGGACGGTCGCCATGGTCGGGGACGGGATCAACGACGCACCGGCCCTCGCGACGGCCGACGTCGGGATCGCGATGGGCGCGATGGGCTCCGACCTCGCGATCGAGACCGCCGACGTCGCGCTCATGGGCGACGATCTCCGCCACCTTCCACAGGCGATCGGCCATGCCCGTCGCGCGCGGGGGATCATGCACCAGAACCTCGTGCTCTCGGGCTCGATCCTGGTCGTCCTCGTCCCGCTCGCGGCAGCCGGCGCCCTCGGACTCGCGGCCGTCGTGGCGATCCACGAGGTGGCCGAGGTCCTCGTCATCTCGAACGGCCTGCGTGCCGGCCGGGCGCCATCGATGTCGACGCCTGGGACGCTCACCGCCGTCGATTCGACTTCGCCAGGGGAGCCGTGCTCCGTCCATGCCTGAGCCCATGTTCGCCGGCCACGTCACCCGGACGGCGGCCGCACTCTCGATGGGTGGAAGTTCCTCGGCAGTCGCCGGTCGAGCCACCTGGGCAGCCACCAGTTCGCCTCGCCCAGGATCGTCATGACAGCCGGCACGAGGACCACTCGGACGATCGTCGCATCGACGAGAACTGCCGTGGCAAGACCCACCCCGAGCATCTTGACCATCGCGTTCTCGGAGGGCACGAATGCGAGGAAGACCCCGATCATGATGAGCGCCGCCGAGGTGATCACCCGTGCCGTCGAGGCGATCCCGACGACGACAGCGGCCCTCGTGTCGCTGCCGGCGTCGTTGCCTCACGGATCCGCGAGAGGAGAAACACCTCGTAGTCCATCGACAGTCCAAACACGATCGCGAACATCAACATCGGTACGACCGACGCGATCGGCACCGTGTCGTCGAGGCCGACGAGCCCGAGCCCCCAGCCCCACTGAAAGACCGCGACCACGACACCGAAGGCCGCGCTGATCGAGACGATGTTGAGGACGGCCGCGGTGAGCGCGACGACGAGCGATCGGAAGGCAAGCACGAGCAGGACGACCGACAGGGCGACGACGACACCGATGACGAGTGGCAGCCGCCGGGCCACGCGCTCGTCGAGGTCGATGAAGACAGGGGTCATGCCGCCGACGTATGAGGACGCGCCCGTCCCGCCTGTTGCGCCCGGGAGAACCTGCTCGCGCAACCGATCCACGAGCGCATGCGTCTCCGGTGCCTGAGGCGCGAACCGCGGGATGACGGTGAAGACGGCAACGGCTCCACTTGGGCTCGTCGCGGGCGAGGTCACCGCCAGGACTCCCGGTTCGGCCGCCACCGCGGCGGCGGCGCGCTTGATCACGTCACTCCCGGGCGACGACGAACGTTCGATCGCCACGAGGAGCGGTCCGTTGAACCCCGGTCCGAACCCGGTGGCCAGCAGCTGGTCGGGCGCCTCCTCGCCGGACCCGGTGATCCGGTTGCGCCACGGCGCGGTCGGGGCCGCCACGCGGGTCGCCGTCATCGGGCGACCGCCGATGTTCGACCTTGCATCGTCGCGCGGGCAGCGTGATGGATGGGCGGCCGAACGCCAGATCGGCGTCGGCGAGCGAAAGGACCAGCGACATGACGGACATGCGGAAGTGCATCGGGTCGACGAAGTTCGGGATTGGGAATGATCATGTCAACTGGCCCCACCGCCCCCATTCGGGATCGAGGCGCACGAGGCGCCGGTCACGGACTTCCCGGCCCAGCCCAGCCAGAAGGACTGCCTGGGGCGGATGTGCAAGCCCCACTGGAACCAGTACACGAGCGCGCTTCGCAAGGCGGCCCTGGCCCGCAAGGCGGCCGAGGCCGAGGTGCCCGCCGAGGAGGAGGCGCCGACCGAGCCGGGGCCGGTCGAGGCGCCCGCGCCGACCCGGCCCCGTGCCAGGCGCGAGCCCAAGGTGGCCACGCCGGAGGCAGGCTCCCAGGGCGACGCTGGGTAGCTCGGCCGCCACCAGTCGACCCTCGGGCCCCGGGCGCCAACCCGGGGCCCTACTCCGTTCGGTCGCGCAGATGGCCACCGTGGGGGTCATCGGGCCACTCCAGTGCCCTGTGGCGCCCGTGGGCGAACGTGGTCGTGGCCGGCGTCGGCGACCACCGGGATTTTTCGCGAAACTCGGCCGCGTGCGTACATTTGCGAGGCGCGGTCTTCCAGGAGCGCAGAACCCGCGTGTGGGGACCCCCGGTCGGCGTCTCCGGCACCCTTCGTCGAGTTGCAGGAGCGGCAGAGGACGGCGCAGTTGGCGATGTCAAAGGGTGCGCCGCCTGCCGCGAGCGGAACGACGTGATCAACGGTCAGGTCGCTGGCGGGGTGGGCGGGACGCTGGTAGCCCGGGCACCAGTTCCCGTGCTCGCCACGCCATGCGCGAAGCACTCGGGCGCTGAGGCGCTGCCAGGCGCGCGTGTTGTACAGGGCGTTGTGGCGGCTGCGGTTCGACTGCCGGGCGTGCTCGGTGCAGCGACTGCCAGGTCGGCTGGTGACCACGCCGCAGACCGTGCAGAGCTTCATCAGGTGCGCCGACTGCCTGCGCGGAGGAGCACGAACCTCGCGGCGGTGCCGCGCATGACGCTGGTGACGCTCGATTGCACGCTCTTCGACATCACGAAGAGCGTGGCCGAGGCGGTTGCTGGGGTCTATCCGTCCCGGGTGCTACACCTCGGGGACCAGCCGATGCACGACGACCGGGTGGCCGGACGTCCCCTGACGCGATACTGCGCCCATGCCGCGTTCACCCCGGGCAGCCAAGCCTCCCAGCCCACGCACCGCAATCCAAGCCGTCGTCATTCAGATGGCCGATGCCGAGTGCGACGACTTCGACGACTGGCTGCGAAGGGCGACGGCTGCCGGGGGCGATCGCGAGCCGCTCATCAAGTTCGCCGCGTGGTATCCGGCCGTCGCCCAGCGCTGGTTCGACGCCGCCATTGCGGCCGGCGTGTGGGACGGCGGTCGCGATCCCGGTCGCAGCGGACGCGACTACTGCCGGCAGGCATCCACCTCGCTCTCGCACGCCGAGCGGTCCGATGGCGTGGTGGTCCACTTCATCGTCGAGTCCGACGTCCGCCCCTTTGTCTTTCGGGCGCGCTGGTGCCGTGAGCCGCCTCCCATCCAACTGGGCCGGCGGTGGACCGACGACCAGCGCCTGACCTGGGAAGAGTTCACGAGCGGCGAGCCGTGCAGGGGCTGCGGCCGTGGGTTCGTCGACGCGCGCGAGCGGAAGCCGATCCTCCAGCGGACCCCCGAGGAAGCGGCTGCCATCGAGCTTGAGGAGGCCGACTTCCGGGCGCGCCACCCGGACTGCGCCACCATGAGGTGGGCCTACGGCAGCACCGGCGTCACCCACTGCTCGGAATGCTGCCCGATGCCGCCGCTATCGCCGCGCCAGGTCGAGGTGATCACGCGCATCGCCGTGGACGTCGTCAAGCGACAGCATCAGGAGGCGCTGGATCTCGAGCGCCGCTGGCGTGCCGCGTCGGACGCCACCGAGGTGGGAGACAATCGTGTCCTACGGTCGTCGACGGAGGATGCGTGACTCAGTACACAGAGCGGGAACTGGTACTGCCG
This sequence comes from Chloroflexota bacterium, assembly GCA_021802825.1. Lineage (GTDB taxonomy): Bacteria > Chloroflexota > Limnocylindria > Limnocylindrales > CSP1-4 > CAIXZV01. Next base: position 14,507 of record JAJZRG010000067.1, read on the forward strand.
GCGCTGGCTCTTCTGGATGGCAGCCCGGCTGGCCTCACGACGTCGGACCTCATTCGGGAACTCACGCTCATTCTCAAGCCTGACGGCCAAGACTGGGAGATCCTGGCCGGGCGGAATGACACCTATTTCAGCCAGAAGGTTCGGAACCTGGTTTCCCACCGCACCTTGGTCGGACCTGGGCTCGAGACCTATGACGCTGGCCAGCAGCACCATTCGATTACTCCGGCAGGTCGCCGCTACCTCGCCGAGGCGCGCGACCGAGGCGAGGTCGCGCAGCAGCTGGTCCCTGGACCGGGCCTCCCGCCGACGGAGGTGTTTCCCGACTACCAGCTGGCGAACGAGGCGCCTGGAACTCAGGCACGGGAGCCGTTCTCAGTCGATCCCAACGAAGTCGACAGAGCCCTTGGCGCACACGCGGCCACGCAGAACGCCCTCGCCGCTTGGGTCCGGTCCAAGGGAATGGCCCCGCTCCGCCCGGGCGGTAGCGCCGCGGACTTCGATCTCGCCTGGGATGACGGCGTGACCTTCACCGTGGCCGAGATCAAGAGCCTGACCCGGAGCAATGAGAACGGCCAACTTCGTCTCGGGCTGGGCCAGGTTCTGCACTACGCGATGCTGCTGGGCGCCAACGGGCGACCCATCCGCGCCGTCCTGGCTATTGAGCGAGCGCCCAACGATCAACGCTGGATCTCACTTTGCGCTGCCCACGGGGTGGCGCTGGTGTGGCCGGGCGAGTTCGACCGACTCGAGACCATTGCCGTCGCCTGAGGCTGCGCTCAGTAGTTCGTGATCGTGAGGTGGGTGGTCTCCCGGTCATTGCGGGACTTGATCGTCCACATATAGGTCTTGTCGGCTTCTGCCACTCGCCACCGGTCCGACCGGTAGAGGCGCCGGATCATGGGCGTGTCCTTGATGACGATCATCACGCTTGCCGACAGGCCTTCGAGGACTCGCTGGAGCCGTTCCTGATCGCTGCCCCCGAAGGGGAGGTTGTCGTAGTCGCTGAAGTCACTGTCGTAGGGCGGGTCGATGAACACGAAGTCAGACCGAACCGGCGCCGCCTCCCGGAGGAAGAGCTCGAAGTCTGCGCATCGCCACGTGGTGTTCTGCAGGCGCCCCAACATGCCAGCGCTGAAGAGGATGTCGAGCTTGTCGGCCAGCGATTTGCGGTTGTAGCTGATCCCGCCGTATGGGACGTTGAATTCCCCGCGCGAGTTGAAGCGGAACATTGCCGCGTAGGCGAACTCGCGGAGGAAGAGGAAGTCGGCGAGTCGAAGGTCGTTCCAGGTCCCCGACAGCCTCGCGCGGTTGTACCGCGCCCGGATCGACATGTAGAAGGCGGCGCGGACCGCGCCCTCCACGTTGGCCAGGAGGTCTGGGTCGGAGAGCTGCTGGCCGAGCGCCACCTGGATCCGTCGCATCCGAGTGAACTTCGAGGGCAGGTCCTTGGCCAGCCGGGCGGCAAACACATCGTCGAGTCCCGGGCCGGCCAGATCCAGTGCTCGGCTGAAGGCTCGTCTGCGGCCGGCGGCAGACACGGTGTCGAACCCGGATGATCCGTCCAGGAACTCGTCGGCCAGCGTCCGGTAGACATCATCGAACGCCCCGAGTCCGTCCCAGGCATGAGCGACGCCCGAGGCCGCATCGCGAAACGCCCAACGCTCCTCCGCCGCGGCTCGATACAGCTCGATGAGGTCCTCCGCGGCGTCATTCACCCACGCTTCGACGTCCTCGGGAACAGCAAGCAGTACGGACCCGCCGCCCAGGAATGGATCGATGAACCGCCCGGTCAGAGCGGGTGCCGCTGCTGCGATCGCTGGGAGTTCCTGGGACTTGCCGCCCGGCCACTTCAGGAACGGCGCCAGCGAGGGTGCTGCCGCCAAGCGATAGAGAGGGATATCGAGAAGGCGCAGTTGGGCGTTCACGCTCTGCGCTCTCCTGCTCTCCGGGACTCTCGGTACGCCGGCTCGGCGCGCTGCGTAAGGACGGCCGTTGCCTCAGCACCTCGTGGTGGACGCCCAGAACGCCCCAGCGAATTCCGCTCGTACCGGGCCACCTCAGCCGCCTCGACAAGCCAGTCCCGTCCGGGTTTCCTTGCATGGAGTCGCCCTCTCCTGACCTGTGCTCGAAGCGTGTCGGCAGTGATCCCAAGTCGGGCGGCGGCTTCCCGGAGAGTTAAGAGGGCCACATCGAAGGCCTCGTGCAGCTCGTCTAATTCAGTGCTTGCAGCTACGCTAGCAGATACGTTAATGGAATGCGAGACCCACGGGTCGAACGGGCGTCCAAGGACATGGAGCCGCAGCCAGCGGCGACCGGATGTTCGGATTGGTCAGGCGCTACCGACGATCACGGGTCAGGAGAGACCGTTGTATCCAGGCTCCAGGCTCGGAACGAGGAGCTGTCCGGAAGCTCGTCCGGCGTAGATCAGCTGCTCGGTGGTCAGCCCCGACCGCGCACGCAGATCGGCGAGGTGGCGCTTCACGGTGCTCGGCCGGATGCCCACTAGCTCGGCGGCTTCCTGGACGGACCCGCCAGCAGCGACGTAGGCGGCAAGGACGTCCATCTGCCGCTGCGTCGCCTGCGGCGAGAGGGCGCCGCGAAGTTGCCCGTCCCTCATGCCCGCCGCCTCGCCGCGGCCAGCCACTCGTCGCGGCCCTCGATCGGGATGGTGTAGGTTGAAATCGCGCGTCCAACACCTGTCGGGCGCGCCACTGTCTTGAGTCGCGACATCGGCGACACATGCGTCGCGTCATCGGTGACACCTGTGATCAGCCGGTCTTCCTGGGCCCCGGCCATCGGCCGGGGTCTCGTCGTTGGTTGCG